>NZ_CP152019.1:1462500-2195174 GCF_038622445.1 Sporosarcina sp. FSL K6-1522
TGGTTCGAGTCCACTTAGGCCCACCATAAAAAACTAAGTGAGTTTACTTAGAAAGTAAACATATATTTTCGGGGCCTTAGCTCAGCTGGGAGAGCGCCTGCCTTGCACGCAGGAGGTCAGCGGTTCGATCCCGCTAGGCTCCACCAATTATTTGTTCTTTGAAAACTGGATAAAACGACATTGATAGTAATAAATCAAGAATCAACCGAGTAAATGACTTTTGTGATTTACTTATGCAATACTTTTTAACGATTACAGGCGCATATCGCTATGCAATTGTAGTCACCCGAGGATTGCGAGAAGCAAGCAGTGCTAGGAAGCGATGAAGTGAAGACCGGAACGTGCTAACGCACGTGAGAATCTGAACGGCTGAGCTGACAATGCAATGCGAAGCTTATCGAAATCCGTATGAAGGTTAAGTTAGAAAGGGCGCACGGCGGATGCCTTGGCACTAGGAGCCTAAGAAGGACGGCACTAACACCGATATGCTCCGGGGAGCTGTAAGTAAGCTTTGATCCGGAGATTTCCGAATGGGGAAACCCACTGCCCATAATGGGGTAGTACGTTTACGTGAATACATAGCGTAAACGAGGCAGACCCGGAGAACTGAAACATCTAAGTATCCGGAGGAAGAGAAAGAAACATCGATTCCCTGAGTAGCGGCGAGCGAAACGGGAAGAGCCCAAACCAGGAAGCTTGCTTCCTGGGGTTGTAGGACACTCTACACGGAGTTACAAAGGAATGGATTAGGCGAAGCGACCTGGAAAGGTCCGCCGTAGCGGGTAAAAGCCCCGTAGTCGAAAGTCCATTCTCTCCAGAGTGTATCCTGAGTACGGCGGAACACGTGAAATTCCGTCGGAATCCGGGAGGACCATCTCCCAAGGCTAAATACTCCCTAGTGACCGATAGTGAACCAGTACCGTGAGGGAAAGGTGAAAAGCACCCCGGAAGGGGAGTGAAATAGATCCTGAAACCGTGTGCCTACAAGTTGTCAGAGCCCGTTAATGGGTGATGGCGTGCCTTTTGTAGAATGAACCGGCGAGTTACGATTCCATGCAAGGTTAAGCAGTGAATGCGGAGCCGCAGCGAAAGCGAGTCTGAATAGGGCGAATGAGTATGGGGTCGTAGACCCGAAACCAGGTGATCTACCCATGTCCAGGGTGAAGGTAAGGTAACACTTACTGGAGGCCCGAACCCACGTATGTTGAAAAATGCGGGGATGAGGTGTGGGTAGCGGTGAAATTCCAATCGAACCTGGAGATAGCTGGTTCTCTCCGAAATAGCTTTAGGGCTAGCCTCAAACGTTAAGAATCTCGGAGGTAGAGCACTGTTTGGACTAGGGGCCCATCCCGGGTTACCGAATTCAGACAAACTCCGAATGCCGATGATTTATGTTTGGGAGTCAGACTGCGGGTGATAAGATCCGTAGTCGAGAGGGAAACAGCCCAGACCACCAGTTAAGGTCCCCAAGTATTCGTTAAGTGGAAAAGGATGTGGCGTTGCCCAGACAACCAGGATGTTGGCTCAGAAGCAGCCATCATTTAAAGAGTGCGTAATAGCTCACTGGTCGAGTGGCGCTGCGCCGAAAATGTACCGGGGCTAAACGAATCACCGAAACTGTGGATTGACACCTTAGGTGTCAGTGGTAGGAGAGCGTTCCAAGGGCGTTGAAGCTAGACCGTAAGGACTGGTGGAGCGCTTGGAAGTGAGAATGCCGGTATGAGTAGCGAAAGAAGGGTGAGAATCCCTTCCACCGAATGCCCAAGGTTTCCTGAGGAAGGCTCGTCCGCTCAGGGTTAGTCGGGACCTAAGTCGAGGCCGAAAGGCGTAGACGATGGATAACAGGTTGATATTCCTGTACCACCTCCCCGCCGTTTGAGTAATGGGGGGACGCAGTAGGATAGGGTGAGCGCGCTGTTGGTTATGCGCGTCTAAGCAGTGAGGTGTGGAACGAGGCAAATCCCGTTCCTATAACATTGAGCTGTGATGGCGAGGAGAATTGTCTCCGGAGTCCCTGATTTCACACTGCCAAGAAAAGCCTCTAACGAGGCGGGAGGTGCCCGTACCGCAAACCGACACAGGTAGGCGAGGAGAGAATCCTAAGGTGATCGAGAGAACTCTCGTTAAGGAACTCGGCAAAATGACCCCGTAACTTCGGGAGAAGGGGTGCTCTGGTAGGGTGTTAAAGCCCGAGAGAGCCGCAGTGAATAGGCCCAGGCGACTGTTTAGCAAAAACACAGGTCTCTGCAAAACCGCAAGGTGAAGTATAGGGGCTGACGCCTGCCCGGTGCTGGAAGGTTAAGAGGAGAGGTCAGCGCAAGCGAAGCTTTGAATTGAAGCCCCAGTAAACGGCGGCCGTAACTATAACGGTCCTAAGGTAGCGAAATTCCTTGTCGGGTAAGTTCCGACCCGCACGAAAGGCGTAACGATCTGGGCACTGTCTCAACGAGAGACTCGGTGAAATTATAATACCTGTGAAGATGCAGGTTACCCGCGACAGGACGGAAAGACCCCGTGGAGCTTTACTGTAACCTGATATTGAATTCCGATGCATCCTGTACAGGATAGGTAGGAGCCTTAGAGCCCGGAGCGCCAGCTTCGGAGGAGGCGTTGGTGGGATACTACCCTGGATGTATTGGACTTCTAACCCATGCCCCTTATCGGGGCAGGAGACAGTGTCAGGCGGACAGTTTGACTGGGGCGGTCGCCTCCTAAAGAGTAACGGAGGCGCCCAAAGGTTCCCTCAGAATGGTTGGACATCATTCGTAGAGTGCAAAGGCATAAGGGAGCTTGACTGCGAGACCTACAAGTCGAGCAGGGTCGAAAGACGGGCTTAGTGATCCGGTGGTTCCGCATGGAAGGGCCATCGCTCAACGGATAAAAGCTACCCCGGGGATAACAGGCTTATCTCCCCCAAGAGTCCACATCGACGGGGAGGTTTGGCACCTCGATGTCGGCTCATCGCATCCTGGGGCTGTAGTCGGTCCCAAGGGTTGGGCTGTTCGCCCATTAAAGCGGTACGCGAGCTGGGTTCAGAACGTCGTGAGACAGTTCGGTCCCTATCCGTCGCGGGCGCAGGAAATTTGAGAGGAGCTGTCCTTAGTACGAGAGGACCGGGATGGACACACCGCTGGTGTACCAGTTGTCTTGCCAAAGGCATCGCTGGGTAGCTATGTGTGGACGGGATAAATGCTGAAAGCATCTAAGCATGAAGCCCCCCTCGAGATGAGATTTCCCATTACGCAAGTAAGTAAGATCCCTCAAAGAAGATGAGGTTGATAGGTCTGGGGTGGAAGCGCGGTGACGTGTGGAGCTGACGGATACTAATCGATCGAGGACTTAACCTTAATTAAAAAGTGCACGGTTGGCTCGATTTGTGTAATACAATGTTGGTTTTATTCAGTTTTGAGCGAACAAAACAAAATAAATTATTTTGTTGAAACGCTTGCAATTACTTAGTGGATATGTTAAGATAGTAATTGTCTTGTGAAAATAGTCTAGTGATGATGGCGAAGAGGTCACACCCGTTCCCATACCGAACACGGAAGTTAAGCTCTTCAGCGCCGATGGTAGTTGGGGGTTCCCCCCTGCAAGAGTAGGACATCGCTAGGCTGTCATTCTCAGTATACATACAAAGCAGTATGACTTGTAGTATTATTCCGCAGTAGCTCAGTGGTAGAGCAATCGGCTGTTAACCGATCGGTCGTAGGTTCGAGTCCTACCTGCGGAGCCATTTAGGAGAGCTGTCCGAGTGGCCGAAGGAGCACGATTGGAAATCGTGTAGGCGGCTAACGCTGTCTCAAGGGTTCAAATCCCTTGCTCTCCGCCAGTTAATCTAAAGCTTATCTCTTATAGTATGGCCCCTTGGTCAAGCGGTTAAGACACCGCCCTTTCACGGCGGTAACACGGGTTCGAATCCCGTAGGGGTCACCATTTTAGTCAAGAAATTCTATAGCTACTCCCGTTAAAATTGGGAGAAGTAAGCAGAACAAGGAAGCGATTGAGTGAGGGAAGGAGCGTACAACAGTACGTGACTGACTGAACGATTGAAGATGACGCAGTAATGCGCCGCTTATCGCAATTATAACCCAGGAGGATTAGCTCAGCTGGGAGAGCACCTGCCTTACAAGCAGGGGGTCGGCGGTTCGAGCCCGTCATCCTCCACCATTTATTTTAAAAAGTTAGTAATAGTATTGTCGCGGGGTGGAGCAGTGGTAGCTCGTCGGGCTCATAACCCGAAGGTCGCAGGTTCAAATCCTGTCCCCGCAACCAAATGGTCCCGTGGTGTAGCGGTTAACATGCCTGCCTGTCACGCAGGAGATCGCGGGTTCGATTCCCGTCGGGACCGCCATTTTTTTAAAAAAGAATAATGATATGGCTCAGTAGCTCAGTCGGTAGAGCAAAGGACTGAAAATCCTTGTGTCGGCGGTTCGATTCCGTCCTGAGCCATCATTCAAATTCCACGTGCCGGTGTAGCTCAATTGGTAGAGCAACTGACTTGTAATCAGTAGGTTGAGGGTTCAAGTCCTTTCGCCGGCATCATACTTTATTTTTGGTGGGGTAGCGAAGTGGCTAAACGCGGCGGACTGTAAATCCGCTCCCTCCGGGTTCGGCGGTTCGAATCCGTCCCCCACCACCATTTTTGTAGGGGCATAGTTCAACGGTAGAATAGAGGTCTCCAAAACCTTTGGTGTGGGTTCGATTCCTACTGCCCCTGCCATTTATCACTTTAATAAGATTATGGCGATTGTGGCGAAGTGGTTAACGCATCGGATTGTGATTCCGACATTCGAGGGTTCGATTCCCTTCAGTCGCCCCATGATTTTTTTAAATAAAGTAATAGTTATAATGGCGGGTGTGGCGAAGTGGTTAACGCATCGGATTGTGATTCCGACATTCGAGGGTTCGATTCCCTTCATCCGCCCCATTTAATTTTTGGGGTATAGCCAAGCGGTAAGGCAACGGACTTTGACTCCGTCATTCGTTGGTTCGAATCCAGCTACCCCAGTTAGTTTTGCGGAAGTAGTTCAGTGGTAGAATACGACCTTGCCAAGGTCGGGGTCGCGGGTTCGAATCCCGTCTTCCGCTCCACTTTTTCTACGGCGGCATAGCCAAGCGGTAAGGCACGGGTCTGCAACACCCTTACCACCGGTTCGATTCCGGTTGCCGCCTCCAATTTTATTAGCTGCTATCTGTAAAATGAATATGATTATGCCCGAGTGGTGGAATGGCAGACACGTCGCACTCAAAATGCGATGCCGCGAGGCGTGCCGGTTCAAGTCCGGCCTCGGGTATCAAGTAAAAAGACATAACTTCGGTTATGTCTTTTTTCGTTTATAAAGTTAGAAAGAGAAGACTTTTAATTATCTCATCTGTCACTACTCATGGAGTGGTGGCATTTTTGGTTTAATGCAATGATATAATTATTTGTAGAAAAATGTAAAGAGGATGTGTTTAACATTATGAAATGTTTTTGTGCACCAGGAGAGGTTTATGAGTTGAAGATAGAGGGAGAGGTAAGTGCTGATCCCGTATGGTGTGCTGAATGTATGCGCAATTTGGATTTAGAGGAGCTTCCAATTTCACATGGATTAAAAACTCGATTACGGGAATGGATGCTGCGGTATGGTGAATGGATTGATTGGGAAAAGGATAGGATTGTGTCCAATGGAATTGAGCTTGAGATGATACATAATAAGCAAGGTAAGAAGTTAACAGAGGAAGTTCAAAAAGAAATTGGGGAGAAATATGATGTTTACTTTTCACCGGCTCGAATGGCTAGTACTTATCATTCCATCTAAAGTGAAGGAGGAATTCAATGGTTTTATTTGAGCAATTAAAAAATCAGTCAAAATATTGGATTCGGTTTGAGTTGGGCTTGTCTCAGTTAGAAGAAAAGGATTATTTTAATGAGGTATATCATCGTGCAAAATCGATTTTTCATTATATGTTTGGAACGAATGATGAAATGTTGCTTGTGTTCTCAACCGATACTCATATCGCTGAGAGAAGAGAGTTACCGGCTATCAAACGCTTTCTAAGAAATAAAAAGTTGATATACGGTTTAACGCATGAGACCATTCCATTTGAATATGACGAAGAGGATATGACGACGACTCGATATGGTCTAAAGGTTAAAAAGGAAGATCTATTTGTAGACTATATAATTCGGGCATTAGGTAACAAACAATCTCATAGGAAGCCGCGGATAGACGCAAACCTCTATATCGTTAATTTGACGAGACAAACGCTATTTCACATGTATGATGAGCGTGGTTGCGATGTTTATAGTTTGAAAAAAGAGGAGTTACTACCCTTATACCGTGAATCAAGAAAATGGATATTAGATTATAATCGAATTGAGATTGATCGGAATTTTGGAGAAGGGTTGTTCAATTGTTTTGAAAAGCCAGTAGGGTTGGCACAGCGAGAGAGAAGAAATAAGCAACAAGTTCAAGAAACCAAAATTAATTTGTATGAGGATAACACATGTCATATCACGCATGAGCTTGAAATACCTAAGGAATATGTTGAAGAATGTCTAACGGATATGCAACAAACAGGGTTTCAAATTGTGATTGATAGTGAACATGATTATTCAATCATTCTCAAAGCCATGAAAACGGAAGCGCTGGCACTGATTGATTATCAAACGGAACTAATGTGTTTATATGCAAAAAAGCATTGCGGTCAGTATAAGGGATGGTCAATCATAAAAGCTTTTTAAAAGATGGAGGAACAGTGATGCCGTTAATTGAACATAGAGAATTCGTCCAAGCTCCTATCGAACGCTGCTTTGATCTTGCGAGGGATGTAGAGACTCACACGCGGACAACAGGGAAGACGCAGGAGAAGGCTGTTGGTGGGGTTACGATGGGGTTATTGCAGGCTGGGGATGTCGTGACATGGGAAGCAGTCCATTTGGGTGTCAGGCAAAGGTTGACGGCGAAAGTGACGGTTATGAATAGGCCATATTCCTTTGAAGATATCATGGTGAAGGGGGCTTTCCATTCCTTTCATCATATTCATGAGTTTATAGAGCAGGGGAATGGGACGGTAATGATTGATCGTTTTCAATATCGTTCCCCATTTGGGCCGATTGGTGTTATCGCGGATAAGTTATTTCTGGAAAGTTATATGCGCAAGTTTCTAGTGAATCGTGCAAAGGCTTTGAAAGAAATTGCGGAAAGTATGTAATGTAAACGCTACCTTCATTTTAAAATGAAAGTAGCGTTTTTTGTAATATTGTATAGCGTAAATCGTCTAATGAGTAAAGGAGGGGAAATCGTGTGGCGAACCATTCAATTGAGGATTGGTTTCAATTGTACGAAAGGGATATCACGAGCTTTTTGACGTACTATACAGGCTCCGTGGATGTTGAGGATCTCGTACAAGAAACCTTTCTGATTGCGATGAAGAAAATGCCTAGTCTTCAAGCACAGTCCCATCCGAAAACGTGGCTTATTTCTATCGCAAGAAATCGTGTGATCGATCATTATCGTAGAAGGAAAGTATGGGAGAGAATTAAACATATTGTTTTTAGAGAACAACCACTTTCGAATGCGTTAGAAGAACAGACCATCATCAATCAGGATATCGCTCAATTGTACAAGGCCATTCACCAACTACCTCCTCGCTATAAAGAGGTTGTCATCCTGAGAGGTATTTTGGAACTGCCAGCTAAAGAAGTGAGTGAAGTATTAAAAACCAATGTTAATCATGTAAATGTCCTGTTTCATCGATCCTTAAAAAAATTAAAAGACTTATTAGTGGAGGAGGGGGTAACTAATGAAGGAAATAGAAAACGTACAGGAAAATCTGAAAAGCCTTCCTAAACATACATTGAATGAAGGGCAGAAAGAAAATATTATCCGAGCTTTGCGGAAGAAAACAACATCTAATAAGCGGGTACAGTTTACTAAACCACTTATGGCATTTGCTTTGCTATGTGCGACAGTGTTTGTCCTTGTACTATCCAGTGATAATGGATTGCGGCATTTATTTCAACTGCAAGTGTCACTGACTGTGTAGCAAGCAGAAGTCTTCAACGTATCACATAACCAACAAGTGATAGGCGTTGAAGGAAAGGTGGGGATGCTAGGTGGCGGGCAGTTTGTAGCAGATGATGCAAGAAGAGGGGCGAAAATGATGCTGTACTTTTGGGGAGATCCATCGGTACTTGCAGGAAAAAACTTTAGAGTAGAAGCTAGGAATACTTACAATGAAAAAATTAAAATGTCTGAAGGGGTTTTCGATGATTTTCTATTTGGTGAAGATGTTCAACAAGTATTGACGAGTTTTCAACCATTTTCGAGAGAAGGGGAATGGCAACTCTCTTTTCTTGTAGATAATCAATTATTTACAGAATTCCTGATTGAAGTCCTTCCACCACTTCCCAAGGCGGAACAATATACGTTAATTGACCATCCAATGGAACTGATAGTCGGTAAGGAAACTGAAGTATATATTGAAAGTACTATGGACAATGGGAAGGAAATAAAAGTGAAATTACTTAATAACAAAGGAAATATTGTTTCTGAACATGTTTTCATGCAGGATGGTACATTTAGCGGGGCAGCAGGGGGAGATATTTATCAGTATCGTGGAAATTTATATTTTCCAGGGCAAGGCACCTGGAATTTGCTAATAGATGGTAAGAAAACAAAGCCCTTCAAAAATTGAGTATCAATTACGCCTTGGCGTAATTGCGTCCAGATTTTTTCGAGCTCGCTCGAAAAGCTCCTCTAAAAAATCTGTGACATCCGCCGGAGGCTTTATCTTCGTTCAGCCGGTGTTTGAACAATCACTGAACAGGAAATAAAACGCATTCATCTCACCACCTATCGAGGTGGGAGTTTTCTGCTGAATGAAGATAAACAAAATCGCTCCTTGCCGCTAAAACGGAAGGAGCGATTTTCATAGGGTGGGGCCGGGTGAAACGACACTAATTGGGAGGGAATTGCATTTGCCCTAGTTGGTCATTGGGGATTGGTCACAAAGTAAATGGGAATTGGTCATTGGTTTGCCAACATTTAAATTGAGGGCCCCACTCTATGCCTTGAAAAGGAGTCTCACCTTTTCAAGGATATCAGAAGTATTTACTGTCATCGAAAGCTAAGGTAATCGAGTAGTTTTTCGCATTGATGAGGTTCGATAATTTATGTGCATCTTTTTCTAGTTGTAAGGATTTCACGCGATAGTCTTCCGGATTGAAAAGGGCGACGCGGTAGATGGTAGTGCTTTCTGAGTAACCGTATTGAATTTCTTCTTTTTCGGCTGTAGAGAGCTCTTTATAGAAGCGAGCTTTCGCACGTAATTGTGTGGCGAGTTCAATCGCTTCTACAATGGCGAGCTGTTGTCCTTGGAAGTCGATTGTATGGTCAATATTGGCGCGGTACATCAGACGATCGAGTACACGGCTATCCAGACGTACTTCATCCAATTCAGTTTCAACATGCCCAAGGGTACGTGGTCCTTGTTCAGGCGTGTTGCCCTTTTCAATCGTCGTAAAGGCGACGCGTCTCATTTCATCCTCAAGTTCATGGATTCGCTTTGTCAAAACACTTTTGAGTTTTACAGCTTCAGCGAGTGTAATGTTCGCCATCTAGTCATTCCCCCTATTCCTTTCCATTCACTATAACGGAAGCTTGTCCTTCGTGCAAAACATAGGAGTGGACGTCACCACCGCTAATGCTGGTGAACATACTGCCACAGGCGGTTGTTAGTTCAAACGCTTCTCTTGCATCCATGGATGGACGAATAAAGAAGACATGGAGTGCATCTGTTGTCTCTTCTGTGACAGAGGTTCTGATGGAGTCCACGAAGGGGCTGCCGAATGGGCTATAGTTATCTTTTAATAAGACGATATTTTGTAATGAATTGAAACGACCGTTTAGTCCATCGTATCCATCTGCTTCTTTACCTGATGACACGTGGATATTGCCGACAATTTTTTCAACGTCATAGATGCCTGCTGGGATTTCGTGCTGTAAGGAAAAGAAGTTGTTTAAATCGACTGCGGTGTGAAACGGCTGGATGTAGTTTTGTTTCTTGATGCGTCGCATCAGTGCTTCTGTGGAATGTCGGTAGCGGTTTGGATCAGCGCCGAGAGCTTTCCATACGGTGCGCCATTCGTGAATGCCTGGAAAGTCGGAAAAGTTTTTTTCCTCAAGTTCAAAGAAAAGTTGTTCTTGGAACAGTTGTAGGCGGCCTTTCAGCATTTGAGGCGATTCTGACACGGTAATTTTGGTATAATGGTTAATGCCCAATTTTAATCCGGGCACGGCTTCAAATAGTTTCGTATCCATTTCGATTTTCAATGACATCACCCTTTTATATATGATTCGTGTTGATTTGGCATAGGTGTAGAACACCTTGAATTGCATGCGAAATCAAGTTAACTCAATACTAGCATAAAGGAGACGATAAAGTGTGAATGCTGTTCAATTGCAACAGGCGGTAAAGGTTTACGCAGAGTCAATTGGTATTGATAAAATTGGCTTTACGACGGCAGCTCCATTCCGTGAACTAAAAAATCGCTTGAAACGGCAGCAAGAACTAGGCTACCAGTCGGGATTTGAGGAGAAAGATTTAGAGAAGCGCACAGAACCTGCCCTTTTACTGGACCAGGCGGAGAGCATTATTGCGATTGCTGTTGCGTATCCGTCTAAAATGACCAATTCGCCTAAAGGAAAGAAAGGGGAGCGTCGAGGAATTTTTTGTCGTGCGTCGTGGGGGACGGATTATCACACCGTTCTTCGTGAGAAGCTTAGGCTACTTGAAGCGTTTATTGTGCAATATGTGCCGGATGCTAAGCTGCGTTCGATGGTTGACACGGGGGAGTTGTCGGATCGTGCGGTGGCGGAGCGAGCGGGTATTGGTTGGTCGGCAAAAAATTGTTCAATCATTACACCAGAATTCGGTTCGTATGTCTATCTTGGCGAAATGATTACGAATATACCATTTTCACCGGATGTGCCGATGGAGGATGAGTGTGGGGACTGTAGACTGTGCTTAGATGTCTGTCCGACAGGGGCTTTGATTCAAGGGGGGCAACTGAATGCACAGCGCTGTATTGCGTTTCTGACGCAGTCTAAGACACCAATCCCAGAGGAGTTTCGAATGGAGTTTGGCAATCGGTTGTATGGCTGTGATACATGTCAGACGGTTTGTCCGAAGAATAAAGGAAAACAGAATTTGCATCAGCAGGCGTTTCAACCGGAACCTGAGTTAGCAAAGCCTTTGTTGCAGCCAATGCTGAAGCTGTCAAACCGTGAATTTAAGGAGACCTATGGCCATGTATCGGGTTCATGGCGTGGAAAAAATCCGATTCAGCGCAATGCCATTATTGCATTGGCACACTTCAAGGAAGTATCGGCAGTCCCTGAATTGATCGATATGCTGGAGCAAGATCCTCGACCTATGATAAGAGGAACAATCGCGTGGGCACTCAGCCAAATCGGTGCAGAGGAAGGGCTGTTAGCCATTCAAGAGGCCATGGAGAAAGAGCAAGATGCACATGTACTTGCGGAATTACAAAATGCGTTAGATAATTGGAAAGAACAATTTTAGGAGGCTACACGATGAGGATACATGTTGCATTATTTGAACCACAAATCCCTGCGAATACAGGGAATATCGCGCGGACATGTGCAGGAACTGGGGCAAAACTTCATCTTATCAAACCGCTTGGATTTTCGACGGACGATAAAATGTTGAAGCGGGCGGGACTTGATTATTGGGAGCATGTCGATATTACGTACCATGATGGTATTCATGAATTATTTGCGGCGTATCCACAAGGATTATTTTACTTTTTGACGAAGCATGGTGAACAGCCCCATACGGCATTCGATTATTCTGATCCAGCGAAGGATATTTTCTTTGTTTTTGGGAAAGAGACAACGGGGCTTCCAGCTGATATTCTAGAAGAGCATAAAGAACGATGCTTGCGCATCCCGATGAACGGCAATATTCGCTCCCTCAATTTATCGAATACGGCGGCGATACTTATTTATGAAGCGCTTAGGCAGCAAGATTATCCAGGGTTAGGATGAAAAAACGGGACAAGCCAAATGGCAAGTCCCGTCTCACATTATGTTGGCTGATGGCCGCGATCTTTTTTGCTTTTTTGACCTGGTTTGCTCTCATACCCACCCGTAAAGATTGCAGATAGGAATGCAAGTGAAACGCCCATAATAAGAATAAGATTCATCGGATAGACCTCCTGTAAAATCAATAGTTCTTTATCTAGTATACCCTATTTTAAAATGAATTGGTATGCATGCTCCAAAAAGTTGTGACAGATACGAGAAAATCAATTAGCAGTGAAACTATTTGTATAATGAAACGTAAAAAGAGTATAGCTGAAATGAGATGGAGGAAAAATAGATGAGAAATTATTCTACGATTATGAAATGGGTAACCGCAGTTGCAGAGGGCTTTCTAGCTATTCCGATTATCGGTGGAGCAGTGATTTTAGGGACAAGCTATTCGGCGTTGACGGTGATGTTTGTGTTGCATGCGATTACCTTGATATTGTCGATTCGAGATAGGCAAGGGAAGGCAGCATCGATTCTAGGTCTTGTCACAAGTGTAGTGAGTGTCATTCCGGTTTTTGGTTGGTTCATGCACTTGGTTACAGCAATCGCACTTTTCGTATCCGCTTTTATGTCTAGAAGCAGAACGATATAATTAAAAAAATTCCCTTCCGCATATGGAAGGGAATTTTTTAATGTCTAGACTCCAGGCGCACTGCGCTTTTCTTAATGGGGTAAAAAGAGCAATTGATAGGTGAAAAGTATCGCGAAAATATAAAGAAGGAATGGAACTTGTCTCCATTTACCTTTTACGACTTTCAACAAAGGATATGTGATGAAGCCAAGTGCGATACCTGTTGCAATGCTCGATGTAAGTGGCATCGTTAGAATAACGAGAAAGGCCGGGAATGCTTCATCGAACGAATCCCAATCGATATGTTTAACAGTACCAATCATTAGACTTCCGACGATAATCAAAGCCGGTGCAGTGATCGCAGAGACACCTGACAATGCACTGACAAATGGTCCGAAAAAGGCGGCGACAATGAACAAAATCGCAACAGTCAGTGTTGTGAGACCTGTACGTCCGCCTACTGCAACGCCAGAAGAAGATTCAACATATGCTGACGTTGGGCTCGTACCGAACATGGCCCCAGTTGTTGCTGCAATAGAGTCAGCAAGCAGTGCGTGGCGTGCGCGCGGGAGTGTGTTGCCTTTCATGAGGCCTGCTTGTTTGGCTACGCCAATCATCGTACCTGTCGTGTCGAACAAGGTAACAATCAGGAAGGCGAAGACGACACCATACAGACCATGTGAGATAACATCGCCAACTGCTTGGATGGGATTCCAGACGATAATCCCTTCAGGTAAGTGTGGCATTTGCCATAGACTCCCTTTAAATTCGAGCTGCTTGGTCAAGAAAGCGGCGATTCCTGTCAATAACATACCGATGAAGATTGAACCGTAGACATTCAAGGCCATCAAAATGATGGTGACAAGAAGTCCAAACAATGTGAGCAATACAGGTGGAGAAGTTAAATCTCCGAGTTTCACGAGGTTCGTTTCATGTGGGGCAACGAGGCCTGATAATCGAAAACCGATGAAGGCGATGAATAAGCCAATGCCTGCTGTAATTGCATGTTTTAAATTTTCCGGAATGGCTTGAATGAGCTTTTCACGGAGAGGGGTCATGGACAGAAGAACAAACAATAACCCGGCGATGAAGACTGCAGAAAAAGCAGCCATATAGTCAAGTTGCCCATCAGATGCGAGAACGACTGATGTAAAATAGGCGTTCAATCCCATTCCAGGTGCGATGGCGATTGGATAATTTGCAAATAGCGCCATCCAAAGTGTTCCGACGACGGCAGCGATGATGGTTGCCAGAAATACTTGCTCGAATGGTACGCCAGCTTCAGCTAATATAATAGGGTTAACGATGACGATGTAAAGCATTGTCAAAAAAGTCGTCATACCTGCTAAAATTTCAGTTTTTACGGTCGTATGATGCTCTTTTAAATGAAACAATGAAATTCTCCTTTCAAAATACGAACGATGTTACGTCCATTAATAATAATATTCGTTTCTACCTAGAAATTCAACTGAGCATTAAGTCAGAAAACTCGTCAAGTATGCAGGCGAATTGTACAATTAGAAAGAGAAGTACTGAAAGGGGAAAGCGAATATGACAAAAGTATGGACTGGAACAAAAGAACTTGCAAATGGTGTGCACATGCCCCAATTTGGCCTAGGTGTTTACAAAATGACGGATTCAAAGCAAACCTTTGAAGCGATTACATATGCAATTGAGACAGGCTATCGTGCGATTGATACGGCATCCTTTTATGATAATGAAAAAGAGACAGGCGAAGCGCTTCGATATGCTGGTGTGCCACGGGAAGAAATGTTTGTTACATCCAAAGTGTGGAATACAGATCAAGGATATGATGAGACGCTTCGTGCATTCGAGGTTTCATTGAAGAAATTGGGCTTCGATTATTTGGATCTATATTTGACTCATTGGCCGGTATCGGGGAAATATGTCGATACGTACCGTGCGATTGAGCGATTGTATGATGAAAAACTCATTCGTGCAACTGGCGTGTCCAATCATCATATTCATCACTTAGAACAAGTTTTGGTGAAAGCGAATGTGCCGCCGATGGTCAATCAGATTGAGCTTCATCCACGCCTGACACAGGAGCCGTTGCGGAACTTCTGTAAAGAGAATGGCATTGAGATTACATCTTGGTCGCCGCTAGCAAGAGGGCAATTGCTGACAGAACCGACGCTATTAGCAATTGGGGAGAAATATGGCAAGACGGCTACACAAGTCATCATTCGTTGGCATTTGCAAAATGATCTCATTGTTATACCGAAATCTGTGACGCCCTCACGCATTAAAGAAAATAGTGAAGTTGCTGATTTTGAATTGTCAGCTGAGGATATGGCGTTGATCAACGCATTGAATCGTAATGAACGGACGGGATCAGATCCGGATACGTTTTGACTTACTGAGCAGGAAAAAATGGCCGTTACTGAATGAAGCTATATAAAAAATGCCAGGGAGAAAAAATCTCCCTGGCATTTTTTATATGTTAATCGTCATTTGTTGTTCCGTAAATGGATGAACGAATGCCAATGCTGTAGCTGTTAGGCGGTAAGTACCGTCTTCGGTTGCATGGCCATCATATAGTGTATCCCCTGTAACAGGATGTCCGAGATGCGACAAGTGCACCCGAATTTGATGTGTGCGCCCTGTTTCAAGTTCGGCCTCTACAATGGTTGTGTCTTCTTTTCGTTCAATAATGCGGAAGTTGGTGACAGCGGATTGTCCTGAAGTAGAGACAATTCTTTTCGCCGGATGATGGCGATCTCGACCAATCGGCAAGCGAATTGTGCCTTTCGGTCTTTTCACATGCCCGTCAACTTCTGCGATATACGTTCTTGTAATGACATTTTGCTCAATCATGCGGTCGAATAATGACTTCGCAATCGGGTGCTTGGCGATTAGCACGATGCCGGAAGTCCCTTTGTCGAGCCGGTGGATATGCTCTGCATAGTTACCGCCTTGTTTTTTCACATAAGCCATTACACGATTCATAAGTGTGCCCGTTTCACCAGGTCCATCAGGATGCGTTGCAATGCCAGCAGGTTTCACAACTGCTAGGATATGCTCATCTTCAAAGAGGACAGTAAGTGCACTTTGTTCATCAGCAAGATAAGTGGAAATGGCCTCTGGAAAAGTGAAGACTAATTCCGTCCCAGCTGCAAGGGGAGTACGCCAATCATCGATAGGCTCATTGTTCGCGTCCAGTACACTTTTGCTCATACGCATGAGGTGAACCGTTTTTTTGCCACCTTGCCATTTGTCTTTTAGCAGTTGCTCGACCGTCAAATCAGGTGCTGGTGTTTGATAATGAAATAACGTCATATTGCCCATCATTTCCCTTCAAATTCTGCGAAAAATGCTCGGATATTTTTTTCCGGCTGTTGACCCATCATACGACCGATTTCTTTACCGTCTTTATAATGAACAAGCGCTGGCCAAGATTCGACATTGTACTTTGTGTCAGCCCCAACTTGGTTGCCAAATTCCATCATGTTGTATTGCAACACATCGACACCTAGCTCTTTAGCGATTGGCATTAAGTCCGGTGTCATAGCCATGCAATACTGACAATCTGGGCTGAAATAGTAGACAGTTGTCGATTCACCAGCATCCACTTTTTCGAACATTTTTTCAGGTAGAACGATGCTGTCATAATGTTTGTTGCCGATCAAATCGATCGTAGCCTGCTGAAGATTGTCTGTGCCATACGGATTGTCTTTCAATTTTGCTTCGTCTGATTTGTTTGAGAGGAAAACGATAAGGGCGAAAAACGCAACAATCGCACCCCCGATAATGAATAGTTTTTTCAATTTACTTGGACTCCTTCTGCCATTTCATCATGAAAAGGCTTGTGATTAAAATGAGTAAAAATGCGACAAGTGCTAGGAATGGGATGGTGATGAAACCGAGATAGTTAATATATTGCCCGGTACAAGATACATTTCCACATGTGGGAGCACTTTCGCTCAAAAAGCGCAGTTTTTGAATGCCATAATGATAGAGAGACATACTTCCTCCAACAAGTGCAAAAGCAGCTGTTGTCATGGCGATTTTCGCATTTTTTTGGAACAGCGCAACGCCTGAAATCAGGACGATTGGATACATAAGAATCCGTTGGTACCAGCAAAGCGTGCATGGTTCATAGCCGCGTATTTCAGAAAAGTATAGCGAACCAAGTGTAGCAACAAATGCGACTGTCCATATAAAGATAAGACCATTTTCGAGCCGTTTGTTCATCTAACCAACTCCTATAGGGATAACTATATCTTTGATTATAGGCGGTCATCTTTCGCAAGTAAATAATATGCACTTGCATTAGTAGAAGTCAGTCATTTTACATCGAGCTCGCATTTGGCGTTATGGATTCGTAAGGATTGTGCGATATACTTAAGAGAAACGGATGGAGAAGGGATGTTTTGGATGAGTGAAGAATTCGATTTGTCGTCTTTTGAAATCAGCATGGTAATTCGCCCAATGGAATATGAAGATATTAAGCGCTTATTGGCGATGCAGGAACTTTGTTTTCCTGGCATGGAACCGTGGGAAGAAAGCCAGTTAAAGAGTCATTTGGCCGTTTTTCCGGAAGGACAACTTGTGGCGGAATTGGATGGAGAAATCATTGGTTCGTGTTCGAGTTTAATCATCAACTTCGATGAATACGACGATCGTCATACATGGGATGATGTGACGGACGAGGGTTACATTACGAATCACAATCCAGATGGTTATAATATGTACGGTATTGAAGTGATGGTGCATCCTGGCTATCGTCGAATGAAAGTTGGGCAGCGCTTATACGAAGCGCGTAAAGAACTTGCGAGAGAGCTGAACTTGAAGTCAATTATTATCGGAGGACGCATTCCAAACTATCATAAATATGCGGAAGAAATGTCGCCGCGAGAATACGTAGATTCTGTATCGCGTCATAAAATCTATGATCCTGTTCTGACCTTCCAGCTCATGAACGACTTTACGTTAATGCGCGTCAATCCGAATTATTTGCCGGATGATAAAGCATCGAAAAAATATGCCACGCTAATGGAATGGAATAATGTCGATTATAAGCCGCTAACAAAGCGTCACTTTAAGACGAGTTATCCCGTCCGAATCTGCGTCGTGCAATATTTAATGCGTAAGATTTCCTCGTTTGAAGAGATGGCACATCAATGCGAATACTTTGTGGACGTTGCGTCAGATGCCAACTCTGATTTTGTTGTTTTCCCAGAAATCTTCACAACGCAACTAATGTCCTTTATAGATGAACGATCTCCGAGCCAGGCGGTGCGAAAGATGACGGAGTACACGCCACAATATATTGAGCTATTTATGAATCTAGCGGTTCGTTATAACGTCAATATTATCGGCGGGTCGCATTTCGTTGAGGAAGAGGATGAAGAGATTTACAATATCTCGTATTTATTCCGCCGCGATGGCTCCATCGAGAAACAATATAAAATTCATATTACGCCAAATGAGCGGAAATGGTGGGGCATTAGCGCAGGCGATGCGGTTCGCGTCTTCGATACGGATTGTGGGAAAATCGCCATTCAAATTTGCTATGATATCGAGTTTCCAGAATTGGCGCGGATTGCGACTGATATGGGCGCGAATATTATCTTTACACCATTTTGTACAGAAGACCGTCAAGGCTATTTACGTGTTCGTTATTGTGCACAAGCACGCGCCGTAGAAAATCAAATCTATACCGTCATTTCCGGGACAGTTGGCAATCTACCACAGACGGAAAATATGGATATTCAATATGCACAGTCCGCGATTTTTGCACCATCAGATTTTGAATTTGCACGCGATGGCATTGTAGGCGAGACGAATGCGAACTTAGAAATGGTGTTGATTGGCGATGTTGACCTTGAAATTTTGCGCCGCCAACGCCAAGACGGGACAGTAAAGCAGCTAAAAGATCGTCGCCATGATGTGTATAAGGTTGAGTATAGGAAAGGCTAAGTTAAAAAGAGCTGCTTATGTGCATTGGGATTGCGCATAGGCGGCTTTTTAAATAGATAATAAAAATGCGCTACTAATAAGGAGTTGAACTTAGTGGCGTATTTTTGTGTCTCCGTTCAGAAGAATAGCCATGTGATGATTGCTATTTATCTCTATGGCGGTGATAACAATAAAAAGAGGATCATTCTTATAAAAAGAACAATCCTCTCCAATCCGTTATTTCTTCTTTGAAGGATGATTACGCATACTTTTCGTAATCTTTTTCCACTTATTGCGTTCTTCAGCTTGCGCGACACGATCCATTTTACGGTCGAGGAAGGCTAACTCTTTTTGCAGTTTTAGATAGCTCGCATAGCGTTCTTCAGGCAAGACACCTGTAGCAAGTGCTTCTTGGATTGCACAGCCAGGCTCATTGTTATGCTGGCAGTCATTGAATTTGCAAGCGTCTGCCAACGCTTCGATATCTTTAAAGCCGGATTCGAGGCTTTCGCTATTGTCCCATAGCTGGAATTCGCGCATACCAGGTGTGTCAATTAACACACCGCCACTCGGAATTCGAATGAGCTCTCGGTGTGTTGTTGTATGGCGCCCCTTTGCATCATCTTCGCGAATTGTTTGTACGGCCATTGTCTCCTCACCACAAATGGCATTCGTTAGCGAGGACTTTCCGACACCTGACGAACCTAATAATGCTGCTGTCTTGCCATCTTTCAGCAGGGCGGTTAGTGCATCGACACCTTCACCCGTAACATTACTGACCGCAAAAATATCAGCGCCCAATGCAATATTTTGTGCTTCTTCAAGATAGAAGCTAGGATTATCGCAGATATCTTTTTTCGTCAGCACAACGACGGGATTGGCGCCGGAATCGTAGGCCGCAACGAGATAGCGTTCGAGACGCCTCGCATTGAAATCCTGATTCATCGACATGACGAGAAAGACAATATCGACGTTGACAGCAATAATTTGTTCGACGATTGTTGAGCCAGCAGCCTTCCGAGAAAACAAGGAGGTGCGGGGGAGAATCGCATGGATAATGCCGCGTTCCTCACCAGGCATTTTTTCTACTGCAACCCAATCGCCAACTGCGGGGAAGTCCCGGCGTTGCTGTGCATCATGTGTAAACGCGCCGGAGCAAACAGATAGCCATTCGCCCTCAGCAGTTATGACACGGTACATCCGTTTATGTTCAAGTGTCACGCGTCCAGGGACGCATTTTTCTAGTTTGACGTTATCGTTTATGTCATTCCAATTTGTTTCGTGTACTGTATTCCAACCGTATTCGTGTAAGTTTACCAATGTAGATTCCTCCTGTTATGTGCGTAGTAGAATTATAAAAAAGCCGTGGGTCCTCGATCGGACACCACGGCTTTCACGCGCATAACAGAATAAGCATACCTCTTTAGAGAAGCATGGCAGGTGAAAGTATGGGTCCGATCGGGTTGACAATAGGAACAATGATAATAGCCATAAAACTTCACCTGCTTTCTGTAAGATGTATCCACCATAACAAAATGTAAACCAACTGTCAATATGTATTTCATTCATAAAGAAAAGAGCGGCCTCCACAATAGGAGAGCCGCCCTTCATTAAGATTCCATCGATAATTCGGATGGATTTCCAACTTCTTCTGTTTTATCTTTCATCACTTCTAGGTAAAGGATATGGTGACCATCTACATCTTTCGCCATAAACTCATACCCTTGTTCGATAATTTTTTCGCCTTGAATGGCATCGAAGCGTTGCGTCATGAACCAGCCACCGATTGTATCGATATCTTCTTCATCGATGTCAATGCCAAGGATGTCATTAACATTTTCAATCAACATTTTGGCATCAAAAATATAATGATCCTCGCCAAGTGTTTGGATTTCTGGAATTTCATGTGTATCGAATTCGTCTCGAATATCTCCAACGATTTCTTCGAGAATGTCTTCGATTGTCACAAGCCCTGAAGTTCCTCCATACTCATCCATCAAGATCGCCATATGAATACGCTCTCGTTGAATTTTAAGTAGTAAATCACCAATAGGCATCGTTTCGATAACATGAATAATCGGTTGCATGTAGTCGATTACGGGGCGGTGCTCTGTTTCAGGGTCTTTAATGAATGCTGTCAACAGATTTTTCATATTCACGAGGCCAATGATGTGGTCTTTATCGCCGTCTGTTACGGGATAGCGTGTATATTGCTCGACACCAATGACTTCGAATACCTCACGTAATGTCATATCCTTTTCAATGGATATCAATTCTGTACGAGGAGCCATAATTTCTTTGGCAATCCGATCGTCAAATTCAAAAATTTTATTGACATATTTATATTCGGATTGGTTGATTTCACCGCTTTTTAAACTGTCCGATAAAATCATACGAAGTTCTTCTTCTGTATGTGCGACTTCTGATTCCGATATTGATTTGAAACCAAGAAGATGACAGATGAAACGGGCAGAACCATTCATCCCTTTGATGATAGGGTACATGAGGCGATAAAATAAAATCAGCGGTTTTGAAAATGACAAAGTAACTTCTTCCGCTTTTTGAATCGCGATTGTTTTAGGAGCCAATTCACCTACAACAACATGCAAGAATGTTACGAACGTGAACGCGATGATGAATGAAAGAAGGCTAGAAAGACTAGGTGTCAAATCGAGTTGTGTGAAAATTGGTTTCAACATCAATTTAACAGTAGGCTCACCGAGCATCCCGAGTCCGAGAGCGGTAATCGTGATTCCTAATTGACAAGCGGATAGGTATTCATCCAAATTAGAAATTACTTTTTTTGCACTAATCGCTCGTTTGTTTCCTTCTGCAACTAGCTGATCAATACGTGTTTTCCTTACTTTCACAATAGCAAATTCACTCGCAACAAAAAATGCGGTGAGGGCGATCAAGACAGCGAATGCTGTCAATCGTATGGCGATTTCCAAATAATTACTTTGTTCCAAACCCGAATGAGGGGTAGAACAAAGTGTACACCTCCTGTAGTGGTTAAATAGTTAGTTAAGCTAATAATAATTTATTTACAAGAAAAACACAATTTATTTTACTTGGAATGTGTATAAATTGTGTTTTGTAGCGTATCTGAAACTGAAACTTCTAGCGAGATAAATAGTATAATTTATAAAAAGGGGTGTTTATATGGCTACTTCTTCAATAGTCACGATTCTATTTGGCGGTGGCTTTATATTGTTAGTCATTGTGGCATTAATAAAAGCATTTTCCAAGAACAAAAGGAAATCGGACAGTATGTATACGCCGTATGACGATATGACGCGGGGGACAAATAACATGAATGATCATAAACACCTAGCGGAAGATACGCGACATACGATTCCTGTGGAAGAACAGACGGAAATTGACTGAACATAGTCGGGAGCCAGTCACTGCTACAATTAGGCCAACAGGATGTTGGTCATTCATTCGTTGCCAATCGAACAGCGAAGGGTTCGATTGGCCGTATTTCTGCGTTCTTTGCGGAAATTAAGGCACTTTTTGGGAAGCAACGTACTTAGAATGCCTTCCTTATTGGACACGAATGGTTTCAGTTGCCTGGCACGCGAAGCCATTGAAATCGAATACGCTTGGAAAACAATCTTGTACTAAAACACTCGAATGACGAAGAGAACGCCCTGCACACATATGATTGCAGGGCGTTCTCTTTGTCATTCTCCTCGTTGATATTGCGTTTCCTTCCAAGCGTTTTGCTCATTTGGAACCCGGCTTTTATCTTCAAAGACATTTTCGGTTTTCTGATTTTGGATACTACGCTGTTGCTTTTCTTTCCGCAATTTTTCGGCTGATTTTTCTTGCGTCATACTACGTCTCCTCCTTCTTTATCGAGCGTAGTATGGTCGAAAAAACGGGAAATCAGTCGTAAACGTGGAAAGTCATTAATTCGTGAATCATGTTTTGAACATTTTGTTCTTCGGGCGGCGTTTCGCCAGTCCACGTGATGGTACCGTCGGGCGAGTATTCGCCCGTATAGCGCGCATTGCGGAAGAAAAATGCAAATGTCCAGCCCGGCAATTGTTGATTGTCATACATAGGTTTGTAACTAAAGTGTTGCAGCATACAATTTCTCCTCTCATAAGATGCAGCCTGTACGCATAAAGTTGGGTAAAGATAAGCGAAAGGGTGCTAACTTGTTTGTCGATAAATTAAAGCAGGCCATTGAAGACGAGTACAAAGATTATTACTTCTATAAATCGATGTATGGCTTGACGAACGATCCGCTGTGGCAAGATTTTCTCAGTCATATGTATGAGGATGAAAAAAGCCATTACGAAATGTTCCAACAACTCTATTATATGATGACCGGGACATTTGTTCCAAATCCGAAGAAGCCATTGCCTTGTTACAACTTGAAAGAGTGTGTACAACGGGCATTAGTAGATGAGCTTGAGGCGGTTGAAACGTATAAGGAGATGCTGCTAACTATTCCTTTTCAACAGGCGTATAATCCATTGTTTATCGCGATGCATGATGAAATGGAACATGCGATTCGGATGTCGACCATGTACAACGCGCTTCGCTAAGTCTTCGCATTTTTCCGTACGGCATCGTTCTGTTATAATTGGGCGTAACGATACGGAAAAAGGTGAAGCGATTGGATTTTTTATGGACCTTGTTATTCATGGCATTCATCGGCGCACTGATTGGAGGATTTACGAATCACCTCGCGATCAAAATGCTGTTTAGGCCACATGAAGCAAAATATATTGGCAAATGGCGCTTGCCATTTACACCTGGATTGATTCCCAAACGGCGTGACGAACTGGCAAGACAGTTGGGAAAAACGGTGACGAATTATTTGTTGACGCCAGAGACGTTCCGCAAGAAATTACTAACGCCAGATATGGAGAAGAAGGCAGAGCATTTTCTCCAACAAAAGATTGAAGAACATGTATTTCATTCAGACAAGACATTGCATGATTGGTTAAATGCTGCGGGTGCGACGAATGTTGCAGGTAAGGCCGAACAAAAAGTGTTGGAAGTGCTCGATAAACAGCTTCACGCTGTGCGCACAAAACTGACGAACGGCACGGTAGAAGAGGTACTACCGGAATCGTGGCGAGCGGGAGCGGAAGAGCGTATTCCGACGATGACAACGTATATATTGGATCGTGCGGAAAACTACTGCGCATCTGATGAAGGAAAAGCGATGTTTCGCAAACTGATTGATGACTTTTTGGCATCGAAAGGTACGCTTGGTGGCATGATGAGTATGTTTTTCGGTGAGTCTGAATCGCTCGTTGGAAAAGTGCAACGAGAAGCATTGAAGTTTGTTGCGGCTCCTGGTACATTCGAATTGGTCAACAAGATGCTGACTAATGAGTGGACGAAACTGCAAAAGCGTCCTGTCGAGGAATTGCTTGCGGGATTTGATTGGGACGGATTATTTGGTTCCGTCAAATTGTATGCGCAACAAGAATTGGCACTGGACGCACGTCTTGATAAGTCCATTCATGATTACTGGCCCGAAGGTGCGGAGTGGACAGCAAACAATGTGACACCTACACTCATCCGTTTTGCATTTATCCAGGCAGAAGAACAAATGGAAAAATCACTCCGCAAACTGAAATTAGATGATATGGTAAGGGAGCAAGTCGACACGTTCCCGGTGGCCGTATTGGAAGATCTCGTACTGGGTATTTCTAAGCGTGAATTCAAAATGATTACCGTTTTAGGTGCCTTGCTTGGCGGCTTGATTGGAATCGTGCAAGGTCTTATCGTCTTTGCAACAAACTTATCTTAGGAGGAACAACAAATGACAGTGAATATCTATGATGATTTAAACAACTTGGAAGCGACTTTCCGTAAAACAGCGGAATTTGCAGATGTCCAACAAGCGGTTGAAGAAGTGAAGGCGGATGGCGAGGCACTTGAACTGTTCAAGAACTTTCGTAAAATCCAAGTAACGCTTCAGGAAAAGCAAATGCAAGGGGAAGAAATTGCTGCTGAAGAGCTGGAATATGCACAAAAAACAGCGCAATTAGCACAGCAAAACCAAAAGATTATGACGATGCTTGAAGCTGAGATGAAATTGAGCGGGGTTATTGAAGAAGTAAACCGCGTGTTAATGAAGCCTGTTCAACAATTATATGAATCCATCTGAAAACCGGCATATGCCGGTTTTTCTTCTGCGGGCCGACAGGAAGTTGGGTCATGCAACCGTTGCCGCAGGACGCGGCGAACTTAGGTTACCTTCCATTCCTTGTTACAATTGACGTGATAGAATAACAATGATGGATTCACTACTAGAAAGTTGGTAAATATAGATGCAAAAAATCGTTATTAAACAATCATTTGCGCAGGACTGGATTCGGATGTTTACGCATCTGGCGAATCTGTTTTTTGAGCAGTCGCAAATTATAGAGGAAGACGTGGAAGAGGCCATCCGTGTAGCGTTTACGCTTGAGAAAACTGCGGACAATATGCTGACAGGGCAAGCGTTTTTAACTTGGGATGGTCAAGAATACACCGCTACTTTCTCGGAGCTAGAAGAAGATGGCAATGAAAAAATTCAAACGCGTCAGCTGAAGCGAATTTATTCACATATCTTGCTGGAAGCACTTGAACAAGCAACGGGTATGCAGCAATCATGGGGGATTTTGACAGGTATCCGTCCAATGAAGCTCTATCACAAATACCGCCAGCAAGGGTATAGTACAGAAGAGGCGCAGCAATTATTAATGGATCGCCATCGCATTTCAGCGGAGAAGAGTGAACTGCTTGCAAATATTGCAGATGTTCAACTACGTGCAGTACCTGATTTGTATGAGTTGAAAGAGGAAGTAAGTATTTACATTGGAATTCCGTTTTGCCCAACAAAATGTGCGTATTGTACATTCCCGGCGTACGCAATTCATCGGAAAAATGGTCGTGTGGAATCGTTCCTCGATGGCTTGCATGAGGAAATTCGTGAAATGGGCAAGTGGCTGACAGAGCGTAATATGGCGATTACGACGATTTACTTTGGCGGCGGAACACCGACTTCTATTGAGGCAGAAGAGATGGATGCGCTCTATGAAACGATGTATGCATCATTCCCGAATATGGAAAATGTTCGAGAAGTGACGGTAGAGGCGGGACGCCCGGATACAATTACGCCTGCTAAAATTGACGTGTTGAAAAAGTGGGGCATTGATCGCATCAGTGTCAATCCGCAGTCGTATACAGATGAGACATTGAAAGCGATTGGACGTCATCATTCCGTTCAAGAGACGGTCGATAAGTTTTGGTTGTCACGCAATATGGGCATGAAAAACATCAATATGGACTTAATTATCGGCTTGCCGAACGAAGGCTTGGAAGAATTCCAGCATTCGTTGGATGAAACGGAGAAGATGCAACCTGAATCATTGACTGTTCATACACTGTCATTCAAACGCGCATCTGAAATGACGCGCAATAAGGACAAGTATAAAGTGGCAGATCGTGGCACTGTCGAGCAGATGATGAAGCTTGGGGAACAGTGGAATGCAGCGAATGGTTACGAGCCGTATTATTTGTACCGTCAAAAAAATATTTTAGGTAACTTGGAAAACGTCGGTTATGCCAAGCCGGGCGAAGAGAGTATTTACAACATCGTTATTATGGAAGAAGTGCAGACGATTATTGGCGTTGGTTGTGGTGCATCGAGTAAGTTCATCGACCCGACAACGGGGAAAATCACGCAGTATTATAATCCGAAAGATCCAGCGGCCTATATTTTGACGTTTGAAGATGCAATTGACAAGAAGTTAGCACATTTAGATGCGATTTTTACTGCAACAGTTTAGGATAGCTGAACATAGAAATGCTGATAAACACAAACACCTCCAAGTTATATGTACTTGGGGGTGTTTGTGTTACCTATGAAGTTGTTATAGAGTGGCATGCTTTGCTGAAGAGATTTTCTCAAGTGATTGATGCAAATCTGCAATAATGTCTTGTCGGTCTTCCAATCCAGCTGATAGCCTGATGAGTCCATCAGATATGCCGTATTTCAATCGTTCTTCTTGGGGAATAGAAGAGTGTGTCATGGAAGCGGGATGTTGTACTAAGGTTTCAGGATCACCGAGACTAAATGAGATTAATCCCAGCTGTAAATTGTTAATAAATTCTTTCCCGCTTGTTACTCCTCCCTTTAATTCGAACGAAACAACTCCCCCCATTTTTTTCATTTGAGACTTGGCTACTTCGTGTTGCGGATGTGATGGGAGACCAGGATAAAAAACCTTTTCAACAGCTGGATGTTTTTCAAGGAATTCTGCAATGGCCATTGCGTTATCACAATGCCTCTGCATTCTGACAGGCAATGTCTTTAACCCCCGTAAAATTAAATAAGATTCCCAAGCGTTTAAGTTTTGGCCAAGGTCGCCCATTATAGTTTTTCTCATGCGATTGATTTCGTTTTTCTGTCCGACGATAAAACCTGCAATGACATCACCATGACCATTGAGATACTTAGTTCCGCTATGAACGACAACATCAGCCCCCATTTCAATAGGTTTTTGAAGGTAGGGCGTCATAAATGTATTGTCGATAATAAGGGTCAAATTATGGCGTTTGGCAATCAGTGAAAGGGCCTTAATATTCAAAACGGCTAATCCAGGATTTGAAGGTGTTTCAATATAAAGCACTTTCGTATTCGGTTTAATCGAACGTTCAAGATCCATTAGATTGGTACAGTCTATATACGTATAGTCAATGCCGAAACGTGGTGCGAGGTTTTTTAAAAAGCTGAACGTCCCCCCATAAACGTCTTTTGTTACGAGGGCATGATCGCCATGTTGTAAGTAAGCCAGAAGGGAGATGGAAATCGCCGCCATGCCGCTGCTGACACCTAAAGCAGCTTCTCCGTTTTCTAACTGTGCAATTTGGCGTTCTAATTCTTGTGTTGTTGGATTGCCATAACGTCCATAATAAGTCCCTTCCATTTGCCCCGAGACGACGGCTGCTGCATCTTCAGCACTTGGGAATGAGTAAGCGACAGCAGGCGTTATCGACTGTGAAACAACGCCCGTGTGCCGCTCTTCCTGATGTAATGAATGAATGATATTCGTGTCTATACTCCAAAGTGATTTCATAATTTCCTCCTATGATGGGTGATTGATTTTGTCTTGGGAATGATCTTTTGTTAGAAAGTAAATAATATTATAACTTTATATTTTTTATTATCTAGCAATTAGAATACTCTGTCAATCATTTTTCTAAACCGCACGAGCAGATATTTCAAGGGGGTATCTGGATAACAAAAAGTCGTTGACAGAATGTTTTTACTGTGTGATGATTTTGAAAATAACTTAATAATGTTATTTACTTTGAATGGAGAGTGTTAGGATGAACAGGAAATAACGATTGTCTGTCCAGAAGCTATACCAATATTTCAAAAGGTGGAGATTACCCAATGTACCTATCAAAATTGCCGAGAAGAAGTTATACACATACACAAACGCCAATCGAAAGGTTAGACCGTCTGTCCGAGCTATTGGGTGGACCTACGATTTATATTAAACGCGATGATTTACTAGGACTTGCTGGAGGCGGAAATAAGACACGGAAATTGGAGTTTTTACTGGCGGATGCCATTGCGAAGGGGGCGGATACCATCGTGACTTGTGGTGCGCTCCAATCAAATCATTGTCGCCTGACGTTAGCTGCCGCTGTTAAGGAAGGGTTGAAATGTCAGCTAGTTTTGGAAGAAGGTGTTGAAACGCCTTACAACGCAGATGCCAATGGTAACAACTTGCTCTATAAATTACTCGGAGCTGAGGAGATTAAGGTCGTCAAACACGGTGCAGATGTGATTGCGGAAATGCATGCATTGGGCGAGGAGCTAGTAGCAGCTGGCAGAAAACCGTATTTAATTCCCATCGGTGGGTCCAATGTATTGGGATCAGTTGGCTATGTAGCATGTGCTCAGGAAATCTTGCAACAAACATATGATAGTGGGCTCGTGATTGATCATGTAGTGGTGGCGAGCGGCAGTGGCGGCACGCAAGCGGGCTTAATCGTCGGTTTTGAGGGAAGTAGCGCGCCTATTAAAGTGAGTGGCATCAATGTCTCCAGGCCAAATGAAACGCAAGTTCCGAATATCGAGCGCTTGGTGAAGCAAACAGCAGAATTTCTACAAGTGACAGCTGATTGTTCGGACAGTGTACATTGCTATGACGGCTATGTTGGAGGCGGTTACACGATTCCGACAGCAGGCATGATTGAAGCTGTGCAAATGTTGGCAAGGACAGAAGGCATACTACTAGACGCAGTATATACAGGAAAAGTGATGGCGGGACTAATCGACTTGGTTCGGAATGGAACATTTACAAAAGATGACAATGTCTTGTTTGTACACACGGGTGGCTCGCCTTCGCTCTATGCCAACCATACGTTGTTCAACGAAGATTTGTTTGTGCTATAACGTTTGGTGAAAAGTGAGGATTGGATGATGAACATTCCATTTACGAAAATGCATGGTATTGGCAATAATTATATTTACCTCGATTTATTTGCACATGAATTTGATGAATCGATTTTTACTCAATTAGCAATCGATATTTCAAACGTCAATACGGGTATTGGGTCAGATGGACTCATCTTGATTCACCCGAGTGATGTAGCCGATGTTGGGATGCGAATTTTTAATAAGGATGGATCGGAAGGGCAAAATTGCGGAAATGGGTTACGCTGCGTTGCGAAATATGTGTATGAAAATCATCTTGTGTCGAACAAGATCTTCAAAATTGAAACAAAGGCGGCTGTCGTAACAGCTGAGGTATTTGGGGATAGAGCGTGTATCGATCAGGTGACGGTTGATATGGGACCACCTCTTTTACATCGCAGCCAAATACCGATGCAAGGTCCCGAAAATCAGCAGGTAATTGCCGAAGACTTTCAAGTTGGGGATCATGCATTGAAAGTAACGGCGTTATTTTTGGGGAATCCCAATGCCGTCTTTTTTGTAGACAAGATTGAAGAAGCACCTCTGCATGAGTTAGGTTCCATTGTGACGATAGATCCTCGTTTTCCAAATCGGGCAAATGTTGAATTTGTGGAGATTGTCTCTGACAAAGAAATCAATTTCAGAGTATGGGAGAGAGGATCTGGTGTAACGGAGGCATGTGGGACGGGGGCTTGTGCCGCTGTCGTGGCTTCGGTGTTAAATGGCTATGTTCAGAAAGATACAGCAGTGACTGTCCATTTAAGTGGGGGAGATCTAACGATTAAATGGGCAACTGATGGACGTGTCTGGATGACGGGGCCAGCAGAAACGATTACACAAGGAATCTTTTATTGGCGGAGCCCGTTCACTTCGACATTTTAACCTGTAAGAGAAGATGTATTTTCATAAAGGGGGAGCAAGTGTATGTTGCAGAAATTAAAACCGTATCGATTTCCACTCATTCTTCTATCTTCCATTATTGTAGGGTCTATTGTCGGCCTGATTTTTGGAGAAAAAGCGAGTATCATTAAACCGTTTGGCGATTTGTTTTTAAATCTATTGTTCATGGTCGTCGTTCCGCTTGTGTTCTTTTCCATTACATCGGCTGTCGCGAATATGGATAGTATGAAACGACTTGGAAAAATTATGGGTTCAATGTTGACGATTTTTATCATAACAGGAATTATTGCATCCATAACGATGCTCGTTGCCGTGATTCTATTTCCAGTCGGATCAGGCGCTACCATTCCTGTAGAGATTCCGGAAAATACGGAAGTATTGTCGTTATCTGATCAACTCGTCAATACGTTTACAGTGCCAGACTTTGTGGAATTATTTTCACGTAAAAACATGCTTGCGTTAATTGTATTCTCGGTGTTGTTAGGGATTGCGACTGGTTTGTCAGGAGAAGTTGGGAAACCATTTGCTCGCTTTTTAGAAAGTGGCTCTGAAATATTTATGAAAGTGATTCAACTGATTATGTACTATGCACCGATTGGTTTGGGTGCTTATTTTGCGGCGTTAATCGGAGATTTTGGTGGGGAGCTCATTGGTGATTATGCGCAGGCATTTATTCTCTATTACCCTGTTGCAATCCTTTACTTTGCGATTGGCTTTACAATATATGCGTTTATTGCTGGAGGGAAAAAGGGTGTCATTCGCTTTTGGAAAAACATTCTTGCGCCAGCAGCGACAGCGCTTGGAACAGGAAGTAGTTTTGCGACGTTGCCAATCAACTTGCAAGCTGCGAAAAAAATTGGAGTGCCGAAGGATATTCGTGAAACCGTTTTACCGCTAGGTGCAACGATCCATATGGATGGTTCTTGTCTTTCTTCTATACTTAAAATTGCATTCGTATTCGGTGTGTTTAACATGGAGTTTACCGGAATCGGTACGTTTGTCACGGCAATTGCGATTTCTTTAATGGCTGGTGTGGTGATGAGTGGAATTCCAGGCGGCGGATTTATTGGAGAAATGGTCATTATTACGTTTTACGGTTTGCCGATTCAGGCGTTGCCAATCATTTCGGCAATTGGTGTCGTTGTTGACCCGCCTGCGACGATGGTTAACTCCACGGGAGATACTGTCGCGAGTATGCTTGTGACAAGGCAGCTGGAAGGGAAAGAGTGGATGGACAAAGCGATTGTTGACTAACAATTGCTAGCTATGTTATGCATAAGTATGGGGGTACTTACCTTTAAGGAGGAGGTTATTATGAATAGCTCGCAACCAAGAAGAATGTCTAAAGACTATGCATACTTTGAAATCAAAAACAAAATTTTGAATGGCGATTTCACTCCTGAAGAGAGCTTAATTGAAAGTAAGTTAGCTAAGGAATTAGATATTAGTAAAACACCATTACGTGAAGCGTTACAGAAACTAGAAGTGGAAGAGTTGGTTGTTAGGCAAGCCAATGGACGATTAAAAACGCCTTCGATTACGGTGCAAGAAGCTGAAGAAATATTTCTAGTGAGAAGTTATTTAGAAGGGATTATAGCCAAACAGGCTACTGATCATGCAACAAAAGAGGATATTGATAGTTTATCAGGCATTTGCGATAAAATTAATCAAGCGATTGAAGCGAAAAATATCGAAGAAATCCTTCATTATGGAACTAAATTTCATGAGCAGCTGTATCGAATGAGTGGGAATAGGACTGTTGTAAAAATTCTAAGCCAATTGAATGATCATGTCACGAGGTATCGCCGTCTTGTGCCGATAAATAACGAGGAAATGTACATGCAAAATACGGATGAGCATTCCATCATTCTTCAGCATATCATTGAAGGGGATCGATTGGGCGCAGAAAGTACTATGCGAAGCCATATTTTGAGTAGTATGAGTGTGGCTGTTGAGGCTATAAAAAAGATGGAATAAAAGTTTTGGATTTACTTACGAGTAGGTTATCCAGATTTTAATTTTCTACAATTGCGAATAAATAGAGGGTTTATAGGGGAGACACCGAATATAAAGAGTGAATGGTTGTTCACTTTATTATAAGGGGTGTCTTTTTTATGTATACGACTGTTGAATTGACAAGAGAGGGACGTTTTGCGCGTCTAATATTGAACAGACCAGCGTCTATGAACGCGATGGATGAAGTGATGATGAAAGAGCTGGCAGACGTTTTTGAAGAGCTAAAGAATGACACGACTGTACAAGTACTCGTCATTCAAGGGGCGGGGCGCGCATTTTCAGCTGGGGGAGATATTAAAGCAATGATCAATCCGGAGAACCCGATGGATATTGCTAAGGTGATGGTTGATGTATCACGCTTGGCGAAAGCGTTGTATACATTGCCGCAAATTACGATTGCGGTTGTCCATGGGGCGGCGGCAGGATTAGGATTCAGTTTAGTGCTTGGCTGTGATTATATTATTGCGGAAGAAGAAAGTAAGTTGGCGATGAACTTTATCGGCATCGGACTTGTGCCGGATGGAGCAGGTCACTTCTTCTTAAAAGAGCGCATCGGCGTACCACAAGCGAAAAAACTCATCTGGTCAGGTCAGGTGATGAAGAGCCGAGAAGCGCTTGAAAAAGGGTTAATTGACGAAGTAACTGCAGAAGGAAAAGGCGTTGAACAGGGAGAAGCCTTTGCTCATAAATTGCTCGCTTCACCGATTGCAGCAATGATTGCTTCAAAGCGTATTTTACATGAGCAAAAAATAGCAGAGCTTGATAGTGTGCTGGCAATGGAGAGTGAAACACAAGTGGCGATGCGTAAAACAGCGGATCACTTGGAAGGACTGCAAGCGTTTGTGGGGAAACGGACGCCGGCATTTGTAGGGAAATAATAGGAGTACCGGATGCAAACCTGAAGAGGTGTCGTCCGGTGCTTTTTTTATTGAAGCAGGGGAGTTGATTGTGTATTTTCGAATTGTCAGCGAAAATATTCAAATTGTCATGGCAACTCTTGAAACTGTCAGTGCACCGCGGAGAAATGAAAGACCACTTCATTCACCAGAGAATTTCCGGTGAGTACTGCAGTGGTCTTTACTCGTTTATTTGTATTTCTCCATTGTCTCGCGCCATGAGAAAAAGCCTTTTTCAACAGCACGCAGTAGTAGTTCAGCTGTTGCAATATTCGTCGCGAGCGGGATACCGTAGACATCGCATAGGCGCAATAATGCGCTGACATCGGGCTCATGTGGTTGTGCAGTTAATGGATCGCGGAAAAAGATGATTAAATCCAAATCGCCTGTCGCAATCATTGCGCCGATTTGTTGATCGCCGCCTAAAGGGCCTGACATGAGTCGATTGACGGATAGATTCGTTTCGTCCATGATCCGTTGCCCCGTCGTGCCTGTTGCAAATAACGTGTATTGTGAAAAAATATGTTCATAAGCAATTGTGAAATTGACCATTTCATTTTTCTTTTCATCGTGGGCGATTAGTGCAATTTTCAATGTGGAACACCCCTTTTACTCTACTGGTAAGTAATGATCTAATTCTCTTATAGATTATCACAGATTGGCGATGCGTGTATGAATTAAATTAGGACAGTTTAGGTGCTACCACTTCAACTTTCATTCTATCCGGATCTTCAAAGTAAACGGCATGATGTTCAGACCCACCGGCAAATGGATGCTTATCAGTATAGAGGATGCGGATTCCTTTACGTTGTAATTTGCTTGTTAACGCATCCACCTGTTGGCGTGAGCTTGCGTGGAATGCCAAATGATTAAGGCCTACACGGCATCTATGATAAGGGACATCAAGAAATCTTTCTTCTGCTTGTACGAAAACAATATACGTTTCCCCTAACTTCCAACTCCGTCCACTTTCCCATTCTTGAAACTGACTATATCCTAATTCTTCTAACAGCCAACTCCAGAAATCAATGGTTTTTGCTAAATCAGAAACGTATAGTTCAATATGATGAATAAGCCCTTGCGACATTATGTTATCTCCTTGTTATCTAAATAAAAGTGCAGCCAAGCAGAACAGTCTACTTAGCTGCACTTTTTTATGAATGAAACAATAATAACTTCCCAGCGGGAGAAGCGAGGCGATGTGTTTTTTCAATAAGATCTTTTTCTTCTAGCATGGCTTGCCCCTGTACTTTTGCCGCGTCATCGGACTCCGCCGTGAACGTTTCTTCTGTAATCAATTTCCCTGTTGGTTCATATGCAGTCAGTTTGTAAGTTCTCACAACATTCACCCTTTCCATTCTCTTTCGTTCATTATACTACAATGCTACAAAATACTCTAAAAATATTTTGTAAAGGTTACTTGACATCAAACGTATAGTAAAGTAACCTTTACGTAAAGCGACCTTTACTACTGAAGGGAGGGGCATGGCACTGAATAACTTAATTAAGGAAATGCGGACGGCGATGGGCTTAACGCAGGATGACCTTGCGGAGAAGTTGGAAGTTTCGCGGCAGACGATTATTTCCCTTGAAAAAGGGAGATATAATCCGTCATTGGTTTTAGCGTTTAAAATTGCGAAGTTATTCAATTGTCGTATTGAGGATATTTTTACACCGGAGGAGGAATGAGGATGTACGAAGGATTTGATTTGCTTGCGTTTATGTTAGGTTTGCCGACAGGGTTGGTGATTGCATTAAGCGTTTGGTATTTTGTTCGGAAAAAAGGGAAAAAAGAACGTCGCTATGATGAGCGTTACCAAAGGATTCAGGAGCAAGCCAAATCGCTATCTTGGACAGTTACAGTAGTGACTATTGTGATTGCCTGGGCGGTTGTTATTATTTTTGAAGGACCGGGTCTTGCTTTCTTTTTGTTCGCCGCACTTTATGTGATTGCAGTGGTATCTTACGGCGTTGGAGCTGCCATTGTGGATAAACGGAATTAGTTTGAAACTTCAGCACACTAGATACGTATAGTTATAAGGTTGAAAAACGAAAGGGGTAACAGGATGACTTTACTACTTGAAAACGTCACAAAGCGCTTTGGCGATTTTACCGCTGTGGACGATTTATCGCTGTCCGTTGGCGATGGGACGATGTACGGATTTTTAGGAGCGAATGGGGCGGGGAAGACGACGACGTTCCGCATGATTTTAGGATTATTGAATGCTAATGAAGGGCGGATTACATGGAACGGCAAACCGATTTCCTATGCGACAAGTCCAGAAATCGGTTATTTACCAGAAGAGCGTGGCCTTTATCCGAAAATGAAAGTAGAAGACCAGCTCGTATTTTTAGCGCAACTGCGAGGCATGAACAAAGCGAACGCCAAGAAAGAACTGCACAACTGGCTGGAGCGTTTTGAAGTACCGCATTATGCCAATAAAAAAATCGAAGAGCTATCGAAAGGGAATCAGCAAAAAATCCAAGTGATAGCATCCCTTTTGCATAAGCCACAACTGCTCATTCTTGATGAACCCTTTTCCGGTCTTGACCCCGTGAACGTTGAAATGCTGAAAGCAGCCATTTTGGATTTCCGCAATGAAGGTGCAACTATTGTGTTTTCGAGTCACCGTATGGATCATGTGGAGGAATTATGTGAGCAATTGAGTATTATCGATAAAGGGAAACAGGTCGTCAGTGGGACTTTACGTGATGTAAAGCGATCATTCAGTAAGCATAATATACGCATTCATTCGGATAATGATTTGTCACAATTGGAATCCATTTCGGGTGTCACATCTGTTCATAAAACCGTTGAGGGGGCTGTCTTCCAAGTTGAAACGGAAGAGATTGCCCATAAACTGCTGACAGCGGCATTGCAATCGGGTCCTATCCGTCACTTTGAAATTGAAGAACCTTCGTTGCAAGATATTTTCATCGAAAAGGTGGGGAAGCAACATGCGTGAATTCATGATTATTTTTAAACAGGCATTCGTAACGAAAGCAAAAACGAAGTCGTTTATCATTACGACGGCGATTATGCTGGCGGCCGTGTTCTTGTTTGCGAATATCGGGAACATTATTGACGGTGTCAAAAGCGTGACGGGTGGAGATAGTGAGTCGGCTGAAGTCTTGCAAGTAATTGATGATAGTGGTGTGTTAATAGATCGGTTGGCAGCGCAATTTGAGGCAAGTGGTTCTGACATGACGATAGAGAAAGCTAGTGAAACGGAACAAGCGCTGACAGAGCAAGTGAAGGAAGGGGACATCGATTCCTTTTTGACACTCAAGCTGGATGGGGCGAATACGATTCAAGCAAATTACACGTCCATGAGTTCTATGGAATTCGCGCTCCCGATGATGCTACAAGATGCGCTTCAGTCGATTCAAACGGAAATGAAAGCAGAGGAATTATCGTTGTCTGGCGAGCAAGTACAGACATTGTTTGCGCCTATTCAATTTGAAGAACATTCCGTATCTGCATCAGCAAAAACGGAGGAAGAATTGAGCCAGGCACGTGGTCTTGTTTATGTATTGATGTTCCTCATTTACTTTGCAGTCATTTTGTATGCGAGTATGATTGCGACAGAAGTGGCGACAGAGAAATCATCGCGTGTTATGGAAATTCTAATCTCTAGCGTGTCCCCAGTTAAGCATATGTTTGCTAAAGTCGCAGGGATTGGATCTCTTGGTTTACTACAGATGGTGTTGTTTGGTCTGGCTGGATTCATCGCATTAAAAACGACATCTTCCGAAATGGCAGACGGTTTCTTCTCTGTATTTGGCTTTTCGAATATGAATGTTGGAACGCTGGTCTATGCGGCAGTGTTTTTCTTGCTCGGCTACTTCCTGTATGCAACGCTTGCGGCTTTGCTAGGGTCGCTTGTTAGTAGAACAGAAGATGTGCAACAAATGATACTGCCGATGACGTTGTTAATTGTAGCGGCATTTATGATTGCGGCGACAGGGCTTGGCAATCCAGAAGTGGCGTATATTAAATACGCATCCTTCTTCCCGTTCTTTGCACCACTCGTTATGTTCTTACGTGTTGGCATGCTCGATTTACCCGTTTGGGAGCCGTTGTTATCAATCGGCATTATGCTTGTAACGATTTTCATTTTAGGCTGGTTTGGTGCACGCGTTTACCGTGGTGGTGTACTAATGTATGGCCCCTCAAGATCGTTGAAGGATATTAAAAAAGCGATTCAGCTTGGGAAAGAGTAAGCTTGAAGATGGAGAGTGGTGCCAGGTACGGCCACAATTGGGCCAATAGGATATTGGTCATGCATTCGTTGCCGCAGGACGCGGCGAACTTAGAATGCCTTCGCACGAATGGTGTCCATACCTGGCACCGTTCGTGCTTTTTTTTCTGGAGAGTTTGGCGTGTATTTCTAAGCGGACTCCGGGTGCCCGGCTCCCGCCGTTATTGGGTTAATCTTCTCTCCTTAACAAGAAGTATATTGAGTGCTTGTCAATCTGAAGTTTGATGAAATAAACTCCAATTAAAAGCAATATGCAAACGATAGCAATTGAAAATAGATGGGAAATCAAGTATTGGGATATTGGATATAAATATCCATGGGATAGCGCTATAGCTAAGAATAATAAGCTACTTAAGATTGCACTGATACTTACATAGACAAGCATTTCCAAACCTAAATATTGAACTACTTGCTTTTTAGTCATTCCCATAGACATGTATGTTCCCCAGTGAAACCTTTGTATGTTATATTTTCCAAAGACCATTATTAACATGCTAATGATTGCTAGTACGATGGCAATCACGTAGGATAGTTGTCCTAAAAATCCGAAGAAAACAGAGATCTTCGTATCCTCGATTATAAAATCTGAAACAATTTGATAGAGACTGCCAGGCGTAGTGGAAACCATTTCACTTAACATCGACTCTAATTCAGTTGTTTGGCTATCAGTCAAATCATCCTTCGTAAAGATAGAGAGGTCATAGTAGCCTCGAAATATTGCATTTTGACTTGCTGTTTCATTGTCCAACACAATTGTGAAACTTTGATAATCCTCACTAAACTGTGCTTCATCAAGTACATCGTATACAGGATACTTCCATTCCTGGGTTTCCATTCCGCTTTCACCGTTAAATTTTCTTACAAAGTCTAACTCTTCACCGATTAACCGCTCATTAGACGCATGGCTGTTGTTCGGAACAATCAGTAAAGCCTTTCCTTTGAAATCTTCAAAAGAACCTTCTGGATATAGTGTTTCAAAGCCCTTGGCATCTACTATTTGATAGTTTACATTAGGAATGATTATTTTATTCATATAGGTGTTTTTATCCGGATTATGTGACGAAATCCAGTTTTCAATTGGTTGTGTGACACTATTAGTTTGAATTAATGGATGTACGTCAACCATAAAGGGAGTTTTATCGAGATGTAGAACAGATGGTAAGGCTTCAATACGTTCTACATCTTTCGTCGAAATCGTAAGCCCCTCTTCTTTTAAGACGTTTAGATGCTCAATTTCTTTATGCAAATAGATTTCTTGGGCAACAATGACATAATCGGCATCATCATCCCAAATACCTGCTGTTTCTTTTTGCAGAAAGAATGATGTTGTAGTAATGAGCATCGACAAACATAAAGACAAAGTAGTGAGGATGGATAGGTTTTTATATGTAATTACTTGCATATACAGTTGTTTGTATACAAATTTGTTTGTATTAAGCTCAGTGATTGGTAAACTCTCTTTTACTCCTCGTAATAATGAAGAAATCGAGGAGTTGTTCATTTTTTTTACATCTCGAATTGTTTTTATCGTTAAAAATAAGCCAGTCATTAAAAGCATTATTGCCTGTAGCCCGATGATATAGGGCCAATTTAAATTAGCCAATTCTCCATTATTATACGTATTGACGATGATTAGTTTAGTAAGTGGCAATGAAAGAGGAATGGCAAGCAATAGACTTACTCCTAACATGAGTAGGTACTGGTATATGAGAATCCAGAAAACGCTTTTGCTAGTAGCTCCATTCGCTTTCAAAATAGCCATCTTTTTTAATACCTTTATGTTATAAAAGGAAATGATTGTAATCATACTTATAATCGACATCACTAAAACGACAACTTGAAAAATAATCGCCAACGTCGAAACTGTATCATAATCGATTAGCCCAGTATATAAAAGCCTATCATTGATGTATCTTTCACCGTATTCACTTGTCAAATTACTGCTTTTATTGATTGAATAGTTTTTACTGCCATTCATTTTAAAGATGTAATTATGTAAGTTGGGTTCAGAACTTATTGTAAGGATGTTTGGGAAATCATTTTTGCCTATTTCTACATCCGCTGGAACAGACCAATTTGCGGAGTAATCTTCAATGATTCCGACTAAGATTACTTCTTTTTGACCGTTTTCAAACTCAAGAACTTTACTTTCACCAATACTCCATTCGTTTCCGTATTGCTTCTCCATCAATTTTTTATAGGATGATTCAATTACAATTTCATTTTCACCTTTGGGGTAATCACCTTCAAGTAACTGAATTCTCCCTAGGCGAAGAGCATCCTCATCAAACCAGCCAACCGTTATAATTTTGTTGTTTTCTAGTAGCAATTTATCTGAAATTGAGTATTCTCCAATATCGTCAACGTCTTTACTGAGTTCCTCTTTAAAAACGTTAGTATCCATTAATACGCCTGTATGCTCTCCATATTTTTGGTACGCATCTTCTTTTAGGTTTGATTTAATGGTCTCAGAAGCGAGTAGTATGGCAAAAGAAGCTGCGAACATGAAAGCAAAGGAACTAACGATAATAAGCAACCACTTTTTTCTGGATAATACTAAATCCAATGCAATCTTAAGCATGAGGCTGTCTCACCTTCTTTAAGGAGCCATCTTCCATAGTGTATAGATGGTGTGGCTGTGTAAAGAGATGCTGTTCATGCGTAACAACAACTAAAGCGATATTCAAAGAACTTGTTAAATTGGATAATAACTCTATGACTGTTTTGGTAGTTGTTTGATCTAAGTTACCTGTTGGCTCGTCAGCAAATATAATTTGTGGCTCCATAATGACAGCTCTAGCAATCGCAACTCGCTGTTGTTCACCACCTGACAAAAAGTCTGGTCTTTTATGTAAATGCGAAGCGATACCTAATCTGTTTGCGATTTCAGACACACGATCTTTCTCCACACCTCGCGAGTTAAATTGTAAAGGCAATTCGATATTTTCCTTCACAGTTAATTCGGGTATTAAATGAAATGATTGAAATACATAGCCAAAGGAAGTGCCCCTTATTTTTGATTGCTCATTATCGCCTAATCGGTAAAGTGAATGACCATTAAAACGAATGTCTCCACGGTCTGGTTTTTCCATACCTCCTAACATACTGAGTAAAGTTGATTTGCCAGAGCCACTCTTTCCCTCAATCACATGAATGCTCCCCTGTTGAATTGTGAAGTTTACCGGTTTTACTATGTTTTTCCCATTAAAAGATTTCGAGATATTGTCTGCAACTAATAAATTTTTCATGTTATGACCTCCAAAGCTTGGGTTTCCTTGCTAAATAAGCTGATTTCTAATTGCTGATATGGAAATTTAGTTGTAAATAGATGATTTAGTTGTAATATATGGTTAATAATGTTGTATTTCTATTGTACTTAGTTTTGATTGAAAAAGAAAAGGTTGGAGAGAGGTTCTTTTTTGAGAGTTTGGCGTGTATTTCTGAACGGACTCCGGGTGCCTGGCTCCCATCTTTTCTGTGCAGAAAACCCCTACTTATGCTAAAATAAGAACAAGTATTCGTTGGTTAGGGGAGGGATTTTAGTTGTCGACAATTCGATTTATTCACACGGCTGATTTGCATTTAGATAGTCCTTTTAAAGGGATGACGGGTTTGCCAGCAGAGCGGCTTGCGACGTTGCGGGACAGCACGTTTACGGCATTCGCCAATCTGATTCGTTATGCAGTGGAAACGAAGCCGGATTTTGTGCTTATTGTGGGGGATATTTACGACGGTGAGGATCGGAGTTTGCGTGCGCAAATGAAATTCCATGAAGGTATGGAACAACTACATGCGGCGGGCATTCCTGTCTTCATGTCGCACGGCAATCACGATCATCTTGCAGGCAACTGGACGCGCTTTGAGTTGCCGCCCAATGTCCATGTGTTTGGCGGGGATGTTGAGGAAGTTCGTTTGACGATTAGAGGGCAAGCGGTTTCGATATATGGATTTAGTTATAAGGAGCGGCATGTTCGCTCGAAGATGGTGGATGGCTATCCGGTTGCGCAAGACCATGATGCAATACATATCGGCATGTTGCATGGCAGTTTGGCGGGGGACGAAACGCATGCTGTGTATGCACCGTTTACGAAAAGTGACCTGCTGGCCAAACATTATGATTATTGGGCGCTTGGGCATATCCATTTGCGGCAGCAGTTGCATGAGGAGCCGCCTATCGTTTACCCGGGGAATGTACAAGGGCGGCATCGCAATGAGGCGGGCGTCAAAGGCTTTTACGAAGTAGAATTATCGAAAACGGGAGTGTCTCTGCAGTTCATCCCCACTTCGGCGCTTGTGTTTGGGCGTGTAGACGTGTCTTGCGCAGGGCTGCAACATGCCAATGAATGGCTGGAGGCGTGTAAGGAGGCGCTCGAATCGTTCACTGCGCAGTATGGTGCAGGCATTGTGGAGTTGTCGATGATTGAGGTCGATCAAGGTGCGCTGGAGCTATTCGGTCAATCAACGGATGAAGAATGGCTAGATGTACTGCGTGATGTCATCGGCGATGCTGAGCCGCTTGTTTGGGTGCAGGCAATCCGCTTCGCTAAACATATCCCTTTATCAGCAGCTTCAGGGGCATTGATGCAGTCGGTCATCGGTATGATGGATGGCTGGGGAGCAGATGATTGGAAAGATGTGTTAAAGGATGTTCATCAGCATGCGCGAAGCGTTAAATATGTAGAGGTGCTGACGGAAGAGGACATACAAGAAGTCGAAGCCGGAGCCATTGCATTGTTAGCAGTAGAAATGGCTGGAATGGAATGAGGTGGGTACGTGAAGATTGAGAAATTGCTGATTTACGGTTTTGGGCAACATGAAAATATCACAGTTGAATTAGGGCAGGGTATGACCGTTTTATATGGTTTGAATGAGGCTGGGAAAACGACGATTCAGCAATTTATCCTGCATATCTTATTCGGCTTTCCACAAAAAAACAACGCATTGCTACGCTATGAACCGAAGTCAGGGGGCAAGTATGGTGGGCAAGTGCATGTGTACGATGAGACATTTGGCCGTTGTATTGTTGAACGGGTGCGTGGAAAATCTGCTGGTGATGTCACCGTCTATTTTGAGGATGGCACGAGGGGCGGAGAAGAAGCGCTGAACAATCTACTGCGTCAGTACAATCGGGCTTCATTTGAATCCATATTCTCCTTCTCCCTATTGCAATTACAGGGCTTTGAGAGGATGGATGAGGAAGAGTTAAGCCGTACATTGCTTGCTTCGGGCACAACGGGTGTCGACTCGCTATTACAGCTTGAAAAGCAAATGGAAAAAGAGATGGGCGAGCTATTCAAAAAGTCGGGGCGCAATCCAGAGATGAACGTCAAGATTGCAGAGTTGCGCGACTTGGAGATGGAATTGAAGAACGAACAGACAAAAGTTGCCGAGTACGTCCCTGCAATTGAGCGCATTCAGCAAATTGATGGACGGCTGACAGCGTTGCGTGAACAGGGTAAGTCATTGCAGGAAGAGATACAACGGCTTGCACTCATTCGACAATCGCTTCCCCTTCATCATAAAAAGCAGCTATTGGAAAATCAGTTAATGGATTTACGAGTAGGAGAGTTTCCAGCGGATGGCATTCGACGTTACGAAACGCTTGCGGGAAAGCATACAGAAGCAGAAGTCGCTAAACGGCGAATGACGGAAGAGTTATCGGAGCTTGCTAGTCGCCTACCAGAGCGAGAAGAAGGAGAACGACTTGCGCAGCTCGAAAGTCTACTGGCTAAAGAGTCGGAGTGGCATAATTGGCGCACAGCAATGACTACAGCAGACGAGGAACAACGTCGCTTAACAGGTATAAAAATGCGCCTTTTTGACAGGCTTGGTATCAGTGGGGAAGCGCATGAAATGGCATTGATCCAGGCGGATGTTTCGCTTCGACAGGAAGAACAGATGCATGAATTGCTTGCCGGGCTGACCGAGTGCGATCGGCAAATCAGTTTTGCTGAACGGCAGTTGGTACAAATTGAACAGGATTTGCTAGAGACGGAGAATGCGCTTAGCAACATTGAGCGAACCGCACCTTCTGTAGCGGATAGGGAACGTGCAGAAGAGTGGCCAGCGATTCGGCAACGACTAGCTGAAGCAAAAGCTTATCTGGCATTCGGAGGACGTGCTGGGAATCAGCAGGCACTTGACCTACCGCTTATCCTTTTCCTGCTAGCAATTGCTTTCATCGTGTTTGGATTTTTACAGCAAGAGTGGTTTGTTGCCATCGCTGGTGTGATTGTTGGCGGTGTAGGGATCTTCCTTTATCTGAAAAAAGAGGTTGGACCGTCAAATGAGTCGACCATGCGAGAGATGGAAAAAGTCGTGGCTGCATATGATGGACAGGAACGGCAAATGGAAGAACTTATGCAACGCATGGATGTGTACAAGCGAAAACGAGAAGAGTTGCGCGAAACGTTTAGTCTATACGAAGAAAAGTATCGAGTAGCGGAAGCGACGCTCAATCAAACGCATCATGAGCGTCAGCAAATGGAGGCTGAACTAACACAGTTTTTACAACGCTATGGTTTTGACGGTTTCCCATCGCCGACCATTATACCTGAATTATTCCGCATGATTCGAGAGGTGCAGGAAGTAGTACGGGATGTAGAAGATAGCAAGAGTCGTCAACAGACTGCACGGCATGCCATCGACAAACGAATGGTGCAGGCGGAGCAGGCGTTGCAAAAAATGGTGCCTGAAGAGGCGATGTATGAGATGCTGAGAAGGGAATTTATGCAACTGGGAGAGCATGCGGAGGCGGTTAAATCCTTGACTGGACAGATGGAACGACTTGAAGCGGCAGTCAAAGAGAAGGCTAGTCTTGTTGAATCGTTGCACATACAAGTCCAGACGTTATGGGCAGAAGCAGGCGTGGAGACGGAAGAAGGGTTCTATCATGCTTTCGATGCGCATCAGCAACAACGTCTCTTAACAGAACAGCTGGATGCGATTAGCGAGCAATTTGCTATGCATCCCGCGATTGAAGTGCCAGCCGATGTGTCAGAAGACCGCCTCGTAGCGCAAATATCTACTAATGAGGAAGTACGTGTAGCCATCGATGGAGAGCTAACGATGCTGACCGATGAAAAGGCAGCGCTTGTCCATAAAACCGAGCATTTGCTCACGGATGAGACGTTGAGTGCAAAACGCCAACTGTTTGAAATGAAAAAAGCAGAACTTGCGGAGCTTGCGAAAAAGTGGTCTGCACGCAAAGCGCTTGCTGAAGCTATTCGACGAACAATGGCGGAATTAAAAGAGAAGAAATTGCCAGAAGTATTGCGGGCTGCCGAGAAAATGTTTAGCGAACTGACAGCTGGCAAATATGAATCACTAGTCGTAACAGAAGCCGGGCGCTTTGAAGTCGTATCTGCGGAAGGTCTGCGTTATCCAATTGGCGAATTGAGCCAAGCAACGAAAGAACAGGCCTACATCTCATTACGTCTGTCACTTGCAGCCTCTGTTATGGAGACGGCTCCTTTTCCAATCATTATGGATGACCCATTTGTACACTTTGACAGCGAGCGTCTTTCGCGTATGATTAATGTATTGGATAAATTGCAACATCAACATCAATTCCTTTATTTTACATGTCATGAGACAATAAAAACGCAGTGGACACATGCAGCAATTATACAGGTTTCCGACATCGGAAACGGATAGGGGGTAAGCAGTGTATGAAAAAAATCGCTGACTATAAAGCAGGAGAACCGGTAGATTTGTACTTGCTCATTAAGCAAGCAACGAAGGGCGTTACAACGCAAGGAAGCCCATTCATGACACTCATTTTACAGGATAAAAGCGGTGATATTGAAGCGAAGTTATGGGATACGAAAGAAGAGCATGAGAAAACTTACGTGGGGGCATCCATTGTTAAAGTAGGCGGAGAAGTGCATGAATATCGTGGGAAAAACCAGCTACGTATTAAGAGCATACGCCCGATTAAGGAAGACGAAGGGATCTCGATTGCGGATCTTGTTCCATCATCGGCTAAAAGCAAAGAAGTGCTGTATGAGGAGCTGATGCAATATTTCTTTGAAATGAAGAATCCACAAATTCAACGCATTACGCGTCATTTATTGAAAAAGCACCAAGCGGCTTTCATGACGTATCCAGCAGCGACGAAAAATCATCATGATTATGTGTCAGGGCTGATTGACCATGTTGTGTCCATGCTGAAATTGGGCAAAGCACTTGCCGATTTGTATCCGTCACTCAATAAGGATTTGTTGTATGCGGGGATTATTTTGCATGATATCGGAAAAGTGATTGAACTATCAGGCCCAGTCGGCACGCAATATACGATTGAAGGAAATTTGCTTGGCCATATTACCATTATGGTGACGGAAATTTCGAAAGCGGCGGATGAGCTTGAAATCGCTGGCGAAGAAGTGATGTTGCTGCAACATATGGTGTTGTCTCATCACGGGAAAGAAGAGTGGGGCAGCCCGAAACGACCGATGCTGAAAGAAGCAGAAATCCTGCATTACATCGACAATATTGATGCGAAGATGAACATGCTAGATCGGGCGCTTGGTAAAGCGGAACCAGGTGAATTTACAGAGCGTATTTTCCCACTGGATAATCGCTCGTTTTATAAGCCAGGAATTGAATGAATCGAACTGTAAAAACTCCAAGGGACAGCGGGTCTCTTGGAGTTTTTACGTTTTAATTATAAGAAAAGCGCAAGCACCTGTTCAGTCCAGACAATAAAAAAAACAGGCCCAAGAGCTCGGCCTGTTCATCATCATTATTTTTCTTTTGTTTCTTTTTCTTCTTTATCTGCTTCTTTTTCATCTTTAGCAAGGAACATGTCAAGAGCGGCTTTCAACTCTTCGTCCGTCACTTTCACGTCAGCGTCTTTCATAAGCTTGCCGACTTTTTCAATAATCGTGTTTGGATCTGCTTTTTCAAAGCGGATTTCTTCACGAATTTTTTCTGTGTCATCCTTCGTTGCTTGCGCTTCTGCTGCTTTCCCTTTTGCAGTTACTTCGATGATGTGGAAGCCGTGCTCAGATTGGACAGGCTCACTAATTGTGTTCAATTCTAGAGCGTAAGCGCCGTTCCAAAATTCAGCTACCATTGCGCCGTAGCCGAATGTTCCAAGGTCACCGCCAGTATCTTTAGCAGCTTCTTCAGTTGAAAATTCTTTAGCAACTTCAGCGAAGTCAGCACCTTCTTCTAGCTTCTTCTTCACTTCAAGTGCTGTTTCTTCGTCAGCAAGTAGAACGTGTCTTGCTGTCAATTCTGTATTCATCTCTTCGATGCGTTTATCCACTTCTTTATCTGATACTTCAACGCCATCCACTAGTGCTTTTTCTTGTAGCAGGTTGAGGCGCATCATTTCTGTGAAGCTTTCTGTTGTATGACCTTGTTGCACTAAGTACATGTCAAACTGCTCGCCGAGTTGTTCTTTTGCTTTATCGACTTCTGCTTTTACTTCTTTGTCTGTCACTGTGTACTTGTCAGCAAGTACTTTTTCAATAGCCATAAGTTGAAGTGTGTTTTCACCGATTGTTTCTTTCATTTTCTCATAAAGTTCTGTTTGTGTAATGTCTCCAGCTTTTGATGTAAGGATGACTTCCCCTTCACTTTTATCGCTACATGCTGAAAGCGCAAGAACGGATGCCGCCATTGTAAGTGCTAAAACCGTTTTTTTCATGTAATTGTCTCCCCTAACTTTTGTCTATAACAGTAGATACTATATCATAAAAACGCCCCTAAAACAAAAAGGTTCCCGGATAATTTGCCCATAACGGTTTGAAAAATACGCATAGGATATTAAGAGAGAGAGGGGGTGCTCCAATGAGCGGATATAATCAAGGTTCTTCGGGCTTTGCATTGATTGTTGTGTTGTTCATCCTGTTAATCATTGTCGGTGCAGCCTACTTGTACTAAAAAACAGCTGGTAAGAAGCAGTTTGAGCTCCTAGATGCTGGAGCCTAAACGAAAAGAAAAGTCCATTTCCCTTCGCGGGGAGATGGACTTTTGTCGTCTAGACTCCGGGCGCCAGATGCTCGGCGCACAAATCGCCTCACAGCCGGTTTGTCTTATGCCTACCGAATCTAAACAGGTGCCCTACGCTTTTGTACATGCCTTACACACTTAAAAGGACTTCGACGTAAAAGGATAAAATCAGTATTGTGACGAGAATGTTTACGGTTTTGTATATTTTGGGTTGCTTTTCCTCGGGGATTTCCCGTGATTCACAAAGTGCGTATGTCATTTTGTTGATTTGGAATAAGTAAAACAGTGAAAATAGAACTGTAATGATAAGGATCAAGTCCATCCCTCCTTCGAATCGTTCCAAAATCATCATAGCAAAAAAACGTCCTGAATTGAAATTATTTTTCTTGAGCGCTCAATAGGGGCGAATCTTGGTTAGATTCCTCAAACGTATCTTCGATGTTTTTGAAGCCGCGTTCGAAGATTTCCATAAAGTCTTCCCCATAAATGTTACGAATAACGGACATGACTTCCAAGAATTCAGGGAATTTTCCGTAGAGATCTTTGATTGGGAGGGAGCCGTCTAAAATCCCGTGCTCTGTATTATAGTAGTTTTCGTTCATTTCAATTAATAATTGTTCGCCTTTTTCGGTGACGGAAACGTATGTATTACGGCGGTCATCTTCTTTTTTATAAAAATATAAGTACTCACGTTGTTCTAGCTTCTTTGAAAAGTTGAAGGCTGTGGATACGTGCATGACGCCAAATTTAGCGACGTCGGAAATCGTAGCACCTTGAAGATGGTAAGCAATCCATAAGATATGGTGTTCATTAATATTCAAATCATAAGGTTTGATCCACTTTTGCCAATCTTTTTCGACCGCTTTCCAAAGCGCTTTCGACATCTGCGCAACACGTTGGCTAAAGATCATTGCTTCTTTTGGGGAAAACTGTTTCTCCGACATTGGAGGCACCTACTTTCTATCATTTTATGATTCCTTTATTATAGCAGGAAAGCAACAAATAAAAAAGTTAGAATTGCATAAAAACTTTAAAAGAGATAATAAAATCAATCACACCGAGGCGTGATTGATAGACGTTTCATTATGGTTTTTGTTGTGCAGCAAGCGTTTGTTCAAGTTCTTCGAGTGCTGTTTGGATGGCAGCAATTTCAGTTTCCAGTCGGGCTTTGTTTGGCTCCGTTAATTGTTGCCACTCTTCGATGGATCCTTTAATGTCATCGATTGTTGCAGGAACAGTTAGTTTTGCTTCTTTTGTTAAGTGGGAGACTGATTCTTTGAGGTCTGCTACTTTGCTTTTAACATCTTTGAATTTTGCTTTCATGTCAGTTGAAGCGCTTTTAACGGATGTTCGGAGTTCGCTTCCTGATTGTGGAGTTGAATAGAGTACGGCAATGGCAGCAGCGATTGAGCCTGTTGCTAGCCCGATTAGAAATGTGGATGCTTTCATCGTATTAGCCCCTTTCTTTGCGGTTAGTATACCTGTTAGTAGTTTAATTAAACCATGCTTATTGTGGAACGGCAATAAAGAAAATCATTATAAACTGAATAACTAAAAAGCTTTGCGTGAGTAGACGAAAAGCTTTTTAGTCATATATGTTGAACGGGAAAAACTTCCTAGACACCGCTCGGCGACCGCTTGTAAGGCGCCTTCGCTAGAGATTAGTGAAAATCATAAGTTCCATTTATAGAGTGAAAACTTTTTTCAACAGGCGGGTATACACTGCACAATCTACCTGTTAGATATGCTTCCGGATGCCTGCCGCAATTTCCGTGAGAGTTGCTGCGGGGAATAGTGATTCCTTTGTGTCAAAAGTTGGTTGGAAGCCGTCTGTTTCATCATAACGTGGGATGAAGTGCAGATGGAAGTGGAAGACGGCTTGCCCAGCGAAAGCTTCGTTATTTTGCAGTAAGTTCATGCCAGCAGGTTTGAATTCTGCTTTGATAGCATTGGCGATTTTGGGTGCTGCTGCAAATAGACGCGCTGCTTCTTCTTCGTTCATTTCATAAAGATTTTCACGATGTGTTTTCGGGACGAGGAGGACATGTCCTTTTGTTACAGGCAAAATATCCATAAATGCGAGTACATGCTCGTCCTCATAAACTTTCGTGCTTGGAATGGTTCCGTCGATGATTTTACAAAAAATACAATCTGTCATTATGGCACATCCTTTCATGAATGAGACAAGTGTAGCATATTTTGAACAGTGAGCATTTCAAACCGTTTTTTGTTAAAATGAAAAGCAGAATGGAGGACTGAATATGACGATTCTTGAAGTAAAAGATGTAACTGGCGGCTATACACGTAAACCTGTCCTGCATGAATTATCATTTTCAATTGGTAAAGGTGAACTGGTAGGGTTGATAGGCCTAAATGGAGCTGGAAAAAGTACGACGATTAAACATATTATTGGATTAATGAATCCGCATCAAGGTGAAATTCGTGTCAATGGTGTGACATTTAGTGAGGATTCTGAAGCGTATCGCAAGGCGTTTACATATATTCCAGAAACGCCGATTCTCTACGAGGAGTTGACGTTGCGAGAGCATCTTGAGCTAACGGCAATGGCATATGGGGTGGAGAAGGAGCAATTTGACGTGCGTGCTGAAATGTTGTTGAAGGAATTTCGCATGGAAAAGCGCTTGAATTGGTTCCCTGCTCACTTTTCAAAAGGGATGCGTCAAAAAGTCATGATCATGTGTGCATTTCTCGTTAATCCTTCGTTGTACATTATCGACGAACCGTTTGTTGGACTAGATCCAATCGGGATTAAGTCGTTGCTTGAACAGATGACGGAGCGGACGGGGAATGGCGCTTCTGTTTTAATGTCGACGCATGTGTTGTCAACGGCGGAAAAGTATTGTGATCGAATCATTTTATTGCACGAGGGACGGGTGCGCGTAGCGGGAACGATGGAGGACTTACGGAAAGCGTTTGGACGTCCAGGGGCTTCGCTCGATGATTTGTATATTGCGATGACAGAGGAAACCGATAATGAACAATTTGCGTGATATATGGGGGGCTCGGTTCGTCCACTACATGACCGAGCTTCAAAAATATATGAAGTATGTCATTACGGGGCATTTGGCGATTGTGCTCGTGTTTACGATGGGCGCTGGGGCCTATGCTTACAGCGAATGGTTGAAGGAAGTGTCAGTAGATTTTCCCGCAGCGATTCTGGCAGCGGTCGTCATTGCAGGCGCACTTGCCTATTCGCCGATTGTGACGCTATTGAAGCCAGCGGATACGGTTTATTTTCTACCGTTGGAACACAAGCTAGATAGCTATTTAAAGCGGGCGATAAGTTGGACGCTATTTTCTCAATTGGTTTTGCCACTTGGACTGTATGTCGTTGCGCTACCGCTGTTAGCTGCAACTGAGACAGGCTCCAAGGAAATTTTTATCGGTCTTGCGATTGGCATTGTCATTTTGAAATGGTTGTTCGTAGATATTGAGTATTCTTTCCGTCATGCACGGAGCGGCGCGGGTATCTGGGGAGATCGTGCGGTTCGTTTTCTAGTGGCGGCATTGCTGATTTATAGTTGGTTCCATGCCTATTTGTACGTGGTCGTAGGCAGTATAATTGTCCTCGGTATTTACAGTATTTATTGGCGAAAAATCAAAAATAGTAAACCATTCCCATACGATCATTTTATCGAGGTTGAACAAAATCGGATGATGCGTTTTTATCGGTTTGCGAATTATTTTACGGACGTACCTCATTTGAAGGGATCGGTTAGTAGAAGAGGTTGGCTACGAGCGTTCATGACCACACCGGTATTTGGTAGGACAGTAGCGCAATCTTATCTGATTAAGCGGACATTCCTTCGCACAGACGATATTTTTTGGCTATGGGTGAGATTAACAGTTCTCTCGATGCTAGGCGCATTGTTTATTCCATTCCCAATCGTTGCGTTCATTTTTGCGGGAGCGTTGGCGTTTGCTTCTGCCGTACAACTCATTCATGCATTGCGCGCAGGTGACGACTTCCGTATGGACATGCTGTTTCCTGAGCGGGAGGAAATTCGCCCGTCTGCGATTCGAAAAATGGTCCGCACAGTGCAATGGATTCAAGCGGTGGCGGTGATGGTGGCGGCAGTGTATTTGTATGGCTTAACGATTACACCTGTTGTGATAGGGGCGATTGTCTTAATTATTTCCGAAGCGACGATAAGGTTGACCGGAGAAAAAAAAGAAATCTATGATTGAAGTGTTTCCTTTTGTAGCACAGATGGTAGCGTTTTCAATAGAACCTAAAAAATAAATAAATAAAAATAGAATATTCGAAAAATCCTTGCAACTTACCCCGGAAATTAGATATAATAAATAAAAGGCATTAGGGGTGAGTGAGATGGAAAACAATTATTCATATGCCGAGTTCTTAAAAGCCGTTGGGAAAAATAGTTCTGCATTACAGGCAGAGAAACTGTTGAATGATATTTACATGGATCTTTTTTTAAAGCATATCCATCGCGAACAAACGAAGGAACGACTCATGGAATTGATCGACCTTTCACTTGATAACCGGGACGAACAGAAATTTCGTACGTACGTGGATAGCCTAGCTAAATTGGAAGAGCACGCCTAATAGACAAAAACGCTGCATGAACGATGTGCAGCGTTTTTTATTTTGTAGAGATATGGAAGAGTTGGAGGTGGGGGACGCAAAGTCGGTGTGGGTTCGCGCAAAGAGAGCTCCGAAGCGCGCAAAGTCGGTGTGCAACCGCGCAAAGAGAGCTCCGAAGCGCGCAAAGTCGGTGTGTAACCGCGCAAAGAGAGCTCCGAAGCGCGCAAAGTAGAGGTGCAACCGCGCAAAGAGAGCTTCGAAGCGCGCAAAGTCGGTGTGCAACTGCGCAAAGGGAGTTCCGAACAGCGCAAAGTCGGTGTGCAACCGCGCAAAGAGAGCTCCGAAGCGCGCAAAGTCGGTGTGCAACCGCGCAAAGAGAGCTTCGAAGCGCGCAAAGTCGGTGTGCAACCGCGCAAAGAGAGTGCCGAAGCGCGCAAAGTAGACGTGTAACCGCGCAAAGAGAGCTCCGAAGCGCGCAAAGTCGGTGTGCAACCGCGCAAAGAGAGTGCCGAACAGCGCAAAGTGGGCGGGCATACCACGCAAAGACATCGCCCTTACACTTGTCCTCAATTGCTTCGCGTCATGAAATATATCTAAAAAACGTACGTTCGTTTTTATTCGTGAAAAGAAGGGGAATATGATAAAATAAAATCAATTCAATGCAATTCTTCTTGGGAGGGTGTTCGATGGTCCAAAAATTTAATTTGCAAGCTCCCTACACACCACAAGGCGATCAGCCATCTGCCATTAAGCAGCTTGTCGATGGCTTGAATAGGGGAGAGAAACACCAAACGTTACTAGGTGCAACAGGGACTGGGAAGACATTTACAGTTTCGAACGTCGTCAAAGAAGTTAACAAACCGACATTGGTCATCGCCCACAACAAAACGTTGGCGGGCCAATTATATAGTGAGTTTAAAGAGTTTTTTCCGGACAATGCAGTGGAATACTTTGTCAGCTACTATGACTATTACCAACCAGAGGCCTATGTGCCACATACAGATACATTTATTGAAAAAGATGCCAGTATCAATGATGAAATTGATAAGCTTCGCCATTCCGCGACGTCCGCGTTATTTGAACGTAATGACGTTCTCATCGTCGCGTCCGTTTCCTGTATTTACGGCTTAGGTTCGCCGGAGGAGTATCGAGAAATGGTCGTTTCGCTTCGCACGGGGATGGAAATCGGCCGTAACGAATTGCTGCGTAAATTTGTCGACATTCAATATGAGCGTAATGATATTAGCTTCACACGCGGTACGTTCCGAGTCAGAGGGGATGTTGTGGAACTATTCCCGGCCTCACGTGATGAACGCTGTATGCGCATCGAATTTTTTGGCGATGAAATCGACCGGATTCGTGAAGTGGATGCGCTGACGGGAGAAATTCTCGGGGAACGCGATCATATCGCTATATTCCCAGCCTCTCACTTCGTTACACGCGAAGAGAAGATGGTGAAAGCGATTGCGAATATTGAATTGGAATTAGAAGAACGCTTAACGGAACTACGCGGCGAGGACAAGTTATTGGAAGCGCAGCGTCTTGAGCAACGGACACGCTATGATCTGGAAATGATGCGAGAAATGGGTTTCTGTTCGGGCATTGAAAACTATTCCCGCCATCTAACACTGCGTCCTGCTGGTGCGACACCGTATACGCTACTCGATTATTTCCCAGACGATTTTCTCATCGTTGTCGATGAAAGTCATGTGTCATTGCCACAAATTAGGGGTATGTTTAATGGTGACCAGGCCCGGAAAAATGTGCTCGTTGAACACGGTTTTCGACTGCCTTCTGCGCTCGACAATCGGCCACTTACTTTTACAGAATTTGAAGGCCATGTGAAAGAAGCCATCTATGTTTCAGCAACACCTGGTCCTTATGAAATGGAGCATACGCCTGAAATGGTGGAGCAAATTATTCGACCAACGGGACTGCTAGATCCGACGATTGATATCCGCCCAATTGAGGGGCAAATTGACGATTTAATCGATGAAATTAACGAGCGCATTAAAAAGAACGAGCGTGTGCTCATTACGACTTTAACGAAAAAAATGTCAGAGGACTTGACGGATTATTTAAAGGATATCGGTATCAAAGTGCAATACTTGCATTCCGAAGTGAAGACGCTGGAACGGATAGAGATTATTCGGGAATTACGGCTCGGTACGTATGATGTCCTTGTTGGTATCAACTTGCTGCGAGAAGGGATCGATATTCCAGAAGTATCGCTTGTGACGATTTTGGATGCAGATAAGGAAGGTTTCCTACGTTCGGAGCGAGCGCTTATTCAAACAATTGGACGGGCGGCACGGAACTCGAACGGCCATGTCATCATGTATGCGGATCGCATGACCGACTCAATGACGAAAGCGATTGACGAAACGCAACGTCGCCGTGATATTCAGATTGCTTACAATGAAAAACATGGCATCACACCGACAACCATTAAGAAAGAAGTACGCGATGTCATCCGTGCAACACAAGTTGCAGAGGAAGCTGTATCCTATGTCGAAAAAGTGACGCAAGGCAAGAAGTTGACGAAAGACGAGAAAGCAGCTCTGCTAATCAGCCTTGAAAAAGAGATGAAAGAAGCGGCGAAAGCACTCGACTTTGAACGTGCTGCGGAACTGCGGGATACGATTTTGGAATTGAAGGCGGAAAGGTGAAGATATATGAAAAATAAGGAAATTGTTATACAAGGTGCTCGCGCACATAATTTAAAAAATATTGACGTCAATATTCCGCGAGATAAACTAGTCGTGATGACAGGTCTCTCGGGCTCTGGAAAATCTTCGCTCGCTTTTGACACGATTTATGCGGAAGGGCAGCGAAGATATGTTGAATCATTATCGGCTTATGCACGCCAGTTTTTAGGGCAGATGGACAAGCCGGATGTCGATGTGATTGAGGGCTTATCACCTGCAATTTCCATCGATCAGAAGACGACGAGTCGCAACCCGCGTTCAACGGTTGGAACGGTGACGGAAATTTACGACTACCTGCGCCTGCTCTATGCACGAGTTGGGAAACCTATCTGTCCGGTTCATGGCACAGAGATTTCATCCCAAACGATTGAGCAGATGGTGGATCGTCTGATGGAATTGCCAGAACGCTCACGTATCCAAGTATTGGCACCAGTCGTTTCAGGCCGTAAAGGGACACATGTAAAATTAATCGAAGATATTAAAAAGCAAGGTTATGTTCGAATTCGGGTAAATGGAGACATAATCGATTTGGACGATAATATCGAGTTGAATAAAAACAAGAAGCATAATATAGAAGTTGTCATTGACCGGATTGTGATGAAGGAAGACATTGCTGCGCGTTTAAGTGATTCTTTGGAATCGGCATTGCGTTTAGCGGAAGGTACCGTTCTAATTGACGTCATTGACGGCGAAGAAATGTTGTTCAGTGAACATCATGCCTGTCCGTTATGCGGATTTTCAATTGGTGAGTTAGAGCCGCGCATGTTTTCATTCAACAGTCCATTTGGTGCTTGTCAGGAATGTGATGGGCTCGGCACGAAGCAAGAAGTCGATCCAGATCTGATCATTCCAGATCCATCGCGTACGTTAGCAGAACATGCCATTGCGCCATGGGAACCGACCAGTTCACAATATTATCCGGAATTGTTGAAAACAGTAGCTAATCACTTTGGCATTGCGATGGATGTACCAGTTAGTGAATTACCAGACGATGAGCTGGATAAAATATTGCATGGTTCAAAAGATGAAAAAATCCGCTTCCGATACACAAACGAATTTGGTGGCACACGTGATAGCAATATTTATTTTGAAGGAGTTCTGGCGAATATCGAACGTCGCTTTAAAGAAACTTCCTCCGATTATATTCGTGAACAAATGGAGAAATACATGGCGCAACAGCCTTGTCCAACCTGTGCGGGGTACCGATTGAAGGAAGAGACACTCGCTGTCAAAGTGGATGGTGTTCATATCGGGAAAGTAACAGAGTTATCGATTGTTGAGGCAGACAAGTTTTTCAAAAATCTTCAACTGTCCGAAAAAGATGCCCAAATTGCCAAGCTAATTTTACGTGAAATCGATGAGCGACTTGGCTTTCTCATTAACGTTGGCCTCGATTATTTGACGCTATCAAGAGCGGCGGGAACGTTGTCTGGCGGAGAAGCGCAGCGGATTCGACTGGCAACGCAAATTGGTTCGAGGCTGACAGGCGTGCTCTATATTTTAGATGAGCCGTCCATTGGGTTGCATCAGCGTGATAATGACCGCTTAATCGGTACGTTGCAAAGCATGCGCGATATCGGTAATACGCTCATCGTTGTTGAACATGATGAGGATACGATGATGGCTGCCGATTATTTAATCGATATTGGACCAGGCGCAGGTGTGGAGGGTGGCGAGATTGTAGCTGCTGGACCACCTGACCAAGTGATGAATGATCCGAAGTCGTTAACCGGCCAATATTTAAGTGGCAAGAAGTTTATCCCGCTACCATTGGAGCGACGGAAAGCGGACGGTCGAAAAATCGTCATCAAAGGTGCTTCTGAAAACAATTTAAAAAACGTCAACGTGGATATTCCACTTGGCCAGTTTATAGCCGTTACAGGTGTATCAGGATCAGGGAAAAGTACGTTGATCAATGAAGTACTTTATAAAGTGTTGGCACAGAAACTGAATCGTTCGAAACAGAAGCCAGGCCAATTTAAATCTGTGACCGGTCTTGAAGAACTCGAAAAAGTCATTGAAATAGACCAATCCCCAATTGGACGGACACCAAGATCGAATCCGGCAACATATACAGGGATGTTTGACGATGTGCGAGATGTCTATGCATCGACAAACGAAGCGAAAGTACGAGGCTATAAAAAAGGACGTTTCAGTTTCAATGTCAAAGGTGGACGCTGTGAAGCGTGTCGCGGCGACGGCATTATTAAAATCGAGATGCATTTTTTACCGGATGTGTACGTACCTTGTGAAGTATGTCATGGAAAACGCTACAACCGCGAAACGCTTGAAGTGACGTATAAAGGGAAGAATATAGCAGACGTCCTGGAGATGACAGTTGAAGATGGCCTCGTGTTTTTTGAGAATATCCCGAAAATCAGCCGTAAGCTGCAAACAATTGTGGATGTAGGACTAGGTTATATTCAATTAGGGCAACCTGCAACAACCTTGTCAGGTGGAGAAGCGCAACGAGTGAAACTAGCTTCTGAACTCCATAAACGGTCAAATGGCAAATCATTTTATATTCTAGATGAACCGACGACGGGCTTGCATGTGCATGACATCGCCAAGTTATTGATTGTTTTGCAACGGCTTGTAGATACTGGTAACACAGTGCTAGTCATTGAACATAATTTGGATGTCATTAAAACTGTGGACCATATTATTGATTTAGGGCCTGAAGGAGGAGACAAAGGAGGACAAATTATCGCTACGGGTACACCGGAAAAAATTGCGCAGTCTGAGCTTTCGTATACGGGACATTATTTACAACCTATTCTTGAACGAGATCGCGGGCGGATGGCCACGCAAATCGAGGAAGCCGAAAATCGAGTGGAATGAAACTTTTTTCAATATGATTCGTATATATAACTAACACAACGGAGTAATCCGCACACTGACATTACTAGGAGGCGCGCAACGATGCAAAATGAACGACAACGAATTTTAGCCATGCTGGAAAACGGGACGATCACGACAGACGAAGCACTAACACTTCTAGAAACATTAGGTCAACCGAAGAAAAATGAACAACCAAGTGAAACGAAACCATCGAGCGAACAACAACCCCAGGCGACTGTAGATATTCAAAAAAAGGCTGAAGAGCCTGTTGCTGAACAGCAAGCAGACCCAACGTCTTCGCATGAACAGACGGGAACGTTCAAGGAAGCAGAGAAAACGAATGGCAACGAAGAAGGACAACCTTCTATGGATGACTTCCTTGATGATCTACGCAAGGATTTTACCAACGTCGGTGATCGATTCATGCAATTTATGCAAACGGCTGTCCAAAAAGTGAAGTCCTTTGACTTTGATTCGCCTTTTGGGCACTCGGTTACGTTCAATCACACAGTGACAAAATCGGCAAGTGGGATTGAGGAAGTCATTGCTGATATTGCGAACGGTAAAGTAACAATCCACACGAGCGATGACGAGGAGATACGCGCGGAATTCACCGTCAAGGCGTTTAATAGTGATTCGGAAGAAAAAGCACGTGAAGATTTTCTTGATAAGCTATTATTTGTCAACGACGAGGGCAAGTTACGCCTATCGAGCGATTTGAAAATTGTTCAAGTGAACGTCGCGTTATTTATTCCGAAAAAGGATTATGCACGGATTTCTGTCCGTTTACTAAATGGCTCGTTTGATATGAAGGATGCTACGGCAGACCGGGTACGTGTGAAGACGACAAACGGTAAAATTGACGTTTCAGGGTTGACGTTTAAAGACGGAGAATTTGAAACGGGCAATGGTGCGATTGCTTTGACGAATGTAACGGGTGGGTCAATCGAAGCTGAAACGTTGAATGGCCGTGTCTATATAGATGGTGCTGTGAAAGAGGTTGAAGCGCAATCTTTGAATGGTCCTGTTGTGGTCACGACAATTGATGCAGCGGCGGAGAAAATTGAAGCGAAGACGATGAGTGGTTCGGTTGAAATCTATATTCCATCTGAAGTTGCTATTACAGGAGAAATTATATCGAATATGGGGCGTCTGGATTTACAGTTAGATGATATTCAGCGCACGTCTGAGCAGGAACAACTGTTGCAGCGCTCTATCCGATTTAAAAAAGAGGTTGAAGGAAATACATCGCCACTTTACGTTTTTGGAGAGGCAAAAACGGGATCTGTGCTTGTTTGTTATAATGCGAAGCATGAGTAATAATCTTTAAAAAGAAAGACTGTCTTGGTACCGGAAATAACGGTACTAGGGCAGTCTTTCTTTTTGAATGCGGAACTATCACATACATTTCCGTGAAAAACGGCCCGAGCCACGGATACCTGCTACAATGTATATACTTCATTATCTGATTTGAGAAAGGTTTGCTGTGGCTATGTCCAATCGAAAAATACTATTTATTCTCTGTTTATTTTTAGTGCTTTTAACAGGCTTCCGTATGGCGTGGATTACTTTGTCGCTAGGTCACACTAAAGTGGAAGCTCAGCAAGGTGTCCTCGATTTAAGGGGTTGGGACTTTGATAACGATGAGACCTTAGCTTTAGACGGAGCTTGGGAATTTTACCCCGACGTTCTGTTAGCATCTGAGGGGATAGAGGCCAACAACAAAAAGTATAGCGTAAAACCAGGAAAGTGGCATTCAAACTCACCTATTTACGGCACTTATCGATTAAAAATTATACTAGCAGATGAGCAACAAAAACAGCATTACCAAATGCTATTGCCACATGAACCTTATGTGGCCAAAGTCATTGTGAATAATGAAGTCGCTCTCGATAATGAATCCGAACATTATGGTGTAGCGAAACGGAAGAGTGGTTTGTTTGCTCGGACAGTTTCCCTAAAGGCTGACAAACAGGGTGAGATTGACATCATCATTCAACAACCTAACCACGCGATGGCTACTGAGAAAGGGATTGCCAAATCGATTCAAATTGGTAGCGAATCGGCTTTGAAAAGACAGCATTTCACATCGATTACATTTCAACTTTTAGTAGCTGCGGTGACATTATTGCACTTTGTCTTCGGACTTATTCTCTTTTTATGGAGACGCCAACATATAGAGTTTTTATACTTTGGCCTTGCCGCCCTTTGTAAAACAATCGCGGTGTTATTGGATGATGATAAATTACTATTAATTTGGCTGCCGATTGACGAGGTTTGGGCTTTAAAAATATTGTCCATCGCTTATATTGGAACAACCGTATTTATTCTTTTATTTATCCAAAAATTCTTTGCGAAACAGGCCTATTATAAAATAATCTCTCTATTTAATTGTGTTTATTTGTTAGTGGCAGTTGGTATTATTTTAGTACCCTTTCACTATATCTCTTCTATAATCCCTGTCATTTTCCTAATGGCTATTGCCTCCTATGTAATGATTGTGATCTTAACATGGGGAACGATCAAAAGAGGGAATCAGGATAATGTTATTTTGTTATTAGGCGCAGCTGGTACGATATCGAGTTTCCTGTGGCCATTCTATAAAGATAACAGTTTAACGGAACTCCCTTATTATCCGTTTGATGCTTTAATTGTCTTTATGTCCATCTCGATTTTATTGTTTAGACGCTTCTTCCAAGTGAACGACCAAAACAAAGAGCTTGCGATCCAGCTTCAACAAGAAATCAAACGCAAAGATGATTTTCTTGCCAATACTTCGCATGAATTGCGAAATCCGCTCCATGGGATTATTAATATTGCGCAGTCTGTTTTGCGTAACGAAGCAGATCATCTAACCGAAAAGAGTGAAAAAGATATTGAATTGGTCATGACAATCGGTCGCCATATGTCGAGGACATTGGATGATTTGTTGGATGTGACACGTCTAAAGGAGCATCGTATTCAACTCCAAAAAGAACCATTGGCGATCCATTCGGTTACTTCAGGTGTCGTGGATATGCTTCGATTTATGACGGAAAAGAAGAATATCCAGCTCGTATCACAAATTCCACATGATTTCCCGGAAGTACTGGCAGATAAAAATCGACTGATTCAAATTGTGTTCAATCTACTTCACAATGCGGTGAAGTTTTCGGATGAAGGAACGATTACGATTACTGCCGACGCGCAAGATGGCATGGTGAATATCCATATAACAGATCAAGGAATGGGGATTGACCAAGAAACAATGAATCGGTTATTTGAACCCTATGAACAGGGCGATTCTGGAATCACGTCCATTGCGGGCGGTCTTGGACTCGGACTTAGCATATGTCGCCAGTTGGTGGAATTACATGGAGGAACCATCAAGGTCGAGTCGGTCGTAGGTGAAGGGAGTCGGTTCTCGTTTACGTTGCCGTTGGCTGATAAGCGGGATGAACGGTTGATAACGAATACGGAAGAGAAATCGGTAATTGAACGAACAGACGAACCGCATGCTAAGAGGTTGTCCGTCGATTATCCACCAGTCTCAGATCGATTTAAACAGAATAGGAGCACATCCAAACGAAGAATTTTAGCAGTGGACGATGATCCCATTAATTTGCAAGTATTGGCGAGTATTTTGCCTAGCGAACAATACGAGCTTGAAACGGTGAAGAGTGGAAAAGAAGCATTGGCTCGTTTAGGTGTGAAAGAGTGGGACCTCATTATTACGGATGTCATGATGCCACATATGTCTGGTTATGAATTGACACGTGCCATCCGGGAAAAATATTCGATATCGGAACTGCCTATATTACTAATTACTGCACGCAGTCAGCCGGAAGATATCTATACGGGATTCCAGGCAGGTGCCAATGACTATGTGACCAAGCCCGTCGATGCATTAGAGTTAACTGTACGTGTTCATGCGTTAACTGATTTAAAGGACTCGATTAGCGAGCGCCTTCGTATGGAGGCAGCATGGCTACAAGCGCAAATACAACCACATTTTTTGTATAACACGTTGAGCACCATTATTTCATTGAGCGAAATCGATATTGAACGAATGGTTAATTTATTGGAGAAATTCGGCTATTATTTAGGGAAAAGTTTTGACTCTAAAAATCTCGACAATATTGTACCGCTTGCACATGAACTGAAATTACTTGAATCCTATCTCTATATTGAGAAAGAACGTTTTGGCGATCGGCTACAAGTTGTGTGGGAAATAGAAGGAGCAGATGAATTGTTCGTTCCACCGCTCGTCATTCAAACAGTAGTTGAAAACGCGGCGAGGCATGGTGTGTTGCAACGGATTAGAGGGGGAACGATACGTATTTGTATTTATCCTGAAGGGGATTATATGATCGTCAAAATTAGTGATGATGGCGTTGGCATGGATGAGGAGAAGGTACGAAAAGTGTTGACAAGTCAACCAGATAAAACAAGAGGGATTGGTTTGCTCAACACGGATCAGCGTTTGAAGCAATTGTATGGCGAAGGGGTGCATATCGACAGTGTTTTAGGCGAAGGTACAACTGTTTCGTTTAGGGTGCCGACAAATTATTAAATATGTAAGTTGAATTTATAATTTTACCTATTCTCTTAGTTGATTGAAGTGTAGAGCGGCGACTCCAGCGAAAGCGAATCGTTGAGAGCAAGGTGCCTTAATTTCCGCAAAGAACGCAGAAATATGGCCAAGCTCACACTCCGCTGTTCGTTTGGCTGAAGCCGTGCCCGCGGAAAGCGTCCGCTCGGAACGAAAATCAAAGTGGAGAGGGTACTATTTAGTTCAATTTAAATAGAGAAAAAGAGATCATTTTCCCAGAAGATGGTCTCTTTGTCTTGCTTTAAATGCTCTAGAAGAGTGGGTTTATCCACTAGGAAGAAGGAAGAAAAGGGAAAGAGTTTTCTTTTAAATAGCAGATGTTTTCATAGAGGGAGGAATGCTCCATTTATTAAATTACCATTATTATTCGTCACTATTAACATTCGTCAATTGTTGGAAATGTATTTTATCTTTATGATGGGGGTATCCATGCTTTTATACGATAAATTCCCAATTCAAATTGTAAAAGATGCATCCAAGACGGTTAGTGTAGTCGGAATATTCGGAGTGTTGACTTACTCTTCACTAGCCGGTAGCAGATCCATTTAACATGAATCAGTAAAGAGAGGAAGAGATAAATGGTCAATTATTATTCAAATAGAAGTGAAGTCGTTAATGGACAAAATAGAGTTGTCCAAGGGTTGGAATTGATGAAACATGCGATGAATCAATTAGCCATGATTATGGTCATAGACGTGGAAGGGAACATCATTGATATCAATGATAACTATTGTGCAACGCTGAAGTATTCCTTAAGGGATGTCTATATGCGAGACTTCCGGACTTTGTATGTGGGCTATCATTCTGAAGAGTTCTTTGGATCACTTGAAAGAACGCTCAGGACAGGGGAGGAATGGACAGGTGAAATCTGTAAAAAGGCTGGAGATGGGAAAGTCCATTGGTTGAAATCGGTCATTATTCCTGTGGATGACGAAGTAAAAAGCGTTTCCCGATTTCATATCGTATCTGTTGATATTACGGAGCAAAAAAATAATGAGCAATGGCAATATCTTGCTTGTCACAATGAATTAACGAGCTTGCCGAATCGTAGAATGTTGGATTTATCGATTGATACCTATATCGGGAGAGTCAAGCAACAGAACCAGAGAATGGCCGTGTTGTTTTTGGATATAAACCACTTTAAAAAGATCAATGATACGTATGGACATGCCATCGGCGATTTGTTTTTAAAAGAAGTCGCTAGTCGTTTGTCCAACTTATCGATCATTCAAAACCATGTTTTCCATCTATGTGGGGATGAATTTATCATGCTTCTCGAAGATGTGGAGAATATTGAAGAACAAGTTCGGCTGATTTTGTCGTTATTTGATAACACTTTCGAGATAGAAGCTTATCCAATTACGGCAAGTGTCAGTATCGGGATTAGTATGTATCCAGATCATGCAACTGATAGAGATGCGTTAATCAATTATGCGGATATTGCCATGTTTGAAGCGAAGCAGAGTAGCGGAAATAGTTATCAAATTTATCAATGAAGTACAGTAATATGTGTAGCTGATAACAGAAGAAATGTAAGTGAGGGGCATAAGAATGGAGAGACATAAAGGGGAAATCGTGAAAAGGTCAAAAAGCCGGCTAGTCATTTTACTAGCAATGCTTGTCATCCTATCGGGGTGTCGTTTGTTTGACGAGAAAAAGAAAGCCGCAAGCAGCGGGACAGAATCGGTCAAACCTACTGAGGAAATCGTTCGGTATACGGGCGAAAAAAGCAACGCAATTTCATCGGTCTATACGTCAAAGAAAGAGCTAGCACTTACTTTTAACGGCATGGCAGATCAACAAACGATGGAATTGCTGTTGGATGAATTAGATGTGTATGAGATGAAAGCGACGTTTTTTCTTCCAGGCGTCCGGGTAGCAGAGGAACCAGATCTTGCGAATGCAATCGTGTCTAGGGGGGCATGAAATCGAGAATAACACATTAAATCAGTTGGACATGGCTGACTTTAGTTACGAACAAATTTATAAAGAAATCCAATTAAGCAATGAGGTGATTGAAAAAAAACGGTGTCCTCCCGCGTTACGTCCGCACAAAGTCAGGCGATTATCATGATGACATTCGTTTAGTTACGGCTCAACTCGGAATGGAAGCGGTTGTGAGCTACAACATTAACCCGAAAGATTGGGATATGAAGGACGCCAAAAGCATTGGAGACTATGTGGAAAGGTATATCTCAAGAGGAGGCATTGTGTCGTTAAACACACATCTGAATCCAGAAGTCATTGCATCGATTGCCTATATAGCGAAAGCGGCAGAAGATATTGGCTACACGTTTGTTCCGCTCAGTCAATTGATAGAAGGCGGTGGAGAAAGAAAGCCGTTAGCTGAAATTGAAGGGTTTTATGCAGTCAAAGTAAACTGGGACTATCAAAATGAGAAACCGATTCTGTTCTCTAATGCTTCTAGTACTGACAAAACAATCTCGCTTACTTTTGATGACCGGGCGAGTGATAAAACCACTACAAAAGTATTGGATATTCTAGATGAATACGATATCAAGGCAACTTTTTTCCTTATAGGAAAAGGGATGGAACAGAATCCGAACTTGGCAAAGGCTATTTTGGATGCAGGGCATGAGGTAGCTAGTGGTCAAGCCCCATGAAAATGGACACGAAACAAATGCTTAAATTGTACCACTAAGCACTTTTAAAATACGTAGTTAGAAAAGATGACGGTGATAAAAAACCAAGTCTTTTCTGGCTACGTTTTTTTGCGTAAAATGTTGCGTATTTTGGTAAATCTGCCACTAGCTGCTCCACGGAAAGCATTGGAAAAAGAAATGGAAATTTAGCTTTTAAGTGAGAGAAAAAGCATTCGATCATAGTGTTATCATAACAGTTTGCTTTACGCGACATACTCGGAATAAACCTTAATTCTCCTGATAGCTGATGATAGCGATAAGAACGATACACATTCCCTTGATCTGAATGGATGGTCACCTGACTTAAGTCTGTTAGTTGACGTGCTTCCATTGCCTGGCGAATAGTGGCTTCCATCATGGCTGTATCAGAATGGAAGCCAACTTGAAAGCCAATAGGTTCTCGATTAAAGAGATCCATTAAAGCAGATACATAGATTTTTGTATCACAAAATGTAATTTCAGTGACATCCATTACCCATTTGTGATTCGGAAAAAATGCATTAAAATTACGATTTAAAAGGTTCAGATATGTATAACTAGCGGCAATTTGTTTCTTCTTTGTGGACGATCTTTTCTTTCTCACTTTTGCAGCTAAACTCATCTCACGCATTAAGCAAGCTACCCGTTTATGATTGATCACATAGCCATTTTGTTCTTTTAACGTACCTGCAATTTGTTTTGCTCCATACGTTCCACCTACCTCATCATAATGCGATTGAATCGTTTCTTTATCACGTCAATCGCGATTAGAAGGACCTTTTTGGGGACGTCCCATATAAGCGTAGTAACCGCTAGGTGACACATTAAACGCTTTAGCTAACAGTTTCACCGTGTACTCCTTTCTCAAACTTGTCATCGCTTCAAAGTACGTGGATTTTACTTCTGTTTGAGAAAGGTTTGGAACTTTTTTAAGATTTCCACCTGAATCTGTTGTTCGTTGTAAGCAACTTCAATAGCTTTTAAACGAGCTAATTCTTCTGTATCCACCATAGTCATAGGGTTCTTTTGAGTATCTTTTGTTCGAAAGTAAGTGGGTCCGAAGTCTTTATATTGCTTAACCCATTGTTGAATACTTGTTTGACTCACGTTCATCTCTTCTGCCACTTGTTTTGTGGGGATCTGTTCAGTTAAGACACGCTCTATTGCTTTTATTTTATTCTCAGGTGATGTATAAGTATTTCGTTTCCTACGTGGTCTGTAAGCCATGAGATCATCCCCTTTTAATGAATTATAAATAATACTGGTACAATACTATACCCGTTTTATGTCCATTTTAAGGGGGGCGACCACAGACTGTACGTTATTATATTGCCTTTCGGATTATGAAAGCTGCGGAATCCTATTTTGATAGTGTCACTTGTTTATCGGGGCCATTATCCTGTTATCGAAAAGAGCTCATCATCGAGCATACGGATGCATGGTTGAACCAGAAGTTTTTAGGACAACCTGCCACTTTCGGTGATGATCGAAGCATGACCAACTTCATCTTGAGGACCCGTCGAACAGGCTATCAAGATACCGCTATTTGTTCGACAATTGTCCCGTCCAATATGGGGTTCTTTCTAAAACAACAAATGCGTTGGAAACGTTCTTGGTTGCGTGAATCATTGATTGCGGGGACATTTTATTTGGCGAAAGGAACCTTTCATGGCGCTGTTCTTTTATGTAGGATTAATCGTTCCAATCGCAGCACCCATTATCGTGTTGTACAACATGGTGTATGTTCCGATTGTTTACAAGGTCTTTCCAACTACATTTATGATGGGATTATTACTGATGGCTTTACTCATGAGTGTAGCCCATTTGTTATTTAGAAAGAGTAAGTTATGGGTTTTTGGCTCTGTATTTTGTGTGCTCTATGAGTTTATTTTGCTGTGGCAAATGCCTGTTGCTTGGGTGACTTTCTGGAAATCTACTTGGGGTACACGAGAAACGCCACAGGATATCGAAGCAAGGAATAAGAAATTAGCAAAAAAACAATCCGGTTGCATTCGAATAGCAATCCAAGAGGGGTTCTTAAGGGTGAGGATGGTATAAATGTTTAAAAGAAACCAAAGCTCTGTCCTTAATCATCGCAAGAAAAACCGTAAAAAAGTACTGAAAACGATTATCCAAACAGCCGTTATAGTTGTCGCGGGTATGTTACCATTGAGCGCATTGGTAGATATTAAAAAGTATAATGAGCCGGATAAAACGCAATGGGAGAATCAGGATGGCTTTATCGCATTGTCTTATTTTGGGGTTGACCGCAATGGCACGCCAAAGCGAATTGCGAAGAAAGAATTAGATAAGCAATTGAAAGCATTACATGACCAAGGGTATGAGACAATTTCGCAGCAAGATGTCATTGATTTTTATGGGAAGGGAAAAGCGTTACCAGAAAAAGCGCTATTTCTTTCCTTTGAGGATGGACGCAATGATTCCAGCATATTTGCTCATCCAAGTCTCAAGGAATACAATTACAAAGCTACCTTCCTGTCTTATGCCAATAAGATGGGCAATAGTGATCGGAAGTTTTTGCAACCCGAAGATATGCTGGACATGCAAAAAGGTGGCTATTGGGAGTTAGGGACGATCATGGAAGCCTCCATTAAAGACGAAGTCGATGTAGATTTGACGGTTGTGAATGATCGTTTTACTGAAGATGGATTAGCTGTTCAAAAGGATTCGATGTTAATTACCAGACTGATGGCCACGCCTGAAAGTCGCCGTGCGCATATTGATGACATCGTCGACACCGTTTCTACGTATAATTTCGAAGGTGTAGAGATTGATTATGAGAAAGTGAAAGACGAAGATTGGGACAATATCTGTGCTTTTTATGAAGAGTTGTATCAAAGGCTTCAGCAAGGCGGAAAACCGCTACGGATTGTATTAGGGCCGCGAATGCCAATTGAAAAACTGACGCTACCAGAAGGCCCCACTTATATTATGATGGCCTATAATCTGTATGGGACGCATAGTGGACCGGGACCAAAAGCCGATTATGCGTTTATCGCTAAAATGGGCAAGAAAATGGATCAGTTGCCGGGCGAACATGTTATGGCTTTCGCAACGGGTGGATTTGACTGGCCGGAGTCGGGGAAAATCACTGCGTTGACGGAACAAGAGGCGGCACAGCTATCTATGCAAAGTGTGAAATCTCCAAAAAGGGAACAAGGGAGTGGAGCCGTCTATTTTGATTATATAGACAGTGAAAATCGCAAGCATACAGTTCGGTATGCAGATGCGCGTACGTTAGCGCAATGGATGGAGAGTGCGAAAAAAGCGGGGTATTATAAAATAGCATTATGGAGAATGGGCGGTTTTGAACAGGCCACATTGGATTTTTTAAATCGCTAGTAGAATAGACATGAGGCACTTTGAAGAAAAGGTGCCTTGTGTCTATTTTTATGAATGCATTTACAGGATGGACGTATAAATTTCTTGTGATACTTGATCAGGAGAAATCCCGATGTCTTTCATGAGCATCGTGGAAAAATCTTTATATACTTTGACAGCATCTCCTCGGTTGCCAATTTCAATATAGTGGCGCATCAGCTGTTGCAAGGTATGATCGGAATAAGGGTTATGCGTAAGTAGCATGTGCAAATAGTGTTGTTTTTTTGCTAGGTCCTTATGTGTCGTAAAATAATCAATCATGCTTTGCAGGAGCTGCAATAGTTTTTGGTGAATACTTTGCGCTTTGATTGTTGCCCATTCATAACTATTTCGCTCCATATAACCGCCACGATATTGTTGAACCGTTTGTTCGAATGCTTGAATATTTTGCTGGGTTACGACCGGGTGCTGGTCCATCATTTGCTCGAATTCAATGGCATCGCATTGAAAATCATCTAACTCTAGCGCATAACTTTGGTTGGAGAATGTCAATGCTTGTGAATAATCCAGAGAATCCAATGTTTTTCGTAAATAAGAGATCGATGTATGAAGTTGAATTTTCGCTTTATGATAGTCATGTCCTGGCCAAAGTAGATCGATAATGGTGTCCCTATTCACGTGCGTATGTAAATGTGTCATGAAAAAAGCAAATAGCTCTTTCGTTTTAGTTGTTTTCCATTTCACTGGCTCATCATGGTGATAGGTGACAAACTCATCGAAACACTCCACTTTTAGAGAGGGAGTGATGGATTGTTTGGGTAAGGCGCGTTGAGCGCTCGTTTGCATATGCGTTTGTATCCGCTTGATGGTTTTTTCTAGACGAGGTGTTAAGATTGGTTTCACTAAATAATCGATAGAGCCTAAGTCGAAAGCTTGGATGGCATAATCTCTATGTGCTGTGACAAATACGATGTAAATCGCGGGGTTCCACTCATGAATTCGGGTTGCTAACTCCAACCCGTTCATTCCCGGCATTTCAATATCTAAAAATATCACATCAAAATGAAGGCGTTTCATGTCATTTAGGAAGTCCTGGGCATTTGTAAAGGTTTTGATGATGTTGATAGTCCCTAGTTTCGTTAATTTACTCGTCATATATTGTAAAGTTAGTTCTTCATCATCGATTAGGACTGCATTTATCATGAAAACACTGCCTTTCAATAGTTACTATGTCATAGTTCACTTCAGAATTTATACCTATTATCTCAATTGGGAATAAAACATGCAATGGATTCAAATAAATACGCATTAAGTAAAGAGTTGAAGAAGTTGTATAGAACGGTTAAGAAAAGCCCTAAGTGAAGAGGTTCCACTTGGGGCTGCTTAGACTAAGTCAGTAAAGCACATAATGCTACTTCCTATCGTTTCCCACGACGGATCCAAGTAGTAATGGCGGAAGCGATGGCTTGTGCACATTGTTGACGATAGGAATTGCTGAGCAATAAGGCAGCTTCTTCCCGATTGGTCATGAAGCCACATTCGATTAGGATTGCGGGCATCCGCGTTTCGCGCAGGACTGCAAAGTTCGCTTTTTTAACGCCGCGATTTCTGCGCTTACAAGCGATAATAAGGGCATTTTGTGTAAGTGTAGCGAGTGCGATGGATTGTTTCATAGCGCTTGGATAGACGTACGTTTCGATGCCGTTTGCACTGTTCCAACTGTTTCCATATGCATTGGCATGAATGGAAACGAATGCATCGGCATTTCGCTGATTGGCTAGTTTTGTACGTGCTGCAAGTGGGACATCACGCTGTTCATTGTGTGAAAAAAGAACGGTCATTCCTTCTTTCACTAGATGGTGTTTGACGAGTTGTGCAACTGCATTGTTGAAATGAAATTCTCTTAATACCCCATCAGGTGATCGTTTCCCTGCTGTGTTAGGGCCATGGCCTGCGTCTAGCATGATGGTTGTCATAGTATCTCCTCCTCACTTGTTATATAGAAGAAAGAGAGGAAGAAGTGGACAAATTCGGCGCTAAATCATTTCATTTGAAAAATGGCATGGTAAAATGGGGCATAGATGATTAAAGGGGGCAAGTCTATGTCATTGTCAGTTGTCACAGTGAAAGATGTTCAGGAAAAATTATTTGTTGAGCTGATTGCAGGTGAAGCCGGGATTGGCCGGCAGATACATACGAGTGATATTTCTAGACCGGGTCTTGAAATGGCCGGCTATTTTAAATTTTACTTGTCAGAGCGTGTACAATTATTAGGGAAAACGGAGTTATCCTTTTTTGCTGAATTGGAGGAGTCCGAGCGGCTCGATCGAATGAGGCGGCTTTGTTCATCAAACACGCCAGCTATTATTGTGGCGCATGGCATGGAAGTACCAGTTGAATTGGTGACAGCTGCTGAAGAAACAGGCATCTCGGTGCTGAAAACAGATATCCCGACAACACGATTTTCGGGTATGCTAACGAATTACCTTGGTGGTAGGTTGGCGCCAATGACGGCTGTTCATGGTGTCCTTGTTGATATTTATGGAATTGGTGTCCTTATTACGGGTAAAAGCGGCGTTGGAAAAAGTGAAACGGCACTGGAACTCGTGAAGAGAGGGCACCGTCTTGTGGCCGACGACCTCGTTGAAATTCGCCAAGTGGCTAAAAACGTCTTGATTGGGAATGCGCCGAAGTTGCTGGAACATATGCTTGAAATCCGTGGTGTAGGTATTGTCGATATGATGACGTTATTCGGTGCAAGTGCAGTGAAAAGTGATAAGCGCATCTTAATCGTTGTGGATCTCGAAGTGTGGGATCCTGATAAGGTCTATGACCGACTTGGCATTGATGAAGAAAAGATGAAAATCATGGATTCTGAGCTGACGAAGTTAACGGTACCTGTACGTCCCGGTCGGAACCTATCTGTCATTATTGAAGTGGCTGCGATGGATTATCGGATGAAAAAACTTGGCATTAATGCGGCAGAAGAGTTTTCAAAAAAGCTTGATGTAGTCATTAGTCAAAGTTCCAACCAACCAGCTGGAGAAGGGAACGATTACTAAATGTTTGAGTTATTAGCCATTAATCCAGTCGCATTTTCGTTAGGGCCAATAGCTGTGCGTTGGTACGGTATTATTATCGCACTTGGGATTGTCCTTGCGTTTATTGTCGTGCAAAAAGAGATGGTGAAACGTGGCATGCATCCGGATTTTTTAACGGATCTGTTGATTTGGGCAGTGCCAATATCCATTCTGAGTGCGCGTATTTACTATGTGATTTTTGAATGGGAAGCGTACAAAGGTCAGCCGTGGCGCATGATTGCGATTTGGGAAGGTGGTATCGCAATTCATGGTGCGTTAATCGGTGCATTTATTACGACGTATGTGTATACGAAACGCCGTGGCGTCTCGTTTTGGAAAACAGTCGATATCGCGGCCGCCGGAATTCTGATTGGGCAAATTATTGGCCGTTGGGGCAATTTCATGAATCAAGAAGCGCATGGTGGACCTGTTTCGGAGAAATTCCTAGAAACGACAATCATTCCGGATTGGATTATGAACCAAATGACGATTGATGGGATAACGTATCATCCAACATTTTTATATGAGTCTCTGTGGAATGTTGTGGGACTGATTATTATTTTGCTGCTGCGCAAAGTAAATTTAAAGCGCGGAGAAATGTTCTTGTTTTACCTCGTTTGGTATTCAATTGGACGTTTCTTCATCGAAGGAATGCGGACGGATAGTTTGTATGTGATTGGCGAGCTTCGGGCGGCACAGCTTGTGTCTGTTACGACAATTGTCATTGGGATTATCTTGTTTGTCGTTAGGCGCTATGTGCAGAAAGTGAATGAACGCTATCAAGATTAATCCATGATACTTGACGTTATTGTATCCAAATTTTTTCGAGCTCGCATAAGCTCATTTAAAAATAACGAGGGGTTGGAGAAATGGGGACGCTTCAAAATGGCTTGAAAGCAGGCCTGCGTACGACATGGACATTGGGGAAAATCATTTTTCCAATTACGATATTGGTGACCATTTTGCAATATACACCTGTGTTACCGTGGCTGATTCAACTTGTTGAACCGTTTATGGGGATTTTCGGTTTAAGTGGGGAAGCGGCAATCCCGTTAGTGCTTGGGAATGCATTGAATTTGTATGCGGGTATCGCAGGTATGCTGTCGCTAGACTTGACGGTGAAGGAAGTATTTATTTTAGCAATGATGATGTCCTTTGCCCATAATCTGTTCATCGAAACAGGTGTGGCGCTGAAGGTGGGTGTGAAGCTCTGGGTCGTGCTACTTGTCCGATTTGGGCTTGCGGCACTATCTGGTATTGTCATTAATCTCGTATGGCAAGGTGGCGGAGAAGTTGCGAAGTACGGGATGGTACCTAGTCAGGTGACTGTGCCAGAAGGTTGGCTGGAAATTGGGTTACTTGGCGTCCAAAAAGCAAGTTATGGTGTGTTGCAGTTAGCGCTTATCGTCATTCCATTAATGATTTTTGTCCAGTTTTTAAAGGATCGACAGTATTTGGAACGTTTTTCAGAGAAAATGACACCCTTAACGAAGGTGATTGGTGTACAACCGAATGCCTCGTTAACCTTCGTTGCGGGTTTGGTCATCGGCCTTGCGTATGGCGCAGGTGTTATGATTCAAGCGGTGCAAGAAGAGGGAGTTAGCAAAAAGGATGCGACATTGGTCTTCATCTTTTTAGTTGCCTGCCATGCGGTCATAGAGGATACGCTACTCTTTATTCCGTTAGGTATTCCGGTATGGCCATTGCTCATTATTCGAGTTATTACTGCATTTGTGTTGACGATTGTCGTCGCTTATCTGTGGAGGCGAGCGGAACGTCAAGAAAAGAAAGGGGAACCAATCATAGATGGCTAAACCGATTACGACATTATTATTTGATTTTGATGGAACATTACTAGATACGAATGAGTTAATTATTCAAACGTTTCAACATGTCCTCGACAAGCATTATCCGGGAGAATATGAGCGAGCGGATATTTTACCCTTTCTCGGACCGACACTGATGGATACTTTTGGTAAAGTAAATCCAGAGAGAGCGGAGGAACATATAGCAGAGTATCGTGCATGGAATATCGCTCATCATGATGACTTGGCGTATGAATTTGATGGTGTTTCTGAAACGTTGCGCTTGTTGAAGGCGGCGGGCATGAAGATGGCCATCGTCTCGACAAAGAGAAAGGACATGATTGAGAGAGGTTTGGGGTTGCTAGATGTAGAAGGTGTCTTTGACGTAGTCATTGGTATAGATGATGTCACGAACCCGAAACCCGATCCAGAGCCGATTGTCCTTGCGCTCGAAAAGTTAGGAGCTACAGCAGAGGAAGCGCTGATGATTGGTGACAATTATCATGATATCGAAGGTGGAAAAAATGCAGGTGTCCGCACTGCGGCGGTTGCTTGGTCTATAAAAGGGGAATCCTTCTTGCAAACGTATCAGCCGGATTATATGTTGCACCATATTTCGGATATGCTGAAAATCGTTAAAGGTGAACCGGTGTGAGACGTACGGAGAGGTATCCGGCAAAAGGCAATGCCAATTCATTGTGGCATATTTATCAGACGGTTCCATTTTTCAAAGTCGTAAAAAATTTCATTGTCATCCAGCTAGCGAGGTATACCCCTTTTATCGCGCTTAAAAATGTACTGTATCGAACATTTTTAAAGATGGAAGTGGGAGAGAAGACGTCATTTGCGCTAATGGTGATGCCTGATATTATGTTCCCAGAGCGTATTAAGGTCGGCGACAATTCGGTGATTGGTTTCAATACGACGATTCTTGCACATGAGTATTTGATCGAGGAGTACCGTATCGGTGATGTCGTGATTGGCAAGAATGTGTTAATTGGCGCGAATACGACGATTCTTCCAGGGGTGGAGATTGGCGATGGAGCGATTGTTTCGGCTGCGTCCCTTGTGAATCGAGATATTCCACCAGGGGTTTTTGCGGGGGGGAATCCTGTGAAAATTATTTTCACACAGGAACAAATGGCTGAGCGCAATCGGAAGTCCGCGGAGGTAGAGAAGATGTAAGCGGCAGCGGAAGTTGTGCTATAATAGGGAGTATTACGAGAAGGAACGTATGGTGCGTTCCTTCTTCTTTTTTCGGGGGAATAGGATTGGATAAAACACGTAAGACGCAGGATAAGAAAGTTATTTCGTTCATTCCAAATGGTGAATTTTATTATGATAAAGCGCTTCAAGCGATACAGCGTGATCGTTTTGAGGATGCGCATAAATATTTAAAAAGAGCAAAGGAATTTAGTCCGAATAACCCGGCGATTCTGATGCAATATGGCGTACTTGTCATGGAAGAAGGTAAGTTCGAAGAAGCCCATGAAATGCTTATGACGGCACACGAACTAGACCCTACAGAGGATGAAATTGTCTTTTACTTAGCAGAGGTGCACGCACATCTTGGACTATTACGTGATGCGAAGATGTATGCAGAAACGTATATCGGTATGGATCCAGAGGGTGTTTTTGCGGATGAGGCAATGGAAATTATTGATTTTGCTGAGCAAGAAGCGGCTTTTTCAGCGGAAGACGATGATATGCCTGATGGAGAGATGTATTATCTGCAAGAGAAGGCACGCAGGATGATGGAATCTGGCGAGTTTCAGCCTGCCGTGGATTTGTTAGAGGGACTGATTATTGATTATCCTGAGTTTTGGGCAGCGTATAATAATTTAGCACTCGCTTATTTTTACATTGGAAAAACGAAGCGTGCGAAGGAATTACTTGATGATGTGTTGGAGCGTAACAAAGGGAATATCCATGCGCTCTGCAATCTGGCGGTTTTTTATTATTACGAGAAGGATGAGGAAAGCTTGGAGGAATTGTTGCGGTTCTTAGTGAAAGTCAAGCCGTATCAATTTGAGCATCGCTATAAGTTAGGAGCGACATTTGCGCTCGTTGGCAAGCATAAAGAGGCGTATCATTGGTTGCGCAGTCTTCAGAAAAGAGGCTTTGAAGGGGATGTCGGCTATTATTTCTGGCTGTCGCATTCGGCGTATTTTTCCGGGCATGAGGAAATAGCTCGTGAGGCATATGCGAAGCTCATTGAGATTGATCCAACGAAGGCGGGCTATGAGCCGTGGCAAGACATACACGGAGAGATGCAAGCAGATTCGTTGGAACAGGACCGAGATTTTTTACTCCATAAAATTACGAATAAATATCGCAGTGAAAGAATGTTTGGTTTTTATCTTCTTGGCAAGTCGTCACATAAGCAGGAGATTATCGCACATCCGTCTTATATTGAAACGGATAAGCTCAGTGATTTGGAACGCCTGTTTTTAGCAGATAGTCTAGACTATGCATTTTCGCCAGAGACGGCTTTTGAAAAGTCATTTATGCGTGCGCTTGAGACGACGAATTTGCTTTATGACAAGTACAAGCCTTTAGATAAGCAAGCGGGTCATCTGTTCCAAATGTGGTTTACGCTTTGTGAAACTGCATTGAGCCGTTCGTATGTGTTTCGTAATCCGGCTGCACTTGCAGCTGCCGTCGATTATATGTTCCAGTCATCGCGTTACACAGGTGTGACAAAAGTGGCAAGTGCCCGTGCGTTTGGGACGACTGTGCCAACGTTGACGAAGTATATAGGTGAGCTTATTGAGTTTTTACCGCAGTTTGATGCGTAATGTTGAGTGAATAGGTGCATAGTAAACCTATATCAACTTGAAATAAGGAATCCCATTAACAACGCGCGGCGACCGCTTGTAAGGCGCCTTCGCTGGATAGTAGATGAAAATCATAAATGCAATCTATATAGGCAGAAAAGTTGAATGGGGCTTCTCAATCTTATACGATTTGGTAAGAGTGAATGTAGTCGAGGAGGAAATTTGGATGTCAACTGAAAAAGTGTATGATGTGATTATTATTGGTGCTGGACCTGCTGGAATGACAGCTGCTGTTTATACATCACGTGCGAACTTATCGACGCTAATGCTTGAGCGTGGGGTTCCGGGTGGTCAAATGGCGAATACGGAAGAAATTGAAAACTATCCTGGTTTCGATCATATTTTAGGCCCAGATTTATCGGCAAAAATGTTTGAGCATGCGAAGAAATTCGGTGCTGAATACGCATATGGAGACGTCACAGAAGTCATCGACGGTGAAAGCTACAAAACGATTATTGCTGGCGGCAAAGAATATAAAGCGCGTGCGATTATTATTACAACAGGTGCTGAATACCGTAAAATGGGTATTCCAGGCGAAAGCGAATTGACAGGTCGCGGCGTCAGTTATTGTGCGGTATGTGATGGCGCATTCTTCCGTCAAAAGGAACTTGTCGTGATTGGCGGCGGAGATTCTGCGGTTGAAGAAGGTACTTATTTGACACGTTTTGCAGATAAAGTAACGATCATTCATCGCCGTGATGAATTGCGTGCACAAAAAATCTTACAAGATCGTGCATTTGCGAATGATAAAATCGATTTCATCTGGAACACGACGGTGAAAGAAGTGAATGCGAGAGACGGTAAAGTCGGTTCGGTGACACTTGTTTCAACAGTTGACGGTTCTGAAAAAGAATTTGAAACGAACGGTGTCTTTGTTTACATCGGTATGGATCCATTGACGGCGCCATTCGAAAAACTAGGCATTCTAGATGACAATGGCTATATTGCGACAAACGATATTATGGAGACATCTGTACCTGGGATTTACGCAGCGGGTGATGTCCGTGAGAAATTATTGCGTCAAGTCGTTACAGCGACAGGCGATGGCAGTATTGCGGCACAAGCTGCACAGAAGTATATTGAGGAATTGATGGAGAAGTTAGGCGCCGAAGTTTAACAAAGCTTAATTACATCAATCTTTAACATGACTGTAACGGAAATGCAATGTAATTGGGGTATAGTAGAAGTATCAATTGACCCCCCTTTTGATATTATGTACAGATAAAGGCTATTTACTGGGATAATCCAGTAGATAGCCCCTTTTTTATGTCGTTTATGGTGAATTCGTTGTATAATCATACTATACACTTGAAAAAAAAGTGGGGTTGTTCATATGCAACGAATTGCAAACTTACTCGTCGTAAAAGACGGTCATGTATTATTACTAAAAAAACCTCGCCGTGGTTGGTATGTGGCACCAGGAGGAAAAATGGACGCTGGTGAATCGGTCTATACTGCGGCGGTGCGAGAATTTACAGAGGAAACGGGTGCAAAGCCTGTAAATCCGCATGTAAAAGGAATTTATACAATGGTCATTATGGATGAAGCCGGTGAAAATGTGAAAGACGAATGGATGCTTTATACATTCGTGGCACATGATTTAGCGGGGACACCATGGACCACAACAACTGAGGGTGAGCTTGAATGGCACCCGATAGAAAGTTTACAGACGCTACCTATGGCTGAAGGAGATCGAACGAATTTATTGTTCGCCGTGTCGCAGAACGGTATGCAATATGGAACGTTCTTTTATACCGAGCAATTTAAACTGTTAAGGGAAGAAATCCAGAATTCAGTTGGAGGCGATCGTCAATGATGGAGAATGTAAAACCTAGTAACGATATGGAAGTAGTTATTATTACGGGGATGTCGGGTGCAGGTAAAACCGTTGCGATGCAATGTTTTGAGGATTTAGGGTTTTACTGTATCGATAATTTACCACCTGAGTTACTTGTGACATTTCTTGATTTGATGATGAAATCCGATAATCGCATGAGGCGAATTGCTGCTGTCATGGATACGCGTGGGGGCGACTTATTTGATTCGATTATTGGTGCGTTAGATGATTTACTACGAACGGATGGTGTATCATCCCGTATCCTATTTTTGGATGCGGACGATGAGACGCTCGTTCGACGTTACAAGGAAACTAGGCGTTCCCATCCTTTAGCAGAAGGCGGATTACCGCTTGCAGGTATTCAGAAGGAACGGTTGCTGTTGTCTGAGTTGAGAGGCCGAGCGCGTTCCATTTATCAGACATCTAGCTTAAAGCCTCGGGAATTGCGGGAAAAGATTATGGCTGAGTTTTCATCTAAAGACAGCGCTGGCTTTACGGTGAATTTCATCTCGTTTGGTTTCAAACATGGAATGCCAATCGATGCCGATGTTGTTTTCGATGTTCGTTTTTTACCAAATCCTTTCTATCTTCCGGAGTTAAAAGCAAAAACAGGCTTGAATCAAGAAGTATATGATTATGTTCTCAAATGGAGTGATACGCAGATCCTCATTGAGAAATTGACAGACCTGTTTAAATTCTTAATTCCACAATATAAGAATGAAGGAAAGGCGCAAGTGGTGGTTGCTTTTGGTTGTACGGGTGGACAGCATCGTTCCGTAACGCTTGCGGAGTTTTTTGGAGCTAGTTTCCAAGAGGAGTATCGAACGTTAATTACACATCGAGATATTGAAAAACGAAAGGGCTGACGGCATGTTGCAATCCGGTAAATTGAAAAAAGTTGTCGTCTTCGGGGGCGGGACCGGATTGTCGACATTACTTCGTGGCTTGAAAAGCCATCCTGTGGATCTGACTGCGGTTGTAACTGTTGCGGATGATGGTGGAAGTTCTGGAAGACTTCTGGATATTCCGCCGCCCGGAGATATTCGCAAAGTGATGGCAGCGCTTTCAGACGTAGAACCGCTTTTTGAAGAAATGTTTCAATATCGCTTTAAAACCGTTGAAGAGTTGAAGGGACACTCGCTTGGTAATCTGATGCTTGCCGCAATGACGGATATTACAGGTGATTTCTCCCGGGCTGTCGAGCAAATGAGCCGCGTGTTAAACATCAAAGGGAAGGTGTTACCCGCTGCCAATCAACGAATTACATTGCATGCTGAGCTAGAAGATGGGACAATTGTCACAGGTGAGTCGAAAATCCCGGTTTATGGGCATCGAATTCGCAGGGTGTATATGTCACCACAGGAAGTAAAGCCACTGCCAGAAACGGTTGATACGATTATGGCGGCAGATTTGATTGTTTTTGGACCTGGTAGTTTGTATACGAGCATTTTGCCAACGATACTCGTGCCAGTCATTCGTGAAGCAGTACTAGCATGTCAAGCTAAAAAGGTGTATATTGGCAACTTAGCAACGCAAGCTGGAGAAACGTATCGTTACACAGCTTCAGAACATGTTCAAGCCTTATACGATCATGCGGGAAAAGCATTTATTGATACGATATTATTAAATGGAACAGATTTTTCGACATTGTATGGCCAGGAACGAGTGGGACCTCCGTGGCCTGTCGAAAATGATGAAGAAAAGTTGCAGCAACTTGTTCCGCAAATTGTCGTGAAAGAGATAGCGGTGTTGAAAGAAGGCGTTTTAATGCATGACTCGGAAAAAGTAGCTGATTGGCTGATGACATTATTATGACAACGGAATAGACGTGATCGTCGCCGAGAAAGGGGGAAGTCATGTCTTTTGCATCAGAAACAAAAAAAGAAATCACACAGATTGAAGCGGAAGATTGTTGTTTAAAGGCTGAGGTTGCAGCATTTATCAGGATGAATGGTGCATTATCCTTTTCAAATAAGCAATTGAGTCTTGATGTGCAAACGGAAAATGCCGCAATTGCTAGGCGTTTATATTCCAACTTAAAGCGCTTATATCCATATAAAGTCGAATTACTTGTTCGAAAAAAGATGCGTTTGAAAAAGAATAACGTCTACATTTGTCGGATTCGAGATGGAGCTAAGCCATTGCTTGAGGATTTGCTTATCTTGACGGGTACATTCCAATTTAAAAATGAAATTTCGAAGGCTTTGGTGAAAAAGAAGTGCTGTCAACGGGCTTATGTACGGGGGGCCTTTCTAGCGGGGGGTTCAGTCAATAACCCAGAAACGTCTTCTTACCACCTTGAAATTTTTTCGATATATAAGGAACATAGTGAAGACCTCGTGGAACTGATGAACAAATATCATTTGAATGCCAAATCGATTGAACGTAAAAATGGCTATATTGCCTATTTAAAAGAAGCTGAAAAGATTTCAGATTTTCTAAGTTTAGTCGGTGCTTACGTATCGTTAATGAAATTTGAAGACGTTCGGATTTTACGGGATATGCGAAACAGTGTAAACCGACTTGTGAATTGTGAAACCGCCAATATGAATAAAACCATTGGAGCGGCACAGCGTCAAGTAGAAAATATTAAATTCATTGAACGCACGATTGGACTTGATCAAATCCCGGATAGACTGCAGGAAATTGCGCGGCTACGGGTAGAAAATCAAGACATTACGTTGAAAGAGCTAGGCGAACTAGTATCAGGTGGAACGGTGAGTAAGTCTGGTGTCAATCACCGGTTAAGAAAGATTGAGGAAATCGCGGAAAATCTCCGTAGTGGAGGCATCGGTAGCCGATGAAGTCTCCAGCGGATGTCACGGATTAAGAGAGGAGCTCGTTTGAGTATGGTAGAAAGAACAGTTGAAGTTAAAATGAAAACAGGGTTGCAGGCAAGACAAGCAGCGCTTTTTGTGCAAGAAGCGAATAAATTTATGGCTGATTTATTTTTGGAGAAAGAAGATCGCCAAGTGAATGCAAAAAGTATTATGGGGATCATGAGCCTTGCGATTGCACGCGGCACATCGATTAAGCTAATTGCGAACGGCGTTGACGAGGAAAAAGCATTAGATGCCCTCACAGCACTCGTTGGAAGCGAAAATTGAACATAACCCGGACCGTCTCCTGTCGATCGCTGACAATGGGACGGTTTTGTTTATTACGTTGTATTATCGGAGCGCGCATAATGTCGTGTGAACCGTGCAAAGTGGCTGGCGAAGCGATCATAATGTCGTGTGAACCGCGCAAAGTGGCTGGCGAAGCGATCATAATGTTGTGTGAACCGCGCAAAGTGGCTGGCAGAGCGCGCAAACAGTTGTGCGAACCGCGCAAAGCAGCTGTCAGAGCGCGTAAAAAGTTGTGCAGACCCCGCATAATCTTTGTGCATAAGAAAAAACCGACCCATTAGGATCGGCTTTCAAGATGATTATTTTGCGTCTTTCATGTCGCTACGAGAGATAATATGGTCAATTAAGCCGTATTCTTTCGCACGTTCTGCTGTCATGAAGTTATCACGGTCTGTGTCCCTAGCTAGAACTTCAATCGGCTGTCCCGTACGTTCTGCAAGGATGCCGTTTAGTTTTTCACGTAGGAAAAGAATGCGCTTCGCAGCAATTTCGATTTCTGTTGCTTGACCTTGTGCGCCGCCAAGTGGTTGGTGAATCATCACTTCCGCGTTTGGTAAGGCAAAGCGTTTGCCTTTCGTACCAGCTGCAAGAAGGAATGCGCCCATTGAAGCGGCCATCCCGATACAAATGGTTTGCACATCAGGTTTGATGAACTGCATTGTATCGTAAATTGCCATTCCAGCTGTAATGCTTCCACCCGGGCTGTTGATATAAATTGAAATGTCTTTATCTGGATCTTCTGCTTCTAAGAAAAGAAGCTGTGCGACAATCGAGTTGGACACATTGTCGTCGATACCGCTACCAAGCATAATAATGCGGTCTTTCAAGAGACGGGAGTAAATATCGTAAGCCCGCTCTCCACGGCTTGTTTGTTCGATTACTGTTGGTATTAGATTCATTCCATTTCCTCCTTCAAGGTGGATAGTTTTTTGAGGATGTTCAAAAATTTAGAAAAAAATAGCATTTGGATGTTTATACCAGTAGCACTCATCATTTTTACCGATGAATATGGCAGTTATTCAGTCATCCTCAGTTCTTTTTTCTTTCTTTTCAAACAAGCCATTTCAGTCTGTTGAAACCGCTTTATGTTTCAACTCTAACTTTATCATACATAGTATGGTCAACGAAGGTCAAATATAACGCTTTTAAAATAAATTCTGCAATATTAGTGTTTATTCATCCGTATTGGAATGATGAAAACCATTATTAAGGTATTGACTAGGTGTTTCAGATGGGCTATAATTAATATTGCATGAAAATATCGGATAACACGTTATCAAAGTTTCGAAAAGTATTATAAACAGCGTTGTTATAGTGTTTGTGAAACCTAACGTCCTCGTGGTGCAATGGATAGCACGCAAGCCTCCGAAGCTTGAAATGTGGGTTCGACTCCCGCCGAGGGCATATTAGTACCAACGATTTTACCCTTCATTGTTTAGTCAATGGTGGGTATTTTTTATTGTCCTGTATTGCAAGGACAAACTGATGAAACAAGACAACCTTCATCTTTGGATGAAGGTTGTCTTGTTGTACCAAATCATTTCATTTACACTAAATTTTCCTCAGCATGTGTAGTGACTACAGGTTGTTCCTTCACAGCTTTTTTCTGTGGGAGGAAAAGGCTGAGAACGATGATAGACGCAAAGAGGCTGGCGACAATGAGAGACATATTTTGGATTCCCATCGTAGCACCTTCACCTAAGGCTGTCGCCATGAGCTCTTCAAAACGTATGCCGAGCGTTTGCAATTCGGTTGCTAAAGCGCCATCGATGACTTTACCACCAGAGTTTCCGGCTTGCTGTACGGCTCCCATGAGATCAGGGTTAACGCCAGCAGCAGCGGCTTGACTTGTGAGTGAGTTTTGCTGGGCTGATAGGCTGAATTTTGTAAAGAGCACGATCCCCGTGACAGAACCTAGAGGAGCACCGAAGTCACGGATAACCGATAATAACCCAGAGCCGGCACCGTACTTATCAGTTGGAATGACATTTAAAGCGTATTTAAAGAAAATCGGAATGGCTGTACCGACACCGAAGAAAGCGGCTAATAGCAAAATATAGGAAGTAGACGTACTTGCATCAATTCTAGAGAAAATGAGTAGGGCAGTAGTTGGTATAATGAGCGTGCAAATCAGCAGTTTCTTATTATTGACTTTATCCGCTAACTTGCCGATAATCACGCCCCCAATAGCAGCGGCACCGGAGTTAAACATGAAGAATAATCCCGTTTCCGCGACATCTCCCCCAGGACGTGAAGTAAGAAAGAAGCTCATGGAATAGATGAATAATTGTAGTGCGGCAGTAAACGTTAAATAGCCAAGCGCCGCTAAGGCAAAAACGCGTTTCTTCAATAAAGACAGCTCGATAAGTGGATTGGGGATTCGATTTCCGAAAAACCATAAAAGTGCAGCTGCTAGTACGCCAGTTGCTAGTGTGCCGAGTGTGTAGGGCGATGCAATTCCGAACTGACCTACAAGTGTAGAAACCGATAAAATACAGGCAGTTGTGACAAAGAGCAAAAGAATCCCGACAAAATCCATAGATCCTTTGACGACACCTTTCGATTCTTTAATAAAGAACAATACAACTAAGAAGCCGGCAACTGCTAAGACACCGCTAATCCAGTAAATGATTGGCCAGCCGTATACTTTTACTAAAAAGCCTGCAAGGCCCGCTCCGAGCATAGCAGCTACAGCTTGTACGGAGTTAAATATTCCGGAAGCGATGCCCCTTTGTTCAGGTTGGAAGATGATTCCGATGTAGGCAATGACGATTGGGAATATACAAGAAACGCCTACACCTTGAAAAACACGTGCGACGAGTAGAAAAGAGAAGGTTGGGCTAACAGCAGCTGCGAATTCCGCGATGGCAAAAATCCCAATCCCGATTAATAGCACGCGCTTTCTTCCATGCTTATCCGCTAGTCTTCCCGTAATGGGATAAAGTGACGCAGAGACAATGTAAAACGACAGGACGATTAAACCAGCTAAATGGGATGGAACTTCAAAATGTGCAGCAATAACTGGGATGGCAGGAGCTTGAAAAGCCATTGCTTCAATAGCGATAAAAGCCCCGAATACTAAAGCGGAAAACTGAATCCATTGCGATTTGGTCGTTTTGGGTACTACAGTTTCATTTAACTCCATGAGTATTCCCCCTACGTATATTTAGTTTCCGTGACAGAAGTTCCACAATCTCTATTCACTGTAAATTGTAAAATGCATAACCTCCCACCGCTTGTAAAGTTATTTTTATTGGTTGTTTCTTCAATCACATTTGGTTAAGTAAGCAGACTAAAGTACGTTAACACGTAAATCATGACAGGAATCGTTAATAATGCAAGAATCGTAGATAACACGGTCGTAATGGCGCCCATGTCCTCATCGGCAGAGTATTTTGCAAATAAGATAGAGGCCAAGGTTAATGTCGGCATCATCGATTGAATCAGCACGGTTTGGACAATGGTCATGTCTAATTGAAAATAGCCAATTAATACGGCAACCAACGCTGGCAGCATCAGGAGCTTCACAGAAATAGGAATCCAAACTTTTAAGCCATTGTCTTTTACTCTTGAAAACTTGATAGACATGACAAGAATACCTATGTAAAACATGGCTAATGGTGCGGCAAGTGCCGCTAACTGATCGACTAGATTGATGATTAATGTTGGGGGGCTATAATGAAAGTACGATACAATTAGCCCAACAAAAATAGAGATAAGTGGAATATTAATCATTGATTTAAATGTATCAAGCTCAATTGATCGATTTTTTTGCAGTATTAGGACGCCTACAGTCCAAATCGTAAAATCCACACCTGCATCAAAAATGGCGGCATACAATGCACCTTCAGGCCCAATTAGCACCGCGCATAACGGAATGCCGATAAAACCCGTATTGCCAAGACCGGCCAATAAAGCTAGCTCAGCATGTTTTTTTGATTTTTTATAAAAAATGAATGATAGTACCCAACCTAAGCCGATTCCAACGACATTTATCAAGATGGATACGAAAAAAACAAGAATAATCGTACGAAATGTATCATTATCCATCTTCACATTAAAAATGCTCGATAAAATAATGCTCGGCATCGCAATATTGACAATCAAACTGATGAACACACCACGAGTATCATCATTGAATTGGAATGACTTTGAAAGAACCGCCCCAATTACAATCATGAATGAAATGATAGCAATTGATTGAATAACAATACTCAGCTCCATTGGCATACCTACCTTTAACTACTTTCAAGAATACTTCTTTCTTCATTCAAAAGATCGGGGCTCGACATTTGTCGAACCGACCTTTGAATGAAGAATAGACTTAGTATGTTACTAAACTTTTTGCTCGTTTATAAACCATCTCTCCATCTATAAATGTAGCAAGAACTTTTATATCTTTAATGTGAATCGGGTCAACAGCTGTTGGATCTTTATCTAGAATCGCAAAGTCTGCACGTTTGCCTACTTCAATACTTCCCGATGCTTCTTCGTCAAAGTTTAGCTGTGCACCATAAAGGGTCATGGATTTTAAAGCTGTAAGGACATCGGTTCTTTGATCGGCTCCCAAGACACGTCCCTCTATCGTCAGGCGATTGACGATTGCCCAAATAGAAAATAGGGGAGAGATAGGGGTAATTGGACAATCAGAATGTACGGTAAACAACAAGCCTTTGTCAGCTGCTTCTTTCACGGGACTGATGCGCTGTGCACGTTCGGGTCCGAGAAATATACGTTCATGTCTGTCGCCAAAATAATAGACATGATTAATAAAAAAGGAACTCGCTACGCCAAGTGCTTTCATTTTACGTAAATCCTCTGAACTTGCTGTTTGTGCATGTTCAATGCGATGTCGGTGATCTTGTCGGGGGGCATTTTGTAGCGCATACTCATATCCTTCCAAAATCGACTCAATCGCCTTGTCGCCATTTCCGTGAATCGCAATTCGGAATCCACGGCTGTGTAAATCGAGTAATTGCTTGTTAAAGGCTTTTTGCTCGTGGATGAGATTACCCGTTAATTGTCCATCACAATAATAAGGCTGTCGTAAAGCTCCAGTTAAACCTTGTATGGAGCCATCCTGGAATAGCTTTGCACTATCTAACTGAATCCGCCCATTTGACTGTTCTTGTATTTCTTGAGCGAGTTGCTCCGCAGAGTAATGACTAAACATGCCACCTCCCTGTAGAAGTGTGTGCATGATCATTAATTGGGAGCGCATCGGGTTGACCTTCGATTTTGCCGCTTTAAAATGGACTTGTAATTCTTTGCCAGGATCATTCAACATGCCGACTGCAGCATCGGTATTCATGGTGATTCCCTGGGAAATATATTCTTGCGCTGCTTTGCCAAGCAGTTCAATCATTTCCGCTTCTGTCTTTTCCGGAATGACCTGAGTGACAGGGCACATCGCCGCATGTTCATATAAAACACCATTCAGGCATCCGTTACTATCCCTACCAAAGCTCCCCTTTGAAGTGTCCTCAATATTTTCCGGAATCATCGCCAATTCTAATGCTTTTGAATTGGCGACAGCTATATGACCAGAAGAATGGCTAATATAGACAGGATGATTCGGTACCGCTTTGTCGAGTTCTTTTCTAGTAGGATGGCGCTGTTCCTGTAGGAGCGTATCATCATAGCCAAAACCTTGTATCCACTGACCTTCAGGAAGCTGTTCAGCTTTGGCACGTATTCTCGTTACTAGATCCTCAATCGTTGTATTGAGTGGTGAGCTGCAATTTACCATGTCCATCATCAGTGCGTAAGACAAAATGTGGTTATGTGTATCGATAAAACCTGGAATCAAGGTAGCGCCTTCTAAGTTGACGATTTTTGTTTGATCTGAAATGTTTACGGTGTTGGTAGGAGGCGTTGGCGTATCCCAAATCTCCATAATCCGCCCATCTTTAACAGCTAAAGAGCATGCTTTTTCATTTTGCGCATTCAGCTTCAAAATCACAGCATTTGTAATTATCAAATCCATTACTGTCAACTCATACCCCTCCTAAGTAACAAGATTAAAAATTAATATCATATAAAGAGAATGTGATAACAGAAACAGGCTATTAAGCTAACTCTTCCTGACTCACGTCAATCACAGCTGGTTGTTTCGATGATTTCACCTGCGGAACAAGACTGCTCAGAATAATAAGGACGATAAAGATCCCCGCAACAACAAAGGACATATTTTGGATTGCCGTGGTAGCGGCTTCGCCTAAAGCTGTCGCCATCAAGTCTTCGAATTGTATGCCAAGCATTTGTAACTCGTTTGCCAGCGCACTATCAATGATTTGACCGCCAGAACTTCCCGCTTGTTGTACAGCACCCATAAGGTCTGGATTTACACCAGCCGCCGACGCTTGGCTCGCAAGGGAAGCCTGTTTAGACGATTCACTAAAACTTGTAAAGAGCACGATACCCGTGACGGAACCTAAAGGTGCCCCAAAGTCGCGAATGAAAGACAAAATCGCAGAGCCTGCTCCATACTTTTCCGCTGGGATTACGTTTAACGCATATTTGAACAGGATAGAAATTGCTGAACCAATTCCAAAGAATGCGGCTAGCATTAAAATATGACTGATTGATGTCTCCGACTCCACCCGAGAAATTAAGAACAGGGAGGCTGTCGGTATCATAAATGTGCAAATAAGTAGTTTTTTCGGATTGACTTTGTCGGCAAGCCTTCCGACAATCAAACCGCCAACAGCGGCAGCGGCTGAATTGAATAGAAAAAATAACCCTGCTTCCGTTACATCTCCATTAGGTCGTAAATTTAAGAAAAAGCTCATGGAAAAGATCAGTAGCTGCATAGCCGCAACATATAACAAGTAAATGAGCCCAACCAAAGCGAATGTACGCTTTTTCAATAAAGACAATTCCATAATAGGATTTGGTTTTTTGTTGCCCGTTTTCCATAATAGAAATGCTGACAAGAAGCCCATGAACAAGGCGCCTAAGGTATAAGGTGACGAAATCCCAAATTGGCCTACGAGAGTGGAAACGGATAACAAACATCCAGTAGTAATGAAGACTAAGACAACGCCAAGATAATCAAAAGAACCTTGGACGACCCCTTTCGACTCTTTGACGAAAAATAGTACGACGAAAAACCCTGCTAGTGCTAATGCACCGCTAACCCAGTAAATAATAGGCCATCCATAGATGCTGACCAAAAATCCTGCGAGTCCTGCGCCGAGCATAGCCGCAACGGCTTGAATCGAGTTGAACAAGCCTGAAGCCATCCCACGTTGGTCCGGGTGAAAGAGGACGCCGATATACGCGATGACAACCGGGAAAATGGCGGCAACGCCTACTCCCTGAAACACTTTACAAACGAGTAAGAAAGAGAAGGTTGGGCTGATGGCAGCGGCAAATTCAGAAATTGTAAAAATGGCTAATCCGATAAGAAGGACTCGTTTTCGTCCATACTGATCTGCGAATCTTCCCGTGATGGGATAGAGTGAGGCAGAGGCAATGTAAAAAGAGAGTATCATGATACCGGCCAAATGCGCTGGAACTTCAAAATGTGTAGAAATCACTGCAATTACAGGAGCTTGAAAGGCCATTGCTTCAATCGCTACGAATGCACCAAATACGACAGCAATAAACTGAATCCATTGTGATGTAGACGTTTGAACTTCTGAATTCTCCCTAACTTCCATGAATATTCCCCCTAATCATTTTTAACTGCCACGAATAGCCCTACAACAAATACTTACATCGCTTTCTGATGACTGGTCTATAAATAATGTTGAATGCGCTTACAAAATATAAATATCAGAACCGTAATACGCCTCCCCCGAAGTAAATTAGGTGGTGAAAAATTCTGACTACTAGTCATTGGGTGAATTATATGGGGGAATATTCAACTTGACAACCACTAAAAGTAGCAAAAATATCGGTAACCCGACACTTTTAGAGGAAATGTATGAAAACGATGCTAGTAACAACTGAAAAGGGTTTAATTAACAATTACAGGGTCTAATCATAAAATATTTGCAGGTGTTAAATGGGGAATGTAGGGTTTCAACATCATGATTTTAGTAAGTTCATTGGCTATATCGTTCGAATCATGTTCCGAGTCTGGAGAGAATAACCAATGGCAAATAAAACCGACGAGGGTTGACGAAAGATAGCAGGCGAAAAAACCACTATGAATAGGTTGTTCATCATCTATTTCTTGGTGTTCAATTCTCTTTAAGAAAAAATGATACAAGTCCTCAGAAAGAAGCGGAATAAATCGTGTTCTTCTATTATTCAATAATGTTTTGAAGTAGAGTGAATGCTTTTCGATATAAGAAAAAATGGTAGTTGCTGCATGTAGGAGAAACGTTTTTTCATTGATCTTTGTTGGGGTATCGTACGATAGGTCCTCTATGCTATTAATAATCCCCTTTGTTAAATCCTCAATTAAGCAAGCGAGTAAATCCTCTTTGTCTTTAAAATGTGCATAAAAAGTAGAACGATTTAAATCTGAGCGGTTGACGATATCGGTAATAGAGATAACAGATAGATCTTTTTCATTTAGCAAAGAAATTAATGCGTCTCGTAACGCTTGTTTTGTGCGTAAAATTCTCCGGTCGACGTTTTTAGTTTCCATGTATATCACCCCTAGAATGTATTGAATTACTCAATCCTATGTCATAGCTACAAAAAAATGGGGGAGAATAGATTGCCTATTCTGAAACTATATATTACTTTATACGCAATATCAATGATAATCTGAATATTTGGATAACCTGTAAAACTTACAAGTAATTTTTATTTTAGGTATTGCGTTTATAGCAATCTTGGATTACTATATGTGTAGTAATAGAATATATTGAAAAGTTGGAATATTGACAAAGGAGGGGTCGGGGTTGAATGCGTATCTATTGCTAGAGATTGCTACCGGGATGGTACCAGAACAAGAAATCCTTACATTTGGAGATGAAAGACAGACGTATTCACAGTTAATGGATAATACAGGAAGTCTTGCAGCGGCACTTGCGTCATCTGGAATAGGGCAAGGCGACCGCATTGGTCTCATCGCAACAAATTGTTCGGAGATGATTGAAATCTTTTTTGCAGCGTTTCAATTAGGTGCAGTCATCGTGCCGATCAATTATCGCGCGAAAGTGGATGAACTGTCATTTATGATTCAGGATGCAGGTATTAAGGTGTTATTTTTGGAACCACGTTACGTGGATTTAATCACACCGTTTTTACCGACGAGTGGCATCCAATCTACCATCTGCATTGGGAAAACAGATCAAGACTTTCTCACATACGATGCAGTGAAAAAAGGCGTTACTCAGCCGCATGAAGGATTTGCGGATGTAGAATCGGGTGATTTGGCGGTTCTATTGTATACAAGTGGTACAACAAGTAAACCGAAAGGCGTCATGATTACACATGGGCAGTTAACAAACTATGTGATGGGTCACTCGGAAGTGGCCGGCAGTACAGATCAAGGTTCTTCGATTGTTTGTATACCGAACTATCACATTGCTGGAGCGACGAGTATTTGTAACGCCATTTACAGTGGTCGACGCTTAGTGCTCATCAGGCAATTTGAAGCGGGCGAGTGGTTGCATTCTGTCGAGAAAGAACAAGTAAATCATGCGTTCATGGTGCCAACGATGCTCAAGCAAGTGATGGATCACCCAGATTTCAGTTCAACGGACTTAAGTAGTCTGGAGAATTTATCGTACGGTGCTGCTCCGATGCCGCTTCCAGTTATTCGCAAGGCGATTGAATTATTCCCGGATACGACGAATTTCGCAAATGGGTTTGGGATGACAGAAACGACGTCTACCGTTTCTGTACTTACACCGGAAGATCATAAACTGACGGGGACAAGTGAGGAAATTGAGACGAAGATTCAGCGTTTGTCATCAGTGGGTAAGCCGCTCCCAGGTGTTGAAATTATGGTAGTCGATGATGATCGTAACCCAGTAGAAGCGAAGACGATTGGCAATGTCTATGTGCGAACAGGTAGGTCGATGAAGGGCTATTGGAAACGTCCAGAGGCTTCTAAAGAAACGTTGGTAGATGGTTGGATAAATACGGAGGATATGGGCTGGCTTGATGAAGATGGTTATTTGTTTTTATGTGGTCGCAGCTCCGATATGATCATCCGAGGCGGGGAGAATATTTCGCCAGCAGAAATCGAAGATGTATTCTTTCAACATCCTACGGTAGCTGATGTGGCAGTCGTTGGCGTTCCAAGTTTGGAATGGGGAGAAGAAGTATTGGCCGTGATTGTCGCGCATGATATAGAGAATCCCCCGCCAGTTGAAGAGCTAATGACTCATTGTCGCGAGCATTTAGCAAGCTTTAAACGACCTTCCGAAATTAGATTCGAATCCGAACTACCTCGGAATTCGACAGGGAAAATCTTGAAGAGAACACTTCGAGAACAGTTTACACCGGCTAATGAAGCATACGGTTAAAACCGTTGTTATTCATAAGAAGTAGGATAGTTTCTTGATGACGTATTCCTAAAAAAAGTAATGGGGTGAGAGAGATGCGTTTTGATTTAACTGACGAACAGCAACAATTGAAGCAAGAAATCCGCACCTATCTAGACAAACATGTAACGCCAGAACTCGTAGAAGAATTAAAGGGAAATCCCGATGGAGGTCCATTGTGGAAGACCTACATTAAGAAGTTGGGCGAGGATGGCTGGCTTGGCGTTGGATGGCCTGTTGAATATGGGGGACAAGGAAAAACACCTTTGGAGCAATATATCTTCTTGGAAGAAATCAATCGTACAGGTGTGAACATTCCTTTTATTACGCTGGAGACGGTTGGTCCGACGCTTATGAAGCTTGGAACAGAAGAGCAAAAAAACTACTTCTTGCCAAAGATTTTAAAAGGCGAAATCGAAGTGGCGATTGGCTACACGGAGCCAGAGGCGGGTACTGACCTTGCTTCTTTGCAAACGCGAGCGGTGAAAGACGGCGATTCGTACATCATTAATGGACAAAAAGTGTTTACGACAAATGCCCACATATCCGATTACATTTGGCTCGCAGCACGGACGGATCCCGATGCGCCTAAACATAAAGGCATCTCCATCTTTTTAGTACCGACGAACACGCCGGGGGTTTCTGTAGATACGACGCATTTGATGGGAGAAAGAACGAACAGTACCTACTATGATAACGTTCGTGTACCTGCCGATGCATTGGTAGGTGAGGAGAATAAGGGATGGCAATACATTACGACACAACTATCCCTAGAGAGGCTGATGTTGTCTACTTACTCCAGAATGGAACGCATGGTGGAAGAGACGACGGAATGGGCGAAGGAAACCGTGATGGATGGAAATCGAGTCATTGATAATCCTGGGGTACGCGACAGCCTAGCCGAATTGACGGTCAAACTTGAAGTACTTCGATTGCTTAATTATCGGGCTGCTTGGTCGCATGAAAATGCCAATGAAGCACCTTTCCGACCTTCAATGAACAAGGTATTTGCTGCTGAACTGAACCAGGAAGTCTATGACACATGCATGGGCATTATGGGGATGTTTGGTCAATTGCGAGCGGATTCGAAGTGGGTGGTTGCAGATGGAAGTGCGGAAAGATATTCGAAGAGCCAATTAGTGTACCTTTTTGGTGGCGGTGCGAATGACGTGATGCTAGATCTTGTTGCGAGATTTGGTCTTGAGTTACCAAAGGTTTAAGGTTTTATGCAAGCGCTATCATTTTGAGGAGGGGGAAATAGACAATGACCTTAACAAGAGAAGAAATAGACCAATATGTAGGGATTGACTCGGAGAAAATTAAAGGACCCGATGCCGTTTGTAAGCAGATGATCCGACATTGGTGTGAGGTAATGCAAGAGAATAATCCGTTATATTTAGATGAAGAGTACGCGGCAAAGACAAAATACGGTGAAGTGATTGCACCGCCAATGCAAGTGCAGGTCTATACAATGAGCCCTCTTTGGCCAGTGGCGGAGCGAAAGCTGAATCCAATGGAACACATGGTGAAGCTAATGGAAGAGGCAGGGTACTCGTCCATCGTGGCGACTGAACAAGGTCAGGAGTATTTTGCACCCATGAAAGTAGGGGATGAGATTAGTTACACGATTTCCGTTGATGTCGTTTCTCCTGAAAAGCAAACGAGTCGTGGACCGGGTTATTTCATTACTTTCCTTTATACATTTGTCAATCAAAGAGATGAATTAGTCTGTAAACAAACCTTTACAATTTTGGCATACAATTCGATTGCGAAGGAGGGGGCATAAGGATGCAGCTAACAAAATCAGAAAGCATCACTTGGGATGAAGTAGAAGTAGGCTATGAATTACCCGTACATGAGAGAGAGATTACAGCGGCATTGATTGCAGGTGGAGCTATATCGGCTACTCACGATTATGCGGCGGTCCATCATGACTACCATGCCGCCCGTCAAGCGGGAGCTGACGACATCTTTATGAATATTTTAACGACGAATGGTTTGATTGGTAAGTACTTAACGGATTGGGCAGGGCCGACATTGGAAATTAAAAAAATTACACTCAGACTTGCGGTTCCAAACTATCCTGGTGATCGCATGACAACGACTGGTTATGTAACAAAAAAATACGAGGCGGAAGGACGACACTTGTTAGAGATTGAGTTTATCGGGAAAAACAAGATTGGCTATCATGCGAGCGGAAAAGCTGTCGTAGCTCTTCCGGTGAGGGGGTAATGGGTATGGGAACTGTACGAGATAAAACGGCGATTGTTGGTATTGGGGCTACGGAGTTTAGTCAGAATTGTGGAAGAAGCGAGCTTCGTATGGCACTAGAAGCTATTTTGGATGCGGTGGAGGATGCGGGTCTAAAAGTAGAAGATATCGATGGAATGATCAATTATACGTTGGATACTGCCGATCAAATTGAAATTGTACGATCGTTGGGTATTCCGAATCTAAGTTTTTTCAGTAAAGTACCATATGGAGGCGGTGCAAGTTGTGGAACGATTGCACATGCGGTGGCCGCGGTGGAATCAGGTATGGCTAATTATGTGGTGTGTGTACGTTCGATTCGAGACGCATCCGGCCCTGTAACGTATGGTGATTTTGAACCTACACGCGTTTCCGGTGATACGTATATGGGGATGTATCATCCGTATGGCCTGCTGACACCAGTATCGTGGGTAGCGATGTTTGCGCAGCGATATAAGCACGAATATGGCATTAAAGACGGCGATTTGGGATGGATCTCCTTAGTTAATCGAGAGAATGCGAATCGCAATCCGAAAGCGATTTTTCACAATCGTACCTTGTCGATGGAAGAATATATGAATTCTCCCATCAACGTCGAACCGTTACGTCGACATGACTGCTGTTTAAGTACGGATGGAGCTGTTGCAATCATTGTCACTTCAGCTGAACGTGCAAAACATTTGAAGCAACGTCCCGCTTATATTTCTGGGGTGATCCAAGGCATGTCGACAAATGGCGAAGTGATGACAAGTTATGCCCGAGAAGATATTACCGTGTTACATGAGACCGAGGCTTATGGGAAGAAGCTGTTCGAAATGGCTGATATGACACCGAAAGATATTGACGTTGCACAATTTTATGATGCTTTTAGTCCTCTCGTTCCGATGCAGCTAGAAGCACTTGGATTTGTTGGGAAAGGTGAAGGCGTTCCGTATTGTGAAGGGGGGACGCGTATCCGTCTTGATGGCGAATTGCCAATCAATACTTCGGGCGGTCTGATGTCTGAAGGTTATCTACACGGTATGAACCTCATATCTGAAGGGGTTCGCCAAATTCGTGGAACATCTACTTCGCAAGTAAAAGATGCAGAAATATCATTAGTCACTGGGGGATTAGGTGTTCCGTCAAGTGGTCTCATTTTAAAAAGGAGGTAATGGATAGATGGTTAAACATGAAGAGAAGGTTATGACGCCAAGACCAATGATGAATCAAGACACTGTGGAATATTGGGAGAAGCTACAAGAAACAAAGCAACTACATTTACAAAGATGTCAACATTGTAAAACGTATTCACACCCGCCGCGCCCAACTTGTTATAAATGTCGTTCATTCGATATGGAGTGGGTTCCGTCATCGGGTAAAGGCGTTATTCATAGCTATGTTGTGTATCACCGATCCGTTCACCCGGGCTTCAAAACACCATATGAGGTTATTCTTGTGGAGCTAGAAGAAGGTGTTCGTCTTGTTTCCAATATGGTAGATTGTGAGCCGGACGAGGTCTATATCGGAATGCCTGTTGAAGTTGTTGTGGACCAAGCATTTGAAGATGTGGCTATGCCGAGGTTTAAGCGACAAAACATTTAAAGAGGGAGGGATAAGCGAATGGATTTTTCGTTAAATGAAACCCAAGCAGAATTTAAACGTACAGCCCAAAAGTTTTTTGAAGAGAAGTGCACGGTAGCTGCTCTAAAGGGATTTGAGGAAAGTGAGGGGCAGTATTCACCTGCCCTTTATAAAGAATTAGCGGATCTAGGCTTTTTAGGATTAATCGTACCAGAAGAGTACGGAGGATTTGGCGGCAGTTTGATGGACTTGGCATTGATTGTAGAAGAAGCCGGTTGGGCCATTCTTCCTTCGCCGTTTTTATCGACAGTTGCCTATGGAATTGTTCCGCTATTAGCGAGTGGAACAGAAGAACAGAAGCAGGAGCTACTGCCGAAAATTGTCGCTGGAGAGCTTGTTTTCTCCGGGGCGTTGTCAGAACCTCAGGCACATTATGCGCTGAATCATATTACGACTGCTGCAGAGAAAAGTGGCAAAGATTACACGCTTTCAGGCAAAAAGTTATTTGTGCCATACGGACAATCTGCTGATTATCTAGTGACCTTAGCTAGAACGGAAAAGGGAACGGAAGCGACTCATGATGGGCTAAGCCTTTTCTTAGTAAAAGGAAAACAGCCGGCTATTCAAACAGCACCTTTGGCATCGATTAACGGAGAAGGACTGGTGGAAATAGACTTCCGAAATGTCGCACTTTCTGAAACGGATGTCCTAGGAGAAGCAAACAAAGGCTGGTCTCTAACACAAAAGACGCTACAGATGGCGACTGCGCTGCAGTGTATTGAAATGGCAGGCGTACTCCGCCGGGCATTGGATGTTACAACGGAATACGTAAAAGGGCGTACACAGTTTGAGCGTGCAATTGGTAGTTATCAATCTGTCCAACACCGATTGGCCAAAATGTATACGGTCGTTGAAGGTGGACAATTAGCAGCTTATCAAGCCATTTCACGACTGGAGGCAGGAGCCTCTGCTGAAAAAGAGCTGGCAGTTGCCAAAGTATGGCTAAGTAAGGAAGGCCAGAGTGTATTAGTTGGTGCGCATCAATTACATGGCGGAATGGGACTGGATATGGATTATCCACTACAATATTGCTTCCGTCGCTTTAAGAGCCTACAGCTGAATATTGGTTCAGCATCTGCCCATCTGACTGAGCTTGGGAAGTCGTTGGTACAGCAAACAGGTGAGAGTGTAAAAGAGGACGCGGCTAAACAGCTTGTATTTTAAAATATACGTTGAACAAAGGAACCTTTCTAACACTGCTCGGCGCTTGCGGATGCCTTCCGCCATAAGCTAGGCCGTAAACCACTGCCTGGCTTACGGCACCGGCGACCGCTTGTAAGGCGCTTTCGCTAAAGATTAGTGAAAATCATAAGTTCAATATATATTCTGTCTCATTATATAGATGCGTCATGCAGTTGCCGACACGGCATTTTCGAAAAAAATGGATGTGAGGTGAAGAGATGTGACAAAGCAAGCACTTTCCGGCCTTAAAGTTGTTGACCTCACTTGGAATGTTGCGGGGCCTTATTGTACGAAAATGTTAGCCGATTTGGGTGCCGAAGTGATAAAGATTGAACGCCCGGGAATTGGAGATCCTTCTAGATTAGAAGGTCCGTTCCCGAACGATCAACCTGATTTAGAAGCAAGTGGGCTTTTCACGTATCTGAATAACAATAAAACGAGCATCACGTTGAATTTGAAAAAAGAGCGCAGCGTGGAAATTATCAAAGACCTCGTACGAGATGCAGATATATTGGTCGAGAATTTTAGTCCGCGGGTGATGCCTAGTTTGGGGCTAAGTTATGAGGTACTAAAAGAGATTAATCCTCGCCTTGTAATGGCATCTATATCGAACTTTGGGCAAACAGGTAAATACCGTGATTATAAAGCGACCGAACTAATTACGCAGGCGATGAGTGGATTTGCTAGTTCAATAGGAGAAGATACGCGAGAACCATTGAGGGCAGGCGGGAAGTTGAGAATGCTGGAGTATATCGCAGGTGCATTTACAGGCATGTCCATTTTGACAGCGATTACAGGCAGGCGAAGAACTGGGGAAGGGCGGCATATCGATGTTTCGATAACGGAATGTGGTTTGTTGCAAAGATCGTATCCAACTGTTCAAAACTCCTATCCGACCAGTCCAAGTAAATACATTCGACGTTATGTAATGATGCCGAGTATCGAGAAATGTAAGGACGGTTACATTGGTATCACGCTGTTAACAGGGCAACATTGGCAAGACTTTTGTGTAATGACGGAAATGTATGAGTGGATGGAAGACCCTCGCTTTACGACGTTAGACAATCGTTTGAAGCATAAAAAGATGTTTCAGGATCGCTTTGATGAGTGGTTGATGAGGCATACGCGTGAAGAAATCCTAGCATTAGGAAGAGATTGGCGAATTCCGGTGACACCGATTCCAGATAGTGGCGAAATGCTCGATTTCCCACAATATAAGGAACGTGAATTTTTTGTAGAAGTGGAGCAACAGAAAATTGGAAAAGTTGCTCAACCAGGGGCGCCTTTCCGAATGTCTAAAACCCCGTGGGGAATTACGACACCTGCTCCATTGCTAGGGCAGCATAATGACAATGTCTATGGCGAACGGCTCGGTTTGTCGGAAGAGACGATTCAATCGCTAACAACCGAAAAGGTCATATAAGCAAAGGTTGGATGAAAGGGAGGAGTGGAAATGATGGCATCCTTACCGTTAGAAGGAATACGAGTACTAGACCTATCGATGTGGTGGTCGGGGCCGATTTGTACGTCATATCTAGGTGCACAAGGAGCAGAAGTCATTAAGCTTGAATCTGTGCAAGCACCCGATGGTTTTAGATATACGATGTCAACGCCTCGTGAGAATTGGTGGGAGTTAGGACCACAGTTTAATGCTGCGAATCTAAATAAGTTAGGTCTTACTCTTAATTTGAATGAGCCCGAAGGTGTTCGGTTGTTTGAAGAGCTTGTTGCGAAAAGTGATGTAGTCATTGAAAACTTTACTCCGCGCGTCATGGCAAATTTCGGATTGAGTTACGAGCGCTTGAGTGACATTAATCCTAAAATCATTATGTTGTCGATGCCGGCGTATGGAAAAAGCGGACCATACAGCGATCAGCCTGGTTTTGCCTATACGTTTGAAATTTTAGCTGGCCTCGCACAAATCACGGGGTATCGCGATGGAAACCCGATGATTATTTCAGGTGTCGGGGATGTAATTTCAGGGTTTCATACCGCTTATGCCTTACTCGCGGCATTGGAACATCGCGCAAAGACGGGGGAAGGGCAATTGATCGAAGTTGCGCAGGTCGAGGCGAATGCCAATTTAATGGGGCAACCCATCGCTGACTATTCGATGAATCAGCGTAATTGGGGACGTGAAGGAAATCGTCAACCGAATATGGCGCCACATGGTATTTATCGTTGTAAGGGAGAAGATTCTTGGGTAGCGCTTGCCATTACAGATGACGATGAGTGGCAAAGGTTTTGCCAAGTGACCGGGCAACTGGAATGGGCAAATGACGAGCGCTTCCAAAAAGCGGCGGACCGTTGTGTGCATCATGATGCGTTAGACCAGCTCGTAGAAAGCTGGACAGCACAGTTTGGTCATTATGAAGCAGCCAATCTGTTGCAAGAAGCAGGTGTGAATGCTGGGCCAGTACTTGAGATTCACGAGTTAGAGACGGATCCTTTTTTAGCTGATATGTTCCAAGAGGTGACGCGGGAGCTAACAGGCACGCATGCGTATCCGGGCTGGCCAGTTAAATTCTCGGGACAACGTCTCCAGCACCGCAGCCCGGCACCGACACTGGGTCAACATAACGAATACGTGTTAAAGGATATTTTAGGGCTGACAGCTGAAGAAATAGCAGCATTAGAGCAAAATGAGCTAATTGGGGATGTCCCGTTAGGTGCGAAAGTAAAAGCATTGTAAAGGGTTTATCCGAATAGGAGGTGGAAGATGATGGCCGTTAAAATTGGGACGAAATATAAGTGTGTAGCTTGTCAGAGTGAGTTTATTGTCATCAAGGCAACGCCGAATGCCGAGCTGAAATGTTGTGGCACTAGCGTAGAGAATAAATGAATCATGTAAGGCTTATCTTCATTCAGCAGAAAACTCCCACCTCGATAGGTGGCGAGATGAATGCGGTTTTGTTTTACTGTTCAGTGGGTGTTCAAACGCCAGCTGAACGAAGATAAAGCCTCCGGCGGATGTCATAGATTTTTTAGAGGAGCTTTTCGAGCGAGCTCGAAAAAAATCTGGACGCAATTACGCCGAGGCGTAATTGATTGAATAGGAAAGGCGGAATGATCGTATGGCAAACCAACTAGGTAAACGTTTTGAATGTAAAGAATGTGGCGTAGAAGTGTTATGCACGAAAGCGGGGGATGGGGCAGTCGAGTGTTGTGGTGTGGAAATGCAGTTGAAGCAACCAGTCGCTTTGCCTACTGCGGATTAATAAAATCAGCGCAGGAAGTCCGTACTGTCATAGCCCAGGGGAGTGAAAGAAATAGTGAACGGTTTAGAAAATGAGCTGTTAGCTGGCGTTCGTGTATTGGAACTAACAAGAGGTCCTTCTGGAGGATACGCGGGCAGACTTCTTGCGAATAGCGGTGCAAGGGTTACGAAAATAGTAAGTGCTGCAGAAGAAAGTACTCCTTTTAGAGATCGGGAAAAAAAGGTGATTCAGACAATGACTCGCAGTGAAGCGGGCAAAGTTGTGACACGTTTACTAGGTCAATCATGGGACATGATTTTGTGGGACAGTCATTTGGAGCAAGAACTGGACCAATTGGTAACGGACGCACTGTTGATTAGTCGTGTAGGTATTCGCTTGGATTTTCCGGCAGAGGTGGATGTGGAGGAAGAGCATGCGCTACAAGCATTAGGTGGATGGATGACTTTAACGGGGGATGCGCAGAAAAAGCCCTTGCAGGTCGGTGGCCATCCTGCTGCTTATCTTGTAGGGGCACATGCCGCAACAGCTGGAATGATGGCGCTTTTAGAAAATCGATGGACGGAAAAAGGACGTCTCGTACAAATTAATAGTTTAGCGATTGTTGTTAGTGCGCTTGAGGGAGCATATTCTAAGCAGTTAGCTACTGGTCAAACGCGAAGTCGACAAGGGAACCGCCATCATGAGTTAACACCGATGTCCATTTTACCATCCGCGGACGGCTGGACGTTTGTTGGTGCGCCGGTAGATGAGAAATGGGAGTTGCTTGAGGGATGGTCAGAGATTCCTTCGCGCCCAGAATGGCAGCAGAATACTGGGCGGCAGGCAGATTGCGAAACGTTAGAGGAAGAGTTGGCTAAGTGGACTCGGGGAATGACCCGAGAAGAGCTGTTTGTGACGGGACAACTTTTTCGTCTACCTTTTGCTAAAGTGCAAACGCTTGAAGAGGTACGCGATTGTTCTCAACTAGCGGCTAGACAATTTTGGGGTCACAGTAACGCGAGTACGACAAGCGTTCAAATACCTTGGAAAGTGCATGCCGGTCCTGCTTTCTCTAAAGAACAGTCTACATCCGGAAACGCACCATCTTGGAAGGGGCTTAGAGTTTTAGATGTAACAAGTATGTGGTCAGGACCGTATTGTACGCGATTATTCGCAGATTTAGGGGCGGAAGTGATTAAGGTGGAAGCGCCTCATCGCCCTGATGGTATTCGGTCAGATCAATGTGCATCCTCTCCATTTTTCAAGGAGCTGAATCGCAATAAGCTGGGCATTCAGCTAGATTTACGTTTGCAAACGGATCGACAAACCTTTTTAGAATTAGTGGCAACAAGTGATGTTCTTGTGGAAAATTTCAGCCCACGTGTGATGTCGAATTTTGGGTTGGGGTGCGAAGAGTTATGGAAGCATCGGCCGGACTTGACGATTGTTTCACTCTCGGCTTTCGGACAGACAGGGCCTTATCGTGATTTTGTTGGTTATGGTCCTACATTAGAATCGATGTCTGGAGTTGCATCGCTGACACAGTATTCGGATGGGCAGCCAAGACTTCCGGGTTTTTCTCTAAGTGATATTGGGGCTGGGATTCATGGCGCCTTTGCGCTAGTGGCGGCGCTTTTTCAGCATCATCGTCAAGGGATCGGCCTGAGGGTGGATCTTTCCCAGTATGAGACAGCTTGTCAATTTATAGGGGATTATTTAACTGAGGAAGTACCCGCATCTACTGTAGCGCAGCCCGTTCAAGTGAGAGACCTTGTTGATTTGGCGCATGATGCGCGATTGGCAACCATTCGTCTAGAGGACGGGAGTCAATTGCTTGGTATGCCTTGGGATAGCAAAGGTTGGCATACTTCGTTTTATCCGCCACCCGAACTTGGGCAGCATACAGACTATGTGAAAAAGCTGATTGAAAAAGAAGCAACTTTCATTTAACAGCAGGCTGAATGTACAGAACAATAATATAGGAGGGATATTATGAATTATCATTATCTCGAAGTGTCTATTGAAAATCAGGTGGCTTATGTTTTATTGAATAATCCTGACCATCATAATCAATTTGAGGCAGGTTTGTCGCAGGAACTAATGAGTGTTGCACGGATGTTTTCGGAGCAAGATGAGATTCAGGTTATTGTATTAGGAGCTCGTGGACCGAATTTTTCTGTAGGGTTAACAAATGCATTGGGAACAGTCAATACGCTAGAAGACGAGACGTATGCAACCGTGACGTTAGCGAGTGCGGCTGTTGAGGAATGGTCCCGCTTACCGTATCCGATTATTGCGGCATTGAACGGTCAATGTTCCTCGTTGGGGCTCAGCTTAGCGTGTGTAGCCGATATTCGCTATGCAGCAGACAATGCTTTGTTTTCGATTCCAGAAGCGACAAGAGGTGTTGTACCGGCTGGAGGTATTACGCAAAGATTGCCGCGTTTAATCGGTAAAGGGCCTGCGATGTCTATGTTGCTTGGAGTGGAACCGATTGAAGCGAGTGAAGCATATGCGCTAGGGTTAGTGAATAAGATTTCATCCGAAGAACTGCTTTGGGCAGAGGCTTGCGAGGAAGGCAGGCGGCTGGCAAGTATGTCTACATTGTCTATGCAATATACGAAGGAATGTCTGTTAAGGGGTAGTGAGCTACCGTTGGAACAGGCTCTACGCTTGGAATTAGATATGTATATGTTGCTACAAACGAGTGAAGATCGGATGGAAGGGGTTACGGCCTTTTTAGAAAAGCGTCCAGCAAACTTTAAGGGCGAATGATCTTGTAACGGGAAGCGCGAAAAGACTAGTCAAAGGGGGATGCATTATGAAATCAGTACATATGGAGAAGGATGAAAATATTGCAATCATCACATTGAATCGTCCTGAGCAGCTAAATGCTTTTGATGTAGAGATGCGCGATCAGCTCTATGAAATCATTGCGGCTATTCGTGATGACACGACAGTAGATGCGGTCATTTTACGTGGGGCAGGACGCGGTTTTTGTGCAGGGGCGGACTTAACCGAGTTCGGCACACAAACAACGGTCATTCGAAAACGTCGTATCAGGCTTCAACATGATTTATGGGAGGAGATTCGACGTTTGTCGAAGCCGATTGCAGCTGTGTTACATGGGTTTGCGGTAGGTTCAGGATTAGAAATGGCGATGCTTTGTGATTTTCGCTTTGCATCACCGGGCACGAAACTGGCTCTTCCAGAGGCGCAATTAGGCATGATCCCCGCAGCGGGAGGGACTCAGAGTTTACCGAGACTGCTGCGTCATGGGAAAGCGCTTGATTTTGCGTTAGGTGGCCATCGAGTGACTGCTGAAGAAGGGTATCAAATGGGGATGATTAGCCGGATTGTACCGGAAGAAGAGCTAATGCAAGACACGATTGATTATATGAAAGCGGTCGTAGGACAGAATGCCAAGACCGCTAGTTGGATAAAGTCCTTAGTGGCGCATGGCATGGATATGCCGTTAGCACAAGGATTAGCGCGGGAGCGTGTGCTAGTAGCACGGTCATGGACCCAGCGTAGTAAAAAGGTAGATTACTAAAACGTTGTCATGGCAACGTTTTAGTAGTGTTATGATCTTCCCTGAGTTCAGCTGAAATTTTATTGGCATACTGAACAACGAGATTCGTGAGTTCTTGTTGTTTGTCAGAAGTCATCCGCGTCATGGGTAAATAGACGCCGATAGTGGCCACAGGTTCTTCTCCTTGATCCCAGATGGGGGCTGCGACAGCTCCGGAATCGGACATCCTTTCTCCAAGGCTTGTTGAATAACCGACATCTCGAATATGAGCGAGTTTTTCTTGCAATTGAGTCGAGTCAGTTAGTGTTTTAGGTGTAAAAGATTTGAATTCTGTTCGTTTGAAATAGACATCAAGGTCAGCTGGAGACATAAATGCCATATGTAATGTACCCGCTGCACCAAAATATAAATCGGTTTCGTCGCCGAATGGGATTGTTACTTTTAAGAGTTGAGGGCTATCAATCCCGGATAAGTATATGTATTTGTTTCCCGTTCGAATCGAAATATAGACGGATTCGTTTGTGAGCGTAGCTAACTCTTGAACAAATGGTTGCGAGACGGTAACCACGTCATTGACCTGAAACTTCCGAACGAGCTGAAATAATAGAGGTCCTGGATGATAGCGCTTTGTTTTTTCGTCTTTTACTAACATTCCGCGATCTGTCATCGTGACGACTAATCGGAAGGCCGCAGTCTTACTGATCCCTAATTCTTGTTCGATTTCTACAAGACCGATGGCGTCTCGCTTTAGAAACAATGTTAAGAGCGATATTGCATTATTAACTGTATTTAATTGGTGAATGGTTTTATTAGCAGACATACTTACCCTCCTTTTCATTGTTTAACACTCTATCAATTATACTACAATTTAGAAAGTTCGGCTAACCTTGTAGGTTGGGATGATAGACGAGCTTGCCATCAATCCATGTTGCCGCAACTTGCGTGTGACGGAGTGCATCAATTGAGCAGGTGAGCGGGTTTTGATCGACGAGTATTACATCAGCGTGAAACCCAGGACGGATCATGCCGCGTGATAATTCCCAGCCAGCTGCTCTTGCAGCGCCGGTCGTATATAAGGCCAATGCTTGCTGCCGTTCGAGTTTCTCGCTGTCGCCTAATATTGCTCCAGATAATGTGGCACGTGTACAAGCTGTTTGAATGCCAATCCAAGGATTGAAGGAAGCAACTGGGGCATCTGAACCAGCAGCGAGCGGAATGTCTGCCGCGAGTACGCTGTGCATTCGATAGAGCCAGCTATGTTCGGCAACGTCTACATTGGTGTGATAACGGTCGCCGTGGTCGTGAATGAGACTAGGATTTGTGACGACGGTAATGCCTAATGCGGAGATGTCAGGTAAAAAAGCATCGGGGCATAGGCTTAAGTGTTCAAAGCGATGGCGAATTGATTTTTCAGGATAACGTTCAGTCGCATAACGAATCGCTTCAATGGCGGCCCAAGTCATTTCAGGGTCCACAACATGGATGGACAAAGGAATGTCACGGCGAGTCGCTTCGGCGGCTAATTGTGACAGTTCATGTGGATCTGGAAAGAGATGGGGAAGCGCTTCTATGACAACTTTGACAGGTCCCATTTCCAGTCGCTTTTTAAGAGAGTCAGGCGCCGACACAAGGGCATTGGTCAATTGTTCATGATGTTGTTCTGCTGTCATGAGTTGAATGGTGATGGGCCAGCCATCTTGTATACAGGACGACCAAAACTGCAAGTCAAAAAGCGTATTTGTTGGCGTGGCATCCTGTACAGCGGTTATTCCTGTACGTAACAATGTGCTTTGCAACTGCTTCGCTCCGATATGCAGCTCGTCAGTCGTTAATGCGGGCAACACATGTTGGGAGAGCCATGCATCTCCACCGTAAATTAAACCGGTGGGCATGTTAGTTGTTGCATCACGTTCTACTGTCACTCCAGGTGGATCTATGGATTCAGGTCCGATGCCAGCTAGCGCTAGTGCTGCACTATTTAGTACCGTGGCATGGCGAGTCACATGACGCAAGCGGACAGGATGATTGGAAGTAGCTTTGTCTAAATCCCATCGAGTAGGATGGCGCTGTTCTTGTAAATAGAAAAGATCATAGCCTGTTGCGCGAATCCATGTCCCGGGCGACAGCAAGTTGGCACGCTCGCGAATGGTTAGTTGAATGTCTTCGATGCTATCAACATCTTCGTGACCACAAGATACGGCTAAATCCCGGCTAATTTGTGCGCGGAGATGACAATGTGCGTCAATTAGTCCGGGTAATAACGTCATACCTTGTCCATCTATTCGTTGGCCGTGGGGAGCTAAAGGCCAGGCTTCCTGCTCATTATGAATAAGCCCTACGCATTTTCCATTGGTGATGGCAACGCCTATGGCATGTGGACAAAGGGGGTCCATTGTAATGACGGAAACATTATGGATGATTAAGTCTGCGGGCATTGGCATAATTGCAGGCCTCCTAATCTCGTGAATAAATTTAGAATTTTGTTAATAGTACCATATCTGTGTGGTAGGTTGAACTTATGATTTTCATTTGCTATCCAGCGAAGGCGCCTTACAAGCGGTCGCCGAAGCCGTAAGACGGGCAGTGATTTTCCGCCCAGCTTATGGCGGGAGGCATCCGCAAGCGCCAAAACGTTATTAATGGAATTCTTTGTTTCAATTTATCTTCATTCAGCAAATCTTTTTGTACTGAAAGCGAAGCGTCAGCTACAGAAAACTTCCACCTCGATAGGTGGCGAGATGAATGTGGTTTTGTTTTACTGTTCAGTGGGTGTTCAAACGCCCCGCTGAACGATAGAGGAACGCAGGCTAAGGTCGCCACGTCCTGTGGCAATGCCTGCATGACCTGCATCGTGCAGGCCCAAGCCTCCGGCGGATGTCACAGATTTTTTAGAGGAGCTTTTCGAGCGAGCTCGAAAAAATCTGGACGCAATTACGCCGAGGCGTAATTGATATAGTTAAAGAGCGGCATTTTGAAATACCACTATGTGAGCACAAACAAAGGGGGAATTACAGATGAAGTTAAAAGGGAAAGTAGCGTTTATTACAGGTGGGTCTTCGGGAATCGGACGAGGGATTTGTCATGCGTTTGCGAAAGAAGGGGCGTCCATCGCATTTGTTGGTTTGAATGAGCATAAGGGGAAAAATACTGAGCAAGAATTACGTGATTTAGGGTGCGACGCCTATTATATGCAGGCGGATTTGCAAAAGCGTGATCAGTTACCGAGTTTAATAGAGCGAGCAGTCGAGCGATTTGGTCAGCTTGATATTTTAGTCAATAATGCGCATGCCACCAAAAATGTTACGTTCGAAGAGACGACAGAAGACATTATGAATTTCTCACTCGATACAGGTTTTTGGCCGACTTTCCTCTTAATGCAAAGTGCTTTGCCACACTTAAAAGAATCGAAAGGCAAGGTCATTAATTTCGTGTCAGGTGCGGGGATGATTGGTCTCAGTAGGCAGGCTTCCTACGCGGCGGCAAAAGAAGCGATTCGTGGCATTTCACGCGTTGCGGCGAATGAATGGGGACGCTATGGCATTACAGTGAATATGATTTCACCTATCGCTAATTCACCAGGCGTTGAGACGATGAAAGAAACGCAAACGAATGCATACAATAAAATGGTGTCTTTAATTCCAATGGGACGCCTTGGCGATTGTGAGCATGATATTGGGCGATCGGCGGTCTTTTTGGCAAGTAGTGACGCAGACTATATTACGGGGCAGACGATAATGGTAGATGGCGGGAACATTATGGTTCGCTAAAGGGGAGACGCTAGACATGCTGACTAAAATAGTAGACCGGATCTTCCGGTTGAAAGTGCCGATGCCTTTTAATATGGGAGAAGTAAATAGTTATTTACTTGAAGGTGCGAACGGTTTTACCATCGTGGACACGGGCGATAATACGGAGGAAGCGAAAGCGGTATGGCTGAAAACATTGGCGGATGGGCTACCGATTGAAAAAATCGTATTGACTCATGCCCATCCCGATCATCTGGGCTTGGCTGGATGGTTTCAACGGAAATGGAACGTACCGATATGGATGTCAACGAAGGGCTATGACAATTTGCTGACAGCACGTTCGTTTTTTACCGCTGACCAATACACAAGTCCGCTTACTCCTTTTGTTCGCTTACACGGCGACGAATCAGAGCCTTCGCATGACGAACCCTATTACAAGCCTGATACATTTGAGTTTGAGCCGACTCGATTATTTGAAGAGTCAGAGGAAATTCCCTTAGGTGATTCAATCTACGAAACGATTTGGACACCGGGGCATTCATCGGATCATTTCTGTTTTTACAATAAAAAGGAACAGATTTCAATCGTAGGAGATCATATTTTGAAAACGATCAATCCCATTATCGGCTCTGAACAGATAGGCACGAACCCGTTGGCGGATTATCTACATTCCTTAGAGAAGATGACAAAGTATCCATCTCAATATGTGTTGCCAGGTCATGGAGATCTGATGACGGATATATCCGCACGCGTCGAAGAGATGAAGGTTCACTATAAAAAAAGGTGGAAACAGACTTATCATGCGATTCAAGAGGAAGGGAGTACGGCGTTTCAGGTAGCTGAATGCGTCTATACAGGATTTCCATCATGGCGTTTTAAAACGGCTTTTATGCAAACGATTAGCAACTTGAATTATTTGGAATCCATAGGGCATGTGAGGATGGAAGAGCGTGGTGGACATATCTACTACTACCAAGCAGCGTTAGGAAAAGAGGTATATGACAATTTGCACGATAGATGAGAGGGATTGTAGCGCTCTTGTCTATCGTTTTTTTGATTTCATAATGCAGTATGAAATCAAAAAAATGGAGCACTTTATGTAACGAAGGGAAGGAGAATCTACAAATGACTGAAAAGCGAGAGCCACATGAACGAATGACCGATAAAAATAATGGACTGACTTCAGCACAAGAAGTGCTGTACAACGAAGAGTTTGATAAAGCCGATAAGGCTGCAAAAAGTGAAAAGAAGAAGCAGAAGGAAAAATGAGCGCTTTGTATACAATTGCATTTGGGTTGCTTTAGATAGAACGATTTTCTATACCATTATCGGGGTATTTTTATGTGCAGGGATGTGATGAATTCACATCTCTGCACACTTTCCTTGATAACAGGAGGAATTGATTCCACCTCATGAAGCTGTTGTGAACCCTAAACCGAAAGCGGACTGGAAATCGTTATGTAATGGCTATCTTGTGCATGCTCTCCATATTTCATTTATAATGTACGTACTATTACAACGAGGTGTTTAGCATGCATGTGACATTATATACAAAGCCGGGTTGTCATCTTTGTGATGAGGCGGAGCTGATGATGAAGCTGGCGCAGGAGGATTTTCCGCTGACATGGACGACAGTCAATATTGAAACGGATGATAAGAGTCATGAGAAGTATATGTTGATGATTCCTGTCATTGAAAAAGAGGGAGAAGTCTTGTTATTTGGCTCGATAGGCTACGTAGATATCATTGACCTATTCTGAAAATTAGTTCCTTTGGGTTGAAATATAAAAGGGAAGGAGGTATAGTGGACGTAGAAATATTTTTTTTGCCTTCGGTGGGACGGTTTTTTATTATTAGGGACGAAAGGTGTCCCTTCAAGAAGGAGAGTACTATACACTATGTTAGATGCACAAAGAAAGTTAGTTCCTGAAATGATGGAGCTTATGCAGCAAAGATATCGTGTATTGAAATTTATAAAGATGACGGGCCCTATTGGTAGGCGGCCACTTGGTCAAATTGCAGGCATTTCTGAACGAGAAACACGTACGATGATGGACATTTTACGTGCCCAAAATCTGATCCGTGTAGCGAAAGAGGGAGCTTCGATTACGACTGAAGGTGGGACGGTTCTTGTAGAGCTTGAGTCGGCAATGGAAGAATGGTCAGGACGCACGACGATCGCGAAGCGGCTTGCTGAGTATTTAGGCATCCGAACTGTGAAAGTCATTGCGGGCAATTGTGAAACGGATGCCGCCGCAAAAAATCTACTCGGTATAGAGGCGGCCAAGCAATTTATTACGAAAATTGATGATGGGAAAATTGTAGCAGTCACGGGCGGAAGTACGATGGCATCGATTCCAGCGAATATTGATACATTCAGTGAAACGGACGATATGTTGTTTATCGCAGCGCGTGGTGGTGTGGGAGAAGATATTGGCCTACAAGCGAATGTTATTGCAGCGTCTTTTGCGGAAGCGAGTGGAGGTACGTATAGTACATTTTATTATCCAGAATCGTTGAGTGAAGAAGCGCATCAAGCATTTCGTAAAGAGCCTTCTGTTTTGAAAATGCTTCATCTATATGAAACGACAGATTGTGTCCTTCATGGCATTGGGGATGCGCAGACAATGGCAGAAATGCGTAACTCGTCTGTGGAAGAACGACAGAAGCTACAAGATCGTGGCGCTAAAGGAGAAGCCTTCGGTTACTATTTCGATGCAGCAGGCAATATTGTGCACAGTCTTCGAACGGTTGGCATTCAAACAAGCCATTTAGAGCGTATTCCGCTCATTATCTCAGTTGCTGGTGGCAGCAACAAGGCGGAGGCAATTATGGCTTATATGGCAAGCGCACCGAAGCAAACGATTTTAGTGACAGACGAAGGCGCTGCCAATGAAATGCTGAAATTGCTCGTCGCTAAAGAAGAAAATAAGGATTGAGACGACCGTTTCAGGGAATAAGATAGAGTGAATAGACGTTTTGGGACATCAAGAAAAACATACAAAAATGGAGGAATTTTAAATGACTTTAAAACTTGCAATTAACGGATTTGGACGTATTGGACGCAGAGTATTCCGCGAAGCTTTGAAACAAGAGGAAATTGAAATCGTAGCAGTGAACGATTTGACGGACGCAGCAATGCTTGCACATCTTTTGAAGTATGACTCTGTTCATGGTGTATTTGACGGAGAAGTTAGTGCGGATAATGATTTCATTACTGTCGATGGTAAACAAGTAAAAGTATATGCAGAGAAAGATCCAGCCGCACTACCGTGGGGCGAAATTGGCGTCGATGTCGTTGTTGATTCAACAGGTATATTTACGAACAAAGCTGGTTTGAACAAACACCTTGAAGCGGGCGCGAAGAAAGTCATCTTGTCTGCTCCAGCGAAAGACGATATCACAACATTAGTAATGGGTGTTAACCACGAGTCATACGATCCGGCAAACGACAACATCGTGTCAAATGCATCTTGTACGACAAACTGTCTTGCACCTGTTGTCAAAGTACTTCACGAACAATTTGGCGTGAAACGTGGTTTGATGACGACAGTTCACTCATACACAAATGACCAACGCATTTTGGATCTACCGCATTCGGATTACCGTCGCGCACGTGCGGCTGCTGAAAATATGATTCCAACAACAACAGGCGCTGCATCTGCAGTAACGAAAGTTATTCCTGAATTGAAAGGCAAACTTGACGGTATGGCAGTTCGCGTACCAACACCTAACGTTTCACTCGTCGACTTTGTTGCTGAATTAGACAAAGACGTGACAGTTGAAGATGTTAACAATGCGTTCAAAAAAGCAGCTGACAATGAACTACAAGGTGTGCTTGTCTATAACGAATTACCACTTGTTTCAAGAGACTATAACGGCAACACAAGCTCTTCGACAGTAGATGGCCTATCGACAATGGTTCTTGAAAATAACATGGTAAAAGTAATTTCTTGGTACGATAACGAGTCTGCTTATTCTGCACGTTGTATCGACCTAGCACTTCACATGTATCATAAAGGTCTATAAGTAGATTGATTATGACAGAGGCTTGAACTTGCTTCAGTAGGGGACTTCTGCTGAAGCAAGTTAATCATAGCCATTCATGACAAGACCCCTTATAATATAGTTGGGTAAGAGGAACGGGGGAATACCTCGTTCCTCATTTTTAACTGTCGTTTTTGACGAAGCCTGTAGATCGTAATGTGGGCATCCATTCGTCGAGGCAAAGTTGTCTTAATAATCTTGGAGGTGGGCATTTTTCATGAAGTCAAAAAAGACGATGAAGGATATGCAGCTTGAAGGGAAACGCGTATTTTGTCGCGTGGATTTCAATGTGCCAATGGAGAATGGGAGCGTAACGGATGATACAAGAATCCGAGCGGCAATCCCGACAATCGAATACATGGTAGAACAGGGAGCGAAAGTCATTTTAGCGAGTCACCTTGGTCGTCCAAAAGGCGAAGTAAACGAGGATATGCGACTGACAGCTGCAGGAGAAAAGCTTGCAGAATTGCTTGGTAAACCGGTAACAAAACTCGATACGTCTATTGGTGAAGAAGTAGAGAAAGCCATTTCAACGATGGAAAATGGCGATATTGTGCTGCTTGAAAATGTACGTTTCCATGCGGGAGAAGAAAAGAACGACCCTGCTTTGGCAAAAAGTTTCGCAGACCTTGCAGACGTCTTTGTCAATGACGCATTCGGTGCTGCACACCGTGCCCATGCTTCAACAGCGGGTATTGCTGAGCATATCCCAGCTGTATCTGGCCTGTTGATTGAAAAAGAATTGGACGTACTTGGAAAAGCGTTGTCCAATCCAGAACGACCATTCACAGCGATTATCGGTGGCGCAAAAGTAAAAGATAAAATCGGTGTCATTGATCACTTATTAGATAAGGTGGACAACCTAATCATCGGTGGCGGCTTGTCGTATACCTTTACGAAAGCACAAGGTCATGAGATTGGTAACTCACTTTTAGAAGAAGATAAAATCGAATTAGCACAGTCGTTTATTCAAAAAGCGAAGGACAAGGGTGTCAACTTGTACTTGCCGATTGATGTCGTTGTGGCGGATGAATTCTCGAAAGATGCAAACACGAAAGTTGTAAAAATCGATGCAATCCCAGAAGGCTGGATGGGGCTGGACATTGGTTCAGAAACAGCAGCGTTGTATGCGGATGTTATTAAAGGGTCTCAATTGATCATTTGGAACGGGCCGATGGGCGTCTTTGAATTGGAGCCATTTGCGGGCGGCACGAAACGCGTTGCACAAGCGATGGCAGAAACAGCTGGTTATACAGTCATTGGTGGCGGCGATTCTGCTGCGGCTGTTGAGAAATTCGGCGTTGGTGACAGGATGGATCATATTTCTACTGGTGGAGGCGCTTCTCTTGAATTTATGGAGGGGAAAGACTTGCCAGGTGTCACTGCTCTAAATGACAACTAATTGGAGGAATTGATTTGCGTAAACGAATTATTGCAGGTAACTGGAAAATGTATAAAACGGCTGGGGAAGCAAGAAGCTTCGTCGAGGAAGTAGCTGGGAAGGTCCCAGTGTCGGAAAAGGTAGAAGCAGTCGTTTGTTCACCAGCTCTCTATTTAGCAGAGCTTGTACAATTGACAAAAGGCTCGGCTTTAGGTGTAGGTGCACAAACGATGCACGATGCAAAAGAAGGCGCATTTACAGGTGAAGTGAGTCCAGCAATGTTGGCGGATCTTGGTGTAGGATATGTCGTCCTTGGTCATTCAGAGCGCCGTCAATATTTCAATGAAACAGATGCATCTGTTAACAAAAAAGTCCATGCAGCTTTTGAATATAATCTAACACCACTTGTTTGCGTTGGTGAATCACTGGAAGAACGTGAAAGCGGCGACACAGTGGCGATTGTATCGGCACAAGTGAAGAAAGCTTTTGAAGGCATCAGCGCTGAACTTGCTGAACAAGCAGTCATTGCGTATGAGCCAATCTGGGCAATCGGTACGGGCAAAACGGCAACCGCACAAGATGCAAATGATGTTTGTGGCGCAATTCGTACGACGGTTGGCGAACTGTATACAGCAGAAGTTGCGGATCGTCTTCGTATTCAATACGGCGGCAGTGTGAAGCCTGAAAATATTGAAGAACTATTGTCGATGGAACATATCGATGGTGCACTTGTAGGTGGCGCTAGTCTTGAACCTGCTTCCTTCTTAAAATTAGTTGAGGCGGCGCAATGAGTAAGAGTCCAGTTGCGTTAATTATTCTCGATGGCTTCGGTCTTAGAGATGAAAAACTTGGCAATGCCGTTGCTCTGTCTAATAAGCCGAATTATGATTTGTTGTGGAATAATTTCCCCCATGCTACGTTAACAGCTTGTGGGGAGGCGGTTGGACTTCCTGACGGTCAAATGGGGAATTCTGAAGTAGGCCATTTGAACATCGGAGCCGGTCGTATCGTTTATCAGAGTTTGACACGTATTAATAAATCGATTAGAGAAGCAGATTTCTTTAAAAATGAAGCTTTGCTACAAGCAGTGGAGCATGCGAAGAACAATGGCACTGCACTTCATCTAATGGGCTTATTATCTGATGGCGGTGTACATAGTCATTATGAGCATTTGTTTGCTTTGCTTCGCCTAGCGAAAGTGAATGGCCTTGACAGAGTGTTCGTTCATGCGTTTTTGGACGGTCGTGATGTAGGTCCACAAACGGCTCTTGCTTATATTGAAGAGACAGAAAAAGTCATGCAAGAAGAAGGTGTCGGTAAGTTCGCGAGTGTATCGGGCCGCTATTATGGCATGGACCGGGACAAGCGTTGGGATCGTGTAGAAAAAGCGTATCGTGCCATTGTCGATGGCGTTGCGTTAACGGCTACGACACCAACAGCGGGCGTGCTTGCCTCTTATGAGCGTGACGTTCACGATGAATTTGTTGTGCCATTCATCATCGAAGAACTTGGAAAACCTGTTGCGACAGTGGAAGACGGAGATGCAGTGGTATGCTTCAACTTCCGTCCTGACCGTGCGATTCAGTTGTCGCGCGTGTTCACAGATCCGACGTTTGACGGTTTTGAAACAGCACCTAAAACGTTCAAGGACTTGAAGTTTGTCACGTTTACACATTATAGTGATGAAGTGGTAGCGGACGTGGTGTTTAACAGCCAAAACTTGGAGAACACACTTGGTGAAGTCATTGCGCGTAACGGTTTGACGCAGTTACGGATTGCTGAAACAGAGAAGTACCCACATGTGACCTTTTTCATGAGTGGTGGACGAGAAGAGACGTTTGAAGGTGAAGAGCGAATCTTAATCGCCTCACCGAAAGTGGCAACCTATGATTTGCAGCCGGAAATGAGTGCTTTTGAAGTAACAGAGGCATTGATTGAAGGCATTGAGGCAGATCGTTTTGACGCGATTATCCTTAACTTTGCGAATCCGGATATGGTTGGGCATAGTGGAATGCTAGAGCCAACCATTAAAGCAATTGAAACGGTCGATACATGTCTTGGGAAAATCATCGATGCGATTCACGCAAAAGGCGGCGCAGCGATTGTGACAGCTGACCACGGAAATGCGGACGAAGTGATGACGCTAGATGGTGCACCGATGACGGCGCACACGACGAATCCAGTGCCTGTGATTATCACAAAACCAGATATTGAGTTGCGAGAAGGCGGTATACTCGCAGACCTCGCACCAACAATGCTAAAATTGCTAGAGCTTGAACAACCGGACGATATGACCGGTACACCATTATTTTAAAAAGGGGAGACTGACCATGCCAATCATTACACTTATCAATGCAAGGGAAGTACTTGATTCACGCGGAAATCCAACAGTTGAGGTAGAAGTATTCACAGAAAGCGGTGCATTCGGACGCGCAATCGTTCCATCAGGCGCTTCTACAGGTGAATATGAAGCAGTTGAGCTACGTGATGGCGACAAAGAACGTTACCTTGGTAAAGGCGTTCTAAAAGCAGTCGACCATGTTAATGAAGTAATTGCAGAAGAATTGGAAGATGCTTATTCCGTTCTGGATCAAGTAACGATTGACAAAGCGCTGATCGAACTTGACGGTACTTCAAACAAAGGTAAATTGGGTGCGAACGCAATTCTTGGTGTATCCATCGCTGTTGCACATGCAGCTGCAGACTATCTTGATATCCCTCTTTACCAATATCTTGGTGGCGTCAATGCAAAACAATTGCCAGTACCAATGATGAACATTCTAAACGGCGGCGAGCACGCGGATAACAATGTCGATATTCAAGAGTTCATGGTGATGCCAGTTGGCGCAGAATCATTCCGCCATGGTCTTCGCATGGGCGCTGAAATTTTCCATAGCTTGAAAGCAGTATTGCAGGCAAAAGGCTTGAACACAGCTGTTGGGGATGAAGGCGGATTCGCTCCGAACCTTGCTTCCAACGAAGAAGCATTGTCGACAATCATCGAAGCAATTGAAAAAGCTGGTTACAAGCCAGGTTCAGAAGTACTTCTTGCAATGGACGTTGCGTCATCTGAATTCTTCAATAAAGAAGATGGCACATACAATCTTGCTGGTGAAGGCATCGTTAAGACATCTGAAGAAATGGTTGACTGGTACGCAGAGCTTTGCGAAAAATACCCAATCGTTTCAATCGAAGATGGTTTGGATGAAAACGACTGGGCGGGCCACAAGCTATTGACTGAGCGTCTTGGCAAATCCGTTCAACTAGTTGGTGACGACTTGTTCGTAACAAACACGGAAAAATTAGCACGCGGAATTGAAGAAGGCATAGGTAACTCAATCCTTATCAAAGTAAACCAAATCGGTACATTGACAGAAACATTCGATGCAATCGAAATGGCGAAACGTGCAGGCTACACAGCTGTTATCTCTCACCGTTCAGGTGAATCTGAAGATACAACAATTGCAGACATCGCAGTAGCAACAAACGCTGGTCAAATCAAAACAGGTGCTCCATCACGCACAGACCGCGTTGCGAAATACAACCAATTGCTTCGTATCGAAGATCAGTTAGACGAAACAGCTCAATACTTAGGCGAGAAAACGTTCTATAACTTGAAAAAATAAGATGTTTTAAAGGCTGTGGGTAAACGCGTTGAAATGGCGTTTATTCATGGCTTTTTTTATTGGAGCGCGTATAAATTTGTGTGACCGCGCAAAGTCGAGAGCGAAGCATGCAAAGTCGTCGGCGAAGCGCGCAAAGTCGAGAGCGAAGCGCGCAAAGTCGAGAGCGAAGCGCGCAAAGTCGAGAGCGAAGCGCGCAAAGACGTGAGCAAAGCGCGCAAAGACGAGAGCGAAGCGCGCAAAGACGAGAGCGAAGCGCGCAAAGTCGCGAGCAAAGCGCGCAAAGACGAGAGCGAAGCGCGCAAAGTCGCGAGCAAAGCGCGCAAAGTCGAGAGCAAAGCGCGCAAAGTCGAGAGCAAAGCGCGCAAAGTCGAGAGCAAAGCGCGCAAAGACGAGAGCGAAGCGCGCAAAGACGTGAGCAAAGCGCGCAAAGACGAGAGCGAAGCGCGCAAAGACGAGAGCGAAGCGCGCAATGACGAGAGCGAAGCACGCAATGTCGAGAGAGAAGCGCGCAATGACGAGAGAGAAGCGCGCAATGTTGAGAGCGAAGCGCGCAAAGACGTGAGAGAATCGCGCAATGACACTCGCGCTTTGTTGACTTAGAATTCATTATAAAAGCGAATAGTTTCGCAAAAGGTTGTCACGATATCGTTATTTTGGTAAAATGGAACTTGTTGTGAAGTTCGAATCAGGAGGTGGAACAAAATGCATGCTTTGCTGATGACACTGCTCGTAATCGTTGCACTAGCACTAATCGTAGTTGTTTTATTACAATCTGGAAAAAGCGCAGGTCTTTCAGGAGCCATCTCTGGTGGAGCTGAACAACTTTTCGGAAAACAAAAAGCGCGTGGATTGGATCTTGTCCTTCAACGTACAACCATTGTACTTGCGGTTTTGTTTGTCGTATTGTCGATTGCGATTATGAAGTTTTAACTTATTTCAGCAGAAGTCCCTTACTAGTATAAATGGTGGGATGATGCTAAATATACATTCATTATAATGGGATTCAACCCCCAGCTGAATCAAGTTAAAGCCTCCGGCGGATGTCACAGATTTTCAGAGGAGCTTTTCGAGGTCGCCCGAAAAAATCTGGACACAATTACGCCAAGGCGTAATTGATTATATCTATGAACTAACAAATTTTAAATATATGACTATCGCCTGACCTTCCGACTGGTCGGGCGTTTTTTATAGGGACTTAGCGGAAGACCCCTGCTGAGTCCCAATAAAGCCTCCGGCGGATGTCACGGATTTTTTAAGGGGAGCTTTTCGAGCTTGCTCGAAAAAATCAGGACGCAATTACGCCGAGGCGTAATTGATTAGAGGCAAGTTTTAATCTTCATTAGGAAAGGATGAACAACATGAGAATCGCTCAACCGAAACCATTCTTTTTTGAAAAGGGAAAAAGAGCAGTATTGCTGTTGCATGGATTTACAGGTAATTCGGCGGATGTCCGAATGCTTGGTCGATACCTCGAAAAGAAAGGGTATACATCGCTTGCACCTCACTATAAAGGCCATGGTGTGCCACCAGAACAATTGGTCCAAACTGGACCTGATGAGTGGTGGGCAGATGCACTAGCAGGATACAATCAATTAAAGGACGCAGGCTACGATGAAATTGCAGTAGCAGGTTTATCACTTGGAGGCGTATTTTCCCTACGATTGGGGTATAACATGCCTGTGAAAGGTATCGTTTCGATGTGTGCGCCGATGTCCATGCGAACGACAGAACTGATGTATGAAGGCGTGTTGAAATATGCACGTGATTATAAGAAATATGAAGGAAAAGGCGAGGAAGAAATCGAAAAGGATATGAAGGCATTGCGTGAAATGGGAATGCCCTCTCTCCCAGATTTACGCGCCCTCATTGAGGATGTGCGTGGTCATATCGATCATATTTATGCCCCGCTTTTCGTCGTGCAAGGATCCCTCGATGACGTCATTGATCCGAATTCGGCAAACGTCATTTATGATGAAACCGAATCGGATGACAAGCAACTAAAATGGTACGAACAATCAGGACATGTCATCACGCTTGGACCTGAAAAAGAGCAGCTACATGAAGATATTTTCACGTTTTTAGAATCACTGGATTGGCATGTGTGAAACCTAAAACAAATGATAATGCTAGGTATACGAAGGAGAGATGCAGTTGGATAATTTTGATCAGGATATGCAACAAAAAGTGCTGTCCATTATGAAAGATGAGTCATATAAGCCGTTAACCGTCCAAGAAATTCAAGAGTTAATGGGCTTTGAACAAGCGGCTGAATTCAAGGAACTTGTCAAAATGCTCGTCTACCTTGAACAAAAGGGAGACATTATTCGTTCACGGACGAATCGTTATGGTGTGCCAGAGCGCATGAACCTTGCACGTGGTAAGTTTATCGGCCATGCGAAAGGCTTTGGTTTTGTAGCGCCTGAAATGGAAGGTATGGATGATATTTTCATTCCGCCACATGAAGTGAATGGCGCAATGGATGGCGATATCGTGTTGGTTCGTGTCACGAATGGTTCGTCAGGCGGCAGACGTGAAGGAACGATTAGCCGTGTTGTCGAGCGTAAAACGACGAAAGTGGTCGGCACGTATCAGGCGAATAAAGGCTTCGGATTTGTGATTCCAGATAGTAAAAAACTACCGATGGATATTTTTATTGCGAAAGGCGATGCGCTAGACGCAGTAGATGGCCATAAAGTAGTGGTGGAAATTACGGATTGGCCGAGCGATTTAAAGTCCATGACAGGTATGGTGACACAAATTTTGGGTCACAAAAACGATCCGGGTGTGGATATTATTTCGATTATTCATAAGCATGGCATCGAAGTGGACTTCCCGCAAGAAGTGCTGGAACAGATTAATCATATTCCAGACGAAGTGCAGGAGAAAGACTTATTCAAGCGCCGCGACTGTCGAGATGAGCTGACGGTGACGATTGATGGTGCGGATGCCAAAGACTTGGATGACGCCATTTCAGTCGTGAAAAATGACGATGGCAGCTATGTGCTATCTGTTCATATTTCAGATGTCAGTTATTATGTGCCGGAAAACACGCCGATGGATGAAAATGCCTTTGATCGTGGGACGAGTGTCTATTTGACGGATCGCGTCATTCCGATGCTGCCCCATAAGTTATCGAATGGTATTTGTTCATTGAACCCAGGCGTGGATCGCTTGACGTTGACATGTCAAATGACCATTGACCGCAACGGAAAAGTGATTGACCATGAGATTTATGAAAGTGTGATTCGCTCGAAAGAACGGATGACGTATACAGATGTTTACAAAATCATCGAAGAAAAAGATGAAGAACTATCCGCGCAATATGCACATGTCGTGCCAATGCTGAACCAAATGGCGGAGCTTGCGGCAATTTTGAAACAGAAACGCGTTGATCGCGGTGCCATTGACTTTGATTTTAAAGAATCAAAAATTCTTGTCGATGAAAAAGGGTGGCCGTCAGACGTCATCATTTTAGAACGTACAGTATCTGAGCGTCTCATTGAAGAATTCATGCTTGCTGCCAATGAAACCATCGCGGAGCATTTCCACTGGCTACAAGTGCCGTTCATCTACCGAATTCACGAAGATCCAAAGGCAGAGAAATTACAACGCTTCTTTGAATTCCTAACGAATTTCGGCGTTGTCGTCAAAGGAACAGGCAATAAAGTCCATCCACGTGCGTTGCAGGAAATCGTGGAATCAATTGCTGGCTTGCCAGAAGAGACCGTTATTTCGACGATGCTGTTACGTTCTATGCAACAGGCGAAATATCTCGATGAAAGTCTAGGTCACTTTGGATTATCGACAGAGTTCTATACGCATTTCACAGCGCCAATCCGTCGTTATCCTGACTTAATTGTCCATCGTTTAATACGGACGTATTTGATTGAAAAAGATGTTTCGGCACAGACGATTGCACATTGGAGTGCGAACCTGTCCGAAATTGCTGATCATACGTCTGAACGTGAACGCCGTGCAGTGGAAGCGGAGCGCGATACGGAATCGCTGAAAAAAGCACAATTCATGTTGGATAAAATCGGCGAAGAGTTCGAAGGCGTTATTTCTTCCGTTACGAATTTCGGTATATTCGTCGAGTTGGAAAACACGATTGAAGGTTTGATTCACGTCAGCTATATGACTGACGATTATTACCGATTCGATGACCGCCAAATGATGATGATTGGTGAACATACAGGTAAACAGTTCCGACTCGGCGATGAAGTGACCGTAAGAGTAGTCGCTGTGAAACCAGAAGAATCGGCCATCGACTTTGAAATTGTCGGCATGAAACAATCCTTCCATCGTGCGCGAAGAGAAACACCGAAAGTCATCCATGCGGAGAAAAAGCCACGCGGTGCAAAATCTGGCGATAAATCTCAAGATAAAAAGAAAAGCGGTACGTATAATAAAAAGAAAAAGTTTTACGAAGGTGTAGCTAAAAAAGGTAAAGGCAAGCCTAGAAAGAAAAAATGATACTTGGGCGGCTTCGGCCGCCTAGGGTATTCATAATGGGGTGAAGGACATGGCAAAAGGCCAAGGGAAAGTTGTCGCGGTCAATAAAAAAGCGAACCACGATTACGCAATAGAAGAAACGATTGAAGCAGGTATCGTGCTAGTAGGAACCGAAATTAAGTCCATCCGTAACGGTAAAGTACAACTGCGAGACGCATTCGTTCGAATACGGAACAATGAAGCCTGGATTTCCAATATGCATATTAGTCCATACGATCACGGAAACCAGTTCAACCACGATCCGCTACGCTCGAGAAAGCTGTTGCTGCATAAAAAACAAATCGCCACACTATACGGGCAAACGAAGCAACAAGGCGTTACCATCGTGCCATTAAAAATGTATTTGAAAGACGGCTTCGCCAAAGTACTCATTGGTGTTGGTAAAGGGAAGAAAGATTATGATAAACGTGAGGATCTTAAGAAGAAAGAAGCTAAACGTGAAATGGCACGTGTCTTGAAGGATAAGCAACGATATTGATTTTTTGATAAAAATGCGCTATGATAGGTACAGTAATATCGTTCAGAAACCTTTTTAATAAGGTCATCCTGACATCCTCATAACGGGGGCGTTACGGATTCGACAGGGGTGGTCTGAGCTTGAGTTGCGCGTCGGAGGGCTCGGCTCCGTCAGAAACGGCACTTTATAATAACAGGCAAAACAAACAACAACCTAGCATTCGCAGCGTAAGCTGTTGAATCTGCCTTGTAGTTCCATCGCCCATGTGGCGCTATAAGGCTCACTCTTAGTGGGATACGACGGCTGTTGCCTTCTGAGGCAGCCGGAAGAGATTCGCAGAATAGCGTACATGATGCCCTGATTGTCGGCTAGTGCTACGCGAAACTAAATAGGCAAAATACACGCGTAGATGCTTAAGTATTAGAGCCTTTGGACGCGGGTTCGACTCCCGCCGCTTCCATATTAGAAATTCATAGGATTTCATATGGCGTTAAAACCCTTGTATATCAAGGGTTTTTTCTTTTACCTTGTTTCATATGATGTCATTGAATATCAATCGAACGTAGTCAAAAGCGTAGTCAAAACGTAGTCAGTAAATCTACATCTCAATATAGTTAGCAAACTTCAGTATTGCTTCTTCTTTTGCCTTCTGCGTAACATGTGTGTAGATGTTCATCGTCGTTTGGATATCACTATGTCCTAAACGATCCTGCACTTCCTTCAAACTGGCTCCCGCCTCAAATAACAGCGAACAATGTGTATGACGTAAACCATGCGTTGTGATTGTTCCTAGCTTGTACTTATCCTGTACATGCACAATCCACTTACGGGTTTTTGTCGGCTGCATATGCTCATTTAGTTCATTGCTAAAGATCAGCTGCTTAGGTTGCAACGTATTAAAGCCCAGCATTAGATAATCCTGCTTCTGCTTCTTCTTCCACACTTTTAAAATAGCCATTGTGTTCTCATCCATTTTAATCGTACGGGCAACGCCTGTTTTTGTAGATTTCACATATAGCTTGTTATCTTTACCCCGTGAGAGGGCCTTGTTTATGCGTAGCTCATTTGTTGTGAAGTTTAGATCCTTCCATGTAAGGGCTAATGCCTCGCCTTTACGCATCCCACTGAACGCAAGTAAACGGAATAGGGCATATGCCTTGTAGTTACTTTCCTGTTCTAGGCATGATAGGAACTTGATCAACTGCTCACGCGTGTAGAAGTTCTCCGCTTCATCCTCATCCGCCGCAATAGCCTTCTTAGAGGCGGTGGTGGGCATTTCTACGTGCGTAAAGGGATTTGTTTTTATATAGCCGTGCTTAATTGCAAAGTCTAACACTTTGGCAGCATACGCTTTTACCATGCGAAACCTCTTTAACTTTGCCGCCCATTCATCCACATGTTTTTGACAGGCATGGACATGTATCTTCTCAATTTTATAAGCACCCATTGACGGGAGTATATGATTTCGGAACAGACCCGTTGTTTTTACAAATGAGCTTTCCTCAACAGTCTTTTCGTATTGGACTACCCATAGGTCATAAAGTTCTTGATACGTTTCAGCACGTTCTTGTTGGTACGTACCATTTGCAACATCTAGTTGAATACGTGCTAATGCAAGTTTGGCTTCTTTGAGTGTCTTAAAGCCACGTTTCGTTGTACGCTTCTGTTTGCCAGTTAGCGGATCAACCCCTAAATAAACTGGGAACTCGTAGCGTAATTCGCCGTTTTTCATTTTGTAGCTTTTGATAGGTGATGCTTTTTTCTTTACCAAGATAATTCCTCCTGAATCAGTTGCGGGGGCAAAAGATTAAAGAGAGGATTTACCTCTAGGGACATTATAACTGATTCCCATGGTAAATCCCCATACATAATGATTAATAGCTATGATCTTGTAAAAAACAATCAATCTCTTTACGTGAAACACGCTTGATCCCCTCGATCTCACACACTTGTAAGCCCATCTCACGGAACTTAATAAATGTGTTATAAGAGACACCAGCGTACTTGGCACCGTCTTTCAAGGAAAGCCATCCGCTATCCATAAACTGATGCTGTGCGGCATGTAATGCCTTCTGAACGGCTTTTATTACAATGTCCTCTATATCTGTGTTCGTTAGCTCTGCATTCATTTGTAATTGCTCCTCTTCGTTTGATCCCCGCAATGTTTTTAATTGCTTATGTAGAGTTATACGATGGTGGGGAAGGGGAGTTAAGTGGAATTTGAAAAAAAGATTAGTGGTATGACATAGGAAATAAAACAAACATCTATTTATTAAAAGATAAATGGTTGTTCAAGCGGTGTAATTTGAAACTTGTAGATAGGTTTTCGAAAAAAGTGTGAAGGCTGGCAGAAAGAAACCAAGCAAACCAGATAACTACGTCTTTTTGCAATTAACTGAATGTGTTATCCTGTTAGTTGATATTCAATCACTGTGCAGGAGGGTTATTTTAATGAAGGTTTGCTGTGAAAATTGCTTTAACTATGCGCCATTTAAAAAACATATCCAAGAAAAAGGTACAGTTGGAAACTGTTCATTTTGTAATTCCCAAAACGTCCGAACACTTGATGTTAAAGATAGCTTTTTTAATAAAAATATGTCCTTTTGGGCGCATAAATTTAAGCCTAATAATTTAGGCTTCGAATTAGAAAGATTTTTCACTAAACAAATAGATTTATTAAGTGTGTCTTTATTACCTGCATCTGCAAAAGAACTGCTATATTACTTATTCCGAGAATCCATAAGTAGAGATTTGTTGAATGGAAAATTTAGCGTTTGGTTAGAAGAAGGAATATTTAAGAGTTGGGAGGATTTTAAAGAAAATATAAAACATGGTAATCGGTTTGGTTTCGGGATTGACAATAAACTAAAAGAATCGCTTATTGAAATACTCGAAACTAATGAAATGTATTTAAAAGCAGGCGAAAAACGTATCCGTGCGAGACTTGGGAAGCCGGAGAATAGTAGAATCACACCATATGAAGGCAATAACATCATGAGTCCTCCCAAACACTTAGTTTCTGAGGGACGAATTAATCCAAAGGGAATTCCCTATCTATATTTAGCTGATAACCTAGAAACCGCAATTACGGAAGTGAGACCGTATAAGGGAAAGGAAATATCAGTTGCTACCGTGAAGATTAAAGAGGATATTCGGATCTCTTCATTTAACAACGCAACATTCCACGGTAAAACACTTTTTGAACAGTTCAGGCTTTATTCGTTAACTAATATAGTAAATGCGGAACTCTCAACCCCCGTGGATGAGGAAGTGAAATATTTTAATTATATACCCACACAATATGTTGCGGAGCTAGCAAAATCTCTTCATTTTGAAGGTCTTGCATACAGTAGTGCATTGGAAAAAGGGATAAATTATTGTTTATTTAATCAAGAAAAAGCCTCATGGGTAAGTAGCCGGTTGTATAAGGCTAAACAAGTATATATTGAGCATGTACCTGTAGAAGGGGATAGCTTTAATTGGGACCTTTTTTGATTACTATCCTGATTAAGATACATCAATTTTGAATTTGATCTATCTAGTAATTGGTATTGAACAATTGAGATAAAAACGACAAAACAATCTCCATGCTTCCTATAGGATTGATGCTGGTATGGATCTCTTAAATTTTATAAAGTAGCTTGCCGTTCACCAGTCCCACCTATAATGGCATGAATAACGCTCGAAATAGCATGTATATAGATATGCTGCATCAAAAATAAATGAATATAACCTCAAAAAGCAGCTGTTAGCGAACCTCGTTAATTGGCTGCTTTCTTTATGTTCCTGGATAACCGCGTTTATACACGAATGTGAAAAACGAAGCTAGAGATTCAATAAAATATTTAACTATGCTAAACAGCCTGCGTATAAAGCAAACAGGAGGGGAAAGGCGGTTTATAACCGTCACATGATAAGGCAGTAAATAACTAATGGGCTGCTATCAAGGCTATAACCCTTGAACACATATTCATACGTTATATCTTGTCAATCCTGCATTGCGTACATCACGAATAAAAATCAATGGTTTATCAGGAATATTTTAATTACCCCCCCAGTGCCTATGGATTCAAGTGTTGAGGCGGCATTGCACGGGTGCTAGATGATACCTAAGGGAAATATTTCGTGAAAAGTGGTGCGGATTTAAAAAAGTATTTAACTTTGCTAAATACACAGCGTATAAGACTATTGAAGGCGATAAGCCTAATCAAACTAACAAGAGGAGCGTTACAAACATGAATAATCAAGAAATGAAATTTTTTAAGCATTGGTTTAATCAAACAGAAGGGAATTACGAATTCCGCCTTATAGCAGATGGGGGCATAGAAGGTAAATGGTTTGTTGCGGTTGAAGATATAAACGAACTGATGCTTGCCTGGTTTATTGAAGGGGGTAAGCGTGCAGGATTAAACGTTTACCTTAGTGTGGCGCCTCTTGGCTGTAAATTTGGTACGGAAAGGGATGTTTCATATATACCGGGTTTAAGGTTAGACATTGATCCTAAACACGCATCATATGAAAAGTCGATGCAAATGGTCAATCAACTACCTACACCGCTATCCAACACTATTTCAAGTAGTAATAGCAATCATGCATATTTTAAATTTAATGAACTGTTTACGGTAAATAACCTGGAGGATTTACAGTTCATTAAAGACTTCATTAAAGACTTAGGTAAAAAGCTGCATTCATTTGTTAATGTAGATAATATGGACGTGAGAACCTTAGGGGACGCTATATTATGCTTTGCTGCCGGATTTACAGCCATTTCTCAAAGTAAACTAACGTTTATTGATGCCGTCATTAATAGCGTAATACAAGTAATAGAAATTGATCAAGCTAAGATGGAGGCTGAGATGTTTATGGAAGCGTGTAATGCGAAAGATTGATTTATTAAAAAGCGGTTGTTAACGGGATTTGTTAATAGCTGCTTTCTTTTTGTTCTTGGAAAACCATGTTTACGCATCAGTGTGAGAAATGAAGTAAGTGATAAAAACTCTTTTCCTCTGCTAAATAGGTAGTGTATATGGCTAGTGAAGGACGGTTTACAACTTCCATAAATCAGGGTGATAAGTAATCGACGGGCCGCTATCAAAACCATACCCTATGAACACGTTTTCATGCAGTATTGCTTGTCAATTTTGTAATACGCACATGACGAATAAAAACCATAGGTTTATTTGGAATACTTTAATTACCCCCCCTATACCCAGCTAATCAACTATTAAGGCGGCGTTGGGCGGGAGTTACGTAATACCTACGAGAAATTTTTCGTGAAAAGTTGTTGCGGTATATTTTTAACTACCCAACGAATAAAGCGAATAAAGTAAATGTCCAAAATAGTGGAACATAAAATCAATGAAGGGTGAGAAAAATGAAACAATTTCTAGACGATTTAATCAACAAACCGTTTAAGCCAATAGTAGAGAGGGGATTTAATATACAGGGTGAGAATATTTCCTTTCCTAATGAACATAGTGGCACATTTACTATAATCCCTGAAGTATTAAGGAGATGCCATTTTCTTTCTTCAACTGAGAAGGAAGTGCTTTATGAATTAATTTCATGGGCTAGCACTACTAAAAAGCAGCCAGATGGCTATTGTAAAGTAACAGAGTCACATATAAGGGTTAATACAACCCTAGGATTAAGTACTGTAAAAAAAGCAATAAGCTCATTGGCGAAAAAAGGCTTTATCAGAAAGGCGGTTGATTTTGATAGGCGAAATATTTATGTAATAAATGGCGCATCAGAAAACCCATATGTAATTTTAAGTGAATGGGTTCATCTTTATCGTAAAAGAATGATTGATAATTGGTCTGTGGGGTTAATCGATGATCCGGGAGCCGATTATTTACTTGGAAAAAGGGTTTTCATAGATGCTACTATGCTGTTTGTAAAAGAAGAAAAATATCATGCCAAATCGATTCTTACTATTAATGAATTGATAAATAAGATATTTGATGGGAAATCAGCATGTAATTATAGTGATGAAATATTCAAAGCATATAGTGCTATACAGGATGAAATCGATGAAATTTACGAGAATTATCAATTCACTATAAAGTAATTACTTAAAATAACGGACTATATATTAGCCTTGATGATCTATAAAATAGACTATCAGGGCTTTTATGTTGTTCAAACGTCTAAAATATAGACCAGTAATAGCTATCAATTGGCTACTATTAAATACAGTTATATACAATAATATATTATTTACCTGTTAACCTATTTTGCTTTGCAAAATAGAGGGGGGAAGGGAATAACTAAAAGCTTACAATACAGAAATAGCTGTAACTATAGTGGTGTGTCTAGTGGGAAAATACTTAGCTACACTTTCTTTTAGGATAGTATGGTGCATGTTGTAGATTTAGCATGGCAATACAACAGACGACAACAAGTTTTCCTCAGTTGTGTTAGTACCTAATTAATGCGGTGCAAAAGAAACATTAGTGAAAGAAGTTTGGTCTCCCGGGATTTGTAAATTACATGACTACGCAGTCGAACGTATCACGGTTATGTAGCTTGAAGACCTGTTCGGTGCTATGTGATGATTAACACATAGGTGTTGGAGGGAGTGTTAGGTATTGCTACAGAGGGTTTTGGAAGGGCGCTTCAGCTTCTAATATTATAAATTGATATGAAACAGCTGTAGTTCGTTTATACATGGTTACAGCTTTTTGCCGTTTAGAAACAATTAATTACCTATCTCATTGCTAGATGAATTTGGACGGTGATGTTATAAGCGAAAAAAATTACTGTATAGGTGATGGCAGGTGATTTAATTGGAAAATCCATTTCCGATCGTATTTTTATGGGTGGGCGGCTATTATTTATATACAAACTATATTCAACCGTCATATACTACTTCGCAATACAGTGAATCTCAAATTACTCGATCCCAGGTAATTGATAAGGTGAAGGTTGAGGATACAAAATGCACAATAGATGGTGGCTATGTGGATGTACAAGGTTATGTGAAAAACATTGGTGATGTTTTAGATACATACAATACATATGCAGTGGGCGGAGCGGGAATAGCTCCAAATGAAAAAAATCGTTTGATGCCACACTATATCACGCGGCAGGAACCACTGGTTGTTCATACTCTGTTGTTGGCTATGATGTTAAATAAATATGACGACGTGGCTACAGTTACAAATAATGTGCTGTAGTTTTTTTGTATGCCACTATATTTACCTAAGTCTTCTATGATTGGTTTCGCATGTTATGTGGCGCTGTCAAATACTATAAACTTTTCTTGTATTTAACCTAGCCTTATTCTCTCAGGGGCACAAACCCTAGAGGTGTGGTGCGTTCTTGAGTTAAACAACGCACCAACACGCATCAAAAGAGCCTCTCCGCCTTGCAAAAGTTAATGGGTACCTTTGTGCTATTGTAGATTACATAACCTCCAAGTAGCTCCTCGGCCTTTTGGGTACGTCTATTCAATAGATGTACCACTTACTTTTATTCAAGGCTAAGTACTCTTTGGGTGCGTGTCTTGTCTCTAAAGAGTTCAGCTAATGTTAGGATCCAATGCTGTACAGACTTTAGCAAGACTTTTTTATGGTAGAGTTCTTTCCTTTATGTACAAGTTGGCTAATGTATTTGTTTTGAAATGTAATGCGATAAGTTAGTTCTTCATGGCTTAAACCGTGGCCTTTATCGAAGAAGTGTATTCTGTCGCCGCCTATATTTACGTAATCCGTCGTTATAGTACAGCGGAACAAAAGCTGTGTTTACTCTAAATGGGAGTTCACACAGCTTTTTAAGTATAACTAGATGATGATTAATCAATCATTGCCTTTCCAATCGATAAGTAGATCGAGTAACCCGAGAATCGTACGTTGGTCCTTCAGGGATCTGTTTTCTAGTAACGTGATAATTTGAGTCATTTCCAAGCTATTTGTTTTCGGACCGGTTTGGGTATTGCTAAACAACTCTTCTAATGTAATCCCCAGTGCATTAGTAATTTTTAATAGGCTCTCAATCGTTGCGTTTTTCTCCCCGCGTTCTAGTTGACCAATATATGTGTTGTGTAAGGAAGCTTGATGTGCTAACTCTTCTTGACTTAATCCACGTTCCTTGCGGAAACTCCGAATTCTTTCACCTACGACCTTAACGATATCTTCCATTACCATCACCTCATAAGTCAACGATAGCTAGTCGATAGATCACCACCAATAGACTATAAGTATATTTTAGTTAGAAAGTATACTATTGATATTGATGTTGGTGGATTATATACTGGTTACATTAACTATTACTAATTGGAGGTGGGGAAATGCACGTGAAATATGATATTGAATTTAAAGAGATGGTAGCTCAGGAAGCGATAGACACCAATAACATTTCAGCGACTGCAAAGAAATATGGAGTGAATACTAATAGTGTAAGTAAGTGGAAAAAGGAACTTGAAAAGAAATTAGGTATGGGAGAAATCCAAAAAACAAACGAATTAGGGAATGACAAAGAGGTAACCCTATACAAACGGGAAGTATTGGAATTAAAAAAACGGTTGGAAATAACAAAAAGTGAACTGAATGAAGCAATGACCATAATCGGAGAAAAGGATCTGTATATCAAAAAACTGGAAAGAAGCTTAAGTAAATAGAAGGTCAAAGCATCCGTTTATTATAAGTTTTTCTAGTCACTGATTTTAATCTATACATATATACACATGAGCAAATCTAGTTCGTCATGATGCGGGGATACGTAGAATTAAAACTGGTTAGATCCAAAATAGAAGAATAGAAAATCATCATTGCAACTTGAAGGGGTTCAATTTATATTAGGGCTCCTTTTGTATTAGTTCAAATGGAATCGGACTCCGCCTTCCTCACAATTCAGAGGAATGTACAGATGATGAACAATGAATTGAATTGCTAGCGCGGTGTAAAAGGGTGGGGGCCATTGGGATTGATTACAATGGAAGATAACTAAATGGTGTATAAGAGGTATAGTAGAATAAATAAAGCATTGTAGGAGGGCTGTACCTTGTCAAACGAGAAGAAAAAGGATAATGAAGACAAGCAAGCAACGCAAAGTCAAACGGAAGATAATAGGAAAGATAAAATCCAAGCAATCTACGACAAAGCTGTGAGAGCACATGGTGAGGCGCTGGAGAAGCTTAGCAAGAACTAATGAATGAAGAACCCATCAAAGCGATAACAGGCCTAAAATGAGGGAGGGGCGGTTAGGCGTGATGGTAGAGGATTTGTACGGGTTGGTTAATGCAGTCTACGAAAGTGAATGGGCTGACGTTCCAAGGTGTCTTAAAAGTAAAGCCATGCCTATGGAAGCCCCAGCTAGAATGTTATATAGATGATTGTGAAGAGATCAGTTTGGTAAACGTGACAAGAGAAGACTTGCTTCAATCCATAGACAGGTATGTCGGCTGAATAAATCAAGCTTGTAAGCGACTATGTTATGGGGCTTGGTGTGGATGACGGACTAGATGAAGACGAAAAATGACTAAAAACTAAGGTAGCTATTCCTGGGGTTAGGGGGAGTAGCTGCTTTATTTTTATATTCAGATGCTGTATAAAGTGGGGGTGAGCAAAGGGAATCCTATACTCGCTGAATTTATGGATGATGTATTTTGGACGAACAATCGAGCGAATCCAGAAGCTCATAGTGATCAATATGCATCATTACTATTAGAGTAAAGGATTCATCCAGTGATTAGCACGTTAGTTAATGACATTATGAGTGTAGGGTGGGGCAAGAAAAGAGAACAATGAAGCATTTTAGTGAATTGGTTCTGTGTTAAGAATTTATCACCGATGAGGAAGTTGGATACATATTTGGATAACCTATCCGCCTCGTGAAGCAATTCGCTTGATGGTATACTAACAAGGAGTGGTCTAACTATAACTTTATATAGAAGTGTTGAGTCAAGTAGATCCATACAGAAAAGTGAGGTACACATCATGGCTGAATTAAACACAAAATTATTTAGTGCCGCAGACAACTTGCGAAGCAAAATGGATGCATCAGAATACAAAAACTACCTATTAGGATTGATCTTTTACAAGTATTTATCGGATAAGTTATTAGCAAAAGTAGTTGAAATAGCAGATGAATCGCTAGAAGAATACAGCACACAAGAAAACCAAACCCAATTGTATAAGGATTTATTGACAGACGAAGAGATAAAAGATGACTTGATTGAAACTCTAGTGGATACATTGGGCTATGATATTGAACCGGCGTATTTATTCAGTGTCTTAACCGTCCAAGCGAAACAAAACACGTTTCAGTTGAATGACTTGAATAAAGCCTTTATCAATTTGTCTACAAAGTATGACCAATTCAACGGATTGTTTGATGATGTGGACTTGCAATCAAAAAAACTGGGATCAGATGACCAACAACGAAACATTACCATTACCGAAGTACTGAAGAAACTGAATGATGTGGACGTGTTGGGACATAATGGTGATGTCATTGGGGATGCCTACGAGTTCTTGATAGGTCAATTTGCTTCAGAAGCGGGCAAGAAAGCCGGAGAATTCTATACCCCCCATGAAGTATCAGACATGATGGCACGTATTGCGGCAATTGGTCAAGAAGACAAAAAACTGTTCAGCGTATTTGACCCGACCATGGGATCAGGTTCTTTGATGCTAAATATTCGAAACTACATTAATCATCCAGAGAGTGTCAAGTATCACGGGCAGGAACTCAATACCACGACTTATAACCTAGCAAAGATGAACCTAATCTTGCATGGTGTGGATAAAGAAGATATGCGCTTACGCAATGGCGATACATTGAACAAAGATTGGCCGACAGATGAGCCGTATACGTTTGATTCGGTTCTGATGAATCCGCCTTACTCTGCAAAATGGTCGTCTGATGACACATTCTTAGACGATTCTCGGTTCAATCGTTACGGGAAATTAGCACCTAAGTCTAAAGCAGACTTTGCTTTTCTGTTGCATGGATTCTATCATTTGAAAGATTCAGGAACGATGGCAATCGTCTTACCGCATGGTGTACTGTTCCGGGGGGCGGCAGAAGGTGTGATTCGTAAGAAGCTATTGGAAGATGGTAGTATTGATGCGGTAATTGGTATGCCAGCCAACTTATTCTTTGGAACATCCATTCCAACAACCGTCATCATCTTAAAGAAAAGTCGCAGCACACGCGATGTGTTATTTATCGATGCAAGCAGTGAGTTTACGAAAGAAAAGAACCAAAACAAACTTTCCGAAGAACATATTCATAAGGTTGTTGAAACATATAAGAAGCGGGAAGGCGTGGAGAAATATGCTCACGTCGCTACATTTGAGGAAATGAAAGAAAATGACTTCAACTTAAACATCCCAAGATACGTAGACACATTTGAAGAAGAAGAACCTGTGGACATGGCTGCCATTGGCTCGACCATTCAAGACATCCGCAAAGAAAAAACAACACTGGAATCCAACCTATATGACATGATTTCATCGCTACAATTTGATGAAGAAAATGCTGAATGGATCAAAGGTGCATTAGAGGTGTTTAATAGTGGGAAATGACCATACACCAGGGGTTCGATTTCCTGGATTTTCAGGGGATTGGGATGAGCGTAAGTTAGGTGATCTTGTGATTGATGTTGGTAGACCCTTAAAAATGGTTGATGATGATAACTATCAACTTGTCACTGTAAAAAGACGAAATGGCGGCATTGTATCACGGGGGATTTATAAAGGGTCTGAAGTTCTAGTTAAATCTCAATTCATTATAAAAACAGGTGATTATCTTATCTCCAAAAGACAAGTAGTTCACGGGGCTAATGGAATAGTACCTGAATTCCTTGATGGATCAATAGTTTCCAATGAATACCTTGTTTTACATGGTACTAAGGATTTAAGTATCGAATTCTTTTCACTAATTTCGGAATTGCCAAGTATGTATAAAATGTTTTTCTTAAGTTCGTATGGTGTTGATATAGAGAAGTTGGTATTTAATGTACTTGACTGGAAGAAAAGGAAGATACCTGTCCCTTCAATTTTAGAGCAAAATCAAATTACTTCATTTGTTAATGCAATAAATAATGCGATTGCTATTCACCATCAAGAACTAACCACCCTCAGACAAACAAAACAAGGATTCTTGCAAAAAATGTTTCCAAAAGAAGGGGAGTCCGTGCCGGAAGTTCGGTTCCCGGGATTTACTGACGCTTGGGAACAGCGGAAGTTGGGGGAAGTTGCTGAAATAAAAGATAGTGCACGGATACCAAATTCGAAGTGGCAAGTAGAAGGGGTTCCGTATCTCCGATCAAGTGATTTATCATCTAGCAGAATTGGTGGTGAATTGTTCCTTTCAATAGAGGATTATGAGGCCTACGCCCAAAAAACTGGTGTACCAGAGATAGGGGATTTGTTATTTGCTAGTGGTGGTGATATTGGGTTAGCAGTTTACAAAGATAATGACACACCTGTATACGTGCAAGGCGGTAGTATCTTATACGTTAAAACATCCAAGTCAAAGAGCTTATTAGGATTATTTTTAAAATATGCATTTGAGTCTCCAAAAGTACTATCATACATCAAAGGTGCTTCAACAGGTACAAGTTTAAAGCACTTTGTGCTTAAACCGGCTAACGCTTTACCAATTTCATTTCCAACATTAATTGAACAACAAAAAATAGGCGAGTTTTTCAACCAACTAGACCACCTCATCACCCTTAATCAGCGTGAGTTAGAAGTCTTGCAAGTAACTAAAAAAGCTTTCCTACAAAAGATGTTTGTCTAAGTAAATGGGAGGGGGATGAACCATGACAAAGATACCGCACAATGATGAAGCTGAGGTGGAACGCCGCCTCATTGAAGTGCTTGGGGAAGGGCATAATCAGTGGAATTATCGCCCTGATTTAAAGTCAGAAGAAGACTTATGGAAGAATCTACGTCAAAAGATTACGCAAAATAACTTATCGGAAATTGGAGAACACCCCATTTCTGATAAGGAATTCGACACCATTAAAACAGAATTGCTATCGAAAACAACAACCCCCTTTGAGGCCGCTAGATGGCTTAAGGGTGAGAACGGCATCTCTCGCATAACAATTGAACGTGAAGAAGTGTCCCTAGGTTCAATGTCATTGATATTATACTCCAACCAAGACATTGGTGGGGGCATCTCTACATATGAAGTTGTTCATCAGATTGCGAAGAAAAAGGTGAACATGGATGACCGTGATCGTCGATTTGATGTAACGCTCCTCATCAATGGGTTGCCAATTGTTCAGATTGAATTGAAACAGGTTGGTGCTAAAGACGGTGTATTCCAGGCCTATAATCAAATCAAGAAATACGCCGAGGAAGGGATGTTTAGAAATAATATCTTTTCTACCCTTCAGTTATTTGTCATATCCAACGAACAAACGACCCGCTACTTTGCCAATGCAATGCCAAAAGACATGCATAAGAAATTTGTCTTTAGCTGGAGGACCACAGATAATCGCAGAGTCGAAAACCTTTATGAGTTTGTGAAACAAGTCTTAAATATACCAGATGCACACCGCTTGATTGCCAATTACACGATTGTAAGTGAGGACCAAGACAATAAAGTCTTAATGGTCTTACACCCTTATCAAATTCATGCAATTGAGGCCTTGTTTACATCTGCCATGAAGCATAAATCGGGCTATGTTTGGCATGCGACAGGTTCAGGAAAGACGTTGACAAGTTTTGTATCTACGAAGTTATTAGCCCGCAAACCTGGTGTGGATCGTACCATAATGCTCATTGACCGAAAAGACTTAGACAACCAAACGACTTCCGAATTCACCAAATTTGCGTCCGAGTTTAATACAGGTATTTCTTCTGGAAATGCCAAGTCTAATAGCTTAATTGTTGGAACTGGAAGTGCGAAAGAGCTAAGTAATACCTTATTGTCTGATACTAATTCTAATACGGTCATTATTACTACCCGACAAAAGTTGGATGCTGCCTTAAGTTATGCCCAAAAGCTAGAGGAACAAAAAGGTACTCAGCGCTTTAAGAAACTACTGGGGCAACATATTGTCTTTGTAGTGGATGAATGCCATCGGGCGTTAAGTGCAGAAGGAATGAAGGCAATCAAAGACTTTTTCCCGAATTCCACGTGGTTTGGATTCACAGGTACACCCATATTTGACGAGAACAAGAAACAGGCGAAAGGTCAATTGGCTCGCACCACCGATGACCAATATGGGAAAGTCTTGCACACCTATACGATTAAAAATGCTTTAGAAGACGGTGCTGTTTTAGGGTTTCAAGTAGAGCACGAAGATACGATTGAACCCATGTCATTAACGAATTCTATCTATAATCAACTACGCCATCAGGAGAAGTACGCAAGCCTTACGAACGATGAAATAAATCTCGTCATCGACCAGATGGAGGGAATGGAAAAGGAAGCCTACCTGGATACGGATACGTATGAAAAGGATGAGCATATTCAAAAGGTTCTTCATAAGATTTTCCGCCCAGATAACGCCTACATCAAATTCGATTTCCAAAATGGTCGCCCCCAAAAGTCGGCCATCTTAACAACAAGTTCCATTGATATGGCAAAACGCTACTATCAGGCTATCAAGCAAATGACGAAAGATCCTGATTGGTTGACTAATGAATTTGCAGGACATCCAATTCGAAATGGGCGGACGATTGTAGATCCAGATTTCCCAAGGATTGCGATTACCTATTCGATGCAAGAAAACGAGGGGGATTCCAAGCAAACTCAAGATGAAATGAAAGCCGTTATACAGGATTACAATGCTTATTATCATACGGCTTGGTCCCTAGAAGATATCGAACGATATAATGGTGATATCAACAATCGTTTAGCCCGTAAGAAAGCGGAGTTCAAAGAGTTTGGGAAACACATTGACTTGGTCATTGTTGTAGACCGCCTATTGACAGGATTCGATGCACCAACCATCCAAACACTATTTGTGGACCGCAATTTGAGTTATGCAAACTTGATTCAAGCCTTTTCCCGCACCAATCGTACCTACCCTGGGAAGACAAAAGGATTGATTGTGACATTTAGGAAGCCCTCGACAATGGAAAAAAACGTAGAGGACGCTACGAAGTTGTATTCACAGGAACAAGAGGAATCTACCCTCGTGTATGCATCCTATGGTGATTCGAAAAAACGCTTTAGCAAGGCACACAACACGCTAACAACAGTCGTACCAAACCCAAACGATATCAATGAGCATTCACCCCTTGAAACACGCATTGAATTTGTGAAAGCATTCCAGGAACTAAACAATGCCTATGAAGCCTTAGTGACGTATGATGATTACAACGATGATATGGAAACGTCAAAAGCACTTCAAGAGCAGGTGAAGACGCTAGAAGAATCTATCGGCGTATACAACACCGTTAAGTGGTCACTAGTGGATGAGGGTGGCGGGGAAGGACCACCACCTGATTTCTCAGACATTGAATTCTATGGAGAAAATGCGATTAAAATCTATGATATCGACGCCACCTATATTGACCGATTATTAGGAACTTACTCCGCCAATAATCAGGACATTCGGGAAGAGATTGAAAAAGCCCTTCAAAAACTGAATAAACCAGCAGCCGTAAAAGTTGTATATGATGCTATATTAAACGATATTGATGCAGGGAAAGTAGATGCAGATGAGGATATTCTCACTGTAAAGCGACGCTATTTTACGCATGCCTATGACAACACAATTGAAGAGTTATCTAAAACTTGGTTTGTGGAAGAAAGTGAACTGCATTTGTCCGCAATTCAATACATGGCCGGATCAGACTCCATTCCGAATATCAGGGGGATTCTTGATAGCAAGCAATTCGATAAGTATAAAGCTGCAAATCCAGATGCAAAGCCATTGAAATACGGCCCGGAAATGAAGCGTGAGTGGTTAAGTGTATTGAATGAGGCTATTGTGCCTTATGGGGATGAGTTACGGTGAAATTAGTTTGGAAGTGTGAATGTATCGTTATGAAAGAGTATCATAATTGAGTGAGTGGTTGTGGCACCTTTTTAATTAAGGAAGGGGACGAAATATGCCTAGACTATCCCAAGTTGAAAAAGGCGTTTTTATGAAGCTATTTAATAGAGGCGGTTATGTTCTAAATTTCTCTACAAATGATTTTGACGTGTTTACATTGGAAAGTGTTGGGGTTGCACTATGTGAGACTTACAAACAATCTAAGGGGAAATCCCTAATGGCTTATCTTAGCGTGGCTACAGAGGGCGATACTGTAAAGTTGCTAAAGGATTTGCTGGATTATTATGAAGTCCATTATGAATACGAGATTGAAAATGTTGATGAATACTTAAAAGCGTATAATCGATGTAAGGGTATACTGGATCGTATCATATATAACAAAAATCCTCTTGCTTCTGTAGCAGTGGAGTTAAAGGAGAAATTTTCAAGTACATATCTTTCTGGGCAGATTGATTTAATGTTGAAAATGCAGTCTAAAAATCCAACAGAAGCAATTGGGAAGGCTAAGGAATTGGTTGAGAGCTGTTGTAAAACTATTCTCGAAGAAAATGAAGTAGAGTGGGATAAGAACTGGGATGTAGGCCAGTTGACTAGTGCGACGGTTAAACTTCTCAAGCTAATGCCGAAAGATATACCTGATACAGCACCGGCATCAGCTGAAATGAAAGCCATTTTGGGGAATTTGCGTGCAATAGCTACAAATTTGGCAGCGTTGCGCAACCCCTATGGTAGTGGACATGGGAAAAGTGCTACATACAAAGGACTTGAAGAGCGACATGCAAAACTCGCCGTTGGCAGTAGTATAACGCTTGTTAGTTTTCTTTGGGACACTTACGAAAGGAGAGGTATTTGAAAATGCTAAGTTTATTAAAGAAATCATCTGCCCCCGCAACGTAATATCTATCGAACGTAGTCAAAAGCGTAGTCAAACGTGTTTAATAGCAGCCATAAACCCTTGGAAACACCGGCATTATAGCCTTTCTAGGAGCGGTTGGTTCGACTCCCGCCGTCTCCATAGTAAGATATGGTGTGAATGTGATCATATCATGTAAGATACCAGGTTTTAAAACAATTTTGTTTTAGTGCCTGGTACTTTTTACTAAATGTGCTTATTCGATATGAATGCAGTAAAGTCAACAAACAATAAGAAAAGCTGAACGTCTAGGAAATGTCCAGCTGCTTTCAGTTACATGCCGCTTTAAGGACGGTTAACCAAGTTATTACAAGTGAAAATGTTTACCCAAAAGAGTAACCACCCGTTGGAATCCTGGCTAAAGGTAATGGGCGGTTACTTCTTTTTGTTGGTAAGAAAGACAATCAATGCAATAATAGCAGTTGAAGGCAGCCAAAGTTCGCCGCGTCCTACGGCAAAGGCTGCACACCTGCATCCCGCAGACGCGAATACTATAAAAGCTTGAAATAGCATATGCATTGCCTCGTAAGTTACCATCATATATAAACACCCCCTTCATTCGCCAAGAAAGGTGAGAACTCTTTGTTTTTAGGCATAGAAAAAGCACCTCCAAAGAGTTGCTTGTAAATTTACTATTTAATTTCAAAGTCATGACGATCGATTTCTTCACCTAACATTCCGTTTACCGCAATAATCGTGACAGGTATATCTGATTCATCTAACTCATACGACACTGAGCTCTCAATCGTTTCGCCTTTTTGTATTTTGCTTAGAAGTGTATCTGAATGCGCGTCATCTGGCAACTGTCCCGTATTTAATGTATTCACCAAATTGTCGGGATTGTCTTGAATCACTTCAAATACATTGATCCAAGCCTTGGTAGAATCTGTTTCCTCATCACTTAAGTTTGTTACTTCATACCAAATTGCGAACAATGGTTTTTCACCAAGTTCATTCCCTGCCTCACCAGCCGGAATAACTTTTGTTTCTTTGATTTCAATTTTTACTTTTTCAGTTTGTGCTACTTTTCCATCAAAAAAGATGTTGCTATTTTTTTCCTTTGGTTTTTCTGCAGGCTCATCTTTCTTTACTTCGTCCTGTTTCGGGGTTTCTTCTTTTTTAGGTTCTGCTCCATCACCATCACTACTACAAGCAGCTAGAATAAACACGAGTGACAATAAAAATATTGATAATAGTTTTTTCAATGTTATTGCTCCTCTGCATTTTTTACCCAATATGGCGAATTATCCAACAAAAACCACCACAAATTTTTAAGGGATTTAAAGATGTTAGTGTTTGGTGCCAGTCACTCATTCATTAAAGTTCAAATAAACATATTTGTTTAGGTGGCACCTTTTTTGAGAACCTGCCACCCCATTTTCACTTCCGATCATGAACCTTCATAATCAGCTTGCCAAATGAGGTTGCACAAGGAAGGATCAGAAGTGAAGAAATGACATTAAACAGAACACCTATATAGGCTAGTTGTGTATCAACTTCACTGGCAAGCTGTACTCCGATCGAAGAGAGCAAGTTGATAAAGGGGTAAAAGGCGATAACCCCGATGATATTCAACCAGATATGGGCATAGGCCGACAATCTGGCTTCCCGGCCAGCACCAATCGCAGCTATAAAAGCAGTGACGCATGTACCAATATTGGAACCTAGCATAATTGCGATTCCAGTGTCCAATTGTACAACGCTATTTGTGAGGAATCCCATGACAATGCCCGTAGTGGCTGTGCTGGATTGAATAATCGCCGTTATGAATGTGCCGGTGAGAATACTATAAAGATAACTGTCATCCAAAGAGAGGAGTAAATGATGAACAAATTCAATGGAGCTCAATGGACCTGCTAAGCGTTCAAAGCCATTCATGGAAGTGAAGACAGCGGCGATGCCGAAAATGATGAGACCGATACTTCGTAACTTTCTTTTTCTCATTACCATTAAAACAGCCCCACAAATGGCTAAAGGGACAAGGAATCGCTCTAAGTTAAAGGTGATAAGTACAGTGGTTAATGTCGTTCCGATATTTGTCCCTAAAATAATCCCAATCGATTGTGGAAAAGTAAGTAATCGAGCAGAAATGAGTCCAATCGTAATGACCATGACTGCCGAACTACTTTGTAGAATACAGGTAATGACAATCCCTGCCAGTAAACCTTTCCAGGGCGTATCCGTTAATTTCGTCAGCCATAATTTTAAGGAATGGGCCGATAAATTGAAAAGCCCCAATCTCAGTAATGCCATGCCATAAATAAATATGCCGATTAAGAATAAAAAAAGAAATAATTGCGACAAGCCACCAGCCCCCCTATCTATTTCTATGGTGTAACAGGTCCGGACATGCATGATTTTGGGGACCAGGTTTCACCACAAGTAAGATATACATGGGTGGCAAGTAGTTGTTTACAAGTTAGCGAAGGCGCCAGTAACCGCTATACTAAAAGAGACAGTTTTCGCTCGAATGCCGTGAATACTTTCGCCAACAATTGTTTGAGTGACTGACACCTTTTTAACGAATCATGTTAGTAGCTACTTTCTTTGTATTCTTGGATAATTGTTGTGAGTCTTTTCATTGTCAAACAATAATTAAAGGCACCCGACGAAAATGATTTTTTCCGTCGAATGCCTTTTTAAACAGAGGTGAGTAGATTAGTACCTCCTATTTTTTAGAGATGCAAAACTCCCGTTCCTCACCATACTCCAGGATGATTACTTTTGTTTTTGGATAGCCTTTTAATAATGTTTCTAAATCCTGATCTCTATCCATCATCGTTTCTATATTTCAAGAAATTGGAGAGGGATGTAAATGGAAACAAATTACTTTGTTTTTAAATTAAATGTTCAACCTAATACTATAGTTAGTTTTAAAAAGGAAGATGAATTCGAGTATTTAATCAGTAAGCTGATTCCTGCTGTATTGGATCATGTAATAGGTATCAAACAAAAAGAAAGATATGAAGAAATTTATTATGAATTAATTCCTGCATTAAATAATGAATTGGAATTTAATAAACACTTTCATAAATTAGAGGACGAAAGTAGAAAACTTTATGAATTGTATAAAGAAATATTATTAAAGTATAAAAAAGAAGGAGAAATTTTTTATTCGAAAAATTCTTAAAATCAAATGACAAGTGTAAGCGATTGCGAAATGCTTTTGAAAAAAGATTTCCGGCTGTAGTAAGATCATATAATCTATTTACTGATGACAAAATTGACGAGGGTGAGAATTTTGAATTTGAAAATAAGATCGGTACGGGTATTACTCATTTAAGAAAGTTATATAAAATAAAATTATATGTAGACAAATATAAGGAAAAGCTGATAAACCCTTTGAATTTAAAGACTTATTACCAGCCTACTACAGAACATATTTTAGTGAAAAGCAAATCTTAAGAGGATGCACTATATTATATAACTGATTTAGAAAGAATTATTAATAATGATCCATTTACTTTAAGTGAAATAGGGAAAATTAATATTAATCTTGTATACGAATCAATAAAATTTGAACAAGAAGAGTATACAGAAATTAGCTTTGTAATTGTTTATCCAAACGGTAATCCACCATTAGATAGACATAATATATTAAAAAATTCAGAAGCCAAAGAATTGCATACTACACTTATTGGTGCAGACGGGCAACCTTTAAAACTAGAAAATGTAGAAAATGAGTTAAATGAACAAGCTAAAAGTGGCTATTTAAAATCATTGGTTGGTAAAGGTGTAAATAATGGGAGGGGTATAGTGAAAAAATTAAAAAAGTAGCAGATTTAAATATTACCTTATGAGAAGGGAGGCTATGCGTATGAAAGGGAATTTCTACAAAAAACCGCTAGGTATAATTTGGAAAGCGGAAAGTAATTTAATGCCTTCGTATTTGGTGATGATTTGGATAATTTTCTTATTATGTTCGATTATTGGTGTTTTTTGTCTGGTTTTTTTAGATTTCACATCATTTAAAATGGAAGAATATTTTTCGATATCATCGACAGGATTGACACTTACCTTGGCGTTGTTTGTTGCTGGTAAAGGTGCGTTTAGTGATGATGATTTAAAAAAATTAGCAATTTATGAAAGCGATAAAGTTAGAAAAGGACAAGCTTTAATTGATTTTATAGGGCCTTATTTACTTCCTTATTATTTTTAATAACAGAATTAATATCCTTATTTGGTCCCTTTTTGAAAATAACATTGGAACCTTTATATATAAATTTATTTAAAATATGTTATATCAATATGCTTAGCTTATTTAACTTAGTTATTACAATGTTGAATGATGTTTATTCCGCAGCCTTCAGAAAATGATGATATGAAGAATCCTTGGCTCTTTTCGGAATGAAGGGTACAAGGTTCAAGTTGAATTCTGAATTAATTTAGAACCTGGCACCAGTTTTAGGCTCCATTCTTGGGTCATGGTTCCATTTTGCTATACAAGGGAGAGAACAATATGGAAATAGTATATTTGGCAGGTGGATGTTTATGGGGAGTGCAGGCTTTTATAAAAACTTTACCTGGAGTTATGTTCACAGAGGCGGGAAGAGCTAATGGGACAAGTCATACACTTGAGGGAGATTATGATGGGTACGCCGAATGTGTAAAAACAGGATTTGATCCGACGGTTGTAACGATAAGGGAACTAATGGGGTATTTATTTGAGATTATTGATCCATACAGTTTGAATAAACAAGGACAGGATGTTGGTGTGAAATACAGAACGGGAGTATATAGTGAAAAGCTAGAACACTTAAAAGAGGCGAAGGCATTTCTTCGTGAGAGAAATGATTATGATTTTATTGTTGTTGAAGTATTGCCGCTTACTAACTATGTGAGAAGTGCGGAAGAACATCAAGATAGGTTAGCTAGATGTCCAGATGATTATTGTCATATTCCAAAAGAAATATTAAATAGGTATACCTTAACTTGCGCATCTGAATAAAGTATTTTAAACCGAGTGTTCTAGGGCGCATCCAGTATTTTTGATTGTTCTTGATTTTAAAATATAGACAAGAAACACTCCGTCTGCTATTTTCGAGTTATATGAAGAAGTAAGTGATGGACTATCGCATTGCAGCGGTTGAATGTGCTTATTCAGGGCATCTAAAATAAGACAAATAGTAAACTTAGTGATTGGTACCAGGTTCTCATTGAATTCTGAATTAAATGAGAACCTGGCACGCGAAATTATGAAAGTTAGTATCCTTCAGATTGACGGAAGCGAAGAATGCAGGCGAAAGAGCTATCACTTTATCGTTTTCGTATAGAGATAGCTCCTTGTTGTGGGTTACTTGAATAGTTGTTGAATCGCATTTTCAATATCAAGCATGGATGAATCAGGCTCAAATCGGGCGATTACTTTGCCATGTTGGTCCACTAAAAATTTTGTGAAGTTCCAGCGAATATTATGCCCGAGTAAATAATCCGGATTGTGTTCTGCGATCTGTTGGTACAGCATTTTTTGCTGCATCGTATCTTTTGCCATTGGTGCTACGTCCACTTCATGCTTTAAGTAATTGAATAGCGGATGTGTCATGTCACCATTCACTTGCACTTTGTCAAAAATCGGGTAAGTTACACCGAATTGGCCCATACATTGTGCGGCGGATTGTGCACCGCTTTCAGGATTTTGATTGCCAAACTGATTGCAAGGGAAGGATAATATCTCGAAACCTTGTTCAGCATATTTCACATAAAGCTTTTGCAAATCTTCATATTGGTATGTAAATTGACACTGGCTTGCTGTGTTCGTGATTAACAGTACTTTTCCGCGATATGTCTGCATCGATAAAATATCCCCGTTTGCCTTTTTCGCTAAATAATTATAAATACTCATAAAACACCTCGACTTAGTAGTAGTATCCTATTATAGAGGGAGAAACAAAAGAAGTCTAAAGGTCTGTTTGCCTGGAAGTTCGAAAAATTGTTCGTTTGAATGACTGGTGTTTGAAATGTTGCCTATTAAAATCCTTGCTCCCACAGAAGGATTTTTATTATGTCTAAAAATAAATTTTAAAAAATGTATCCGATTCTCTCATTTCCTTCTATATAAAGAATAAAGGGGAATGACCACTATGACTACTTACTTAAAAGACTATGCACATTTCACAAACACACATGATATGGATGAGGCAGCACGTCGCCACGTTATCGAAAATTGGAACGAGATGAATGACGCGGATCGCGCTGTGCTGGATGTGATTCGTCGGTACTCCTTGAAATATGGTGCTGCTCACTTAAAGCACGATACGATGGCAGATAACATTGGCAAGTCCAACGTAACAGTTCGTCGCGCGATTCGTAAGTTAGAAAAGCTTGGCATCATCGAACGTATCCATTACATTCGCCCAGTTATGAACGGACTGGGTGCTAACATTTATACGATTTTGCCCTTCGTTGACCAGTCGACTTTGACCAGGCCGGCAACAGCGGACAAGCCTTGTGACAGTAAGGATGAGGACGTTATTCCCGCTCCTGAAGCTCTTTCTTCTAAATCTAAAAACATAAAGACCAATACTCTTACAGATACGTATCCTGCGGAGTCGACTCCTACACCTACTACGTTATTTGGACGAATGAAAGATCTATTGTCAACGACGATTGGTGACAGTTCTTTAGCACGTCAATTGTTCGGCATTTATCGTGCGCAGTCATTACGTATGATGAAATTTAGCATTCATGAGCACCAAGGCGAATTATTTGAACAGTTAGCGATGCAAGCACTTCATATTGCAGTTCTAGCGACAAAGCGCAAGGAGATTCGCAATATTGCTGGCTATATTGATGGTGTACTCCGTAAATTGATCGATAAAGCGTTGTTTGAGGAAGTTTTTATGGTATATGATGTGTCGATGGAAGGATTTTTATATTGATGAATGGCGCTTTAGTGTTTGATTTACAAATCAATTACCAAAAGGCGCAATTCCACAATACTCAATGAAACAAGGTATTTGTCGACGTACTCTTAAGCTGACGAATTTCTATAAGCTCACCAGCTGCTTCCAAGGAAATCAAATAAATTCTCCACTCTCCAAAGCTGTTGAAACTTTTACTGAAAATCCTCGTCTGTACGTTGCTTGATGGACGGGAGGTATTACATCATGAGGTTTAAAGGATTAGCAATGGCACTATTGGCGGGAATGATTTTGGCAGGATGCACGAGTGAAACCGAGGAGATAAAGGTTGGAAAAGAGAAAGAATATACCGAAGAAGGATTAGGGAATATTACCGACTATGGGGAAGTTACTATTATAAGTGAAGCAGAGTATTTTGTACTCGAAGAGAATGAAAGTCTAAGCTATGAATTAGCTGATGTGAAAATAATCAAACTTGAAAACTATACTGAGCAGGCTGAATTTCCATTAACATTAAAGCATGGTGTTCTTGATATTAATGAGGTGCCAGCGTCGCTATACATGGTTATTGGCACGGAGAAGATGAAAAATAAAACCGACAGTCCTATTGTATTTAGTGGTGCTTATAAGATGAAGGAAGGTAACAATAGGAACGTCAGTATCAATACAGAGGACATATTGTTTGATGATGGGTTTGGCGCGGTGATGGTTAGTGGAGCTGATTACAAATCTCAATTTGCAGCTGTTGTCGTAGCAATCGCAGTTACTAACAAAAAAGAAGTAACCACCCGTGATGCGCTATCTGAGACGGCTATACAGCTACTGCTTGAAAGGTTTGGAAAAGTTCCTCAAGAATATGAAAGAAGCCATTGTAAATACGGATCCAGTAGCATTGCAGCTACTATTGGTAAACAGCTTTAAGTTCCAAGAAGTTGACGAAGCCCGAAAATATATTCAATGAAAATGTGCGCCGCCAGTCATTCATTCAAAAACACGACCTTTTAACAATTGTTATGAGGTCGTGTTTTTATGATTTAATGTGCGGACAGAGAGTATTTCTACGAGTTGATTGAAAAGATTCCAGAGGCTAAACTGAGTGAAACACCCAGCATATTCTAGGGAAAAAGAATTGCCGGTGGTATTATTGAATAATGTCAAGTTTGGTGGGGGGATTTAAGGATGGCTCTACTTCAAGACGAATTAAAAATAACCAAGATGCAAGAATTACTTGGAATGAAATTAACCTTGCCGTCATATCAGCGTCCGTATAGTTGGAGTGTGAAGTCTACAAATACACTTTTTCTTGATACTTATCATGCGTATCAAGAAGGTATACGAGAATACAGAATTGGTTCTGTCATTTTACATAAGGAAAATGAAAAATACAACGTTGTGGATGGTCAACAGCGACTGACAACCCTTTCGATACTTCTATATTGTTTAGATGATGAAGCTTCGGGGTTATTACAAGAAAAATATAATCAACTATCCAATGACGTCATAGTGACTAATTTCAGGATTCTATCCAAGAGGATAAGTGAACTTTCAAAAGATGAGCAAAGCAAGTACAAAGAATATTTACTGGAACAATGTAGTGCAGTTCAAATTGTTACAGATAGCGTGCAAGAGGCTTTTCAATTCTTTGATTCACAAAATACTCGTGGCAAAGAGTTAGCACCACATGATTTATTGAAGTCCTATCATTTACGTGAGATGGATGAAGAAGATGAACATCAGAAAATAAGAATGATTAACCGATGGGAAAATGTGAACCAGAATGAGTTGAATGACTTATTTAAAAGTTATCTCTATCCTTTGACGCAATGGTATAAAGGTAAGAATGGTTTGGGCTATTCTTCAAGTAAAATCGATGTGTTTAAAGGGATTAAAACTACGAATGTGTTTAATTATGCGATCTATCATAAAGCGAGTAACCTTTTCGTGGAACAGTTTAATGCAAATGGAAGCAGTGAGCTACTTGCATCTAGAGCATTAAATCAGTTTCAATTAACGCAGCCACTGATGGCTGGAAAACGATTTTTCAATTATGCTCTTCACTATGGAAAGCAACTTGAGCAAATACAAAATGTAATCAATAAGGTTCACACGAATGAACAAATTCCGGATAGACGCTCGGGAGATATTTACATTAAACAGTTATATGAATGTGTGTTATTGTTTTTTGCTGATCGCTTTGGGATTGAAAACCTATCTAAAGGTGTGATACAGCAACTATATTCATGGAGCTATTCGTTGCGATTGACGATGAATGCTGTGTATCCTCAGACAATCAATAAGTATGCACAGGGGGGACATGAACGTGTAAACGAGGGGCTGGATCTGTTTTCAGAAATTAGTGAAATGAACAGTGCAGAAGAATTAAAGCTAATTGTTTTGGAGCAACCCAATATTGAGGATAAAAATAAAGAGAAGTACAAAGCGGTGTATGATTTACTTTGTGAATGGAATAGGTGGTAGGCGATGGATAATAATTTAACAATCATTCCGGTATCAAGCATTTTTACGAATATCAGTTATGTAGTTCCGATTTATCAGCGTAACTATGCTTGGGGAGAAATGCAAATTGAACAACTGATAGAAGATATTGATAGTTCGATTAATGATCCTGACAAAAACTATTTTCTTGGAAATCTTATTGTTAATCAAACGGATAATAATGTTTATGAAGTAATAGACGGACAACAACGGTTGACGACATTATTTCTATTAGAAAATTATCTAGGCATGACTTTTGCGAAAGATGCGTTGAGATTTGAGGCCCGTGAAAAATCAAACCGTACACTTAACATGATAAACAAAGACAACAATGCTGAATTACTAGAGGAATTAGTATCTGTTGAAATTGTGGAGGGTTATCAAATCATCGATAACTATTTTAAAACGAAAGGTTTCAATAAAGATGAATTAATTAAAAAACTGGAAAAGGTTTTTCTTGTTCGTGTGCAAGTCCCACAAGATATAGATTTAAATCATTACTTTGAAATCATGAATACGCGTGGAGAGCAACTTGAACTGCATGAAATAGCAAAAGCTAAGTTTTTAGAAGCTTTGGAGACAGAACACGACAAAAAAACGGCAGCAGTGATTTGGGAAAAGTGCACTGACATGGACTCCTATATCCAGATGAATTTTGATCCCAAAGTTAGAAAGGCTCTTTTCACAAAAGATTGGACTAGCATCAAGGACACTATTCGCGATTTCGATTCAATTAGGGAATGTGTTCCTAAGGACAAAGATGACGAAAACTCAGTTCCTCTGATTGACATTCTAAAAGAGAGTAGACTTCTTAATAATGGAGTAACTGAGGGGGAAGTTGAGAATGAACGTTTTGAATCGACAATTTCATTCCCTAATTTTTTACTTCAGGTCAATGCAGTTATGGATAAGTTAGGAGAGGAAGATTCAACACTTGATGATAAGCGCTTCTTGAATAATTTATCATGGGCTTGGGCTGACGCTGATAAAGCAAAGAACTTTTTATTTCATATGTTAAAATGTCGAGTGTTGTTTGATAAGTATATTTTGAAACGTGAATATGCTAGAGATTATAAGGAAACTGGAAAATGGTCATTACAACGTTTAGAGAAGTATGGTGATGCGAAAGGTGATAAACCCAAATATGTAGGTACTTTCGGCGATGGCGATAGTCGGAATAATAAACAAATAAGGACCTTGCAATCCTGCTTGCGTATAACCTACACATCACCTAAGACTATGCATTGGATTTCACTGGTCTTAGCAAAGCTATTAGAGAATGAATCATGTGACATCATTGAAATCCTTGAAGAGTACTGCAAAACAAAAGTACTCACATCAAACTTTGAAAATGCTAGTGGATTTGGTTTTGAAAGAATCGTATTTACTTACCTTGATTATCTTTTATACAGAGATGGGTATTCTTACTTAAAAAAGGCAATAATCTTACCAATGCGTGATGACTGGCAATTTCAATTTAGAAGTTCCGTTGAACATTTCCAACCACAACGTCCAGTCGAAGGTGTGTCTTGGGAATCGGATGACCTGAATGGTTTTGGAAATCTTGCATTAATAACTGTATCAGGAAACTCGAAGTTTTCTAATTTGCCACCTGAAGGAAAAATCAGCTCTTACCCAAGCGTTATCGAGCAAAGTTTGAAACTTAAGATCATGAAAGAATTAGTTAATCTTGATGATGAAAAATGGACTGAAGAAAAAGCAAACAAACATAAAGAAGAAATGTTTAGGATTTTGAAGGGCTAGTATTTGTGAGTGAAAGTGAATGATATATGAAGTAGCTGGTTTATCAGCAAGAATGTGTGTTGTCAGTCACTCATTCAAAACACGACCTTTTAACAATCGTTATGAGGTCGTGTTTTTATTATTTAATGTGTGGACAGAGAGTATTTCTCCGAGTTGGTTGACAAGATTCCAGCGGCTAAACTGAGTGAACTGGGAAAAATGCTGCTAAATATGGACATGCTAAAAAAGGAAGCAAGAGAGGAGGAGCTTGATGCAATCAGAAAGGGGAATAAGAGATTACGTCCACCGGAATCGAGCCAGATTGTAGGGTGATTCTGTCACAAAGTTAGTACAAGTGTTCTCGTTGAGGTATAATAATCTTATACTAAATCAAAGGGGTTTTGCTATATGAGCCAAAGAGTTTCTTACTACGAAATTGCAGCTGATGGTATGAAAGTTATGATGGATATGGAAAAATACACGAAAATGACAGCGATCGAACGAAAACTTCGTGAGCTGATTAAAATTCGTGTTTCTCAAATTAACGGCTGTGCCTATTGTTTGAATATGCATACAGCAGATGCGCGAAAAATGGGTGAAACCGAGCAAAGAATATACTGTGTGAGTGCTTGGCAAGAGTGTGAATTCTATACAGATGCAGAGAAAGTGGCTTTAGAGTTGGCAGAGCATGTGACATTAATTCCAACAAAACGTGTGCCAGATGGGCTTTATAAACGAGTACGTGAACATTATGATGAGAAACAGTATGTGGACCTTGTGCTAATCATTAATCAAATTAACAGTTGGAATCGAATTTCGATTGCAATGGGCAATCGGGCGACTGAACAATAATTCCTCTTTTATGGTGCCAGTCACTCATTCAATCGTGGAAGTTTAAACAAACATGTTTGTTTGAATTAACGTATTAGTTTGAGTGGCTGGAACCTTTTTTATAGTTACTTTTTAATGTCGGCTAAAACCCAAGTGAGCATATTCGTGAAATGGTTAAGATGTTCTTGAACGCGCCCAGGGAATTCTCTTTCTAGGAATTCAAGATTATCATTCTTTGTATGCCAGATGCCGCCGTGTTTCTCAGTTTGTGTATAACCATCCTGATCGCCAAGACTCCAGTTGGTTGCTTCAAAATAAGCAATCGCGATTCCTTTTGCAGCGAACGGGGCATGGTCGCTCCAATCTCCTGTGGTTCCTTCAGGATACATAGGATTTATTCCCGGATTCGTTTCTAGAGGAATTTTCTTTTTATTGGCGATATCAAGTGCTAAGTCACGGATCCATCCATCTTCCCCGGCTCCACCGTAAACATAGATATTGTCGCCAGCTAGTAAGCTATCAAGATTGAGCATTCCGATGGTGTTATTGATTTCTTCTGTAGACATATTGTTGGCATAATACTTCGATCCCTGTAGCCCTGTCTCTTCAGCACCAAAAAAGACAAATTTAATATCATAGGCGAGATTGCGCTTTTCCAGTGCCTTTGCCGTTTCCAGAATGACCCCGACACTTGAAGCATTGTCATCAGCGCCTTTTCCAACACTTACCGAATCATAATGCGCGCCAACAATGATTTGTTTGTCCGTATGCTTGTTGTCTTTTACGGCGATGACATTGGCGGAATCAGTAATTTTCCCCCCTCTTGTATAACTAAATGCCTGCTCTTCAACCTTCAGGTCCAACTTTTCCAGCTCATCGATGATGTACTCGCGCGCTTTCGTCTCATTTTCACTGCCCGCAACCCTCGGTCCGATTTCCTCCGTCAAATAATGAACATGCTGATACGCCAATTCTCCAGCAAATTTCTTTGGTGCTGCAGATACACTTCCAGTTGCAAATAAGGCTGAAAACGCAACTACCCCTGCAATGATAGACTTCTTCACCATTTGTGCCTTCATAAAAGCCCTCTTCCTCTCTTCTGTATATTTATTCCTCGGGATTTATATTCATCCACAATTACATATTCGTTATAATCAGAGGAATCCCTTCTGATTTTTTGAAAAATGATAGAATTTAGGTCGGGATTAAAAAAATAGCAGTTCATTCTAGTATCAATCTACCCAGTCACTCATTCAATCATGAGAGTTTGAACAAACATGTTTGTTTGAGTGACTGGAATCTTTGGATCATCTTCAAGCGATTATTGAGGGGCAAAAGCCTAATTCTCCGTTGAAAATACGGAGGATTAGGCTTTTTTGTCTTTCAAAATGATTCACGTTGTAATGCCGCATTCTTGACGTTATTCGATTACAGGCGGTGTTTATTGAAATTATTGACTAAATGGGATAGGGATGTGTGGCGGTAAGCCGTATCATCTTGATGGTTGTGGTCAGGGACAAAATAATGAAAAATCCCTCTATAGGAGAGGGACGGTGACATTAATAGAGCGGTCGTTGGTTTTGACAAGGCGGAAATTCATGTATATCTTGAATCGTATGAAAATCGTATTGTTTCATGGCGAATTGTGCTTGATATAAGTATTCAATGACAAGAAGCTTTCCTCCGGATGTACCACACAAAACTCCTGAAGTACCTTGACCATTTATGAATGAAATTCCAACAGGCTGACCGATTAAATAGCCAATTTTTTGCTGCCATGGCATCGTCATCACTCCTTCTAATCCATCATATTAACGATGGAGTTTTCAAGTGCCTGTCCGATTTTTTAAGAGCTATTAATTCGTATGAGCTAAGACATAAGGTGCAATACCCGTATAAAACAAAAAGCATCACAAGGGATGCTGGATCTTGTCAACGGGTATTGTTCCTATTTGCTTGTTTTTCCATTTTTTCAAGCTCATTGGTTAAATCATCAATCTGTTTCTGCAAATTATTATTGTCTGCTTCTCCTTGGCGTTCTTCCTCTAGTGCAAGCACTGCGCAATGGTAGATATGACATCGCCGATTGTAGATACTACTTCACCGACGACAGCAAGCTCAGCTGCACGAATTGCTGTTGATACCTGATTGAATCCTCCACTATTTGTCATTAATAAGGTGGCCTCCAATAAAAAAATAAAAAAGCTCTACTTTTTTGCATATCACCATAGTCTATGAAAAAAAAGGAGCCTTTAACAATTTAATTTAGGAAGCTCAGTGAATTCTGAAAGAATTTAGCGTCTGAATTAATAGAAAAATGATTTTTTTGACCGATATAATATCAAAGAAGTCTATCGATTATGGAGAAAAGGAGGAAAAGTTCATGAAGATTACATTTAAACAATCAAACTTTAGTTTTCCTAAAATACCATCAAAAGATATGACTAAAAAGATGCGTCTATACTTGACGAGAAATCGGCTGAAAAACAAACGGACAAGTATACACCATCCGAGAAAGAAACGAGTGTTGTGTACAAAAAGCCCTCTTATAAGGCTGATGTCCAGACGATTGAACGGCTAAAGGCGGAAAGTGATAAAGCTTACGAGCAGTTACGGAATCTGGTGAGACAGCTTCTTCAAAAACAAGGTTTAAGCTTTGAAGATGTGGCACAAGGAGAGAAGCCGTTTGTTGTAGATGAGGAAACACTTTTGGAAGCGCAGGCAGCGGTAGAAGAGGGAGGTCCGTTTAGTCCCGAAAATGTCAGTGATCGTATCGTAGAATTTGCGAAAGCCATTTCTAGTGGGGATAAAAGTAAGTTTGAATTGTTGAAAGGCGCGATTGAAGAAGGATTTGGCGCTGCTGCAAAGGCATTGGACGGAGGAGTGACAAGTACAAATAGATTATTTCAGGTTATCGATTAGGTCTTGTGAAGAGGACTTTGTCGATAACCTTTTTTAAATCCTTGCTTTCACAGAAGGATTTTTCTTTTTCAAAAAGATATTTTAAAAAATGTATTCGATTGGTCTATTTCCCTCTATATAAAGAATAAAGGGGTATGACCACTATGACAATTTACTTAAAAGACTATGCACATTTTACAAACACACAGGATATGGACGAGGCGGCGCGCCGTCATGTGCTTGCGCATTGGAACGAGATGAACGACACGGATCGCGCTGTGCTGGAAGTAATTCGTCGTTACTCCGTGAAATACGGTGCCGCTCACTTAAAGCACGACACGATGGCGGATAAAATCAGCAAGTCCAACGTAACCGTTCGTCGTGCGATTCGTAAGTTAGAAAAGCTAGGCATTATCGAACGAATCCACTACATTCGCCCCGTGATGAGCGGGCTTGGGGCTAACATTTATACGATTTTACCCTTCGTTGACCATTCGACTTTGACCATGCTGGCAACAGTGGACAAGCCTAGTGATAGTAAGGCTGGGGACATGGTTCCCGCTACTGAATCTTGTTCTTCTCAATCTAAAAACATGAAGACCTATACTCTTACAGATACGTATCCTGCGGAGCCGATTCCTACACCTACTACGTTATTTGGAAGAATGAAAGATCTTTTATCCACCACAATTGGTGACAGTTCTGTAGCACGTCAATTATTCGGTATTTACCGAGCACAGTCATTACGTATGATGAAGTTTAGCATTCACGAGCACCAAGGCGAATTATTTGAACAGTTGGCCATGCAAGCACTGCATATTGTTGTGCAAGCGGCAAAGCGCAAAGAAGTTCGCAATATTGCTGGCTATTTTGATGGTGTATTGCGGAATTTGGTTGATAAGGCGTTGTTTGCGGATATTTTTATGGAATATGATGTGTCGTTTGATGGGTTATTATTTTGAAACAGTCGAAATGCGAACTGTTAAGCGGTATGACAGTGAATGGTGCGTGGGTACTGTATGCTCTTTATTCGGGGTGCTAATAAAATTGTTTGAGTGCCTGTCCTTTTTTTCTGGAGTTACATTAGTAATGGGGCGATATAAGATTTTTTTAGCGCGTGGTATTAGACGGATAATTATAAAAGGAAAAATTGATCATGCAGGTGATGCTAACTTTTGCTGTTCAAAATTTCAAGAAGATTGCCAGATAGTACGAGATAGAAATTAAGATAGCAATGAGGTATATCTAATTTTTTGACTTAAAACATTAGTTTGACAAGTGTGGGTGTTTGAATTAAGATGCAATATATTAAGTATATTGAATAATTTTAAATATATTTAAAATGGAGGATGAAAAAATGGATGATATTCATGAGAAAATTCGGGAGCTACGTAAAGAACGAAATTTGACCTTAAAAGAGTTAAGCGATATGACGGGACTATCTGGCGGATTTCTTTCCTTATTGGAACGAGGATCATCTTCACTTGCAATTACTTCACTAAAAAAAATTGCCGATGCTTTTAATGTTGATATCACGTACTTTTTTGATACTCCACAAGCGAATAAAAAGTTTCATATATCAAAGAGTGAGCAAAAAAAGTTCTGGATTGATTCGACAAACAATGCCTTTATAAAATTGAGTGGGCAGTTTTCAAATCGAACTTTGGAGTCGCTCGTCGTTGTTTTAGAACCAAATCAGCAAAAGGAATATGATGATTCTCATGCTGGGGAAGAGTTTTACTACGTTATTAAAGGAATGGTTCGTTTCACGGTAGATGGAGAAGAGTTCGATGTGAAAGAAGGAGAATCTATTCATTTTCCATCAAAACTACCACATGACTATGAAAATCCTGAAGATAGTGAATCGACTTTACTTTGTGTAATGACACAACTCATTTTCTGATAGCTGTATTGATCTTCATTGAGATTTATATTACTGAGCGAGAGAAGGGGAAGTTATGCGAGTCGCAACCGATATTGGAGGTACATTTACAGATCTTGTTTATATTGATAAAAATGATGATGTGAAAGTCGCGAAGAGCCCGACAACACCACCGGATTTTGAAAAAGGTGTAATAGATGTTATTCGTAAAAGTGGTGTCGATTATACGCAGATTGAAAATTTCATCCATGGTTCGACAGTAGTCATTAATGCGATTACAGAACGAAAAGGAGTAAAAACGGCGTTAATTACAACACAAGGTTTTCGAGATGTTCTTGAAATCGCGCGTGGTAATCGACCAGACCTTTTTAATATTCGATATGAAAAGCCTGTGCCATTTGTAGAGCGCTATTTACGAAAGGAAGTAAAAGAGCGCCTAAATTCAAAAGGTGAAGTAGTTTTACCTTTGGATTTAAGCGATTTAAAAACAGTTCTTGAAGAATTGAAAGCGGAGGGAGTAGAGGCAATAGCCATTGCATATCTACATGCCTATATTAATCCGGATCATGAGCTGCGGACGAAGGAATACATTCTTCAAGAGTGGCCTGAAGTTTTTGTAAGCGCTTCGCATGAAGTGACGATGGAGTGGAGGGAGTATGAGCGTACGAGTAGTACGGTTTTGAATGCTTATGTGAAACCAATTGCTTCTACGTATATTGATAAGCTCGATAATGAGTTACAGAAAATGATGTCGAGCCGAAATTATATTATGCAATCAAATGGTGGAACAACCACTTTCGAACATGCAAAGGATTTGCCTATTCATATGTTGGAATCAGGTCCTGTAGCAGGCGTTTATGGGTCGGCAGTTCTAGGAAATGAAATTGGTGAATCCAATATCATTGCATTTGATATTGGCGGAACAACGGCCAAATGTTCACTAATTGAAAAAGGTGAAATGAAAGTATCGACAGATTATTATATTGAGAAAAATAGTTATCATGCAGGTTATCCGATTAAAGTACCGGTTGTAGATATCGTTGAAATTGGAAATGGTGGCGGTTCAATTGCCTGGATAGATGAAGTAGGTTCCTTGAAAGTAGGGCCTCAATCGGCAGGAGCATTGCCGGGGCCAATTGCTTATGGCCGGGGGGGAACTGAACCCACTACAACAGATGCCAACTTATTAACTGGAAGGCTATCGCCTGTTAACTTTGATTATCCTGTCGATCTATCCGCAATTGAAGCAGGGATTACAAATAAAATTGCCAGTAAATTTTCAATTTCAGCTGTCGATGCGGCGTTAGGTATTATTCGGATTGCAAATGCCAATATGTTAACGGCGTTAAAGCTAATTTCCATACGAAAAGGTCATGATCCACGCCAATTTTCAATGGTTGCTTTCGGCGGCGGGGGATCTATGCATGCTGCAGCATTAGCTAAAGAGCTTGGTGTAAAAAAAGTAATTATTCCTTTTGCGTCACCCGTTTTTTCCGCTTGGGGAATGTTGATGACGGATTTGCGTCAAGACTCTATTATGACGTATAGCAAACCGTTGGATGGACTTGATTTTGATGCTACACAGGACAAGTGGCTTGAGATTGAAAATCGTTTATGGCAGCAGTTTAAAGAAGATGGTGTGGATGAAACCATCATTTTCTCGCGCTTTGTCGATATTCGTTATTCGGGTCAAGAACATACAGTGAAAATCCCGGTACCAAACGGTCGTTGGGTGAATGAAACGCTGGAACATATTAAACAGAGTTTTCATGAACAACATGAAAAAAATTATACATTCCGTTTAGAGGATGCTAGTTGTGAGATTGTTAGTTTGCATGTAACTGCTTTTGGAAAAGTTCAAAAGCCTACAATCAATAAAAAAGAAAATACGAATGCTATTGAACAATCTTTTAAAGAAGTGCGTCCTGTCTATTTTGAGCAAGTAGGGTGGGTCGACACGCCTATCTATGACCGTGAATCCATGCCAACGGGTCATCTATTAAGTGGACCAGCAATTATTGAAGAAAAGGCAGCCGTTACACTCATCGAACAAGGACAAACCATTCATGCTGACATATATGGAAATTTAATTATAGATACGGGGGTGCTGGTGGATGAGCAACTTTAAGCATATAGGGGCTTCTCAAGATCCGTTTACATTAGAAATTGTTAAGGATACATTGCTTTCAATTGGTGATGAAATGTTTCATACGTTGGCGAGAACTTCAATGAGTCCTATTATTTATGAAGTATTAGACTTTGCTTGTGGTCTTACTGACAACAAGGGTCAGTTATTAACGCAGGGAAATGGTGTGGCTGGTTTTATCGGAACATTAAGTTATATGGTGCGTGAAGTTGTTGCCAAGTACAATTCCAAAGATCGTATTCGACCAGGAGATATTTTTATTATTAACGATCCATATGGTGGTGGAGGAACTCACTTATCTGATGTGGGGCTCGTCATGCCGATATTTTACAACGATGAATTACTTGGATTTTCGGCAAATAAAGCGCATTGGACAGAAGTTGGTGGAAAAGATCCAGGTTCGTTTACGAATGATTCTACTGATATTTATCAAGAAGGTTTGCAGTTCCCGTGTATTAAATTATGCGATGCTGGGAGATTGAATGAACCACTTGTAGAAATGATTAAGAGTAATGTGCGGTTTCCGGAATTATCTATCGGCGATATGTGGGCGCAGATAGCTGCATTGAAGATTGGTGACAAACGATTCGTAGAATTGTGCACAAAGTATGGAAAGGAAACGGTAACGGCTTCCATTGAATTACTGTTAAATCAAGGCGAACAGATGGCTATAAGTGCTATTCGGAATCTCCCGAATGGTGTTTATACGGCAAATAATTTCATTGATGGCGATGGTTTAGGAAATGGGCCGTTTGGCATTCAAGTTAAAGTGACAATCACGGATGATCGCTTTATTTGTGATTTTAGGGGAAGTCATCCTCAAGTTCCGGGACCAGTGAATGGCTCGTATACAACATTAGTAACGGACGTACGAACAGTATTTTTAGCAATTACGAATCCATCGCAAGATGCAAACGACGGCGTATTTCGTCCACTTGAAGTTCTCACTGATAAAGGGTCAATCTTTTCAGCTGAGCGACCTGCACCTGTTTCTAACTATTGGGAAAGTGGTTCTTCGGGTGGGGATTTAGTTTGCCAAGCTCTTGCATCAATTTTACCTGATCGATTATCTGCGGGACATTTTTTGTCAGTTTGCTCCGTAACGTTATCAGGACAGCAGCCTGAATCGGGTGAACCATTCCTGATTGTCGAGCCCTCTGTCGGTGGATGGGGCGCAGGACATGGGCAAGACGGTGCACGTGGTCAGTTTTGTATCGGAGATGGCGAGACGTATAATATTCCAGTTGAAATAGCGGAATCTCGTTATGGCATTATGATAGATGAATACAAATTACGTTGTGATGGCAAAGGTGCGGGAGAATTCATAGGAGGTTCTGGTGTTGTACGTTCTTATCGAGTGTTGACAGATAATCAGACAGCAACTGTAACATATGGTCGTCATCTCTATGCTCCGTGGGGTGTTGACGGGGGTGAAGAAGGCTCGACAAATGAATTTTCGATTCATAAAAGTAATGGCGAGGTAGATGGACCTTATGGCATGTATGCACGTTATGTGCTAAATCAGGGGGATGTTTTAGAGTTAGTAACTGGAACAGGTGGCGGCTATGGTAATCCATTTAATCGTCCAGTGAATAAAGTTAGGCAAGATGTGAAAAACGGTTACTATTCGATTCAAGATGCTGAACAAAAGTATGGCGTTATACTGGATGGCGAGATGTGTGAGGTAATCGGTGAGACTCAGGCAAGAGTTGGCTTTTTGGAAGGTGAACGAGTGTGAGTGCAGTGGAAAAGAAGGAAAAAGTTGTAGTTACTGACGAGGTACTATCCTCAGTTCCTTTGAATGAAAGACAGCACTGGATCTTTCCGGCAATGATTTTTGGGGGATTGGAATTTTCAATCCCGGTCCTGTTAACAGGAGCAGTATTAGCAACACATTTTGGGATTTCCAAAGTGTTTTGGATTTTATTCGTTACACTTTTTATCGTTCAATGGATTGGGAATGCTGTAACAGGCTATATGGGTGCGAAAACAGGAATTTCTTCTTCAGTATTAGCGAGAAGTAGTTTCGGACACATCCAAGCTAGATGGGTTATTGGATTAATCACATTTTTTGTAGGGATTGGCTGGTGGGCATTACAAACTGCTGTGACAGGAGAAGCGATTGCGGCAATGTTTGGCATTGATTATAAGCAAAATATCGGAATGCTTGCGTTAATTACAACAATTTGTGGATTGTTATTTGCTTTGCCGTCAATTTTAGGGTATTCCTCAATGAAATGGACAGATATAGTAGCTGTCCCGGCAGGTTTATTACTGGTAGTTACAGGGATTTACTTGGTTTTAAGGGATTCAGGTTGGGAAGTTATTACGGCATGGAAACCAGAATCCACTATGACATTTGTAGCTGCAATTAGTTTAGTTTTAGGTATGAACGTATCACAGTGGGTCGGTGTGCAAGATTATACCCGTTTTGCAAAACCAAAAGTGAAGGATAATGTGTTAATTCCCTTAGGGATCATTGGTGTAGGGTTTCCTCTATTTTTAGTAGGGGCAATTATGTCTGTCGGTGCTGGGGAAGCTGATATTGTTCAAATTATGTTGAATTTAGGTTTTCCAGTATGGGGCTTTTTAATACTTTGGCTTTCGACTTGGACGAGTCAAATCGTTAATAGTTATAGTATGGGATTATCAATGGCCAATATGTTTAATATTAACTCTAGTAAAGGGAGAGCCATTTTAACGTTAATTGGAACGATTATTGGTATTGGTTTAGCATTAGGTGGAGTTTTACAATACTTCGAAAACTTCCTCTATATTTCAGGGATTATTTATGGACCAATAGCCGGTGTTATGATTGCAGATTTCTTTTTCATTCGTAAACAATCTTATAAGGATAATCCTGGTTGGAATTGGCTTGCATCTTTTGCTATGGGCGTTGGGATTGCCACCGCTTATTGGACCCAGTATGTTCAAGAGATGGGGATTCCGGCCGTTCAGTCTTTATTCGTTTCGGCAATTCTTTATTTGATTTTGATGAATGTGAAACGGAAAATGAAACCTGATCAGTTTACAGCGGTGTAATCGTAATTATACCTTTTGGGGTTATATGGAATTTATAAAGGTGGTAGTGGGTTTGAGAATTTTAAGTTTACAAGAGGCGGAAGATATACTCTATGGTGCATGCATTCATGGTGCTGGTGGCGGAGGTAGTTTGAAAGAGGGGTTAGCATTATTAAAAGCGATTTATGAGCGGGGCCAGCAGATTAAGCTGATTTCACTCGATGAGGTTGAAGACGCGTGGTTAATAGTTTCGCCATATTATGTGGGATCCGTTGCACCTCCAACTGCAGAGGCAGCGCTGAAACTGGAAGGTTTGGAAGTAATGGAGGGAAATCCGTCCGTATTCGCTACCTTGGCTTTACAAAAACATTTGAAGCAGGAAATAAAGGCAATTTGTGCAACAGAACTTGGAGGAAATACAGCGTGGGCAATGGATGTCGCAGCCCAATTGAATCTTCCTATAATTGACGCGGATCCTGCGGGAAGGGCAGTTCCCGACCTGGCACATACGACATTTAATGTATTTGGTGCTTCCATTACACCGTTTGCTCTGGCTAACCGCTATGGTGATAGTTTAGTTGTGGAATCCGTTGTAAATCATGATCGAGCCGATCAAATTGCGCGTTCTTTTGCATCTGTTTCAGGTAACTTTTCTGGAATCTGCGATCATCCACTTCAAGGAGATCGATTTAAAGAAATTGTGATTGATAAGACTTTAACAAAGTCCGAACAACTTGGGAGAGCAAGGCGAGAAGCACTTGAACAACAAAAAAGTCCTATCCAGGCGTTGTTAACTAAGCCGAATGTTACGCTTATTACGGAGGGAACGGTAATTCAATCGGATTGGCGGGATGCCACTGGATTTATTGAGGGCGATTTTGTTGTAGAACCTTTTGGTCATACTAACGAAGCTGAACATTTTTCCATTTGGTTTAGAAATGAGAACATGTATATTAAAAAAGATGAGCAGCTAATTTCGATTATTCCTGATGTTATTACTGTTCTCGATTTCGAGACGGGTGAACCAATTTTGAATCCTACTTGTAAAGTTGGTGAAAAGGTGGCCATTGTAAATATATCCTCTCCAGAAATCTGGACAACGGAGCAGGGGTTAGAGGTTTTTGGTCCGAACTATATTGGGATGAGTAATGAGGATTACAACGGGTTAAAAAAGTAAAGAAGTTTATATCGTTCATGGGATTTTTGGTGGTTACATTGACAACGTAGCAGACGGGAAGTTCTATATTCAAGAACTTTCGAAGTAGATGAGAAAGCAAAAATGGTATAACAAAAGAAGCAAGGGACAAGGCGTCCTTGCTTTTTTTGTTTGCTCATCATGGGCGTAGTCTAGCTAATTCAATCATCTCTTCCTACTTAAATTATACCACCATTTATTAATGATTTACAGACTACTCTTTTCCAACCCCCTATACTACACTGTTATATACAAATCGATATAAGGGGTGTATCAGCATGAATGATAACAAAGATGTTTTAGATAAAGGTCCTTTCTTCCATGGTACGAAAGCTGAGCTGAAAATTGGGGATTTATTGGAGCCGAATTATTTATCCAATTATCAAGATAGGAAATCGAATTATATCTATTTTACCGCCACATTACATGCGGCTAAATGGGGTGCTGAATTAGCGAGATCTACGTCGAAAGAGAGAATTTATATTGTGGAACCATTAGGTGATTTTGAAAATGACCCGAACGTGACAGATAAAAGATTTCCTGGAAACCCAACACGTTCTTATCGATCTACATCACCTTTAAAAATAGTAGCTGAATTAGGCGTATGGGAAAGACATTCTGATGAAGAAATCGATCATATGCTTACATCTTTAAAAGAGTTGAGCGAACGAGGGGAAAATGTCATATACGATTAATCCATAAATGAATGTTATGATGATAACCAAAAAGGAGTGGTCGACGATGATTAATGAAACAGACATCAAGCATTTAGAGCGTTGTATCGAACTTGCAAACGATGCGTTGCGTATCGGGGACGAGCCATTTGGTTCTATTCTTGTTTCAGCTGGCGGGGATGTGCTTAAAGAGGATCATAATCGTGTGTCAGGCGGAGATCATACCCAGCATCCTGAATTCGCCATTGCACGTTGGGCTGCTGAAAATATGACGCCTGTAGAAAGAAGTCAGGCAACGGTTTATACATCTGGCGAACATTGTCCGATGTGTGCGGCAGCTCATGGGTGGGTGGGATTAGGGCGCATTGTGTATGCGAGTTCTTCTAGCCAACTTGCGGGGTGGTTAGCAGAAATCGGCGTCCCTGCATCTCGTGTTCGCAATTTACCGATTCAAGAAGTGATTCGAGATATTGAGGTAGATGGTCCGGTTCCAGAGCTTGCCGAACAAGTGCGGCAGCTACATTGGCAGTTGCATAAAGGGGAATGATTTTGGGGTAATCATTTAATCGTGAAAGTTTAAGCATGTTTCGTTAAACGCACGCATTTTTTGGAGTGACTAGCGCCTTTAATGTTATGTATTGGAAATTGGAGCTATAATAGGGTGTAGGCGCTAGTTGCTTCTACTTTTATGCGTGAAGGGAGAAGAAGATGGGGAGTTATTACGAGGAATATGGCGACAAAGAAGGGCCTCTTTTACTGTTTATTCACGGAGGTGGAGTGGGCGGTTGGATGTGGGACAAGCAGGTAGCTTATTTTACGGAATACCATTGCCTTGTTCCGACACTACAAGGGCACGGGGAAAGAAGTGGGGAATCTAGTTTTACCATTAAAAGCAATGCCCAGGAAATCATCGAGTTAATCGAAGAACATAAGAGAGGGCGAGATGTCCACCTCATCGGTTTTTCCATCGGCGCTCAAATTGCGCTTGAAATTTTAAGCCTCGCTCCGACCCTTGTACAGTCAGCTGTCATTAATAGTGCACTTGTCTTGCCTATGAAAATGACCAGCAGATTTATTGCACCATCTATTAAAATGACTTCTTTTTTGATTAAAAACAGGTCGTTTTCTCGTATACAAGCGAAAGAATTGTATATAGATGAGCATTATTTTGAACAATATTATGAGGACAGTGTGAACATGAGGATTGATACACTGATTGCGGTGCTTAAAGAGAATATGGCTTATGACTTACCAATAGATATTGCGGAGTCGACTGCACGAATTTTAGTCACAGTAGGTGACAAGGAAAAAGGAATGATGAAGAAATCAGCTCTTAAGATTGCTGAAAGTCATCCGAATTGTTCTAGCATTGTCATTTCGCAAGTAGGACATGGCTTTTCATTTGCCCAGCCTGAACGATTCAATCAGCTAGTGGAGGAATGGTTACATAAGTAAAAGGTCAACATACTTAACTATATAAGTTGAACTAAAGAATCCGGCCACGTGCTGATTTCCGTTCCGAGCGGACGCTTTCCGCGGGCACGGCTTCAGCCTCCTCGTCACTCCAGTCGGCTGGAGAATGTAAGAATCATAAATTCAACATATATAAGTTGAATTTTATTCGAGTGACTGGCCCTCTTTTAATATTCCCCATTTGTAATTGTCAGCATTCTCCTATATGATAAAATCAATAGAAAGTTAGATAAAAGCAGTAGGTGCCTTTCGAGGAGAATAGGGAATGAAGTGAAAGCCTTCAGCGGACCCGCCACTGTAAAGGGAAGTTTTATTTGGCATACCACTGGGAGTGATTCTGGGAAGGTAAATAAAACGATGACCCTGAGCCAGGAGACCTGCCTAGTTGCTTATTATTTATAGATGATGGAAAAGTCTGTAGTTTATTTGCTATGCAAATAAGCTGCGGGCTTTTATTTTTTTGAAAAGGAGAAAGAGACATGAGACTATTAGATGAAACGATTCAACGGATTGAAAGACTAGATGAGGGGATGATGGGAAAGGCAAGAGAACGGGTGGATAGCTTGATTAAGCCGCCAAACAGCTTAGGCAGACTAGAGGAGATTGCCATCCAATTAGCTGGCATTACAAGGGAGCTGTATCCTGCAATTGATCAGAAAGCGATCATTACGATGGCTGCCGATCATGGGGTTTATGAAGAAGGGATTTCGGGTAATCCACAAGCGATCACATTGGCACAAACGTTACTTTTTGAAAAAGGCTACCCAGGCGTATGCGCAATCAGCAGGGTTTCTGGGGCGAAAGTACTTGCAGTAGATATCGGAGTCAAGGGTGAAATCCCTGACGATGCAGGCGTGATCAAAAGGAAGATCAAAAATGGCACAGATAATATGGCGAAAGGCCCGGCAATGACAAGAGAAGAGGCGGTCCAATCGATAGAGGTTGGGATTGAAATGGTCAATCAAGAAGCGAAAAAGGGCATAAATTTGCTTGGAACGGGTGAGATGGGGATTGGCAACACGACGCCTAGCACAGCGATTTTGTCTGTTTTGGGCAATTGCGACCCATTAGAAATTACCGGAAGAGGTGCGGGAGTTGGCGAAGGAGGAATTGAGCATAAAGCGGCGGTCATTCGAAAAGCGATTGCATTGAACAAGCCAAATCCGACTGATGGGATTGATGTACTTGCCAAGATAGGCGGGTTAGAAATTGGTGGTATGGCAGGAGTGATGCTTGGGGCTGCTGCCAATCGAATTCCTGTCGTTGTAGATGGTTATATTTCTACAGTGGCTGCCTTAATAGCGGCGTCAATTGAACCTAAAGCAAAGGCGTATTTCATCGCCTCTCATGCTTCCCTTGAACCAGGTGCTCGACTGGCCAATGAATTGCTAGGAATCGAACCGATGTTAAACATGGACATGTGCCTCGGTGAAGGCTCGGGTGCCGCTCTAGCATTTCCGATACTAGATGCTGCGGTTAGCATGATGACACATATGGCTACTTTTGCTGAGGTAGGGATGGAGATTTAATCGTTGGTGCCAGTGACTTGAACATGTTTGTTTGGGTGGCTGTGGTCGACCCCCTTATAATGGACATACGCCATGTTATAATTTTATAACAATCCTGTTCGAGGGGGATCGACAAAATGATGAATGAGAAAAAACGAAAAAGACAGCTTTCATTCGAACAAAAATTATATGCCGTTCAAGAAGTATTGGAAAAAGGACGTCATAAAAAAGACGTTGCTTCCGAGTTAGATATCCATATTAATTCCATTACCAATTGGATGAAAATATATAGAGAAAAGGGAGAGAATGGACTTCGTCCAACACCTAAAGCGATCCTACTAGATGAAGCAACAGAGCTCGAACGCCTGAAAAAAATTGAAAAGAAATACAACGAGCAGTTAGTAGAGATTGAAATCCTAAAAAAGTTCCACGCCTTTCTCAAGGAGAGCGAAAAGTAAAAGGATACGAAGCCGTATCAGCCTTGAGAAAGGATTATACAGTTGAACAGCTATGTCATGTAATTGGCGTTTCTCGCAGCGGATATTATGCCTATCTAAAGCGGCCGCTGAAAGAATCCTCGGAAAGAGATCTGAAAGATATGGCTGCTATTCAAAATCTATTTAACGAAAATGGCGGAACTTATGGCGCAAAACGCATCGCAGGAGAACTGCGTACGCGAGACCATATTGTCAACCATAAGCGTGTAGCGAGACTAATGAAGGAAATGAATCTTAAGTCCCGAATTCGGGGTGTGAAATCAAAAAAAGAGGAGAAAACCAAAAGTGCGGGCTATGTATACCCCAACCTTCTTGACCGCGATTTTAATGCCACGCTACCGAATCGCAGATGGGTAACGGATATGTCCGAGCTAATCGTCAAAAACGTGAAATTTTATATTTCAGCACTTATGGACCTTTATAACCGTGAGATTATTGCGTTTGTCGTCAGTGACAGCCCGAATACTGCGTTGATTGATGAGACCATTCGCACAGCGATGGAAACGAGAGGTTTAACCGATTTGAAGAATGTAATTATCCATTCGGATCAGGGAAGTGTCTATCGTTCTTACGATCATAACAAGCTATCAAAAGAATTAGAGTTTATCCCTAGTATGTCACGAAAAGCAAACTGTTGGGATAATGCGGTAATTGAAAGTTTCTTTTCACACCTGAAGACCGAATTCCCGCATCTTTTCTCGGTAAATTCGGCCGAACAGGTGATTGAAGATCTATCTAAATTTATTACATACTTTAATGAAAAACGCAGTCAAAAACGACTGGGTTATTTAACGCCGGTCTCTTTTCTAAACGTCAAAAATAAAGCAAGTTAATGCACAATTATGTGCTGTCTAAAAAATAGGGGCTAGACCAAAATGCACCTGGTAGACCTGTTGATCCAAATTACTTAGAAGAATTTTAATGAGAAGGAGAATATATAGATGAGTAAAATGGCAATTAAAATAAGCTCTAATGATCCAATTGGCAAATATATAGTACCCTTAAGAAAGTACACTGGTTTAGGAATTACAGAGATAAAAAATAAAGTTGAAAACAAAGATTTTTGTGCTGAAACGGATGCAAATGATATTGACGATATGGAAAATTTAAAAGGGTTAATTGATAACTTGTTGACGTTAGGTGCAGAGATAAAAATATTTGATAGTGATGAATATGGCGAAGGAATTTTCAAATATCAAGAAATATCTTACAGTGAATTTATTAATAATATTGATCGATTAAAAGAAATTATGGAAGAATTACAGGATTACGATGACGCTTTGACTGACGAATTTTAACTTGAAAGTATTAAATGTTATGAATCGGCTTTAATAATTATTGTAATGGGGGAATATGCGGAAATATAGTGTGTTAGTAATGTATGTAATAAAGGCGAGTGATAAAAGCTTACGGTTCTAAAAAATGAAAAGAATTTATTTTTGAAGTGGAAGTCGATGAAGTATTAAAAATGATATAGTTATTCACACCTTGATTGGCAATGCCTTTCAAGGTTTTTTTACTAATTATACGGTTTATGATTAAAGCCGACCAATGGGGAGCTATCTCTTCTCAAAACCCCTTATGGACGGATTTGATACAACGCACGATGCCTATGGATAATCTTTTTACACCTATGATGATCGATAGCTTTCCATATCGCTATACTTTTCCGAAGAGCTACGGAAATCCCATGTGCATTCAACCGTCTACTAGCCTATTCGATGCACAGATTGCTCAACCAGAAAACACCGGTGTAGAGATTGCGAAAGGCGTTGGAGCGGGTCTGTATGATGCCGGAAAAGATTTTTTGACGGGTATTTAGGATTTCATTGTAAATCCTAAAGAATCTATTGAAAGCGTTGTCCAGGCGGTCTCACACCCAGTGGAAACCATTACATAATCGCGCACCTTGAAATAAAAAAATGCTTCTGATAATCGAATACAGTCTCACCATCCAATACAAAATAAATGGGCGAAAAGATGGTCTGGTCGCGTGTGAAGTACGCAACCATCTACACTTTCCGACCAGTTCCAATCTATGCCAAAAGCTTTACGAAAAATTTACAAAATATTACGAAAGGTCTCATAGTCATCTCCAATTTGTAGTGATACGATAATAGGGAATCTTGTTATCCAAATCTAGTAATGGAAGGATGCGATTTCGCTTCAGTCGAGCTGAAAAAAGATTTAAAGTGATGGACATTCAGGAAGGAGCATTCATTCAATGCGTAAAGAAAAATGGAGAAAGCCTTTCAACACTTTTTTATCGATTGGTTTAGTAATGAGTTTACTTGTACCAGTTTTTCCAGCGACATCGAAGGCAGCGACAGTTCCCGCTGACTTGCTGATTTCCGAATATGTGGAGGGAAGCGGCTTTAACAAAGCGCTTGAGCTTTACAATGGCACAGGGACGGCGATTGATTTAAGTGATTATACGTTGGAGCTCTATGCAAATGGGGCGACGGCGGCTAGTTCGAAATTGGCGTTATCGGGCATCTTACCAAGTGAAGAGACATATGTTTTATTCCACAAAGATGCGAGTGATGGTATAAAAAGCAAAGGGCAATTGGAAAATACCAGCGTTATTAATTATAACGGTGATGATGCGCTCGTTTTGAAGAAATCGGGCGTGGTGATTGATTCATTTGGACAAGTCGGGGCGAGAAGCGACTGGGGGACAGATGTGACGTTAGTTCGGAAAGGTACTATTACTTCGGGCGACGCCATTCCGAATGATGCTTTCAATCGCGATGGGGAGTGGATGGTTTATCCGAAAGATACGTTTGAGTATTTAGGGCTCCATGACATGGACGGTTCGCCTGTAGACCCGGAAGTTCCGGAGAATGTCATCTCCATTGCAGCTGCACGCTCCACGAGCTTAGGGGAGAAGGTGACGATTAAGGGGGTAGTCGCTGCCAACTTGAAAAACACGATTTCCGTGCAAGACGCGACGGGTGGGATTGCGGTGCGCCCCGCTAGTTTGAATGCAACGGTCGGGGATGAAGTGACGTTAACTGGTACGTTAGCCGATTACCGCGGTCTGCTTCAACTGGATAATGCGATCATCGTTGAGAAAAGCGGAAGTGTCGGGGCACCGACGCCTAAAGTGGTAACGGGTGCTGGCGTAGCAGAAGACCATGAATCACAGCTTGTCATTGCACAAAATATTGAATTGATTGACGTGCAGGCAGGCGCTGGTTGGGCTAATTATATTGCAACGGACGGCACGGCGGAGTTTGTTGTTCGTGATGAAAACAATCATCTTGGTTTAGCGGTTGGCATGACCTATGAGTCTATTACAGGAGTCATTCAGCAATTTGATGCGGATTATCAACTAATCCCGCGTTCACCACAAGATCTTGTGGTGGATAGTTCAATCGTACAACCGGTTTCTGCAAATCCAGCGGGAGGAACGTTTGTCGGAAGCACGACGGTCACTTTATCGACACCGACTGTTAATGCAGACATTCTGTACACATTGGATGGAAAAGATCCGCTTGAGTTTGGCATGAGCTATGAAGCGCCCATCAAAATCACAGCGGATACAACGCTTAAAGCAGTTGTGAAAATGGAGGATGGACAAGTCAGTGACGTAAAAACTTTCGTCTATACGATTACGGAAAGCCTACAAATCCATGACATCCAAGGGGCAGGCCATCATTCACCATTTGTCAATCAAACCGTTGAAGGCATCGAAGGGATTGTCACGTATTCCTATACGTTAACGGGTTCAACTTATTACCATATTCAAACGCCGGATGCTTTAGCGGATGACAATCCGCATACATCTGAGGCAATTATCCTGTACAGTGGGCGGACTGCTTGGCCGATTCAAGTCGGTGATGTAGTTTCCGTCTCGGGGAAAGTGAGCGAATATGCGATTGATGGGTATGCGGATCGCCAGGAGACAGATCTAACAATGACGCAAATCAATGTCCGTGACGATCAAGGCGGAAAGGTTGTCCTCCTAGAAAGAGGCGTGGCATTGCCTGAAGCCGTTATAATTGATGAAACGAATTTGCCGTCTACGCATATTGATAGCGATCAATTTACCCTATTCAACCCTGAAGTCGATGCTATAGATTTCTGGGAGAGTCTCGAGGCGATGCGCGTGGAAGTAGGCAATGTGAAAGCGGTGGCGCCGCAAGAACATGGGGACTTGGTAACTGTTCTTGAACAGGCATCGACGAATACGTTGCATGGTGGTTTGTTGCTAGAACAAGACAATCAACATGCAAATCGTGTGCAGTTCCGTTTAGAGCCGAATGGGCCAGCTCGCGATTTCGAGGTGGCGACGGGTGATACGTTTGACGGCCCGATTACGGGAGTCGTCGGCTATTCATTCCAAAACTATAAAATCTATGTTTCGTTAGATGATATGAAGGCGGCACATACGAAAGGCAGTGCAGCACCTGAAAAGACGACGATTGTCAAAGCGGACGACAAGTTGACCATTGCTTCGTATAACTTGGAAAACTTCTCGAACAACACAAAGTCTACCTCAGCGGATAAAGCGCAAAAGCTAGCGCGTGCGTTTGCTGTCGATATGCAAAGTCCCGATATTGTTGGTGTGACGGAAGTCCAAGATAATAACGGTGGGGATGCAGGCGATGCCAAGGCAAATGAGAGCTATGAACGGTTGATTGCGGAAATTGGCAAAGCCGGTGGTGCGCACTATGAATATGTCAATATCGACCCGCAGAACAATCAAGACGGTGGCGCACCGAATGCGAATATTCGTGTCGGTTTCCTTTACAATCCGGAACGTGTGACACTAACGGAAGGGAATCCACATGGCGATGCGACAACGGCTGTGGGCTATGAAAATGGTAAATTGACGCTGAATCCTGGTCGGATTGACCCGAATAATCCAGCATTCAACAGTAGCCGTAAACCGCTCGCTGCACAATTTGAATTCCAAGGTGAAAACGTGATTGTCATTGCGAATCATTGGAATTCAAAATCAGGCGATACGCCATTATTTGGCTCCAAACAACCGCCTGTCTATGGCAGTGAGATTCAACGTCATAAAATTGCAACAATCGTTTATGATTTTATTGCAGATGTGAAAACGAAAAATCCAGAAGCACATATCGTTTCAGTCGGTGATTTCAATGACTACCAGTTTTCCGAAAGCTTGAAGATCCATGAAGGCGACCTGATGACCAACATGATCAACAAGGTGGAAGAATTCGATCGTTACACGTATGTGTACCAAGGGAATTCGCAAGTATTGGATCATATACTCGTGTCCAATCAGTTGGTCGATCAAACAGAAATCGATATTCTTCATATCAATGCGGACTTTACAGACATGGCTGGACGAGCCAGTGATCATGACCCGGTACTTGTCCAAATTGGGTTCGAAGCGCCTGTTGTATGGGAACCGATAGCTGTGAAAAAAGTATATAACTTAGTGAATGAAAAAAAGAAAAAGTTGAACATCGCTGAGCCGAGTGTCGCTGTTAAAATCGATGCGAACTCCTACTTGACGGAGGGCGTTCTATTGAAAGGTGATTATGCGGAATTAAGTGGCGAAGGCTTCAAGACGAATAAAGTGATTCTCGAACCGAAGAAAAAAGGTTTAATCGTTGATATGAAAGGCACCGTCATGGGGGATGTGGTTGTCGATGGGCCGCATCCATTGCAAATTCGAGGTGCTGAAAACATTCAAAACATTAGCTTTATCAACGGGGCAAAACCGGATGCTGTCGAGTTTTACAATTCAAAAGGGCAACGCATCAGCGTTCCAACGGTAGAGGCAAACAAAGCGCCTATCGTTGTGAAAACCATCGCGAATAAAACAGTGAAAGAAGGAGAAGCTGTCTCAGTCGTTCTGGCTGAGCACTTCTCCGATCCTGACGGCGATAAGCTGACATACACGGCGACGAAAGGGACAGTCGATTCGTCCAGCGGTGTGCTGACACTTGCGCTTGAAAAAGGAAGTCATATCGTCGGCGTCACGGCGAGCGATGGTGCGAAAACAGTGACCACAAGCTTCACGGTCACTGTAACTGCTGCGGACGTTCCGGCCGATGGCTATTACAAAGATGCTATGGGCAAAGAGGGGCTAGAGTTGAAAGCGGCTCTTCATGAGATTATTTCGGATCACAAGCAACTTTCCTATGCTGAGGTGTGGGATGCGTTAAAGAAAACGGATGAAGATCCAAACAATCCAGACAATGTCATCTTGCTGTATTCCGGTGAGTCGCGCTCCAAAGCCCGTAACGGCGGGAACGTAGGCGACTGGAACCGTGAACATACGTGGGCAAAATCGCATGGCAACTTCGGCACGAGCAAAGGCCCAGGAACGGATATTCACCATTTGCGTCCGACAGATGTCCAAGTGAATAGTACCAGAGGGAATTTGGATTTTGATAATGGAGGATCTGCCGTAAAGGGGTGTTCTGGCTGTTTCAAAACAGCGAATTCATGGGAACCGCCTGACCGGGTGAAAGGCGATGTGGCAAGAATGTTGTTTTACATGGCTACTCGTTATGAAGCCGGCGACCGTGTTGATCTTGAGTTGAATGAAAAGCTAAACAACGGAAGCGCTCCGTACCACGGAAAGCTATCTGTCCTTCTCGAATGGCACAAGCAAGATCCAGTCGATACATTCGAACGCAACCGCAATGATGTCATCCAGGAATGGCAAGGCAACCGGAACCCGTTCATCGATCATCCGGAATGGGTGCAACTGATTTGGGAGCAGAGTGAAGTGAAAGATTTAGGGATTGCTTCTTGAAATTTGCGGTGCCAGTCACTCATTCAACTGGCACCTTTACAAAAACACGCTATCTGTTTAAAACAACAGATGGCGTGTTTTTTTATTACCCATTAAATTTCTTTTGAAAGTAAGGTGTCTTCCTCAACACAATACATACCGGAATGGCGATCAGTAAACCAACAACGTTTTGAATAAGGTCCCCTGGGATGGATGCTAGTGGTGCAACCCAGTTGTTGTACATAATGCCTTGCCCGATATAGTAGACCGCCATCATCACCGGCATTGACGCGACTGCTGCTAAGATGTTTAGTCCTACATTGTCGCCTCGCTGTCCTTTTGCCCAAGCGATTTTTCCGACGATGTAGCCTTGTAATAAGCGCGAGATAATGGTCGTTGGCGCCCAAATTGCCCAGCCGCCTAAGATATCGAATAAGCCCATCCCGATTGCTCCAGCAAGTGCCCCTTTTTTAGGCCCGAATAAAATCGCTGCGATGAAAAGAATAGATGTCCCTAAGTGAACGAGTCCACCTTGCCCGAATGGTAACTTAATATTGATCAGTGTTCCTGCGAAAATCAGTGCTGCTAACATGGCGGTAATGACTAAATCAAATGTTTTTGCACGCGATTTTGTATAAGAATGTCCTTGTACATTTTGCATCTGTATCGTCCTCACTAAGTTGAATTATTTGATAATTTAACTTTAGCAAAAGGCTGACCATTGTAAAAGTACCACTTCTGTGAAAATGTTAGAGGTCAGATTGTTTTATCTTCATTCAGCAGAAAACTCCCACCTCGATAGGTGGCGAGATGAATGCGGTTTTGTGTTACTGTTCAGTGGGTGTTCAAACACTGGCTGAATGAAGAATGGAAGGCAACCTAAGTTCGCCGCATCCTGCGGCAACGGTTGCATGACCTACCTCCTGTAGGCCCGCGGATGTCACAGATTTTTAGGGGAGCTTTTCGAGCGAGCTCGAAAAAAATCTGGACGCAATTACGCCGGGGCGTAATTGATGATGAAAAATAAGTTGGTGTATTTTTGCCGCTCGCAACTTATGATACGATGAAGAGAGTAGAACTTAGGATTAGTTAGGTGGGGGAGAATGATGAAAAAAGTGGCTGTCATTCAGGACATGTCATCCTTTGGGAAATGCTCGTTAACGGCTGCGATTCCTGTGCTGTCTGTGATGGGGGTTCAGGCGGTACCGTTGCCAACTGCGATTTTTACAGCGCAAACGGGGTATCCGAGCTTTTATTGTGAGGATTTAACGTCAAAAATGGACTACTTTGTGGAGGAATGGAGCAAGCTTGGTGCATCTTTTGATGGCATTCACACGGGCTTTGTGACGGGAAAAGAGCAAATCGATAACATATTTACGTTTTTACATACCTTCTATTCGAATGAAACGAGGCTGCTTGTCGACCCGGTGATGGGCGATATGGGTGAAATGTATAAAACGTATTCGGGTGCGTTGCTGGATCGTATGAAGGAACTCGTGAAGAGCGCGGACATTATTACGCCAAATGTGACAGAGTGCTGCTTGCTGACAGGTTTGTCATATGACAAGCTACAGACCTATCGAAATGAGTCAGATTATATTCATGCACTAGAGGAGGCGGGCCAACAGCTGCAGCAGACAACTAAAGGGACTGTCATAATCACGGGCTTGAACCCGCCATCAGTAGTTCCGAACAAACGGCATGTAGGCAATATGTATGTCGATGCAAATCGTTCGTTTACGAGTATTCGTGACTATAATGGCGAGAGTTATTCGGGAACGGGTGATTTGTTTGCAGCGGTCATCATGGGTGGGATGATGCGCGGGCAGGATTTAGTAGAATCCATGAAGCTCGCGGAGACGTTTTTAGCCGCTGCGATTGAATCGACGTCAAAGGAGCAAATTCCACGCGAGGCAGGCGTCAACTTCGAACAATTTTTGCGCATGTTGTTGTAGGGATGAATGGTGTGAGTGACTGGCATCATTACAAAAAAAGGATTCCTTGAACGGCGTGAACCGTCAGGGGATCCTTTTTTCCTATTTATCTAGAAAAACGGGGAAACATTTGGTTTCCAAAACCGGGAGAAAATTCGAATTCGAAAGGGGAAAACTGGTTTTCGAAAGGAGAAAATTCAAGTTCAAAAGGGACAAATGGGTTTCCAAAAGGAGAGAATTCGAGTTCAAAAGGGACAAATTGATTTCTGAAAGGAGAAAATTCGAATTCGAAAGGAGAAAATTGGTTTCTGAAACCGGGAAATCTTTGGTCTCTAAAACGGGGAAACATTTGGTTTTGAAAACGAGGAAACATTTGTCGTCCTTTATTAAAACGCATTTGATTTACCATTTTATTGCCTCCTTTCATAGGGTACAGTATAAGCTATGTATAATTAGTAAAGGGGCTTAGACCAAGACCCATCTTCGGAATTATTGCATGTGAAGGTTTTGGAGAATTGTGTGAGTGACCCCTTTATAAAGATGAAACAAAAAGACCTTTCTCCAGAAAAATAGAGAAGGGTCTTATGCATTTTATTCAATAAAGTATTCTTCCATATCCCGCTGCATTAAATCTTTTTTAGATTTAACGTTTGGTTTTGGAATCGCATAATGTTTTTCGTATTTGCACATCTTGCAGGAACAATTTAACTTCGCTTTAGATAATTTGCCGGGATGCTGAATATAAGGATGTACGATATCATCCGTTATGTCCTGGCCCCATACATATCTTACGATCTCTAGCTTCCGGTTAATGGCCCGCTTTCTTTGATGGCGATAATATGAACTTGAACGATTTTTCATTAGTGAAAACCTCCCTTGAGAATCGTACCGCCCGCAGGGATCCTCAAGGAGTGTGTAAACCCCTACAGGCAGGTACTTGTCGTTTTCACTAGATTGTTTTCTGTATTCATTAGAAGTCCTCCTGATTGTTCTAATAGAAGTAAATTGTGTAAGTGAAGCCTTTTATTTAATCACATACTCAGGCTCTCCATCCGATTCATTTGCTTCAGAAAATATAAACGTCCATGGCATAGAAGTATTGCTAGCAATTTCACAAGGTAGGCTAAACGTTGCATTAGCTAGTTGTTTGTCTTGTTCATAATAGGCAATGACTGTATTGTGCAAGCGGAGTTTTGTTTCCTTGAAATTATGAATGAGTACGGTGATCAGCTGTTCACTTTTATGGTTGCGTGCACTCCATAAAAATGACAAATGGACGCCGTCTTGTAGTTGTTTTGTTTGTTGTTGGAAATGATTTATGATTTTTTCACGATCATTAGGGGCAATCGTTTTGTCCCAAGCAGGTTCAAAATAGAGCTTTTGCATTGTCGTCAACCCTCGTTCCATTCGTTTTTTCTTCATAGATTATCTTTAGTTGTATTTATAATAGCATACTTGTTTGGCATCAAATGTCCCTTTTTATAATGATCTTCATTACTAATCCGGACGGCCAAAAGTTCTAAATTCGTCAAACCTAAAACCAACTTCGTATGATAACCTTAGTTTATAAATGCTTATTAACAAGTATCTCCCGGTGAATTTAGATAACGAGTTACTATGAATTGAGGAGTCGAGATGGAATGACATGGATGACGATTGGTGCTATAGTAATCGGCGTAATTTTGATCTTTATAACAAGTCCCACAAGTGCGCTTGTAGAGTGGGTTTTAAGTAAATTTACACCTCAGCCGAAACTCGATTCAAAAGATGTGGTTGTTTCGTTTAATGGAACGGATTTAGAGGAAGCAGAGAAAGATCGATTTAATGATTATTTTAACAAAGCTCAATTTTTGGAGAGAAATCATATCTTCCCGGGCAATGAAAACTTGTTTCTGCAACCAGAAACTTCGATTATTCCTTATATCGTTAAAGTGAAAAATCGAAAAAAAGAAATGAATTACTTTGTTTATATTTCCGAAGATCATATTGAGGTAGTCAAGCAGTGGAAGAAAAAAGTGACTGCTTTCAGTATTAAATCTGCGTATCTACAAAACTTTACGGTTGCCAATAGCCTAACTGTAAAGGCTTGATCTATCTCTTCAAGAGAACGTCGTAAAATGAATATAATCTAAAAAAAGCAGTTATTAACAAGTTTTTTGTTAATGGCTGCTTTTTTAAATTGTGTAAGTGACCTTTAATATAACTTTTAAAACCAAACACCCCCACTATGCTAATAGTAGGGGACGTTTGGTTTTATTGGTGCCAGTGTCATTCATTCAAACTTTTCATTTTTAGCAAAGGTCGGTAGGCTTCAATGTTTTTGATCATTAAATAGACGTTCATCGCTAAAATCATATATGCACCGACACCTGTTATTTGTTCTAGGGAAATATGGAATACGACCATATTAATTGAAACAGGCATAAAGATGATTAATGCTAACGGTACGAAACGGTTGGTGAAAAATGCTAACCCACAAACAATTTTAACTACAGCTAAAAATGGAACAAAGTAGCCCGTCTCTACTAGTGCGACCATATATTGGTCGGCAGATGGATTTTCATACTCAATCGGGAAGCCACCTAAAACGAACATACCGATGCCCGAACCTATCATCATTAGGCCGAAAATAATTCGAATAATTGTTGGTACTTTATTTTGTTTTTGCATTTTACTATTCCCTTCTGACTAAAAAAATTAATGTAAATCACTATATATGTTGCCGGCAACATAAAGTTAACATATAACTATAAACGATGCAATTTAAAAGAACTTTCGTAGTAGTTTCAGTGACGGGACACTTATAGCCAATCTGAATTTAGTGGCATGTTTCCAAAATGGTGTATGATTAAATAAAGCCAATCGTAGCTATTCATATTTTGAAAGGGGAAAGTTTCTATGAAAGAAAATCAATGTTCTAAAACACTTTCTGAAGTGGATGGCATTTTCACTGCTTCAGACTTCCCAGTAAATTTCGCAATCATTGCACTCGCTCGCTACCATCGTTCAACCGCAACTGATTTATTACGAGAAACTGGATTATTTCCCGGGCAAGAAATGATGTTAATGCAGCTATGGAAAAAGGACAACCAATCACAAAATGCGATCGGGAAAGCATTAGGCATTAATCATTCAACAGTGGCCAAGTCCGTTCGTAGATTAGAAGAAGCAGGCCTTGTGACTATGAAGCGTTCTGATTTGGATAAACGGGTAACATTGGTTTCCCTTACGCAAGCAGGGATGGATATAAAAGAAGAAGTCCTAAATGTTTGGAGAACGGTTGAAAATACAGTTACCGAAAATCTTACAGATGATGAAAAAAGTGTGTTTTTGAATTTAGCCGAAAAAATTGTGAATAACAGCTAATCGTCACTCGCTCAATCATAATTCCATTAGGCGAAAAGCAGGGAAAATGTTATATTATTTATACAAATGCTACTGATTTTGATCATAAAACAAGCCAGATAATTGAGCGACTAAAGGAGGGGAAATCATGTCCAATGACGTAAGGCCAAGAAGAATAATTTTAGATTTAGCAGTCACGTTAGACGGCTTTATTGAAGGAAAAAATGGGGAAGTTGATTGGTGCATCATGGACTCTGAGATGGGGTTTAATGATTTTCTAAATCAAATAGATACGATTTTATATGGAAGAAAAAGTTACAATTTATGGGGACAATATACTCCCAAAATGGAAGATGCTGATGCTGAAAAAGAAATGTGGGCATTGGTTCATAGTAAAGAGAAATATGTGTTTTCCAGAACACAAAAAGGAATTGATCATAAAGCAATATTCATAAATGAAAATATTCCTGAAGAAGTAAATAAATTAAAGAATAAGCCGGGTAAAGATATCTGGTTATACGGTGGAGCAAGTCTTATTACAACTTTTATCGATTTAGGGCTTGTTGATGAATTTAGATTGTCTGTTCATCCTGTTATTTTGGGAGAAGGAAGACCGTTGTTTAGTGATATAAAACAGAGGTTGAATTTAACATTAATGAATACAAGAACTTTTTCCTCTGGCGTTGTTCAACTAATCTACCATTCGAATAAAAATTAATCATATTGCACATTCCAAAGATGAAATACAATAAAAAATCATAAGCCTAATTCCTCGTACAATATACGGAGGGATAGGCTTTTTTTAAGACAAGCATAAATGGTATACCTATAATGAAAATACATATGAAGATTTTCTATATACATTATTACTAATGAATTAACAATATCTGGCTGTTTAATGAGTGTTTTTTATTAAAATGGCTGGTTTATTTCTAACAAAACAGGTATTTTATCCGGAATTTTTGTATTGGAAGGGATAGGTAAATAGTCCAAACTATTCTTGGAGATAGAATATACATATGTTATTGTAATAAAGTATTGAATTGAATAAGCAAACCTAGGGAAATCTAGGGACGCAAAGCTACAGGGACTACGGTTTAAAACTATGTCAGCCAGTTGCCAAAGAGTACATATTACTTTTTGTTATTATAAAGCTACGTAAAAAAAGTATTACCCTTTTATGTAAACTTTATAAAAATAGAAGCTACTCTTTTTAGAGTAGTTTTTTTATGTGCTTTTTTGGAATGAATCCATTAGGAGGAAATGAATATGAAAGTAGTTAAAATGGCAACAGCCGCGGCTATGGCGTTCAGTTTAGTCATTGCGCCAATCCATGCATTAGCAGATCAACATCCAAATCCGAAAGTGCCCACAAAGACCATTGAAAATAGTGTGGAACAAGCGGAGACAGCTACTGTCAGTAAGTTTAGTTTATATGGCAATGATTTGTTACATGCTTATGATGAAACGTTTAAAATGGCGAACGACACTATCACATCCATCACAAACAATGGTAGAAACTATCCTGGTTCTCCCCTTGAAAAGGCAATCGATGGGGATATGAATACCCATTGGGAAACAGGTAAGCAAAATGATGCAACCTTCACGAATGAGGTGATATTTACCTTTAACGAAACAACTTTATTAAATCGAATTGTCTATGCGGCTCGGCAAACAAGCGCGAAAGGCAAGGGCTTTGCACAAGAATTTAACATCTACGGTTCAACGACAGATAACGGTAATGATTTTACAGTAGTTTCTTCTGGTGAATATAAAGGTTCTACAGGAGATATCGTTGAAATTCAATTTAAACCGACAGAATTTAAACGTTTAAAATTTGTCTATAAAAAAGCGAACCAAAATTGGGCAAGTGCTGCAGAGTTCCTATTTTATAAGGAAGACGCTATTTCTAGTCAAATGGCGAATTTATTTACTAATGAAAATAAAAATCAAGTTTCAGAAGAATTTAATACAGTAAAAAAATTAAAAGCTTTAGAGGAAAATGTGAAATCACATCCCTTATATGAAACATTTAAAGAAGATATTGCCGATGCGTATGCATTAATCAATCAGGAGCAAATTGAAGCAACGACTGCCGTAACAAAACCATTTCCATATTATGTAAATCAGGACTATTCGAAGTTGTTTAGAATGGACTATGAGAACATTAAAGATATCCGAAACAATGGAGGCCATTATAGTACTTCTATCATTGGCAATGCGATTGATGGCAACTTAAATACGTATTGGGAAACCAACTCGGTGAATTCAGCTAATTTCACGAACGAGGTAGAAGTAGAATTCAAAGAAGCAGTGAAACTGAATCGTATTATGTACGGGGCGAGGCCGTCAGACCGTAAAGGATTTGCGGAAGAATTTGAAATCTATGCATCTCAAACGTCTAAAGGAGATACGTACCAACTTGTATCTACTGGACAACATAATATGGTTACTGGATTAGTGGAAGCAAAATTTGAACCAACTACATTTAAACGCGTGAAATTCAAGTTCAAAAAGTCCAATCAGAATTGGGCAACTTTATCAGAACTAGCCTTTTATAAGGAAGACGTTATCCAAGATAAGGTGAATGGTATTTTTACTGACGGCACAATGAGTGCGCTAGTACCTGAATTCAATAGCCTGGATAAAATTACTGCTTTAGAAAACGAAACGAAAGATCACCCACTATATGATGTGTTAAAAGAACATTTAGATTTAGCCAAATCGATTATAAAAGGTGAAGAAAATGTTGGTGGAACGATTGTTGAAGCAGAACAACGCGGAGATATGGTGAAACATGCGAAAGAAAAACTAAAATTTGGTTTTGGTAATAACCTCCAACCTACAGGGTTTTCAGCTCAGCCAGGAGACAAAATTACGGTATACGTCGATGCCAATCCAAATGGTCCATTGCCTAGGGTAGCGTTTGCACAGCAAGAAGGTTCTTTTGCAAACTGGAAAAGAGAAGTCCAGCTATCACCCGGTAAAAATGAAATAACAGTACCAAAAGTCAATAAAGATAATTGGTATCAACATGATGTAACCCCTGGTGGAAGTATTTATATTCATAATCCATATACAAAAGAGCAACAAGGGACTGCGCCTAAAATTCGATTTGCAGATGCTGAAAGAATTCCTTTCGCAACGAAAGATACGAATGTTGCAGAATTTAAATCATTTTTAAAAGAATATAAGAAGAAAATGGATGAGGATATTGCAAAACATCCAAAACTTGAAGAGCGAGAAGTTCTAGATGTTTTCGAGTTTGTAAGTGAGCATATTGTATGGACAGGTACAGCAACAGGTGCTTATCAAACGTATATCGAAGATGGTTATAGTCCGTTAGAAACGATTGAGTCCTACAACACACATATGAATGAAATATTTAAATACTACGGATTGGATGCAAGAAATGAAAGCCATGATCCTAAGTTTATTAGGGAAAATGTACGACTGGCACAACCATTCGGTTATATGTATGCTTATACCGACCATATCGGTGTGCAAGGTGACGTAATGGCTAATCACTTAATTCCGTTTGAAGTAAGAGGTCCTTCATGGGGGTTAACGCATGAAATTGGGCATAGAATGGATATGAACGCTAGATTATATGGTGAAGTAACAAATAATATGTTGCCTCAATATATGTCGGTATATTATGAAAAAATCGATAACCGTATACCGTATGAAGAAAATATTTATAAAAATGTCATGAAGGAAAATTTAAAATCTTATGGCAGTCAAGGTTACTTTGAAAAGTTAGGCGTATTTTGGCAACTAGAGATGTTTAGTCCGGGATATTGGGGGAAATTAAATAGTCTGTATCGAGAAAGAAATGTACAACTGACGGATGGTGAGATTTCTAAGCAAAAATATCTAGTTGAATTCTCATCTGAAATATTGGCACTTGATTTAAGTGAACACTTCGCAAGACATGGGTTTACGGTTAGTGACGAAACGAGAAAATTGACTAGTAAGTACAAGAAGCCTGAGGGAAAAACATGGTACTTGAATAACTCAGTGATCGGTTACAAAGGAAATGGCATTCAAGATAAAAATGTCTCTATTGAAACGACTGTACTGCCAAATGCAGGAAAAAACACAAATAAATTAAGTTTTTCGATTGATAAACGCTATACGAATGATATTTTAGGGTTTGAAATTATAAGAGATGGTAAAATTATCGGATTTACTTCTAAAAATCATTTTGAAGATAAAAATGTAGATACAACTAAAAGCTATACGTATCAAATTATTGTTCATGATAAAAAACTGAAAGCTTTAGAGCCTGTGGAATTTAATTCACAAAAACCAACAATTGCAGTTGAAAGCCAAGTAACGCTTAAATTGCATCAAGAATTTGTTCCGATGGATTATGTGAAAGCGAGAAGCTCCAAAGGGAAAGACATTACAAAAGATGTTGTCATTATATCGAATAATGTCGATGTAACGAAAAAAGGTAATTACGAAATTGTTTATGAAGTAAAGAACGCGGATATTACAGAGACTAAAACAACAAAAGTAACTGTCACAAGTGATTTTACGTATCTCTCTGATATGAACGCTAAATCGGCGAATATTGCTTGGGGTGGATTGAAAAAAGATTTAGCACCTTCTGGCAACATGATTACGCTAATTAGACAAGGATTAGAGGCAACGTACGCAAAAGGTATCGGTGCCCATGCAAATTCAGAAGTCATTTATGATATTGAAAATAAAGGATTTAATTTCTTTGAAAGTTATATCGGCATTGATCAAGCGACGAAAGGTGGTCCTTCATCAGCAACGTTTGAAATTTGGGTGGATGGGGAGAAGAAGTATGGTAGTGATGTATTTAAAGCTGACACAGCACATGAATTTGTCAAAATTCCTGTCACTGGCGCAAAAGAAGTGAAACTCATTACAACCGATGCTAATAATGGTAATGCATCTGACCATACTGTATGGGCTGACGCGAAGTTTACGATTGATTCTAGTAAACCTACATTAACGGTGGCTAATGAGTTGACATTTGTAAAGTTCAATAGCGATTTTGATGTTATGCAAGATGTTGAAGCATTTGATCCAGAAGACGGTAATTTAATTGACCAAGTAAAAGTAACGACAAATGGTTTCGATGTGAATAAAACAGGCATGTATAATGTAGACTATTCTGTCACGGATAGCGATGGACATACAGTTACAAAAACTAGAGAAATCTATGTTTATAGTGATGCAAAATTCGCGAGCGATACAGCTTGGAAATCTGCACAAACTGCATGGAAAAAAGTCAACAAAGACAAGGCTTCGAGTGGTGAATCTATCAAATTACTCGTTAATGGGGAAATCAAAGAATTTGCCAAAGGTATTGGTACACATGCAAGCTCCGAAATTGTTTACGACCTTGAAGGCAAAAACTATGATTACTTCGAAACATTCGTAGGTGTAGATAGAAATATTGCAGAAAATAATAAATCGAGCGTTACATTTAAAATTTTAGCAGATGGCGAAGAAGTCTATAACAGCGGTGTGATGAAATATCATACAGAAGCTAAATTAGTAAGACTTCCAGTAAAGGGCGTTAAAACTTTAACACTGATTGCAAGCGATTCTGGTGACGGCAATGAATCAGATCACGCAGACTTTGCGGATGCGAAATTCTATATTTCAAACGGACTGCCTCAACTGACGATTCCAAAATCAACGGCAACGAAAGTAGGCATGCCGATCGACATCAGTGAAGAATATACAGCAATAGATGCAGAAGACGGTGATTTAACTGCTGCTGTCCAAGTAACAGGCATCGACAAAGTCAACTTCAATCGAGCTGGCAAGTATGAGCTTACGTATAAGGTGACGGATAGTGACAGAAATGAAGTAATCGCAAAGCGAATGATTTCCGTTGTCAATATGGATGATTATAACTATCTGTCTGATTTCAATTGGACATCTACACAAAACAGTTATACAGCACCACGTAAGGATATCGCAATTAGTGGTAAGCAGCTACGATTAACAGATGGGGGCGGTCGCGAAGTCCTTTATAAGAAAGGCATCGGCGCACATTCAAACTCCACAATTGTATATGATTTGACAGATAAAGATGCGGAGTACTTTACGTCATTTGTTGGGGTAGACCGACAAATGTATAACACTGTTGGCTCGGTTGTATTCCAAGTATTTGTTGATGGAGAAAAGCAATTCGACAGTGGCTTAATGAATTCTAGAGATCCTCAACAGTTTGTAGAGGTGAATAGTAGCGGCGCTAAGGAATTAAAGTTAGTCGTGACTGATGGTGGCAATGGAAATGGCTCTGACCATGCGACGTGGGGAGATGCGAAATTACATTTTGCAAATGCAGATCGAATCTTTACACAAGAATTAGTCGCTGCGATTGAAGAAGCGAAAGCGATTAATACAGAAGACTATACATCTGAGAGTGTGGCAGCATTACAAGCAAGTATTGCACAAGCAGAAGAAGTTGTAGCGAACAAGCAATCTATTCAGGTAGAGATTGATCAGGCGATAGAGATGCTAAAAAAAGCAAAAGAATCATTAGTAGCCATCGATTTAAGCCAAGTCATCCCAGTACCAGATAAAGATTTAAATAGGTTTATTAAACAAACACTAGGGATTACGGATGAAATCACACTTGGTGATATGTATAAACTGACAAGCCTATCCGCTGCTGGTACGCGAACAGAAAGAGTAGCTAGTCTTGAAGGTTTACAATATGCGAAAAACCTAGTGACATTGGATATCACGGGCAATGAAGTGACAGATTTCTCACCACTACAAGGATTAGAGAAATTAGAAAATCTAATGGCTAATCCTCAAGTAATTGAAATGCCTTCCCCAACTGGACAGGACGCTATATTCAACGTGGAAAATCTGGTAAAAGGTTTAGATGGTAAGCATGTGAACCCTACTCAAATTGCACTTAGGCATAATCAAACGTTTAAAGAAGTAATCGTAAATGTTGATCAACTAGAAGCAAATGCAGATCAATTTTCGATTGATCTTACAGAAGAAGATAAAGGTGTTTACATGTTAGTCATGGTTTATGAAGTAGCGGGTAACTCCATTCAAATCATGTCTGTGATTGATAATCATGAATCTTGAGTGACTGTGGTACCTTTACAATTACTCATACAACTTCCAAAGAACACAGCCCTTCAATCGAGCAATCGGTTGGAGGTTTTTTTTAGTTAGGGAGACATTAACAATATTGATAGACAGGTTGCTTGCCACTTTACCTTTTATGGGAAATTGAGGGTTTTGATGTTATAGTTGTTATATGCATTTGATAGATTTCTAAGAAAATCAATCTACTGCAGATTAGTTATCTGATGACTATGTTTATAAAGTATAAGTCCCATTTTAGGGGGAGTAAAATGACGAATTATTATTATTTAGCATCAGATCAGAAATTGGGCTTAGGTAATACTTCGCTTGATTTTACAGAGATTGAGCCGTGGATGATTCCAGGGTTTGATTACCCCGTTCAGGTAGAGATTTTTAATGGTGTAAAAAAAGAGTGGGAGTTGCGTGAGTTGCTACAGTATATTCGCAATTACACTGCATCCTATCCGGTTTGTACAGTGCAAATAGCGCACTTATTAAATTCAGATCAAGTTGAACTAAAAGTACAGAAAAAGTCTAACTTACTATGGCACGAGATTGTTAATCCAAAGCAACTTCTGCTGCAAGAAGGGCATTTATTGACGATTAATAAAGTGCCAAATTCTCAATAATTTCGTATGCAGCTATTCTGTTATTAGGCGAGATTTTTAAAAATAAAAGGAGGTGTTCGTCATGTATGAAGTGAAAGATTCCTATTTTTTTATTTTCGATACGCCATCTTTACTTGCCGTGGGTGCTGTTTTTGTATTGCTAATAGCTGGCTACTTCTTTTTCAGAGTGAAAAAGAGAGGGAAAGCCAATTATTGAGTATTTTATAACTGGCTATATTGTTGAATAGGGGTGAAGTGATGAAAGATGGTGATTTTATTTTACCGGATGTATTCGAAGGTTTTATTGACAGTGAAATAATGGACATTGAAACATATTATTTAATTTATAATTTTGTTGCATTGGATAATTTCCGACAGGGGGAGTACGAAGGTAACATGTATGTGATTAGAAAAATAAATGCAAATCATATACAGTTGGAAAATGAGGTAGCGACAGAAAATACCCCTAAGCCCAAAGTATATATCTATACCAAAAAAGAATTTTTAGGGCTTTTGCAATCGCATAAGCCGAGTTTGTAAACTACATTATAAACGGGCCATTTATCTTAGAGAAGTAGGTTTATGATATGAGTAAAAGACAGCGGGTTTTCTTAGCAATAACGATACTTACATGGATTGCTTATTTTATTTGCACATTGATATTCGGACATGGTTTATGGATTGTCAAGGTTCTTAGTTTAGCGTTTGTTATTATTTTGGGAATATATCTTTTTACTGATTGGGAAAGTAAAGAAAATGGTTTTGGGGATTAATTAAATGATGATAATCGAAACTGGCTAAAGGTAAAAAGGGTAGGTGGTGGGTGCATGGATGTGGAGGATAATTATATAAAGGTAATATTAGCGTTAGCTATTATTGGACTTTTTTTCTTTATCATTAATAAAGTGTTGAGAAAATGGCTTAATGTTGAAAAGAGAAGCTTTTTCTCTTATGGTCATGTAAATGATAAACATAAAAAAATGGATTGGACCGTTAGAATTATTGGTATTGCCTTGTTGTTTATCGGCTTTTTCATTAACAACTTTATACGCGATCCGTATGATCCTATTTGGTTTTGGGAAACATATATCGTTTTGTTTGTTATTATTATTGCGACTGAAATAGTTCGAATCATTATGGAGAAGAGATATGCAGAAAACAGGAATGCCTATATTTTATCGACTATTCAATTAGTAATAGGGGCAATATTGTTAATTACGGTGTTGATGACTAACTTTTTTGGATTGTTTTGAGTGGCTGTGGTACTTTTTTTAGCAAGGGTGTGATTAGATGTTTCAAGATGGATTTCCGAATTATTTAAGAGAAGATGTGGCTATAGTGGTTGGAATGATATCTTATAATAATGTCGCTATTGATGTGTCCCCGGATACGATTCAATATATTCAAGAGCAAAACGTAGTTAGGTTTCCTTATCGCATCTACGCCATTGATAGTTCAGATGAGATTATGGACAATTTAAGTTTACGACAAAAGATGATTTTGCATTGTATTTATTCAAGAAGTTGTGACGGGTTTGTTCGCCAAAAGCATGTGTATGCGTTGCTGCAGATGGATTATGAAGATTGGGCTATTCCTTATATCGTCAAAGTATGTGATGAATATATCGTTGAAATAGTAGAAATGACTTATGATATTTTAAAGGAACAGGATACAGAACGGATTAAGAGATTTTGTCTTGAAAATCGTGTGTCGTTTTGTAAAAGCTATAATAGAATGATTAGCTATTGGAATGAATTTTACAGATATACATATAAAAACTTTCACAACTATATTGGTAGAAAATTATTTAGAGAGTGTTTTGGTTACACGAGATCAATGGAACGCTCGACTTGAAGTAACAGATGCGATTATTGGAAACTAGAAGCCTAATTCCTCGTTCAAGATACAGAGGGAGTAGGTTTTTTGCTTTTTTGAAATCTGGAATCGTGTGAGAAGCACTTAAGGAGATACAAGGTTGTGTTTAGTATGACATCTTCACAGGAACAAAAAGGATATTCACACCTCGTGTCGAATTGAAGAAGTGTACAAAGGAGGGAATAGTATGGGGAAATTGATGAAGGAGAAAGTAGGCATCGTCACGGCAGCGGGAAGTGGTCTGGGGAGAGCGAGTGCCCTTGTTTTTGCGGAAGAAGGGGCAAAGGTGGTTGTGTCAGATATTAATGAAGAGGCGGGCAAGGAGACGGTTCGGCTCATTAAAGAACAGGGCGGGGAAGCGGTTTTCATTGCCTGTAATGTTGCGGAGGAAGAACAAATTATGAATTTGGTGACACAAACCGTTGCGCTTTATGGACGTTTGGATTGGGCGCATAATAATGCGGGAATCGGCGCACCTTCCATGCCGATTGCCGAAACGCAGTCGGCGGAATGGGATCGTTGTATTCAAATCACACAGACGAGTTTGTATTATTCCTTGAAACATCAAATCCCAGCTATGCTTGCTTCGGGCGGAGGGGCGATTGTCAATACAGCGTCTACGTCAGGCTTGCTTGGGTCGGAAAACTTGGCTACGTATAGTGCAGCGAAATGGGCGGTTAATGGTTTAACGAAATCGGTTGCCTTGGAGTATGCGAAAAAAGGTATCCGAGTCAACTCGATTTGCCCGGGGATGACCTTGACACCTGCTGTGGAAGCTTGGGCGAAGGAAGTGCCGGAACAAGCGAAATACGTGGAAAATGATATTCCGCTCGGACGTATGGGGCGTCCCGAAGAACAGGCGCAAGCTGCATTGTGGCTTTGTTCGGATAGGGCTTCTTATATTACGGGTGTGAATTTAGCTGTAGATGGCGGGCAAACTGCGAAGTGATGGAGGATTGGAACACTGCTAGGTTTTGCAATGTTGATAGCGAATAGGGCAGTTTGAATATATGCGAATCGACCTGATTCTGAAAGTGCCATTTAGTGTCAGGTTGATTTTGATAGTCACTTCGTTTTTATAAATTTCATTTGAATGAAGTTTACTTACTGGATAAAGTGTCACCAAATTATGGTTTAGAAGATTGCATTACAGGGAGGAATTAATGTGTTCATACATAAGATTGATGAGGATTTAGCTTTAAAATTAATAGAACTAAAGGATGCAGAACGGATTTTTGAATTAACGAATAACTCAAGAGGTTATTTAAGAGAATGGCTTCCTTGGCTAGATACCACCACCAAAAATGAAGATACCGTAGAGTTTATCAAAATGTGTGTAAAAGGATTTGCTGAAAATAGAAGTTTGAATACGGTTATTTTATTTAAAGGGAATGTTGTTGGAGTGGCTGGTTTTAATAGTATCAATCGGTCAAACAATACAGCTTCTATTGGCTACTGGCTGGGGGAAGGATATCAAGGGAATGGTATTATGACGAGGGTAGCTAAGGCATTGACTGATTACGCCTTTACGGAATTACAATTAAATAAAATAGAAATTAGAGCTGCTGTAGGCAATAAGAAAAGTAGAAGTATACCCGAAAGACTAGGTTTTGTGAATGAGGGCTGTATTAGAAGAGCGGAATGGTTATACGATCATTATGTTGACCATGTTGTTTATGGAGTATTAGCTGATGAATGGAATGAAAAGAAGTAGGGGGATGGTCGCCTTGCATCTGCGCAACTCTTTTACAAAAAAATCGTGTAATTATGTTGTGTCATACCTAGGATAGTGGCATGATTTTTGTAGTCTCACATTCGTCAGTAATAGTCGTAAAATTATAAAAGTATATTGCTTATTTTACATATTACTGTTATATTCATTAAAACATATTAATTTAATAGGGAATGAGGGTGTTTTAATGTCAACAAGTCAATTATTGAAAGTGAAGACAACTGGAGTGTGGAAAGAAGGGGTTAAGACGGAGATTGCAGTGCGTCACTTTGCACCGTTTGTTGTCGATGAACCGAAAAGTTTAGGCGGAACAGACGAAGGGCCAAACCCGGTTGAATTTGTATTGGCCGGATTATCAAGTTGTACGTCTGTTATGATTGCCATCATCGCGAAAGAACTTCAGTTTTCGTATGAAGGCGTTGAATTTGCCAATGAAGGTTCGTTGGATTTACAAGGTTTAATGGGAGTAGAAGGCGTCTCACCACATTTTCAATCAGTCGATTTTGATGTCATTATTAAAACGGAAGAAAACGAAGCGCGCATTCAACAGTTAAAAGAGAAAGTAGAGAAAAGATGCCCAGTGATGAATTTGCTAGTAGATGCTGGGGTGCCTGTTGTTTCAAATTGGATAAGAGGATAAAACATCAAACACTATTTTATAACAATCGTTATAAAGTAGTGTTTTTATTTATTTAGGTAATTGGTACTTTTAACATTTTTTGTACGTCGAGCATCTATATGCATTGAATTTAAAACGTACGTTCGATATAATTGGATTATTAGGACAAATGAAAGGAGGGATATGTCGATGAAGTTTTATGTGACAGTGAAAAGTTTGGGGAAACGAAAAAATGTTTTGACCAAGCAGGAAATGGAGTTACCGACGATTCCAGCAACGCTCAGGGAATTGATCACGGCAGTTGTGACACTGAATGTCGAACAATTGAGTGATCAGCAAAAAAATATGGATTGGTTTCCATTGTTAACAGGAGCGGAAATTGAAGAGCGCAGCGAAACGGGCAAAGTCGGATTTGGGGCAGTGTATCACGAACAACTTCCTGATCTTGCGAAAGCAAAAGACACGGCGATTGTCGCGTTTGAAGATGGGCTGTACAAAGTGTTTATTCGTGAAGAAGAAGTGAGTCAGCTCGATGCACCGCTGACACTGAGGGAAGAGGATGAATTGGTTTTTATTAGGTTCACGATGTTAGCGGGAAGATTATGGTGAAGGGGAGAGGGAAGGATGGAGAATCAAGAACAGCAAAAGGCCTATTATGCTGCATTACAAGAACGAGCAACGGAGGTTGAACCCGAGCTCGTCTCACTAGCGAAGTGGGTTGTTGAGTTAAGTCAAATGGTGTATATCAGTCACGATGAAAAGCAGTTTTTAGCTTGTCAAGAGCGATTGCAGACACTTGCGAAAGAGAACGAGGAGACATTGTTTGAGCCGCTTGTGCGGGTGATGAAACAGCTGGCAAGTACATATACGGGGGAAGTTTTTGCTTATATCGTGACACATATTACGGATTATCCATATGCCGCGGGTTATGCGCGTAGGCCTTTCCGTACGAAGGACTTGACGGTCCATCTGCATCAAATCATGAGCAAGATGAGTGCGATATTGTATATGGAATGCAATGCGTTTTCGATTGTCGATTATTTGACGGTAGCGGATTATTCGATGCGCCATTCTTATCGATTGACATCGGTTATCAGTGATGTCTTAGCGTTTGAAATCGACCGTCAGAATCCACAGGTGACAGAGGCATTACAAGAAATTGTCTACGGAGACAATCAAACTGCGTTGCTGAGCCGAGAGATGATGAAAGGGATGTTCATGAGTCACGATGACAAGATGTATCACATGATGGGTGAGCTCTTGACCGCGGCACGGTTGCAGGAAGGGCTACGGCAATCGATTATGGAAACGATGGATGAAGGGACGTTGGCGGCAACTGTCCATCTATTGAAGGTGATTCTTGACGAAGGATTGATTCGCTATAGTGCGGTAGTGAGAGCGCTTGGCGTTTGGACAGGGATGGGATTGGAAGCGGTCAATCAGCGTGTTGCAGAGCAGCTGATTGAGGATGCATACGAGGTCGTGCAAGATGAAGCGGTTCGCGCATCTTGGTTAGCGAGTGGCAACGCGAATCATGTCTATTTAAGCTTATGGGCGACGGCAGTTTGGGAAGAGCAGGAGTTATTTGATAAAGTTGCGTATTTAATGGAGCATGGGAAGGACTATCAAAAAATTATTGCGCAATATGTGCTGGCCAATAGTGAGAATCGCGAAGTGCGCTATGGCATTGCGCGCCACTACTTAGATGCGATAAATCCAGAATTACAGTACTGGGTATTAACTAACTATTGCTATGATTATTCGCGTCCGTGGCGACCAGAAAGTGAAGCGCGTCGTTTGGTCGTCGAACGTACGCCGCTGTTAGCTAGTAAAGAAGAACGCCGGCGAGAATTTGAGCAATTGTGTACGATGGCGTTAAATACGACAGTGAAAGCGCAATCTGCTCCTTCTAGCGTCTTGGATTTTGTGCATTTTCACTATACGCCTGATTTGCCTATCCGTAAAATGCTGTACTTGACGGCTTATGATATGGACAATGAATGGATTGCTGCTGTCATTGCGTTGAAAGATCGGTTAAGTGTAGACATGCGGGGCGAATTACTATCATCTTTCATTGAAAATGATACGGATGCCGTGCAACGTGAATTTGTTTTTAGTTCTTTATCGGATAAAAGCATGAGTAACCGTGAAAAAGCATTGGAGCAGGCGAAAGATTGGACGTTAAATGAAGCAGAGTTACAACGTATCGAAAACTTGTTAAAGCTGAAGACGGGTTCTTTGCGTCAAAGTGCGATTGCGATTTTATTGCGACAGCCGGAGGACAGTGTGCTTGCGTCATTGACGCGGTTAGTACAAGGCAAGAGCGAGTTGCAACGCTTGGCGGCGCTGGAGACGATTGTGGAGATTTTTGAGGACACGGAACGTGAGGAGTTATATGAAAGATTGCGAGAGTTACCCGATTTAATTGCCAAACCGACGCAGAAAGAGCAGCAGGTACTTGGTCGGCTTCGTCAACGAAATGACTATACGTTGGCAAACGGTTTTGGTTTATTCGACCCACAGGCGATTGAACCTTGGTTAGCAGAAACACCAGCAATTGGGGCATTTGACTGGGGACATATTTTCCGGCTATCGACAGAAGAAATCGTTGGTTTTCTTGCTGGGCTGGAACGAGAAATCCACAAACATCGTGATACGGAATATGAGGTTGAGTATTACTCGGGCTATAAGGATACGTTGTTAGTGGGGGCTACATTGAGAAGTACTCGTCCTTATCAGGAAGAAAGAGAAGGGGACTCCGAACTGGAGAAGTATCCGCTGCATGAAGTGTGGAGGGAGTATGTAGAGCGTAGTCAGTTAGAGGCCATCGATTTACTGCAAATCTATTTCTATTCGATAGTAGAACCATTGGAGAAGCCGTTGGATGATTATTATTGGTATGAGTATGATTTTGACGATGATAGACAATTGGGTCAGCAAACGCTGTTAGATGGCTGGTGCAAGGAGTTTGTGGAGCAATTTTATCCTGTGCAACAAATTCAGGATGTGCAAACGGCTTTGAAAGACTGTATGTACCATGAACAAATCACTAATCTACTCCACGCTTATTTTATGGATAGTGATAAGCGCGCAACGTTTTCGGTCACAATGGATGCCTTACAAACAATTATGCAAGCCATTCCACAAGAGAAGTTTGCGGCTGAAAGAGGCATCCCATTGTTGTTAACGGGTCCTTGGCAGTCGATGGCACGCAGTCGTCTGCATGATGAAGATAGTTTTAAGCGTTTATTTCATATTTTTTATACGCTAGATCGGCTGAAGTCTAAGAAACTGGAGTATTCCATTCTCGATTTAAAAGATTATATACGTGCTTATGATGGTGGAATGATTGTGGCGGAAGAACTGTATCGAGAGTTACTTGCTAGCCATGACAGTCGCAATTATATGCGACGTTTGACAGCTGTATGGAAAAATGACATAGAGGATAAGCCGTCATTGGAGCCGATTCGGCGGACGGTCGTGGAGCGGATTTTGGATGTTGAACTGGAGCGGGGAGATTTACCAACGGAAGTGACACCTTTGGCGATGGCGCTAGGGCGAATGGAGGGCTTGGAGTATTTTGTTCGGATTTTGTCAGGACTTCAGCAAGAAACTTTTATTCGTGGGTATGTTTACGGCTATGGCGATAGCATTACGAAGAAGGAAGCGTTCAGTCATCTCTTGAAAATCAGCTATCCGCGTGAAGGGGAAGGGCATGAGCTGTTGCAACAATTGTTGGCGGGGCGTGATATTTCAGAGAAAAGATTGCTAGAGGCGGCGATGTATGCTCCGCAATGGTTGGACGTTGTTGCGAACTATTTAAATTGGGATGGTTTGCGCAGTGCAGCTTGGTATTTCCATGCACATATCAATGAAAGTTTTTCAGCGGAGAAGGAAACGATTGTCGCGCATTATTCACCGATTTCGGCACAGGATTTTCAGGATGGTGCGTTTGATATCGAGTGGTTTAAAGAGGCGTATGCGACGGTGGGAGACGAGCGATTTGGCCTGTTGTATGATTGTGCTAAATATATTTCGGCTGGATCGAATCACCGCAGATCACAGTTGTTTGCAGATGCAACACTCGGGAAGTTGTCGATTGAGGATATGCAGCAGTCGGTTGAAGCGAAACGCAATAAGGAGCATTTGCTGAGCTATAGTCTCATTCCGTTGAGCGACAAACGGGAACAAGATGTGCGTGAACGCTATGATTTCATCCAACGTTTTCTCGCACAGAGTAAGAAATTTGGTGCGCAGCGCCGAGCGAGTGAAGGCTTAGTTTCACAAATTGCACTCGGGAATTTGGCGAGAAATGCCGGTTATAGTGATGTCATTCGCCTGATGTGGGATATGGAAGCGCGGAAATTGGACGATATGCAAGCCTATTTTCAACCGCATTCGCTCGATGAGGAGACGACTGTCCAGTTGTCCATTGATGAAGAAGGGCGGGCAGCCATTGAGGTTACGCGCAAAGGGAAAGCGTTGAAAAACGTTCCGGCCAAATTTAAAAAGGATGATCATGTCACTGCTTTGAAGGCTATGAAGGCAGAGCTAACAGACCAGTATAAGAGAGCGCGTCAGGAACTTGAACGTTCGATGGAGGCAGGAACTCGATTTATGTTTGCGGAAGTAAAGGGATTGGCAAAAAATCCAGTCATTGCGCCTTTGTTGCGAACATTGGTGTTGAAAGCCGACGACTATTTGGGGTACTTCGATGGTGAAAATGCATTGATTGATCCGGCAGGTGTATCGGTATCACTTGAGGGGCAGGAAGAGCTTGTCATTGCGCATCCACTGCATTTATACGAAAGCGGTCAGTGGAGTCAATATCAGCAAGATTTATTTGAGCGACAAATGAGGCAGCCATTTAAGCAGATATTCCGCGAATTATATCTTCCGAATGCGGACGAACTGGCACACGGAACGGTGTCGCGCAGATATGCTGGACATCAAGTGCAACCGAGAAAAGCGGTCGCTTTGCTGAAAAATCGCCAGTGGACGGTCAGTTATGAAGAGGGACTGCAAAAGGTCTATTATGCGGAGAATTTAATCGTTAATCTCTATGCGCTGGCGGATTGGTTCTCACCTTCTGATGTTGAAGCACCTACGTTAGAAACCGTTCAATTTTTTGATCGAAATACGTATAAGAGTGTGCCGTTTGACAAGGTTCCGGCCATCCTATTTTCCGAAGTCATGCGCGATATCGATTTAGTCGTGAGTGTGGCGCATGTCGGTGGGGTTGACCCGGAAGCGAGTTTGACAACGATTGCGATGCGAAGTGTTATTGTGAATGAATCACTTCGTCTGTTGAAAATTGACAATGTTCGTTTGGACGGCAACTACGCTCGAATCGACGGAAAGCTCGGGGAATACGGCGTCCATTTGGGCAGCGGCATGGTGTATAAACAAGCAACAGGGGCGATGCATATCATTCCTGTCCATTCCCAGCATAGAGGACGTATTTTCTTACCATTTATAGATGAAGATCCGAAGACTGCGGAAATTTTGTCGAAGATTATGTTACTGGCGGAAGATCAGAAGATTAAAGATCCGGGGATTTTGATGCAGTTGACATAATCGGAGAAGTTCTATGGGAGTGGGGGAATTACAAAAAAAGACTTGCCATTTGCGCAAGTCTTTTTTTGTATGTTCGATTGTGTAGGCCTCAATCTAATCCGTTATCTAAGACCTGCTTCACCAAACGTCGTACCTCATCTGTTGTTTTCGTATCCATCAGTTGGTTTCTTAGTTCAGCTGCGCCTTTAAAGCCACGAATATAGATTTTGAAAAAGCGAAGAAGTGGCTTGAACGGGCGAGGTTCGGCTTCAGTTGAATATTGATCGTGAAGATCTAGCTGTAAAAGCAGTAAATCGAGATGCTCTTTGACGCTATGCTCTTTTGGTTCTTTTTCAAATGCAAATGGATTGGTGAAAACGCCGCGGCCAATCATGACACCGTCCACGCCGTATTGTTCGACTAATTTTAGTCCTGTTGCGCGGTCGGGAATGTCGCCATTTATCGTTAATAACGTGTTTGGTGCAATTTCGTCGCGTAATTTTTTGATTTCGGGGATCAGTTCCCAGTGTGCGTCTACTTTGCTCATTTCTTTTCTTGTACGAAGGTGAATGGAAAGATTCGCGATGTCTTGTTTCAATACATGTGTTAGCCAATCGCGCCATTCATCAACGTTGACGTAGCCTAATCTTGTTTTCACACTAACGGGTAATCCACCCGCTTTGGCTGCTTGAATAATTTCTGCTGCTACTTCGGGATGTTGGATTAACCCTGCACCTTTTCCGTTTGCTGCCACGTTTTGTACGGGGCAGCCCATATTTAAATCAATGCCACGGAACCCCATTTTTTTCATATCGATACTCATCTGTTCAAAGTAGGCGGGTTTATTGCCCCAAATATGCGCGACGATTGGTTGCTCATCTTCTGTGAACATTAAACGCCCACGCACACTTTCTCTTCCGTTAGGATGGCAATAACTTTCTGTATTCGTGAATTCCGTGAAAAATACGTCGGGTTTTCCAGCCTCACTAATGACATGGCGAAACACAACGTCCGTGACATCTTCCATTGGTGCTAATATAAAAAACGGCTTCGGTAAATCAAGCCAAAAATTATCTTCGTTACGCATTTTTTCTCCTCCTGTTGCAACATATAAAACGATATAAGGAATCGTAAAGTCCTGTACCCATCATCATATAGTATCATTTCTTGTTGTTGGATGCACAGCATAAATTGTGTAAGCGACTGTCACATATAGCGCATTCTCCGACTGAACTTATCAGATGTACATGTTCATAGCGCATGATTTTGTTATAATAACAAGGCATGTCTTTATTAAAAAGATTTTTAGATGACTGGATTGTTGAAAGGGGAATCATTCCTTGACTACTATAAAAGAAGAAACGTTCGTTGCGACAATTGATCATTTAGATCCGAAGGGCAATGGACAAGCTGCGGTGTGGATTGAGAGTGATAAAGGGTTTAATCCTAGAAAGTTAAAGTTGACGATTCCGCAGACGCTCCCAGGGGAGTCGGTGAAGGTAGTTGTTGAACGACCTGATAAGCGCAGATGGAAAGTTATGCCGGCAGAAATTGTAGCTACGAGCCCGGAACGGACAGCTGCACCTTGTCCACATTTTGAACTGTGTGGCGGTTGTGTGTGGCAACATTGGACGTATGAAGGACAATTGAAGTATAAGACACAGCAAGTGAAGAACGCATTGCAAGGTGAAGGACTCGATACTGAACTGGTATTGGATACGATTGGCATGGACGACCCGTGGCATTATCGAAATAAGATGGAGTTTACGTTTTCGCCTGAAGGGAACATTGGTCTGCATGAACAGGGCAATTTCCGCAATATTATCCCGCTAGAGACGTGTCGGATTGCAGGCCGGAATATGGTCGATGGCATGTTGGAAGTCAGTGAATGGGTCAAAGAGTTTGGCCTTAAAGGCTATGACAAAGATGCACATGCGGGGCTTCTGCGTCACTTGATGGTACGGGAATCGTTTGCAACGGGTGAAATGATGTTGGCTTTGTTTGCGACGGAAAAGCCTGACGGTGAATTGGCGTCTGCTGTTGAAAACCTTGTTGAACGAATTACGGCGAAGTTCCCGAATGTGAAAAGCCTTCTTTGGCTTGTCAATACAGACTGGGCGGATCGTACGCAGTCGGAGGATACGCATCTGTTAGCGGGGCGTGATTTCATTTATGATGAAATGGCGGGCTATCGCTATCGTCTGTGGTTCGATACTTTCTTCCAGACGAACCCTGTACAAGCTCAAAAACTTGTGGATCTTGCGTTGGAAATGGGGAAACCACAGGAAGACGAGAAGATGATTGACCTGTTTTGTGGTGTCGGCACGTTCTCTTTACCGTTCGCTGCACGTGTGAAGGAATTGGCTGGAATCGAAATTGTCGAGACGTCGATTGAATCTGCGAAACGCAATGCCGTCGATAATGATTTGCATAACACGACATTCCTTGCCCGTGATGCACGGAGAGGGATTGATGAAATGCACGAGCAGTTCGGCTTTGCGGATATTTTGCTGATAGATCCACCGCGTTGTGGAGCTGGCGGGAAAGTGATGCGCCGCATAGGTCGTTCCCAACCAAAACGGATTGTCTATGTATCTTGTAATCCTGACACATTTGCAACGGATGTTGCTGAATTGCTGCCATTTGGCTATAAGTTAAAAACTGTGCAACCTGTCGACTTATTCCCGCATACGACGCATGTGGAATTAGTGACACTGCTAGTTTTAGAAGATGATTGAGTTGTTCATAATCCCTCAATCATGGCAAATTAATTTAGAACGTACCAATAGATTACACCTATAATTTTACAGTAAAACCTAACTCTTATGCATAGAGTTAGGTTTTTTTGCGATAAAAAAAGATTATTGCTTAACAAAAAAATGGATGTTTACTACAGTCAAAACAACAGTTTAAAAGCTCATTAAGCCCAATGGATTAATGTAAAAGAAGCCATCAGTTTTCTGAATAAATAATTGTAAAACTCTTATATGCATATGCTTCAAAGATGGACTTTTCTTTATTCTTTTACATTTCACCTTGATAAACTAATGAATAAAGTTTATACTTCATTTTGGATATAGTGCAGGAAATCACTTTATTTTTAAGCGGATATAACTGAACACTTTTAATGTTATGAGTCAATTGACATAGATTTTATAAAATGAGGTGGAAAAATGTCGACAATACAACAAAATAAGCATCAGATGCTTAGGATGCTAGAAGAATTAGTCAATATCGATAGTGGAAGTTTTGACAAAGAAGGCGTAGATCGAGTAGGGGATTACCTTTGCAAACTTTACGAAGAAATCGGCTTTTCAATCACTACATACGAGAACGAAGCATTAGGGAACAACATCGTATTACGTCATAAAGAAGCCGTGAATCCAGCGATTTTACTGTTAGCGCATATGGACACTGTTTTTCCGAAAGGAACTGTCGAGAAGCGGCCTTTTTCTAAAGACGAGCACCGTGCTTTTGGACCTGGTGTAATTGATATGAAAGCGAGCCATGTGCAGCTCTATTTTGCAATTCGTGAATTAATGGCACAGCAAAACGATGCTTACAAAAACATCGAAATTTTATTGAATAGCGATGAGGAAATCGGCTCTAAAGCTTCACGATCATTCATTGAAAAGCATGCAATGGGTAAAAAAGCCGCATTCGTTTTAGAACCAGCTCGCGCTGATGGATCTCTCGTCAGTGAAAGAAAAGGGACAGGAAACTATTTACTTGAAATTCACGGGAAAGCAGCACATGCAGGCATCGAGCCTGAAAACGGACGTAGTGCAATCGAAGTACTTGGTCATAAAATTGTAAAACTCCATGCGTTATCTAATTTAACAGAAGGCATTCACGTCAATGTCGGTACGATTAACGGCGGAACGTCAACGAATACAGTTGCTGCTTTTGCAAGCGCTACCATAGATGTGCGCATTAGCAGAGAAGAACAAGCCGTGGAAATTGAACAAGCTGTGAAAGATATTTGTTCAACCTCTGAAATTGAGGGTGTAACCCTTACATTAACAGGCGGCATTAACCGTTATCCGATGGTTTTCACGAAGGATACCGAAAAAATCATTCACCTCATTGAACAAGAAGGAAAAGAATTAGGCATTACGATTACACATGTTGCTACAGGTGGCGGCTCTGATGCATCGCTCGTCTCGATATTAGGCATCCCAACAATAGATGGCCTAGGCCCTGTCGGTGGAAAGCCGCATAGTGAAGACGAATATTTAGAAATTGCTAGTTTAAGTGAAAGAACAGTACTATTAACGAAGATTCTTAAGCGTTTTCAAACGGACAGCCCGTTTTAATTTCATCCGAACGAATCACTTATTACGGTTGTAAAACCGAACAAACCCTATGACTATTCATTAAAAAGTTCGTAAATATATCGTTGATTGGAGCGTAAGGCGGCGACTCCCGCGGAAAGCGTCCGCCTGAAGTGGAAATCGACCTCGTTCGGATTTGAGTGCGAATTATTCAATTATGAAATTAACTTGAACATATATTTCAAAAAATACCTTATATAGATAGGAAGGTCTTTAGATGAACAACAATCAAAAGAAGAAATTTAAGCTTGGCATGCCAGATGCGTTTGTCATTATCTTTTCAATTATTGTATTGGCCGCGATTTCAACGTATCTTATTCCAGCTGGCTCTTATGAACGTGAAACAATCGATGGCGTGACCAAAGTGGTTCCGAATAGCTATTCTGTCATTGACTCAAATCCGACGGGTTTCTTGGAACTCTTTACTTCTATTCAAGTCGGACTGATTCAATCTGCGAACATTATTTTCTTAATCTTCGTCATCGGGGGAATCGTACGCGTCATTGAATCAACAGGTGCAATCGACTCTGGAATCAATACATTGATTGTTAAAACAAAAGGTCGATATATGGTATTAATCACTTCTGTAGCCGCAATCTTTGGTCTCTTAGCTTCGATGGGACTCGCTTCAAATGCTGTTATCGCCTTTATACCAATAGGAATCGCTCTTGCTCGCTCTTTAAAATTAGATGCCATTGTTGGGATTTCAACCATCTATCTTGGGTATTTCTCAGGAATGATCGCCGGCATTTTCGATCCAACGATTTTAGGTTTAGCGCAAACAATTGCGGAATTACCATTATTCTCGGGGATGCCTTTACGTATTGTTATTTTCATAGCACTTCTGACAATTACCATTATCTATACAAATCTTTACGCGAAGAAAATTAAAAACGACCCGAAGAAGTCAATTATGGGGGACAAACCATTTGGAACGCTTGAAGATGAACTGGAAGATGCCGGCAACCTGGATGATAAACCTGCTGTATTTACAACGCTTCAAAAAGCTGTATTGCTGTCATTTGTTTCATTCATCGGTATTTTCATTTACGGTGCATTCACAAAAGGTTGGGGCGTCAATGAATTAGTTGGAATTTTCCTCATCATGGGTATGTTCATAGCAATGATTGCGCGCATTACACCAAATGATTTTGTGAAAATCTTTATCGATGGTGCAAGATCCATTACGTATGGTGCATTAGTTGTTGGATTAGCGCGTGCGGTAATTGTTATTATGGAGAACGGTCATGTTATGGATACAATTGTTAACGCAGCACTAGCACCATTACAATCTGTATCTGTCTACGCAGGTGGACTGTTATTATTCGTCTTTAACCTGCTATTCAACTTACTCGTAACATCTGGAACGGGTCAGGCAGCCATTGTCATGCCTGTCATGGTACCACTCGTTGATATGTTAGGGATTACAAGACAAACAGGTGCATTGGCATTCATGCTTGGTGATGGGATTACAAACATCATCGCGCCAACATCAGGTGTGCTCATGGCTGTGCTAGCAGTCGGAGGTGTCAGATGGACACAATGGATTCGATACGCCTTCCCACTTATGTTAATGTGGATAGTCGTCGGTGCAATCGCAATCTGTTATGCAATCTTCACAGGATATGGTCCATTCTAATTAACCAAAAAAGATTCTAATGTATGTTCATTAGAATCTTTTTTGGTTCTTATGTTATTTTTAATAGTCTTCATTAATATAGTCTTTCGTATTCTCTAGGAAAACAGATGAATCATTGCCTTCTTCATCAATCACCTTCGCCACTTCGAATAATAGGACATTTAAAATAGACATTGTCACAGGAGACTTATGGATTGTCCCTCTATTTCTCGTAAATACTAAAGGAATGACAACGTCCGCAAACTCTACAATTGGCGCATCGAGTGAATCTGTAATGGCGATCACGGTTAATCCTTTTTTCTTCGCTTTTTCCGCAATATTAATGGTATCGACAGAATACCTAAAGAAAGAGAATGCAATGACAACAGAACCTTCTTTCAGCTTTTCAATCAATAGAAAATCCTCTTCGGCTCGATATAATATCGTGTCTCCAACAAGATATTGTAAGTTAGTCGATAACCAATGCGCATAAATAAAGGAATGATTATGGCCTACAATCACTCTCTTTTTATTATCCAGAATCAGATTGACGACTTGTTCAATAAGCGCCACATCAATTTGTTCGATATTTCTTTTTAAATGCATCATATCTAACGTCATACTCTTCAAAATAGGATGCTGATACTGTTCATCTATGTCTGTCGTGACATCTTGCGTATTATTTAATAAATGTTCTCTTATATCATGTTGAAAATCCTTGAAGCCTTTGTATCCGATCTCATTACAAAATCGAATAATCATCGTTTCAGAAACACCAATCACTTTTCCCGATTGTTTCGCCGGATGAATGACAAAAACCATAGGATCTACCAATACATTGTCAGCTACTTTTTTCAGCCCTTTTGTTAAGGAATCGTACTTTTCTTTCGTCTTCACTAAATATTTTGGCTCCATAAAAACACCTTATTTCATCCTATTTTAAACCGAATACTTTACTTTTATCTCAAATAAAGTATATCCCCTCATAAAATTTATTTCAAGTTAGGCTATTGCGTCGTTTTACACATATGAAACAAACGAAGCTACTGAGAAACTTCTTTGTATAGGGCGTTAGAGTGACAGCTATACAAAGAACGCCCCATCATCCGAAAAGATAAAGGGGCGTTTGCTTATGCTCTACGTGATGAGCACGGTATTTTATCGTTGAACCGCGCGTAATGAGCGATCTAAGAATGAAGAGAAGTGTTTACGCGTTAATGTATTATTCGGTGCAAAGGTATTTGTTGCGACATATCCTTTTGCGACCTCTAGCTGAGATAGGATATGGATTTCTTGATGATAGTTAGTTGAATTCGTTACGTCATTAAATGAATGAGTAGGAATGGCTTTAAATGTAAAGCCGTTTACTAATGCATTTGCCGCCTCAGCACGTGTCATATTTGCATATGGACGAACTTTCCCATTTTCTACTTTTAATAGACCGTGATGGACAGCCGTCGCGATTAAATCGTAATCGACTGAGGATGTGCTGATATCTGTAGCGGCTAACGTTAATCCTTTACGCACTGGGATATTCGTCGATTTCAAAATCATATCTACCGCTTGTTTACGTGTTACGGCTACATCTGGCTTGAATATGCCATTACCATATCCACGAATGATCCCTAAACTTGCCAAGTTTTCAACAGCTGGATACGCATCGTCACTGATGTGCACATCTTTGAAAGGCTGTTGCTTCGTAAAGACGGCTTTTGCTGTCCCTTGTTTTTTCATCGTCATCGAAGCTGCTCGAATTTTATAGCCTTTTAGATCGCGATGTCCTTCTAAAAATGTTGTACGCACTTCATAATTCCCACTCATTGCGTTTAATGGAAGTCGGAATACGAACTTTTCATTGTGTAGATTGATACTCTCATTTTGAGGTCCTGCTTTTACGCTATAAGGTGTAAGTCCAGGTAAATACCGTTCGTAATTCGCTACAGGTTTACCTTTTGGATCAAAGACTTCGACTAGTAAAGTTCCTCGAACTGGCGTGTCTCCAGTATTCTTAACATGCGCGGTTCCGTACATGACATAGTCTTTCTGCGGGCTTTGATAGGCACGTAGTTCGGACATGCTTACATTGACGTCGTACTTTACTACGCGTTTTTTAACGAGTGTTTCGCTTGTCCAATTCACAGATTCATTTAAAAATACACGCGCATCTTTAGCGCCATGTGTGCCTGAATAAGCTAAACCTTTCGTGCTATCGCGCCAAGCGGCCTCTGGTGCGTCAACTTGTAAAAAGTCAAACATTTTAAAGCCGATATAGATCACACGTCCATCACCATATTCCGTCGCTAATGCCATTGGCGTACCACGTTTGACGTATTGTGGTTTTCCATCAAGGGAAGTGGCTTGCTCGATTTGTAAAAGTGGGGCAACATAGCCGGAATAAGGAGATAATATTTCTACCCATTCGCCACTGGCACGATCATTGTAAAGTTCCAATGAACGACCTAGCTTCTTCTCCGCATTCCGAATAACGGGATGTGTTTTCATGCCAGGCGCAATGCGTAAATTTTTCACGGCATTATCTGAGACAAACCCAGAAGATAATACTTCTGATAAGTTATCCCATTCCCAGATCCATGATTGCGTTTTGAAAATAAGTGGCGTCAGGTCTAGTGCATTTGTTTTCCATAGCTTTGGATCTGCTTCATTACGTGCGCCGGCATAAACCGAAACAATACCGCCGCCATCACGAACATACTGTTTGACGACTTGACGTTGTTCATGTGTCATCAATACACCATAAGCAAAAACAATGGTATCATACTGTTGTAGTTTCGCTTGGTTCGTCAAATCTTTTTCATTAATTTTTTCTACGTTATAACCATCTTGTTGTAATGAATGAAATACTTTCAACTGCTTATCCCAAATGGCGCTGTATGTATTCTTTGCATCAATGGATTTTTTCTCACCATAAAATGTATGCGTTCCACCTGGCCTTGTAATTTGAGAGTATTCATCATTTACTTCAGAAAAGTAAACTGCCGTTTTCTTTGTATTTGCTTCTGTCATTTCAGGAAAAATCAAAACAGAAAATAATACAAATAGCATGCCTAACAAAGGGTATTTCCTCACAACTTCACGTCCTCAGTGTTATTTTACTCCTTATTATAGCATATTATTTAAATTAATCTTGATAGATACAAAGAACTAGTTGTTAATTGTGTGAGTGACAGGTACCTTTACCAATTGTGACCCTTGGAACGGAAAACTTCTTTATATATACTAAACCCCCTTTGAGACAATTTGCTCAAAGGGGGTTTGCTTCTTATGATTTTGTAATTTCCATAAAACCTTCACCGAAAACGTCACGTACATCGTGAATGGCGACAAATGCATCTGGATCTGCCACTTTGACGATTTTTTTCAGGCGCACAACCTCAGGGCTGCTAATGACAATGTACAAGATTTCTTTTTTCTCTTTTGAATAATAGCCATGCCCCGAATAGACTGTTACGCCCCTATTCATAATTTCGTTCACTTGTTGCGCAATGTCATCGGGCTTTTTGGAAATAATCGTGACAGCTTTCTTCGTATTGAATCCTTCAATAATGTATTCCATCACCTTTGTACCAATGTACAGCATCAAAATCGTCAGCATCAGTTTTTCCGCACCGATAATGAAATAAGAGGAAAAAGCGACAATCATATCGAAAAATAACAAGCCGTAACTAATGCTCCAGCCAAGATATTTATGTGTAATACTCGCAAGGATCGTAGAACCTGCTGTCGTACCACCGACTCGGATGATTAAGCCAATCCCAATTCCCGCAAATACGCCCCCAAAGATGGTATTCACAATGATTTCATCAGATGCAATGCGCCAATCTGACGTTATATGTAAAAACAAAGAATTGAACAATACAGCAATAATGGTATAAATGGTCGTGTTTTTACTTAAAAATTTGTAGCCAACGATTAGCAACAGACTGTTGATAATCAAGTTGACAAGGCCTGGAGACCATTCAAATAAATAATAAGCAATAATGGTTAGCCCGGTAACGCCGCCTTCCCCAAGGTCGTTCGGAATCACAAAAAGGTTTACCGCTAATGCGAAAATAAAAGAACCTGCAAGGATAAATAATAAATCGACGATTCGTTTTTTCATAAAACCCCACCCATCTACAAGTGCATCACATTCTGAACGCATTCAGAAGTTGTCGTTCCTTCTATAATACACTAGAACTTGTTCTAATACTCATCATACTCCCACTAATTTGCACAATACGACACCAGAATAGTCGGTGCTATTGCAGGTTGCCTTCAGAGTGTGATGTAGGTATCACGATTTGTTTGAGTGCCTGTTAATTTTTTTAGGAATAAAGGTTCTGATATCCGTCTTAAGAAATGTACTATAATACAGATGAAAGAATATAGGTAGAGAGAAGGGGCGGGGCATATGCTGAAAAAATTGGCTGCAGACGCGTTAGGATTGTCGGATATTGGTAAAATCATCGGTCCAGAAGATTATGATAAAACGGATGCGGATGATTATATTCGACATGAAGATCATGAAAAAATTTATTTTTTAATCAAGACAAAAGCAGATGAATATTGCTTTACGAACATTGCATTTATTCACGTCGATGGAGAGAAAGCGATTTCTTCGAAGCGCTTGCTAAAACGCTATCCGTATTCGCAATTCCAAATTACCAATGTGTATTTGGAAACGGCGGGAAAAGTAGATTTGGATGTTGAAATCAAGTTTACTCTAGGCAATCAGTCGTTCAGCATTGACGTTGACAAAAAGCAACTTGCCCAATTGAATGATCTATACAAAGCATTAGCCTATATTTCGGAACAAGTTCACGAAAATAATATCTTGTTAGAATTAGCGAATGGCAGTCTGGACAAAGCTGTAACAGTGTTGCATAACACACGCTTGTCTGACATCCAGTTAGCCGACGAGTATAAACAATTGACTGAATTCGGTTTTTCTTGGTTAACGGCTGTTCGTGACCAATACAACATCAAAGACTTCAGTGATGTGTTTGAGAAATATATTAACAATTAACTAGTTGTACATATTACCATTGAGAAAAGTGTGAGGTCCCAAGTTCTGAAACAGTTTGTTTTGGAACTTGGGACTTTTTCTGTTGGAGGCAAGAACTTTTCAAAGTGTAGATTTGTAATGGTGCCAAAGGTGAATCTACCTAGCTAAAATGCTAGAATAGTAGTAGTGGACCCCCATTATAAATAGAAAAGAAAGTAGTGAAACGTATGGCAATTGCATCGCATTCCGTAATCATTCAAGCACCTGTAGAAAACGTCTGGAAATACGTTAGTCAAATTGAAAATTGGGCAACAATGGTCCCTGCTTATAAAGAGCATGAACAAATTGATGAGCAAAAGTCAGTTTGGACATTTGAAGGGAATTTTAAAGGGTTGAAAAAGACAGTGAAAATGGAGTTAAACATCACTGAATTTGACGAGCCATCGATCATTCGGTTCGAGTTAAAAGGCTTAACGGATAACTTTACGGGAAGCGGAAGGTTTACTGCTGAAGAGACGGCAGGGGAAACTACGATGACAGGGACAATTGAAGTAAATGCAGGTGGCTTAACAGGCGCTGTATTGTCACCTGTTATTAAAATGGTGTTGCCGAAAGTGACAACGCGCTTAACAGAGAAAATTGCACGCCAAATTAAATAAGACAAGATTATGTAAAGCACCAGCCACTCATTCGATTATTTGGGGGGCTGGTGTTTTTTTGCGAAGAAGGTAGGGTAAGTGATAAATTGATCTTGATATTCATCACTTAACCCGTATAATTGATAACTTTCATTACCAGAGTAAACAGAGTAATAGTAGCTTGATGCTTTCCGTACTTTAGTCAATGGAGATTGACTAATTCCGGTATGCTGTATATATTTTTTCAATGTAATCATTTTAGTTGACTGTAGCCATTTATATTCAGAATGACTGATGAATTTATCGTCAAAAAGTAAACCCGCATATTTCCAACGCAAGTAGCCCACATATAAAAAGAACGGTAGAAGTACCGAACCAAATAAAAAGATTGGGTGTAGGTAAATGAATGCAAGTAGGATAATCGTAGGTGACCAAATCGCTTTCAGTAAGTAGTCTGGGAGGAGAGCCTTTTTTGCTTTCCTATTTATTTCAATCACGTCAAACATCGGCAAGTATTGCTTGATAACGTCTGCGACTTCCTTCTGTTTAAGAATCGGTCGAAAATACAGATCACGGCTTGTCTTCGTACTCATTCCAATGGGATCAATCTTTAATTGGACATAGCCGAATGGGCGGAATGATAGTGGCTCTATAATACGGATTGAACGGATTTCTTGGATTGGTATTTGATAGTCCTTTTTCTCAAAGAAGCCGTAAGAGATATAGATTTGTTTTTCAATTTTAGTTATTTGGTAGTTTTTGTACATGAAAAAAACATAAATAGCCGCAACGAAGGTTGATAAAATACTTAGTCCACATACAATAGGAATCATTGCCAACCATGCTTCAATCGGTATCTCTACCACACTGCGTCCACTTTCAATTACATTTTTCTGTTCTACTTCTGCACCTTCTATACCTACCCATCTTGCAATCGGTGTATATAAAAAACTAACCACTGTAAAGGTGAGTACAAAAGCACTCCAAAAAATTCGTGGATTTGTCACCGCTAGTAGCAAGCACGGAAGCACGGTTAAATTGTTCGATGCTGTATCTGTGATCTCCAAATCATACTCACCGAAGACAGTGTTTTTTATTTCCACAATTCCTTTGTTTGATAAAACAAAAGAAACTTCCTCTCCACCAATCAACTCTACATTAAAATTGGATACGCCAAGCAAGCGTTTAGGCAGTGAATCTGATGTATGAATCGACTTCACGCGATTGATTGCAATCTCTTGATATTTCCTTCTGAAAACACCTTCAGAAAGAGTGATTTTTTCCGCATTAAAGTCAAATTTTTTGCAGTACCATGAGCATATTGAAAATACAACAATCAACGTACAGAGCAAAAAAAATCCGATTTTCAACATATTTTCATATAGTTGATTTGTACCTAACAAACCAAGAACAAGCGTCAGGAGTGGAAGTAAATTGTTCTTTATTGTTCTATAATTAATATGAAGGATTTCAATTAGGTGATCTCTTTTCGTGTTCATCCTGATCTATCCCTTCCTCAATTAGTTTAGTAACAATGTCCGTTTTTACTTGCTGTGCTTGCTGTTCGGTCAAGTAAAGAATGAAATGATCATGCCCGGCAGTATAAATACTCAAACAATATAAATGAAAGAAACGTGAATAAAAGGTTTGTTCAATATCGACATGCTGAATACGGCGAATCGGAATTGTATCATGCTGGATGATAATTCCGCCTTTGACTGTTTGAATCACATTATCATCAATCGAAAATCGGAAATTTCGATAGCGAAGCGGATTAAAAATCAACCAGATCAAAAAATTCCAAGTGAAATAAATAGCTAATAGCAAAATGATTTTAAGGACAAAATCATACTCGTGAAAAAAATAATAAAGAACGGCAATGAATGCCATGCGTATGATAAATGATTGAAAATCCTCTAGTATCCAAATGATAATTGACTTTTTTTCTACCCTCTGCATATGAACTCCTTTTTTATGAAAAGTTATACTATTCTATCCATACTCTAATTATAGCAGACTTTAGTTCTACACTCACTATGAGTAATTAGCACGACTGTTGATTGAGAAAAAAACTGTGCCATACACTTTGTCCGATATGCATATGAGATTTGTTCATCCTTCGTGTTCCAAAAACGTAAGTACATAAAGTGCGAATGCTTTTAGGAAGAAAGAATCGTCGACCCTTCAATGGTGAATTTGTGAATCACATTAGCTATCACAAGCGGTTTATTATGACAAAATATCACTGTGTGGATTCCATTCTTATCCTGCAAATCTGATAAATATTTATAAAATTCCGGAAATATTTATTAAAATAAAATACCGGTCTACTTATAGGTAAAAGTAAGTATACTGTTACAACTGGAGAAGTGATTGTGTTTTGTTACCATGGGAATTTAAGAGAAATGGGGGGAGTATGATGAAAGACTTATTTGTTAAATGGAATCAAGTGAGCCTCGTAAAAAGGATAGTCATTGGTATTATTGTGGGTCTTATTTTAGCTGTAACCGTTCCTAAGGCGGCGAGTTGGGTTACCATTTTCGGTTCTTTATTTGTCGGTGCGTTAAAGGCAGTTGCACCCGTATTAGTTTTATTTTTAGTCATACATGCACTTGCCGCGCATAAAAGCGGGAAGAAAACAAATATGAAATCGATTCTTGTTCTTTATGCGATTGGTACATTACTAGCGGGGGCTGTTGCGGTCGTTGCGAGTTTTATGTTCCCAGTGACATTAACATTGACAGCTGGAGCAGATGGTCTTTCTCCACCTGAAGGTATTGTTGAAGTGCTGGAAACATTACTATTTAATCTAGTTGCGAATCCAATTGATGCATTAATAAATGCGAACTATTTAGGGATATTAATGTGGGCAGTTGTTCTGGGGCTTGCATTGAAAAATACCAGTCAAAATACGAAAGATATGTTGGGCAGTTTTTCGAGTGCCATTACGAAAGTTGTTCAGTGGGTCATTCAGCTAGCGCCACTTGGTATTATGGGGCTTGTCTTTGATGCAATCGTGACATCCGGCTTTTCTGCATTAGCTGTATATGGGAGATTAATCGCCATTTTAGTGGGCTGTATGCTGTTTATCGCATTGGTGGTGAATCCGTTAATCGTATTTATCTATACACGAAAAAATCCTTATCCACTTGTGTTAAGGGTTTTAAGAGAAAGTGGTTTAACGGCGTTTTTCACACGCAGTTCAGCTGCAAATATTCCAGTGAATATGAGGCTGTGTGAAAAACTTGGTTTAGATGAGGATACGTATGCAGTGTCCATTCCGCTTGGCGCTACTATTAATATGGCGGGTGCAGCCGTGACAATTGCTGTACTGACACTTGCAACCGTCTACACGCTTGGGATTGAAGTTGATTTTATGACTGCACTTCTGCTTTGTGTAGTTGCGGCTGTTTCGGCAGCAGGTGCATCTGGTGTTGCGGGGGGCTCGCTGTTATTGATCCCGCTAGCATGTAGTTTATTTGGTGTACCAAATGATATTGCGATGCAAGTAGTTGGTGTAGGTTTTATTATCGGGGTGATTCAGGACTCGTGTGAAACGGCACTAAACTCCTCCTCTGACGTCTTGTTCACAGCTACGGCTGAACATGCTAGAGAGCGTAAAGAAGGTAAAATAGTTTCTATGAAATCATAAAAACTAAGACAAAAGTAAAAAGAAATGAGAAGCCACGATTACCGAAGTTGATTCGATGATTGTGGCTTTTGGCGTCTGTAATGATTTACGAGTCCTACTTATTTACTTTGCACAAAAGAAAGCCGCCGTGCGATTACATCTGCAATTTTCAAGCCGTGGAAACGTCCGTCTTCGATGTACATACGATTGGTAATACCGCTCGTGACTACGCCAGCAAGAAATACATTTTTGACATTCGATTCATAGGTCTCTGGGTGAAAGGACGGAACCAATGTCGAGGCGTCCGTTTGAATGTCGATGCTTTGCAACATGGAAATATTGGGCTGGTAGCCGATAAGAGAAAAGCCAAAATCATTTGGTTTGGAAATGGCTCCTTCTGTCGAATGGATGTGAATGGAGGTTTCATCAATCGCAGCAATGCTAGAATTCGGATAAAATGCAATCTGTCCTTTTTTAAGAAGATTACGCATATCTAATAACAAGGATGGTTTAATGCCTTCTAAGACGGTGTCACCGCGGTGGACGAGAGTCACATGCGCACCGCTACGATAAAGGTCAATCGCAGCTTCAATGGCTGAGTTTTTTCCGCCTATTACGGTGACGTGTTGTCCATAATAAAGATGTCCTTCTTTATAATAATGGGATACTTTTGGTGAGATTTCTCCTGCTATTCCTAGCTGTCTAGGCGTATCGAAAATCCCGGTGGCAATCACAATTGTTTTCGCTTCATACGTAATGGTATTGCCATTACGATCTTCTGCTTGGAAAGTAAAAGATGCTGCGTTTTTTGTAATTGCATTCACTTTTTGAAAACATTTATCTGAATTTCTTGTCTTTCTGTTACAAGGCGATAATATTTTAACAGTTCTGTTCGTGAGGGGCGAACATCTTGAGATACGAATGGGATATTGCCGATTTCCAATCGATCTGAAGTACTATAGAACGTCATATGTAAAGGACATTTCACAATGGAATTGACAATCGCCTCTTTTTCGATAATGACATAAGAACCCCCTTTTTCTTGAAGGGCTAACCCCGTCGCTAAGCCGCAGGGGCCACCGCCAATAATGACAAGATCATACATCTAGTTAAAAACTTCCTTTGAAATAGCAAGTCACACGGTCTCAACAGGATGGGGGGGTGCTATGGGGCAGTATGCATGGTTGAATGCGAATACATACGAAAAAAGTATAAATCCTATGTTTACTCACGTATTATCGAAGTGGAATTATTTCCTGTCATCACGTTTTTATTGATACTGAGGGAAAATAAGATTATAATAATTGCTAGGATGAATGTATTAAAATGGAATCGGACGAGCGGTTTCAAAGTTTAATGCGTCATTGCTTAACAAACCTTAATGGTTCTTGTTGTATTCCACGCTTTGAAAAATACCCTTTTTCAAAACGAACCCTTCTGTATAGTCACAGAGGTCCTCTATGTATTCCTATTTCAATAAACAATTAAGGGTCTCCCCCTTAATGGATCTAATCCTTCGAAGAGTTGTTATGGTACTTACGTATAAAAAAAGATGCACGGATAAGCCGATGATCTGACCACTTTCAATCGTACGAACAGCGTACAGGTAGTGTTCAATCAATGGGCTTTTATTCATTTGTAGATATAGGTGTTACGATTGTTCTGAAAAGTAACACGAAGGGTAGAATAGTGAACAGTTGTTATGTATATATGTGTTACGAAATGATTGAAATGTGTTACTGTTCAGTGAAAAATTGCGGAGAGGGAGTTGAAGCATGCAGGATTCAACGTTAAAGCGGTTTGGTGTTTCAATGGATGGGGGTTTGTTGCGTAAATTTGATGCGTTCGTGCAACAAAGAGGGTATGAAAATCGCTCAGAAGCCGTTCGGGATCTTGTGCGTGAGGCGATACTTCAACAAACATGGGAAGATGATGAGCAGTTAATTGCGGGAAGTATTCTGTTGTTTTATGACCATCATCAGCGTAACTTATTGGAAGAAATGACGAAGATTCAACATAGTGTACATGATGTCATCCTTGCCACAACACACTTCCATTTAACGCATGATAGCTGTTTGGAGCTGATTGTCGTGAAAGGGAAAGTGAAGGATGTGCAGCGACTTAGTCATCAGCTGACGAGTTTAAAAGGTGTGTCTTACGGAAATTTCACAGCGGCACCAGTAGAACAAATCTAGTTTTGGCTGTAAAATCCTCCTTTTTAAAGGGAGAGACAACTATTTTTTAGAAGGAGTGTATGAAATGACAAAGAAATTGTTGGGACGCATGATCATAGCGACTGTCGCTATTTCGCTGATGTTAGCAGGTTGTTCATCATCCAAAACGAGTGAGGACAAGAAGAAAAAGGCGGACAGGCCGAAAGACGAGCTTGTGCTAGCATTTGGATCGGAGCCTGAAACGGGGTTTGATCCGACAACGGGGTGGGGACGTTATGGTTCACCACTTTTCCAAAGTACATTGTTAAAACGGGATGACCAATTGAACATAGTCCATGATCTTGCCACCCATTACGAAGTCAGTGAAGACGGCAAAGTTTGGACAGTAACGTTACGTGAGGATGTAAAATTTTCGGATGGCGAGCCTTTGACGGCAGCAGATGTGAAATTTACCTTTGAAACGGCAGCTACGAATGGTTCGGTTGTCGATTTAAATATTTTAGAAAAAGTTGAAGCAGTGGATAGTAAGACGGTTACATTCACGTTAAAGAAAGCACAGTCAACGTTTGTCAATAATTTGGCGGCGACGGGTATTGTGCCAGCGCATGCATATGGCGACGATTATGCGGAACATCCTGTTGGTTCAGGACCATTTGAACTGGTGCAGTGGGACAAAGGCCAACAGCTAATCGTAAAGGCAAATCCTGAATACTACGGCACAATGCCGTATTTTAAGCAGGTGACATTTGTGTTCTTAAATGAGGACTCTGCATTTGCGGCTGCGCAAGCAGGTACGGTGGACTTAGCTTATATTCCGGCTGCCTTTAGCAATAAAAAGGTACCAGGTATGGAACTAAAAGCGATAAAAACGGTAGACAATCGTGGAATTGTATTCCCTTACGTCAAGTCTGGTGAATCTACTGAAGACGGTTTGCCAATTGGGAACGATGTAACAGCAGACCCAGCTATCCGCCACGCGATTAATATCGCAGTTGACCGTCAGGCGCTAATCGATGGTGTGTTGGAAGGCTATGGAACGCCGGCTTATACGTCAGTGGATGGGCTTCCATGGTGGAATCCAGAGACCGTTATGGAAGATGCAGATATGGACGGAGCGCGTAAGTTATTAGAAGAAGCGGGTTGGAAAGATACCGATGGAGATGGCATTGTTGAGAAAGGCGCTTTGAAAGCCGAATTCGAGCTGTATTACTTAGCGGACGATACAATCAGACAATCCCTTGCGATTTCGGTTGCGGATATGATGAAGCCACTCGGCATTAATATTAAAATCGAGGGCGGCAGCTGGGATGTTATAAGCAAGAAAATGTACTCTGAGGCTGTTCTGATGGGCTGGGGAAGTCATGACCCACATGAAATGTACAATATCTATGATAGTGAAAATGCTGGAATTGAGTACTATAATACAGGGTTTTATAAAAATGATACGGTAGATGAATACTTTGACAAGGCACTTCAAGCGAAGAGTGAAAAAGAGGCCATTGAGTTTTGGAAAAAAGCACAATGGGATGGCACGACTGGTTTGAGTGCCAAAGGAGATGCTCCGTGGGCATGGTTAGTAAATATCGATCACTTGTATTTAGTGAAAGAAGGCCTTGATATCGGAGAGCAACGAATTCATGTTCATGGACATGGTTGGCCGGCTACAGATAATATTGCTGATTGGAAATGGAGTAAGTAATGTGCGTAAACATACAGGTGTAAAAATAGGCGCCTTTCTATTGATGAAGGGTTTTAGAATGCTGACATTATTGTTTGCGATTTGCCTAATCTCATTTTTATTAGTGAAGAATTCTCCGATTGATCCAATTCAAGCTTATATTGGTGCGGATATGTTAAAGGTAGGTCCTGAACAGCGAGAGCAAATCGCCGAATATTGGGGGCTTGACCAACCCGTTATGGTGCAATTTTTTAGTTGGGGTTCTGCCTTACTATCGGGTGATTTAGGGAATTCGATGATTTTTCGTCGTCCGGTAGCGGATATTATTGGCGAGCGCTTTCTAAATTCGCTCGTCTTAATGCTAACGGCATGGGTTTTGTCAGGTGTGATTGGTTTCGTGCTTGGCGTTGTATCTGCGATGAAAAAGGGCACGTGGATTGATCGAATCATTAAATGGTACTGTTACACACTGGCATCGACGCCTACGTTTTGGCTAGGGCTTCTGATGCTCATTGTGTTTGCGGTGTGGCTTGGGTGGTTCCCGATTGGGCTGGGCGTTCCAGCTGGGGTCTTGGCGGAAGATGTCACATTGGCAGATCGTCTCCAGCATCTCATACTCCCAGCGCTGACGTTGAGTGTATTGGGCGTGGCGAATGTTGCCTTGCATACACGTCAAAAACTTATTGAAGTGTTGGCGAGTGATTATGTGTTGTTTGCAAGGGCGAGAGGCGAACGTGGCTTTCTGTTGTTTTGGCGACATGGTTTGCGTAATGTTGCTTTGCCTGCCATCACCTTACAGTTCGCGGCTTTTAGTGAATTGTTTGGGGGAGCGGTGCTTGCCGAGCAAGTATTTTCCTACCCAGGTCTTGGACAAGCGACTGTCGAGGCAGGGTTAAGGGGAGACGTTCCTCTGTTATTAGGGTTAGTGCTGTTTAGTACGTTATTTGTGTTTGTAGGAAATTTAATTGCCGATCTTATCTATTATGTAGTTGATCCGCGGACGAGGGAGGGGCGCATGCTATGAACCTAGACCTCAAAGTAGAAAAGAAGAAGCGATTTTCTGTGAATCGAAGGCAGAGGACGCTCTTTACGATTATTGCTGCTACTGTTTTCTTGTTAACGGTTGTCATAGGTGGCGCTTTGCTCGATCAGGAAAGTATTGCGACGAATCTGACGGAACGAAATTTAGCGCCTTCGTTGGAACACTTTTTTGGAACGGATTGGTTAGGGAGAGATATGTTTACCCGTACGATGATGGGGCTGTCGTTAAGTATGGGCGTAGGGTTGATTGGGGCAATTGGCAGTACGTCCATTGCGCTAATCCTCGGTATGGCATCAGCAACAATGGGGAAATGGGCCGATCGTTTCATCTCATGGCTCATCGACTTGTTTCTAAGTGTGCCACATCTTGTTACGCTGATTTTGATTGCTTTTACGTTAGGTGGCGGGTTTAAAGGGATTGTCATCGGGTTAATGCTGACGCACTGGCCTAGCCTTGCGCGTGTAATTCGCGCTGAAGTGATGCAAATACGTTCAGCTGAATACGTACAAATTTCGCAACAGATGGGGAAATCACGTTGGTGGATTGCGATGCATCATATTTTTCCGCATTTGATTCCACAATTGTTAATTGGTTTTATGTTGATGTTTCCTCATGTCATTTTACACGAAGCGGCAGTGACTTTCTTAGGACTGGGGTTATCGCCTCATGAGCCAGCGATTGGTATTATTTTATCGGAATCGATGAAGTATTTGTCTTCAGGCATGTGGTGGCTCGCCTTTTTCCCAGGGCTATGCTTACTGATTATTGTACGGACATTTGAGACAATTGGCGAAAGTCTTCGTGTGCTCATCGATCCTATTCGGGCGCATGAGAAGTGATGGGGAGAAAGAAGGAGTTAACGCATGTCCATTCTTGAGGTAGAAAATTTATCGATAGCATTTCAACAATATACAGGTGGTTTAAGACAAACCAATGTCAAGGTTATTTCAAATTTAAACGTCACCCTTGAAGAAGGAGAGATTTTGGCAATTGTAGGAGCGAGCGGTTCAGGAAAGAGTTTATTGGCGCATGCCATTCTTGGGATATTGCCAGCGAATGCGATGGTTAGTGGAACGATTAGCTATGCGGGACAAGCGCTTACTGCTACACGCCAAGTTGCCTTGCGCGGGACAGATATCGCGCTGATTCCACAATCGGTTAACTATTTAGATCCATTAATGCGTGTAGGGAATCAAGTTCGGACTTCTGCAAAAGGTGATGATGCGGTTGACGCACAGCGCAAGGTTTTTGAACGACTGCATTTACAACAAGCTGTTGAGAAGATGTATCCTTTTGAGCTTTCTGGCGGGATGGCGCGTAGAACGTTGTTATCCACGGCGATGGTCAGTGGCGCTAAGGTGATTATTGCGGATGAACCGACACCTGGGCTGGATCCAGTTGTCATGAAAGAAGCGCTAGAAAACTTTCGAGAATTTGCGGATAATGGCTGTGCGGTGATGTTAATCACACATGATATTGAATCAGCGTTAACGATTGCTGACAAAATTGCGGTGTTTTATGCGGGGACGACTGTGGAAATCGCGCCTGTTGAGGACTTTGCGGGAGATGGCGAGGCATTGCGACATCCTTATAGTAAAGCGTTATGGAGAGCGTTACCGCAAAATGATTTTATCCCGATTCCAGGTTCGCAACCGCATCCGAGTGCATTGCCGCCGGGTTGTTTGTTTGCCCCGCGCTGTCTGATGGCAACGCCTGAATGTGAGCAAACACAACCAGAAATGCGAGACCTTCGGAATGGGAAGGTGAGGTGTATTCATGCAACTTGAAGCAAAAAATATTGGATTTCGTTATGGTGATAGACCTTGGCTGTTTCAAGGTGTCAATTTCACGGTAGAACCAGGAGAAATCGTTGGGCTTACAGCACCGAGTGGACGGGGTAAAACGACCTTTTGTCGGATGTTGGCGGGGTTTGAAAAGCCATTGGAAGGAACGATTACCTTGGATGGTGCCCCTATCGCTTCGAGGGGATTTCATCCGGTGCAACTGGTTTTTCAACATCCGGAAAAAGCGGTCAATCCACGCTGGAAGATGGAAAAGGTGTTGAATGAAGGAGGCACCCCAGACCCTGAACTGCTCGATTTATTAGGCATTGAGCAGGAATGGCTGACGCGTTGGCCTAACGAGTTATCCGGAGGGGAATTACAACGCTTTTGCGTAGCAAGAGCATTGAGTGCCAACACACGTTTTTTAATTGCTGATGAAATGACAACGATGCTCGATGCCATTACTCAGGCGCAAATTTGGCATGCTGTGCTTGAAATCGCCAAAAAGAGAGAGATGGGTATTATCATTGTTAGTCATGAGGAAAAGCTGGTGCAAAGGCTTTGTCATCGCGTGATTGAGTTGAATAGTGTGCATGTAGAGTGATGGTTTGTAGAGAGAAGGGATATTGCACGGGAGTTTTGGACTCTTGGGCAATGTCCTTTTTTAGTAGTGAAAGTGCGCAAAGTCTGTGTGTAACCGGGCAAAGTGGCCGTCGCCATGTGCTTTTATTTGAACAAATTACAGAATTGGTTTCAATCTATTCAAGGGGCAATCATAATTACAGCAAGCTACACAATAAGCAGTTATGATAAGAATAGAAGATCATTGAAGTGCTAGTTAAGGAGTGTGCGATATATGCAAAGTTTCGTTGTGATGCAGGGCCAAACGTATCAAGAAGAAAAGGAATTAGGAATGATTTGGTCGCGGAAACAAGCGGATGATGGGAGTTTGCCGCATTCGTGGTTACGCGTGTCAGAAGTACAAGAAGGAGACCGCATATTTCATTATGTAAAGGGAGATATTGTTGCGATTAGTGTGGCGAAAACAGGATGTCAATCTGCGCCAAGGCCGACGAGTATGCCTGATGAGGAAGACGGATATTTGGTGGGATTGGACTATCATGAATTGGAATTCCCTATAAATATACGTTCAACATTCGAAGTGCTATTGCCGTTTATGCCCATAAAATATGCGCCTTTTCAAGAGGATGGTAGCGGCAATCAAGGCTATTTGTATCCTTGTAATGACGAATTAGCGATGAAGTTAATCGAACTTATAAGCAATCTCAACATTTATCGAATAGATAAAGAACAATTGGAATTAGCCATGAGCCCGGTACGTCAAATCGAGCGCAACATGCTCATTCCAACGCTTGCAGAAACGGAAACAGCAGTGAAAACAAAGATACGGTTAGGGAAACAACAATTTGGACAAGGTGTATTCCCGCTATGGGATCAAACATGTGCACTTTGTGAGGTTGCGTTACCCGAATTGCTACGTGCCAGTTATTCGAAGCCCTGGAAAGATAGTACGGATGTTGAACAAGTCGATTCATATAACGGTGTGCTTCTTTGTTATAATCATCATGCGCTTTATGAGAATGGATTGATCGCATTTGATGGGCAAGGGAGATTGCATATTTCGTCTCGGATTCCAGAAGAAAAGTATGAGATATATAGTATCCGTCCTAAAATGAAAATTGCTCGAAAAGAAGCGAATAAGCCTTATTTTAAGTGGCATAAGCGGCATTTGTTTAACAAGTAGATTGGTGTGTGGTGGATGTGGGTTCTACTGGAGAGTGGTGCCTGGCATCCGCCTTACGATTATTTTCATTTCAAGAAAGATTATAGTGAATGTAAAGATGGCTGGCTTTTGCTAAGTCATAAATTAATGTTGAGAACAATCCTGTTCCGAAGGGCTAATAATTGTCCGGGAACAGGATTGTTTTTTTGTGGGAGTAAGAAATATACAATAATTTTACGAATTCCATCAGTAAAGTATTGAACTGCCAGAGTATAAAGATTGGGCTATTTTATCTAAATGCAACATTGAATTAAGTAATTCTGAAATTAATTGAACAGTTCGGAAGATTGCAGATTAATTGATTCATAAATGAATTATCTAAACGGAAACATGATGAATACTCCTATATCCCATCTGACTTTCTATTAAACAGAAACTTGGCATTGTTCTTGCAAGTAGTATAAGTGTAAGGAACACAGCTCTAATAACTTTTGCCAACAAAGCAAATAAGGTGGAGATGATATGTTCAGTTCAATGGCAATTAGTAAGAATTGGGGAATTAGAAAAAGATAACGGGTGAAGGGGTGGGAAATTTAATAAGGGATTTGTGAAAAATGTTATTGAAGTATCTATCAGGGAAAAGAGATGCTGAAACACGAAACTGTATATAATAATTGGGCTGTACCTCATCCCGATTTCGGAAAAATCATTATACCTTAGTTGGGTAATCAAAAAGAATAGCAAAAATAGAATGCGGAGGGGAAATATAAATGAGTAAAGCAGTGATCGTCTCTGTGGCAAGAACTCCAATTACTAGAATACGAGGAGCTTTAAAAGATCTACATCCTTCCATTTATGGGGGACTTGTCATCAAAGAAGTGCTTCAAAGGGCACAAGTCGAAGGTGAAGAAGTGGATGACGTCATCTTTGGAAATTGTAATGCAGGCGGTGGGAATATCGCGCTTGTCTTTACTAGAAGGAGGGCTGCCCATAACGGTACCGGGCGTTACAATTGACCGGCAATGTGGATCGGGAATTAATACTGTTGCACTAGCTGCCGATGCCATCAATGCCGGAAGTGGGCGAATTCTAGTGGCAGGAGGAACGGAAAGCCTGACAAGGGCTCCTTATCTATTGGAATCTCCAAGTCAAGCATTTGATCGGGTTCCACCCAAGTTTTTACTGAAACAGTTGTCACCAGTGCACATCGGAAGTCCAACGATGGGTATTACCGCTGAAAACCTTGCGGAACGCTATGATATCAGCCGAGAGGAACAGGATGCCTTTGCCTTGCGAAGTCAGCAAAATATGAAAAAGGCGGTAGAACAAGGGTTTTATAAAGATCAGATTGTACCTGTACCCATCGAAGGAAGAAAAGGAGCAATCACTTACCTTTCTGATGATGAACATCCAAGACCAGAAACGACCTTGGAAGGGTTAGCTCCTCTTCGTCCAGCATTTAAGGAAGATGGTACAGTAACCGCGGGTAACGCATCTGGTGTTTGTGACGGAGCCTCAGCGCTGCTTATGATGTCAGAAGAGGAAGCGTTGAAAAGAGGGGTGGAACCGCTCGCAAGGGTAGCCGACTGGGCAATCGCTGGAGTGGATCCAAATATTATGGGGATAGGTCCTGTCCCCGCCATCAACAAGTTATTAGGGAAAATGGAATTGACTTTAGAAGATGTGGACCTGATTGAAATCAATGAAGCTTTTGCCAGCCAAGTACTCGCCTGCGACCGTGAACTAAACATGGATATGGAAAAGGTCAATGTGAATGGAGGAGCAATTGCCCATGGGCATCCAATTGCTGCGACTGGTGGGATGCTAGTGATGAAACTAGCACATGAAATGAAGCGCCGGGATGTTAGGCGAGGACTCGTATCGGCGGAGGTCAAGGAATTGCCCTAATGCTTGAAAGGTAAAGGAAAGAAGCAGTACGAAAACATATTTGTTATTTTAATGTACCTAGAAGTTTTTTAGAGGAGGTCATCTAATGAGCCGTTTACAAGATAGAGTTGCTATTGTCACTGGTGCAGGGCAGGGGATTGGAGCGGAAACAGCAAAGCGATTAGCACAAGATGGGGCGAAGGTGGCAGTATTTGACCTGAATGAAGAGGTTGGTCGTGAAACAGTTCAAGCTATTCAATCCAATGGTGGAGAAGCGATTGCGATTGGTTGTAACGTTTCTGATGTCGAGCAAGTGAATGCTGGCGTTGAAAAAGTTGCTGCTCACTTTGGACGGATTGATATTTTGGTAAATAACGCTGGAGTGACCCGAGATAACCTTCTTTTCAAAATGTCAGTGGAAGACTGGGACACGGTGATGAATGTGCATCTAAAGGGCAGCTTTTTATGTGCCAAAGCAGTGCAGAAATTTATGGTTAAAGAACACTATGGAAAGATCATCAACATTAGTAGCGCATCAGCTCTGGGGAACCGCGGACAAGCCAATTATTCGGCGGCCAAGGCTGGATTACAGGGATTTACCCGAACCTTAGCAATGGAATTAGGACCCTTTAACATTAATGTGAATTCTGTTGGTCCTGGGTATGTCATAACGGACATGACAAAGGCCACATCAGAACGAGTAGGCTTGGATTTTGAGGAACAGCAAAAATTAATTGCAGAGAGAAATCCGCTTAGAAGAGTGGGGAAACCTGAAGATATTGCTAACGTAATCGCCTTTCTAGCTAGTGAAGACTCCAGTTACGTGAATGGACAAATTATCTACGTCAACGGAGGAGCCCGCTAAATCTAGTTATCTTCTTTCAGCAAATCTTTTTGTACTGAAAGCGAAGCGTCAGCTACAGAAGATTCCCACCTCTATAGGTGGTGAGATGAATGCGTTTTTGTTTTACTGTTCAGTGGATGTTGGGACGCCCGCTGAACGAAGATAAAGCCTCCGGCGGATGTCACAGATTTTCAAAGGAGCTTTTCGAGCGAGGTCGAAAAAATCTGGACGCAATTACGCCTTGGCGTAATTGATTATCATGAACAATTAAAATTAAACGAAAAGGGAGATGGAGAAACATGGAATTTTTATTGACAGAAGAACAGAGAATGGTGCAAAAAACAATTCGAGATTTCGTGCAGAAGGAACTAATTCCGTTAGAGCCGGAGGTATTGCGAAATGAGCGAGAAGGGCGTCCGGGAATTTCACCAGAAAAGCTCCACGAACTTCAGATGAAAGCGAAAGAAATTGGTTTTTGGGGAATTGAAACCCCGGAGGAGTATGGAGGAGCAAACCTTGGGGCTGTAATGAGCGCAATTATTGCAATTGAAATTGCTAGAACTTTCATTCCATTTCGACTAGGCGGTGTGGCAGATAATATTCTCTATTTCTGTAATGAAGAACAGAAGAAAAAGTACCTGATTCCAACGATTAACGGAGAACGTCGCTCTTGCTTTGCTATTACCGAACCAGGAGCTGGATCTGATGCTAAGAGCATCCGAATGTCGGCAGTTAAGGACGGGAATGACTGGGTTTTGAACGGGGAAAAGACTTTTATCACACAAGGGCATGAAGCGGATTTTACCATCGTGTTCGCAGTTACGGATAAGGAAAAAGGTGCAGACGGCGGAGTTACTTGTTTCCTTGTAGATCGGGATATGGGGTGGCGTTCCGAGTATATCCATACAATGGGAGAATGGGGACCAGCCTCTCTCGTCTTTGAAAATGTGCGAGTTCCGGAAGAGAACATTTTGGGTGAAGTAGGTAATGGTTTTGAGCTTGCCATGAGATGGATCGGCAAAGGCCGATGGATGATTCCCGCTAGAGCTATTGGATCTGCAGAAAGATTGCTGCAAATGGGCGTAGATTATTCCAAAATGCGTAAGACTTTTGGAAAACCGATTGCCGAACATCAAGCGATTCAGTGGATGCTTGCGGATTCCGCAGTAGAAATCGAGGCGACGAAGTGGCTCGTTTTACGTGCGGCGTGGATGGTAGAAAACGATGTTGATGCGCGTCATCAGTCAGCTATCGCCAAGCTATACGGCTCTAATATGGCCAACAATGTGGTGGACCGGGTACTGCAGATTCATGGAGGAATGGGTTATACGAAAGAGTTGCCGATAGAACGCTGGTATCGCGAATTAAGATTGCTTCGTATTTTTGAAGGTACTGATGAAATCCTGCGCCGCACAATTGCTCGCAACCTGATCAAAGGACATGTGAAGATTGGCGAAATCGATAGTGCAGACATGCTAGCCCGTAATGGAAGGAGGGAAAAAGTTGCTAGTAGATCCTAGTATTATCGGAAGTACAAGTGAATCAAAAATATTTGAGATCGAAAAAGGCGCCATTCGTAATTTTGCTGTAGCCATTGGCGATGATAATCCCTTGTACACGGATGAGGCGTTTGCTAAGGAATGCGGGTATCGAAGCATCGTTGCACCTCCTACATTTCCAACTACAATCCGGGTGACGAATCCGAAGGTCCAGTTTGAACCAAGTCGAGTTTTGCACGGAGGGATGGAATATCTTTATGAACGACCAATTGTAGCAGGAGATATCTTGCGCTGTTTCAGCTCTGTGACCGAGGTCTATGAAAGAGAAGGAAAGATGGGCAAGATGACGTTTCTCGTGCAGGAAACCCGCGGTGAAGATTTGGAAGGTAACTTGGTGTATCGCGGGAAAAACACGCTGATTGTGCGCTGAATGGAGGGTAGTAAATGACTGGAATTGACTGGATTCGGGCAGAGGTTGGGCAGGAGTTTAAGCCTCTTGTCAAGCCGGCAATTGAAAAAGTCCAATTAGTAAAATATGCCGGAGCGTCTGGAGATTTTAATTTGATTCATACCGATGTTGAGACGGCAAAAAGTGTCGGTCTACCTGGCACCATCGCACACGGAATGCTCAGCATGGGGTTTCTAGGTCAGTTATGCGGTCAGTTGGCCGGAACAAACGGTTTTGTCAACCGATTGATGGTTCGGTTTGCAGGCATGGTCTTTCCTGAGGACATTCTGACTTGTCGGGCCAAGGTTACAAACAAGGATGAGGAAGAGCGTACGTTGGATTTAGAAATTTACGTAGAGCGAGAACCAGGCAAGGCTTTAACAACAGGCGAGGCAACGCTGAAGTTTTACTAAATATGGAAGTAGAAATGCAGCCCGGTCCCTGTGGGAACGGCCGCATTTTTCTATCCGTTGTAATCTGTTGTTGGTAGAGATGATTCAAATTCCGATAGAAACTTTGGATTGAAAAGAAAGGATGAATAGATATGCTGGTATTCCTTAATTTTATTGCCTTTCTGGCAGTAACGGGCTATGCGATTTATCTGGTTGCGAATCTTGTTTATAGCCGTGTAACCTTCATCAAATTGGGGAAGAAGTCCAATTTGGGAAGGGATACCCGACAGCGTGTCAATGAAGTTCTGATCAACGTATTTGGCCAGAAAAAATTGTTTAAAGACAAGAAAAGCGGTTTTATGCATTTGATATTATTTTATGGCTTCTTCATCATCCAAATAGGACTCATCGAAATCATAATCAAGGGATTTATTACTGGTTATGAATTTCCTTTTAAAGCCGCGCACAAATATTTCACACTCATGCAGGAGTGGACGACCTTCCTTATGCTGTGCGCTGTTGTATATGCTTTTTACCGTCGATATATTGAAAAGCTGAAGCGGTTGCAATTTAAGCGAGATGCCAAAGCTGCTTTTGTTTATATTGGACTGACCACATTGACTGTGTCCATCCTGCTTACGCTGGGCTTCGAAACCATTATGCTCGGGCACAAACCAGACTTCATCCACGCTCCCTTTTCCGGGGTAATTGCGACAGTGTTCTCTGGCATCGGAACGGCGGCTGGAACTGTGTTTTTCTATGTATTTTGGTGGGTACACTTACTGAGCGTTTTATCATTTATGGTGTTCGTACCACAGTCGAAGCAAGCGCATGAGCTATTTGCGTTGTTCAATGTCTTTTTCAAGAAGACAGGACCGGTCGGAAAGTTGGAGAAAATTGATTTTGAGGATGAAGAAATCGAGGAATACGGCGTCGGGAAAATAGAAAACTTTACCCGGCGGCAGCTGATTGATTTGTATGCATGTGCGGAGTGTGGGAGATGTACGAATATGTGTCCCGCTTCAGAAACAGGGAAGACGTTATCCCCGATGAATCTAATCATTAAAATGAGGGATCATTTGACAGAAAAAGGAGCGGTTGTTACTTCGCGTAACCCGTGGATGCCGAGTTATATTTTTGGGTCTTCTGCATCATCCCCGGCACTAACGGCTGGATTGGCAGCTGGGGAAACAGCGGCAACGGTTGAACTGCCTAATTTGATTGGCGATGTAATCACTGAAGAAGAGATTTGGGCTTGTACGACATGTCGTAACTGTGAGGATCAATGCCCCGTTGCCAATGAGCACGTAGATAAAATTATCGATCTGCGTCGATACCTAGTGTTAACTGAAGGCAATATGCCGCACGAAGCAACTCGCTATTTCCAAAATATAGAACGGCAAAGCAATCCATGGGGCATTAACAAGAAGGAACGCATTAAATGGCGCGAAGGCAGAGAAGATATCGTAGTGCCTACTGTTGATGAAGTGGAAGATTTTGAGTATCTGTTTTTTGTAGGCTCGATGGGATCCTATGATAATCGGAGCCAGAAAATTGCTCAATCGTTCGCCAAAATCATGAATGTGGCTGGTGTGAAATTTGCGATTTTAGGAAACGAAGAACGCAATTCAGGTGATACTGCTCGTCGGATGGGGAATGAATTTTTATTCCAGCAGTTATGCGAAGAGAATATAGCCAATTTCCAGGCTTATGGTGTAAAGAAAATCGTAACCATTTGCCCGCATACGTACAATACATTTAAACATGAATATCCTGAATTTGGTTTAGAAGCCGAAGTCTATCATCATACCGAACTCATTTTCAAGCTAATTCAGGAAGGTCAAATTAAGCCAATGAAGGAAGTGCAAGAAGCTGTTGCGTACCATGATTCTTGCTATATTGGCCGATACAATGACATTTATGATATACCACGACAAATATTAAAGTCCATCCCTGGTGTTCAAGTACTGGAAATGGAACGAAATAGAGAAGAAGCAATGTGTTGTGGAGCTGGAGGCGGTAATATGTGGGTGGAGGAAACCGAAGGAAAACGGGTTAACATTGAACGAACGGAACAGGCTCTTAAGTTGGATCCAACAATGATTGGAAGCAATTGCCCGTATTGTCTGACGATGATGAGTGATGGGACCAAGGCGAAAGAGGTAGAAGAACAAGTAAAAACGATGGATATTGTTGAAATTCTTGAGAAATCTTTAGTGTGTTAAAAAAATATCATTAGCTAATTTGGCGTAGTCATTGGTTACTTTTCGGTCATGGTGAATTTTTTATTATTTCCCATGGAAATCAGTGTGTGGTGTAAGTAACTGAACGCGGTGCATTTCTTTTCTACAAAAGTCAAAATTGCAACAATGAATTGTTGGATTCGAATTTGAATTGCCAAAATAACTGTGCCTCTTGAGTAATAAATCAATTTTGAATAACGGCACAACTTTAGACATCCGTATATCGCATGGATTGAACCATTTTACTTTGGCATAAAAATTGCAATTATAAAATAACGAGAACATTCTAAAAGGAAAGGGTGTAGGGGATGAAAATACTAGTGTTGTTAAAGCAGACGTTTGATACCGAAGAGAAAATTTCCCTTCAAAATGGCAAGGTTAACGAACAAGGGGTTGAATTCATTATCAATCCATATGATGAGTATGCCGTGGAAGAAGCCATGAAATTAAAAGAGGAATTAGGGGCAGAGGTAACAGTGCTTACTGTGGGGCCATCACGAACGGAAAGTGCACTTCGAACAGCCCTTGCAATGGGAGCGGATAAGGCTATACAGATTGAACAGGATGGTTCAGAAGCGGATGAATATTTTATCTCGAATATCATTGTTGCAGCGATCAAGAATCAGGACTTTGATCTCATTCTTGGTGGTAATGCATCGATAGATTCAGGGGCTGGCCAAATCGCTATCCGAGTGGCGGAAATTTTAGGAATCCCTCACGTTGCAACCATTACTAAATTATCTATTGACGGAAGAATAGCTACCGTTGAGAGAGAGGTAGAAGGAGATCTGGAAACCGTTGAAGTAGAACTTCCATTTTTGGCGACTGCCCAACAAGGGTTGAATGAACCACGTTATCCTTCATTGCCGGGGATTATGAAAGCAAAAAAAAAGAAAATCGAACACCTAGTTTTAGAGGAGTTGGATATCTCTGAAGAGCAGCTAGGTGCCCGAACAGAACTCCTAGACCAATATTTGCCCCCTAAGAAGCAAGCGGGTCGAATTCTGACAGGAGAAACAGCTGACCAGGTGAACGAATTGCTTCAATTGCTTCGTACGAAAGCAAAAATTATTTAAGTGGGAGAGGATGAGAAAGATGAGCAAAATACTTGTAGTTGCCGAATTAAGAGACGGAAAACTAAGAAATGTGTCTTTTGAAGCATTAACGCTGGCTCGATCTCTAGAGGCAAATAGTGAAGTGAGTGCAGTCCTTTTTGGTCAAGGAGCAGATGCCTTTCTGGAAGACATCAGTAAGTACGGAGCTGACCGGTTGTATGTGACGGATGATCAGGCCTTATCTACTTATACAATAGATGCTTATGCCCGGGCATTGACGGGTTTGATTAAGGAAGTAGAGCCAGATATTATTCTCATGGGTCATACGGCCATAGGAAAAGATCTAGCACCGCGCGTCGCTGCACGATTGGGAATTGGGTTGATATCCGATTGCACAGGGGTAGAAATAGAGGATGGCAAGATTGTGTTTTCCCGTCCGATTTATGCGGGGAAAGCATTTGAGAAGAAAGTATTCCTTGAAGGAACGCAATTTGCTACTCTCCGTCCAAATAACTTTGAGACTTCAGAGAAGCCTGTCAAGACTGAGTTGACTGCATTCAAACCGGAAATAAAAGACTTGCGAACGATTGTGAAGGAAGTTGTAAGAAAAACTTCTGGAGAGCTAGATCTTAGCGAGGCTAAAGTCATTGTTGCCGGCGGTAGGGGAGTAAAGAGCGCGGAAGGGTTTGAGCCGCTTAGGGAATTAGCAAGGGTTCTGGGAGGCGCAGTTGGGGCCTCTCGGGGGGCTTGCGACGCCGAGTATTGTGATTATTCTTTGCAAATAGGACAGACAGGAAAAGTCGTCACGCCTGATCTCTATATCGCATGCGGCATTTCAGGTGCCATTCAGCACGTGGCAGGTATGTCTAATTCGAAAACGATTATTGCGATTAATAAAGATCCAGAGGCGCCAATTTTTCAAGTAGCCGATTATGGGATTGTCGGAGATTTATTTGAGATTATCCCTGTGTTGACGGAAGAAATTAAACAAGCATTGGTAACCAGTTAAATAGATAAGCGGCATTTCTTATTATGTAGAGTGAAATGTCGCTTTTTTTTACATCGGTTAAGGAGCTAAGAAAGCTATGAAAAATAAGCTTTCCGAGAAACTATATATGTGGGAGGAATTAAAAAATGTGGAATCTTCAAGAGTTGAATTCACTACAGCTGATGCCATTGTACAAGAGCTCGTTTCTGCAGGTGTTGAAGTCGCTTTTGGAATTGTAAGTATTCATAACTTGCCAATCTATCAAGCTATTCATCGGGATGGAAATATTCAATTGATCACTGCGCGCGGGGAAAGTGGTGTGGTGAATATGGCGGATGGATATGCACGGGCAACCGGCAAATTGGGAGTTGCAATAACAAGTACCGGATCAGGAGCAGGAAATGCTGCAGGTTCATTAGTTGAGGCGTGGAATGCAGGTATTCCACTACTCCACATAACAGGTGAAATAGCAAGCCCGTATATAAATGTAGGACGACAATATATTCATGAAGCGAAAGATCAACTAACGATGATGGAAGGTGCATGTAAACATGCATATCGTCTCCGTAAACCTGAACAGGCGGTTGCAATGATTCGCAAGTCAATTCGTGAAGCTTTTGAAGCTCCTACTGGGCCAGTTACTTTGGAGATTCCGATTGATTTCCAATCAGCGATCATTCCAAAAAGTACTATTATAGAAAACAACAAAGGTGTTACTACTCAATTAGTTGAAACAGACTTTGTTTTACCTGACGAGATCGTTGCAAAAGTCTATGAAGCGCGTCGTCCTATTCTATGGGCAGGAGGCGGGGTTATTAAATCCGGAGCGGCAAATGAAATAAAAGAATTGGCAGAATTAATAGGTGCACCAGTCATTACAAGCCAATCGGGAAAAGGCTCAATTTATGAAAATCATCCATTATGTATAGGTTATTTTTCTTCTACTCAAGATGTCCGGGATTTTGTGCAAAAGTCAGATTTACTGATTAGCGTAGGTACCCAATTCCGAAGCACAGAGACAGCCCTTTGGGATAGCTTTCTTCCTGAGGACCATATAAGCATGAATACTGATATAAATGCTTTTAACCTCAATTATCCAATTACTCACGGCATTGTAGGTGACGCAAAGCAACTGTTAAGAAAATTAATTAAAAGTATATCTAAAAGAGATATTTCAACAAACAACAAGTATTTGGAGGAGGTTAAAAACGTTCGTGACAACGCACGGTACTCGTTACTTGAAACGCTAGGGCCTTATAAGCACTTTGCAGAAGGTATACGAGAAATATTACCTAATGACGCCATTTTTGTTCGTGATGTAACTGTTCCTGCCAACTTATGGGGGAGTCGCGTAATTGATACTTATGAACCAAGAACATCTATTTATGCTGCTGGTGGAGGAATAGGACAAGGACTTCCGATGGCAATTGGCGCACAGGTAGGTTGTAAAGATCGTACTGTTGTCTTGATGGTAGGGGATGGTGGATTTATGGTCAATGTAGGCGAAATGGCAACAGCTATCCAAGAAGATTTATCAATTGTTATTATTTTGTTTGACGACTCAGGGTATGGCGTATTACGCGGCATCCAAGATGTGGTATACGGAGAGCAATTCGCAGTAGATCTAGTAAGTCCGGATTTTGTTAAGTTAGGCGAATCAATGGGCTTTGAATCAGCACAGGTTGGTTCACATAAAGAATTTTTAACAGAACTTGAAACAGCGGTTGCCAGAGGAAAAGCCTCTTTAATAGTTGTAGATATGGAAAGTGTTGGTCCAGTCGCTAAAAAGAATGCAGCCACGCCTGCAGTCGTACCAGATTATCGACCTAAGGTAGAAAAGATAAATTAACAATATGATTGATGAAGAAGCCTGAGTCTGAGCCAGCAGATGTCAGGCTTCTTAATTTTGTGGAGTTGACCGTTTTTTATTTTAGGGGTAAGGTTAGAGTAAATATTCTAAATATTCAGCATGTGTTATCGAGGTATAACTTACGTTGTAAGAACTTTTAACATTCGAATTTGAAAGCGATTCCATCTTAAGTAAAAAAGGAGTGATAAGCAATGGCGAAATTTCCGGATTGGCTGGAATCTATTCCGTTTCCGATGATCATAACAAATCGAGAGGCGGTAATTAAAAGCTATAATTCTCTTTTTTTCAAACTCTTTGATCATGTCGCAGTTGGGAAGAATATACAAGAGCTATTTCGAGAATGGGAAGTACTGGGGAGCCATCATGTATCAGTAGAACAAGAGAATCAATCTTACTTGTTCCAGTATAAAAATATCGAGTGCGAAACTGAATCATTAGTATTATACATTGTTTCTGACGGCACCCCTATTCAGCGTTTACAAGATAGGATAAGTGAATTAGAGTATGAGAATCAAGAACTAGATGCCGTTTTTGAGAACAGTTCCGATGGCATTTACATTACAGACAGTGATGGTTTGACGCTAAAAATAAATGCCGCTGTGGGGAAATTCCTTGGCCATCCTAAGGAAATATTTTTAGGAAAGAATATCAAACAGTTACTCCAAGATGGAGTTGTGAATGAAGCGCTGACCTTTAAGGTGCTTGCAAAGGGAAAGACCGTCCATTCAGTACCCACTAACAAATTCAACACGCACTTAAAAACTGCTGTACCTATTTTTAATGAGGCCGGAGAAATCAAGAAAGTGGTCACCTATGTCCGGGATCTTTCAGAATCTAATCATCTTTACCAAGAGTTGAAAAAAGCATTAGAAATAAATAAGCAGTATAAAGAAGAGTTAGAGAAGCTAAAAAACAAAACGTGGTGGGATCCAGATATTATCGTAGAAAGTAAAAAGATGATGGATATTTATGAGATGGGAAATCGAATTGCCGAGTATGATGCCACTGTGTTAGTACTTGGGGAAACAGGTGTAGGGAAAGATGTACTTGCTCGGCATATTTACCAGGCTAGCCAAAGAGCGTTAAAGGGAGATTTTATAAAAATAAATTGTGGATCAATTCCTCCGGAACTTTTGGAATCAGAGTTATTTGGTTATGAGCCAGGTTCATTTACGGGGGCGAGTCGGTCTGGAAAACCTGGAATGTTTGAATTGGCCGATAAGGGGAGTTTGTTTTTAGACGAAGTGGGGGAACTATCATTGGCTTTACAGGTCAAGTTGCTCCGCGTTTTGCAAGATAAGCAAATTCAGCGGATTGGCGGAACAAAACCAAAAAACATAGATGTAAGGCTAATCGCAGCAACCAATCGAAATTTAAAACAAATGGTCGAAAAGGGCGAGTTCCGGGAAGATTTGTATTATCGTTTGAATGTACTTCCAATCTCTATCCCTCCTTTGCGAGAAAGAAGAGAGGATATATTGCCGCTCGTTCAATCGTTTCTTCATGAAATAACTGAAAGGTATGGAATCCAAAAGGAATTCGACCATAATTTAAAAAACTTTTTCTACCACTATAATTGGCCGGGGAATGTAAGGGAGCTGTCTAACCTTGTAGAACGACTAGTTCTTACGGTTCCTAAAAGTTTTATTACTGCGTCTGATCTTCCAGAGGAATATCGGGACAAAAAGGAGGTACCCGTTGCCTATATCAAAGAAATGACGTTGAAAGAGGCGGCGGAGTTTGCTGAAAAAGAAGTATTATCTGTTGCAATCCAAAAATTTAAAAATACGTATGAGCTTGCGGAAGGATTGGGGACGAGCCAGGCCACCATCGTAAGAAAACTGAAAAAGTATAATTTGACAATCACAACTGCCTGAATGTTTGTTCAAGAATGAAAAGAAATAAGTATTGCCGACAAATCCTGTAGATAGAGATATGTCGGCAATACTTTTTCCTTTTAGAAAGATAAGTATAAGATTTCCTAGACCTACATAAGTGTAACGTTAGTTCCTGACATAAAGGCTTGGCGATAAGCTGAGTTTGCAATCGGAAATAATACTTGTCCTATTTATCTATATAAATTGAACAGAAGTTTCTGTGTCGAAAAACTTGCTTAGAGTAAGATGCTTGCCTTTTAGAACGCGATTGCTCTTCCCGTTGAAAACATTAACACATTAGAGGTATCTTTGCCATCCACATCAAATTTTCCGCATGATAATCTAGTACTCTTTCCAAACTAAGTTAACATTCAATTAAATTCAAAAGTAAATTAAAGATTCAGGAATGAATTAATTGAACAATGATAATAGGATGTAATAACTTAACTATTTATCTTGAAAACTAAAGAATAACGTACAATCCTTTATTGTTACTGTCCTCATCATGTGTCTTTTGAAACTTGGCATCATACTTGCAATAGTTAGTATTGTACAAGGTGGTGAAATGAATTGCTTTAGATAGTCAACCAGATGGCATCATTCTTGCAACATATAGATTATACAAGGTGGAATGAGTTGCTAAGATAGTCAGCAAAAGATTTGTAAGCATGTAACTATGAACATATCGTAAGCCCCAGCAGCGATGGTCACCTTTAAATGAAGTGAATTTACGTAAAAAATTGAATCCAGAAATTATTATGTTTTCCCCGATACCCATTATGTTCATCATGGCATCTGATCCAATTTAAGTTAATACCCCTTCTAATTCAAAGGTGAATTAATAATTCGGAAACGATTTAATTAAACGGGGATAATCATTTAATTATGTATCTTGAAGGCTAAAGAATAACGTACATTCCTTTATTGTTACAGTCTTCATCATGAGTCTTTTGAAACTTGGCATCATACTTGCAATAGTTAGTATTGTACAAGGTAGTGAAATGAATTGCTTTAGATAGTCAGCAAGAGATTTGTAAAATGCAACGATAAGCATAAAGTAAGCGTTTGCACAAAAATCATTTAATGGGGTGAGTATTTATGAGAAAAAAATTAAATCTAGAACCTATGTTTTCCCCGAAATCTATTACAGTCATCGGAGCATCAGGTGATCCAGGGAAAATTAGTGCAAGACCGTTACATCTAATACGTAACTTAGGGTATGAAGGTTCAGTTTACCCTGTGCATGCAAGGCACAATGAATTAGAAGGATATCCCTGTTATGAGAATTTTGAAAGTTTGCCAGAAGATATTGATATGGCCATCATTTCAATTAGAGCATCGGCTGTCTTGCCTGCTCTAGAAGAATTGGCAAAAAAGTCAATAAAAAGTGCAGTTGTTTTTAGTTCTGGTTTTGCGGAAGCTGGGGATGATGGAAGGGAACTTCAACAGAATCTGACTGACTTTGTTGAACGAACCGGCATTCCAGTAGTCGGACCAAATTCCATAGGTTTCTTCAATTTAAAAGACAAAGTAGTTGCTTCGTTTCAACAAATAGAAGCGACCAATAAGGATCCAATTGCATTCGTTACACAAAGTGGAGCTTTTGGAACAATTGCCTACAGAATGCTAGAAGAAATGGGAGTAGGTTTACAGTACTTTGTTTCTTCGGGGAATGAGGCAGGTATCGACTTCTTTGATTATGTTCACTATTTCGCTGAGCAGGAAGAGATTGAAGTCATTGGCGGTTATATTGAAGGGGCTAGAGATATGGAGACAATGGATAATGCTATCCGTTTATGCCAAGAAAATGATAAGCCACTTATCTTATTTAAGGTAGGAACGACTGAGTTAGGAGCCACTGCCGCAATTTCTCACACGGCTTCTATAGCAGGAAATGCATCGATTTACTCTAATTATTTTGAAGCAAATAATGTTGTCCAAGTGGATGATGAAGAAGAATTGATCGATACAATTAACCTGTTTCATAAGGCAAAGAAAAGCCCTAAAAGGGGTGGGACGGCGATCGTTACGATCTCGGGCGGTGCCGGAATCGTAATGGCAGATAAATGTGTACAATACGATGTAGAGTTTGCTGATTTGGCACCTGAGACAATCACACAATTGAAGGAAATTTTACCGCCATTTGCATCTGTCAAAAATCCTATTGATGTTACAGCACAATTCATTCAGAATCTTGATCACTTTTCGGATAGCATCAATATTTTATTAAAAGATGACGCGGTAGAGTCAGTTGTACTTTATATGCAAATATTGGATGCTGCCGCACCTGTGCTCATTCCCGAAATATCAAAAATAGCGAATGAAACGGATAAAACTTTTGTTGTTTGTTGGGCAGGTGCTTCAGATCAGACGAAAGAATTGTTATCTAATAGTGGTATTTGTTGGCTACCTTCAGCAAGTCGTTCAATTCGAGCCCTGAAAAATCTGATGCATTATAATAAACGCAAGGATCTCTTGTCTGAACAAAAAGGAGCTCTTGAGGAAAGAGTGACCGATAGCCTGGAATTGGAGGCATTCGGAGGGGGGATTAATGAACATAGGGGTAAAAGCTATTTAGATAAGTATGGGATTCCTATACCGAAAGGCGACATAGCCGAAAATGTTGAAGAAGCTGTCAAGTTAGCTGATACAATAGGATATCCCGTTGTTTTAAAAGTACTGTCGCAGCAGATTGCCCATAAAACCGAGGCTGATGTTATAAAAATCAATGTAAAATCTGCCGAGGAAGTTAGAAGGACTTTTGAAGAAATCATGTCCAACGCTTTAAAATATGACGGGAAAGCTAAAATTGACGGAATTATCGTGGAAGAGATGGTTGAGGATGGTGTGGAAGTAATGATTGGATCGATACAAGATCCGTTATTCGGTCCATCTATTGTTCTATCCCTTGGAGGAATTTTTGTTGAAGTATTTAATGATTCAGTAATTAAACAAGCGCCGTTAAATATAAAAGATGCAAAAGAGATGATCCAGTCCATCAAAGGATATGAAATCTTAAAAGGTATCCGAAATAAAGGACCTTATGATATCCAAGCATTAGCAGAAACGATTGTGAAAGTTTCAGAATTGAGTGTAGATCAAAAAGATTGGTTACATGAATTGGATATTAACCCTGTAATGGTGCATGAAGAAGGAAAAGGGGTAACGGCTCTTGATGCACTATTCGTTGGAGAGCAAAAGCTCGTATCTGTATCTCATTAAATAAGATGGGTTTCAGATTGTATATACATGATGTTAATTAAATATCGTTTAAAATGAATCTCTTTAATTATAGTATATTGAAAATTGCTAATTAAGAATAAGGTGGGGATAAAAATGAGTGAAGCAGTTATCGTTTCTGTGGCAAGAACGCCATTCGCTAGATTTGGAGGAGCTTTAAAAGATTTACATCCTTCCATTTATGGAGGGCTGGTAATCAAAGAGGTACTCGAAAGAGCGCAAGTTGCGGGGGAAGATGTAGATGATGTCATAATGGGAAACTCCAATGCCAGCGATGGAAATACCGCCCGTTTGTCCTTGTTGGAAGGCGGGTTACCCATATCAGTACCAGGGATTACCATTGACCGATTATGTGGATCAGGAATTAATGCTGTAGCGCTTGCTTCTGATGCCATTCGTGCTGGAAGCGGTCGAATTATTGTAGCAGGAGGAACTGAAAGCCTAACTCGGGCTCCTTATTTGATGGAACCACCTGCGCAACCATTTAATATGCTCCCGCCCAAGTTTATCCGAAAACAGCAAGCACCAGAGCGTATTGGCAGTCCACCAATGGGAATTACAGCCGAAAATCTTGTCGACCGTTATAACATAAGTAGGGAAGAACAGGATGCCTTTGCTTTTCGAAGTCAGCAAAAAATGAAGCAAGCAGTAGAACGTGGTTTTTACGATAATCAAATCGTTCCTGTTCCTATCAAAGGAAGAAAGGGAGAAACCTATCTATTTTCTAAGGACGAACATCCTAGACCAGAATCAACCCTGGAAGGTATGGCGCCCCTGCGTCCAGCATTTAAAGCGGATGGTACAGTAACTGCTGGTAACGCATCAGGTATTTGTGATGGGGCAGCGGCACTCCTTGTTATGTCGGCAGATGAAGCCGAAAGCAGAAACTTGGAATCGCTTGCACGGATAGCTGATTGGGCAATTGCTGGTGTCGATCCAAATATAATGGGAATTGGGCCAGTTCCTGCTATAAAAAAGTTATTAGAAAGAACAGGATTGACCTTGGATGATATAGATTTAATTGAAATTAATGAAGCGTTTGCATCCCAAGTATTAGCATGCGATCGGGAACTTAATATGGATATGGAAAAGGTCAATGTAAATGGGGGAGCAATTGCACACGGACATCCAATTGCAGCTACTGGTGGGATGTTGGTGATGAAGCTGGCACATGAAATGAAAAATAGAGATGTTAAGCGTGGACTTGTAAGCGCTTGTATCGGCGGTGGTCAAGGAATTGCACTATTGCTTGAAAGATAATAAAAATTTCAAGCGTGTCACAGTTAATGTTTTCTTATACCTATAAATTTTATAGAAGGAGGCGATCAAATGGGTTCTTTAAAAAACAAGGTTGCTATCGTCACAGGAGCTGGTCAAGGGATTGGTGCTGCAACAGCAAAGCGATTAGCGCAGGAAGGTGCCAAGGTGGCAGTATTTGATCTAGAGCCTGGTCGTGAAACAGTTCAAACGATAGAATCGATAAATGGAGAAGCGATTGCAGTAGCTTGTGACGTTTCCGATGTTGAGCAAGTAGATGTTGCCGTCGAGAAGGTTGTCTCCCATTTTGGACGGGTGGATATTTTGGTGAACAATGCCGGAGTGATCCGTGACAATCTGATTTTCAGAATGTCTCCAGAAGATTGGGATCTCGTAATGAATGTGCATTTAAGAGGTAGTTTTTTATGTACTAAAGCAGTGCAGAAACATATGGTGGAACAACGATTTGGAAAAATTATTAACATTAGCAGTGCTTCAGCTATGGGGAATCGCGGACAGGCTAATTATTCTGCCGCAAAAGCTGGAATACAAGGCCTTACAAAAACTTTAGCGTTGGAACTGGGGCCTTTTAATATTAATGTGAATTCAGTCGCCCCGGGATATGTTGTAACTGACATGACAAAGGAAACATCAGAACGAGTTGGTTTGGATTTTGAGGAGCAACAACAATTAATTGCAAAAAATAACCCGCTTAGAAAGGTTGGTAAACCCGAGGATATCGCAAATGTAATTGCTTTTTTGGCTAGTGAAGACTCCAGTTATGTGAATGGACAAATAATCTATGTTAACGGAGGAGCGCGCTAGATTTTAGCAAATTCATGACTAATTAAATTTAAAAATAAAGGGAGCTGGGGAAAAATGAATTTTTCATTAACAGAAGAACAGGAAATGGTCCAAAATACAATTAGGAATTTTGTGCGCAATGAATTAATTCCATTAGAGCCAGAGGTGCTACGAAATGAACGAGAAGGACGTCCAGGATTATCTCCAGAAAAGCATCGTGAACTACAAATGAAAGCAAAAGAAATTGGATTTTGGGGGATTGAAACTCCTGAGGAATACGGTGGGGCAAACTTAGGGGCTGTAATGCAATCAATCATCACAACGGAATTATCCAAAACTTTTATACCGTTTCGACTCGGAGGTTTTGCGGATAATATTCTTTATCACTGTAATGAAGAACAGAAGAAAGAATACCTGATTCCAACTATCAACGGGGATCGTATATCTTGTTTTGCGATCACTGAACCCGGTGCTGGATCAGATGCTAAGGGCATTCGAACGCTAGCTGTGAAGGATGGAAATGAATGGGTTATAAATGGAGAGAAGACTTTTATTTCAAACGGAAATATTGCAGATTTTGCCATCGTATTTGCGGTTACAGATAGGGAAAAAGGAGCAAACGGTGGCGTTACCGCTTTTCTAGTAGATAGAGATATGGGATGGCGTTCTGAGGCTATTCCTACAATGGGCGAATGGGGAGCCGACTCTTTGGTCTTTGAAGATGTCCGGGTTCCAGAAAAAAACATTTTAGGTGAATTAGGCAAAGGTTTTGAACTTGCTATGAAATGGATCGGTCGGGGCCGATGGATGGTTCCATCAAGAGCAGTTGGAGCAGCTGAAAGATTGCTTCAGATGGGTGTAGATTATTCTCAGGTGCGTAAGACGTTTGGTAAACCGATTGCTGATTATCAAGCGATCCAGTGGAAGTTAGCAGACTCGGCGGTAGAAATTGAGGCCACGAAATGGCTTGTTTTACGAGCAGCGTGGATGTCGGAGAATAATATGGATGGACGTCATCAGTCAGCGATTGCCAAGCTATATGGTTCTAACATGGCTAACAGAGTTGTCGATCGGGTACTACAAATTCATGGTGGAATGGGTTATACAAAAGAGTTACCGATTGAACGCTGGTATCGTGAATTAAGATTGTATCGTATCTTTGAAGGTACAGACGAAATCCTACGCCGCACAATTGCCCGAAACTTGCTCAAAGGACATGTAAAGATTGGAGAAATTTCATCACCGCCTAAACTAGTTCGTTCATGATGGAAGGAGAGGAAAAGGTGCAAATAGATCCTAGTATTATTGGAAGTTCAAGTGAATCAGAAACTTTTGAAATAGAAAAAGGTGCCATTCGGCGTTTTGCTGAGGCCGTTGGCGATGATAATCCCTTGTACACAGATGAAGCATTTGCCAAGGAATGTGGGTATCGGAGTATAATTGCTCCACCCACATTTCCAACGACGATTAGGGTGATGAATCCAAGTATCGAATTCGAGCCTAGTCGGGTCTTACATGGAGGTATGGAATATCTTTTTGAACGGCCAATTGTGGCGGGTGATGTCTTGCGTTGTGCTAGTTCTGTCATTGATGTCTATGAAAAAGAAGGGAAAATCGGCAAGATGACATTTCTTGTGCAGGAAACCCGTGGTGAAGATTTGGATGGCAACTTAGTGTATCGCGGAATAAATACGCTGATTCTCCGTTAAGGTAATCTAAGAGATTCCCAGCAATTTCATTTTACTAGATTTTTAATGTCGGGTATTTCATCGACTTCTAATTATCCGTAAAGCCTATGTATATACAGATCAAATTTAATTTAAATGAGGATTAAAATACGCCTAATATTTTTACTGGAAGATCGGAAACAATTTTATCTGTGTATTTTGATATGTTTAAGTAAATCAAGTATTAATTGAGGTAACAACTAGTCACCTCCATTGTGGTTACCTCATTAATACGTTAGACATTAGAAGCAATGTGTAAAACCTTTTATGAGAGCGCATACAATCAGAAAAGGTATTACTCTTTTACCAAGAAATGTTTGACAATACGAATAACATTAGGGGGATAAATAAATGGTGACAGATAAGTTGGATACTCCGACATTGAACAATACCACTCATGCGAGTGAAAGTGGAAATGAAAGTGAAAGTGTTGGAAAATTAGAGGTTTTTGGTTATGGTGTTGGTAATTTTGGCTATGTACTATCTTGGGGATTAATAATAGCTTTTCTATCGTACTTTTACACGGATATTATTGGTATTTCAGCTGGTCTTGTAGGGATATTATTGTTAGTAGCCCGGGTATGGGATGGTGTATCTGATGTTATTATGGGTCTTATTATAGATAGGACAAACTCAAAACATGGAAAAGCACGTCCATATGTATTGTGGTTATGTATTCCATTTAGTTTATCTGTTATTTTATTGTTTACTGTTCCAAATCTAAGCCTTAATGGTAAATTTACTTATGCGCTAATTACGTACAGCTTTTTTATTCTTATGTATACGGCAATTTCGATTCCAATGAAAACACTTCTTGGACAAATGACGCAAGATAAAAGTTCACGAACTGCATTAGGTTTAAGCCTTTCGATTGCATTTACTGTTGGTACATTAGTTGTAAAAGCAAGTGCTGAACCAGTAGCCAGCTCAATTGGCGGCCAGCTAGGGTGGGTTGTTGTTGCCGGTATCATCGCTGTTTTAGCATCAATTTGCCTAATGACCACGTTTAAATTAACGACAGAGAGGGTAAAAGAAAGTCCGAAAACAAAAGAGAGAAAACACAATTTAAAAGAAGAGTTGAAATCACTATCAAAAAACAAGTATTGGATAATAATAGTATCGTATGGTTTTCTTTATTATATGATGCTGGGAATGCAAGGTGCCGAAGTTTATTATGCTAAATATATGTTTGGAAGTGCAAGTTATTTTTCACTATTTACGCTAGCTAAAACGATTCCAGGAATAGCGCTTTTAGCTATACTATCACCGTTTGCGAAGCGCCTAAACAAGAAAAATCTTGCTATTTTAGGTGCCGCACTTATTATAGTGTCCGGTTTTGTTAAGATGGTGGATCCGGCATCATTAAATTACTTTTTAATAGGTACTGCATGTTTAGGATTGGCACAAACCTTTATAGCAACAGTAGTCTATACGATGGTTAATGACACTGTAGACTATGGTGAATGGTCAACTGGGATACGTACCCCTGGATTAGCAAATAGTAGTATGAGTTTTGGGATGAAAGTTGGATCAGGTATTAGTGGTGCAATAATGGGTGGGCTTCTATCTTTTGTTGGTTATATTGGAACACGTGCAACGCAACCAGAAAATGTTAATCAAATGATTATTTTTCTGAATATGCATTATCACATTATATTGGGTGTTGTTATGCTAGTCATCATATTATTTTATGGACTTGAAAAAAGATACCCGCAAATAATCAAAGATCTAGAAAAAAGTAATGCTTAATTTTAGAACCAATGAAAATAAGGTTTTGTATAGATAAGATTAGAATGATACAAAAACATAAAGGGAGGGAAATCAATGGGGGGAATTGACTGGAATCAGGCAAAGGTGGGGCAAGAGTTTAAACCCCTTGTCAAGCCAGCAATTGAAAAAGTCCAATTAGTAAAATACGCTGGTGCATCTGGTGACTTTAATTTGATCCATACTGATGTGGAGACAGCAAAACAGGTCGGGTTACCGGGGACTATCGCACATGGAATGCTTGGCATGGGTTATTTAGGTCAATTATGTGGTCAGTTGGTTGGAACAAACGGTTTTGTCAGTCGTTTGACGGTTCGGTTTTCGGGTATGATATTTCCTGGAGATGTTCTTACCTGTCGGGCAAAGGTTACAAATAAGAATGAAGAAAAGCGTACACTCGATTTAGAAATCAACCTGGAGCGAGAGCCAGGAAAAGCATTGACATCCGGTGAAGCAACATTGAAATTCTATTGAATTTCTTCTTCTGTTTCTCAGAATAAACCCAATTTTGTAAACGCGCACATTATTCCAGTATCCTCTTTCCACTTTAATCCGGAAGGAAATCTGAGATAATGTGTTCTTTTTTTCAATTTATTTCGGGATATGAAAACTATACTCACAATAATCCAGATGAACTTCCATTTAAAAAACCCCTAAAAAGGGGCATCTACAAGAATATAATCTTCTATACGGATTCGAACCTTATAAACCTCATGTGTATGAAGAATTAATTTTACATCACCATTTAGCGTAACGAACCAATCCAAATCCTTTTCCAGATAAGCGTTGTAATACCGTTGCTGGATTCGTAGTTCAAATGTGTACCCTTGCTGGATCCAATAGCGTCGTTGTCCAATCCAGACGCGCCATTCTTGTACTTGTTGGTCATATACTAAAATCCCATGCTTCATGTCATGCCACTGTCTTCCACGGCTAATCGGACAACCTCATCATCAATCTGCTCTTTTTTTAATTGCGAGCCAAATAATAAACTGTTCACTGCGAGGGTATTGATGGCCCTTGGCCATCCTTGAGAACGTAAGGCAATTGCCTCAATGGCGCTCTCTGTGAAAATCGGCATCTTCGCTCCAGCTAATTTCATGTGATGATTTATATAGGGAGTGACCTCTTCCCTCGATAATGCCTGGATCTCATATTTCATGATAATACGCTGAGATAAGGGACGGTGATGGTTTAGCTGTAACCGTGTCTTCAAATGGGGCAAACCAGATAGTACAAGGATGAATGGATTGGTTGAATCCATTTGAAAGTTAAATAGCAGCGCGACATCTTGGAGAAATGCATCTTTTGCCATATGCATTTCATTGAGAATGAAGACAGGTGTTATTTTGCGTTCTAAGGCCATTCGCTCAATTCCTTGTTGAATCTGCCGGAACAGATCTACTTTACGGAACTTCGGTTCCTCTCCCAATCCATAGGCCAGGCCACGATAGAAATCCATTACGCCACCAGTTGATAAGGGGAAATAGACGACATGATATAAGGATGGGTTCAGCGATTCCTTAAATGACCGCAAGGAAAATGTTTTTCCGACACCTGGATCTCCAATCAGTAGCCCAATTCCTTTCGATTTCTGTAGGTATTGTAATGCACTGAGAGCACCTTGATGATCAGTGGAATAAAATGCATCCGAAGAAATGATGTTCTTTGAAAATGGTGTGCTCGCCAAAGAATAAAAGGATTTATACACGGTCATCGCCCCCCTTACCAGTGGCTAGTGAGATAGGTGAGCGCACCCGTTTTACATGTGCATTGTCTTGCATATTGGCAAGGGTGGCTTCTGCTACTTTCTTGTCATCTTCAAAGATATAGACACTCTTTTCATCTATCCTTACATCGATGGAATTTCCTATGAATCGACTGGGCACCTCATAGAGTTTCTTGTTCAATGTAATAGTCCCGTCTGCCTTCACTTTCCGTTGTTCACGCTTTAAGAAGATCGTTTCAAGTAGGGAAACATCCTCAAGAAACGTCACTTGATCAAATTGTACCTGAAAAGCTTCATGTGGTGTTTTACCATCAAGGGATGCATGTACCCTTCGGTGATAATCCTCTTCCAGCCAGCGCCAAAACCGCTCATTCAACTCTTCTAACGTATGAACCGGATTTGATTTCAATAATGGATAAAATCGGGTCTGGACTGTTTTAAAGAACCGTTCTATTTTGCCTTTACTTTGAGGATCGTACGGCTGCGTGTGTGCTAGCGTGATACCTAATTGTGCACACGCATATTGGAGCGTTTCAGAGCGGTAAATCTTGCCGTTATCCGCGTAGATGATCTTGGGCTTACCTCTTCTGATAAGAGCCTCTTTCGTAACCACCCGCAAGCCATCAAACTTTTCTGAAGTAAAGAATTGCCCATAGGGCACAAGCCTTGAACAGTCATCAATATAGGCAATCAAAAAGGTTTTTATGCTCTTCCCCTTGTTGGATAGGTAAGGGCCAAGTGATAAATCTGCTTGCCATAATATATTTACTTTTTCATGGGAAAAGCGTTTACGTTCAGGGTTCGCTAAAATACTTTCGCCAACTAGGTTGTGTTTTTTCAACAACCGATTTATAGTGGAATATGAAACTTGATTTTTATTGATCTCTCCACGCTTAATCAGTTGTTCGTAGAAGACGCTGACGGGCATATGGAGAGATTTTTTTCGTATTTCCAGAAGCTGATCCAGGTCATCTGGCGATAACCTTCGCGAAGATCCTCTATCCGCACGTTTCTTCGGTTTCAATGCGTCAAATCCATTGCGGCGATAATTAAGTAGCCATTCCTGTAACGTTTTGCTGGCTATTCTTCGTTCCCCATAGTAAGGAACAGAATGGTTCTTTCCTTCTACATCATTCAAATACACCTTCACGTCAACCTGTCCGTTTAATAACGGGGCGATAAGCCCATACCGAAATAAGGCCACTTCATGACGATTTTTTTCATTCATGGAATCTTCCTCCTTATAGTGGAAGGACGACCGGTCATCCATGAGTCCTATTCTACTTTTCACACAATTCCCTGACTATGAAGAAGTTATGTGGGACCAATAATATTTATCAACGTAATGAAATATGATAGAATTAATTTGCCATGAAGTATTTTGATAAGTGACCCCAGCTCCTTCGCAAGAAGGGGGATTCGCCAAAATCCAGGATCATTTTCATATATTTTGTGGCTTCTTTTTTACATCCTTAGAAACACTTAGGACTTGACCGTTATCACTAAAATAGCTATGTATCCAATTTATATTTTTTATAAATCGCTTCAGATGAAACCCCATTAATTGCCGCCCGCCATTCACCTTCTTTCGTAGAAGGTGCCGTTGGAGGCGCCCCAAAACCGTATGGACTGTATGTTGGAAATAAGGAATCAGGAAATCCGGCAGAATTGAAAAATTCCCCTTGCATACCAAGCACCTTAAACGACAGATAGGAATCCTCTTAGTAACATCTTCTATAATCCCGTACCGCCAATAGTAGCCAGTGCGATGAATATTACCGGGTGCCAGACACTTGCAATTCGGGCATTCATCAAGCAATGGAAAGTGATTCGACGTCCCCCTAATTGAGTACTCTTCCAAATCAATTCCAAAATCGTATGAAATCAACATAAAAAATCTCCCCCTTATTAATATGCATAAAATTTAGCACATTAACTCGGAAGAGTATAGATATGATTCCGGAGGAATTTGAAAAAAATCAATGCTTTTGTGAGGGGATAAAGTGCTCGTTTACACAATTATTTGGCAGTGAGCAAAATAAAGAAATAACAGTCGTCTTTTTGAACGCCATTTTGCAGCGTACAGGTCGTCAGGCTATTAGAGAAATAACATTTGCCAATCAAGAAGTTGGTGGAGAATACCAAGGGGATAAGCAATCACGGTTAGATATCTTAGTGAAAACACAAGATGATGAACTCATAAATGTGGAAATCCAATTGACCAATCAATATGATATGGTTAAACGAACATTGTTCTATTGGTCACGGATTTATAATTTACAGCTAGAAAAAGGCATAGGTTACAATAAGCTATTGCCAACCATCACGATTAATATTTGTAATTTCGATCTGTTTAATCAAACAGATGCTTTTCACAATATCTTTCATCTGTATGAACAGGAAGAAAAATTTCGAATGGATGATGTGTTGGAGATCCACTTCATTAAACAGTGGTATGAAAAGAAGTTGGATCCATGGAATGACATCCTCGCTAGGTGGTTGCTATTGCTTGGTATGGTGGATGTGAGAAAAAAGAGGGTGTACAACGAAATCTATCAGGAATTGGAGGAGCTCGCGATGAAAGATGAAAAGTTGCAGGATGCATTCACAGTTTGGCAAGAATTAAGTCGCTCTCCAGAAGAGGCTTTTGCTTATGAGTCACGATTGAAATATATCTTAGATGAAGAAGCAAAACTGGATGATGCTCGATATTTGGCTGAAAAAGAAGGCCGTGAAGAAGGTCTCGAACAAGGACGTGAGCAAGGTAAACAGCTGAAGAAAGAAGAAACGGTCAAGCGGCTATTCAAATTATCTTTAACAATTGATCAGATTGTAGAGGCTACATCTTTAGAGCTGGAAGTAGTAGAGCGTATCATCAAAAAATTGAGTAACAACTAATCCTTGAAAGAAGATAAAAGCACCTGATTCTAAATTTACCATTAGGGAATCAGGTGTTTTTGCAATAAGAACAAAGGGGAAGATACGTATCTTCCAGTTTCGCGGTTACACTTCCTCCTGAAAAGAAATCTTATAAAACTTCCGATTCGTTGCCTCATCATACCCAACTTCAATCAGTTCATCGATTTCCTCGATATCGCGTACATTCACCTGAATTTCAATATTGGTATCAAGTTTGATCTTCCGTTTATAACTCTTTTCGACTTTTTCGATGGCACTTTCGGAAATGACCGTTTCATATGGTTTGACCGAATTGACGATAATCTCTTTTGGGGCAGAATCGCTTCCTTCAAAGACGGTTTCAATGTAGTCATCTACTTGAAATTCGACTTCATTTCTAAAGTACTCGAGCGTTTTGTTTAAGAGACCTAGTTTCTCGGTATTGGTGAAGTTCTCTTCTTTGATAATGATTTTTTTACATTCTGTTAAGGCTAAATTGGTTTTATGATAATGTTCATCCGCTACTTTCACTTTCAAAAAACGTTCTTGCCAGTATACGACGTCTTCTTTCTTTTTCGTTTTGATAAAGACAGCAGGTGCTACGTCTGGGCCCATATCGACAATGACGGCCATATTATTAATCTTCTTTACATTAATGCCGTCGATGCCGTTCACGGTCATTTTGTTTTGCTCGTTTTTCACATCTAAAAATATTTCTTTTTCATCAATTTTTACAATGGCCAGGACTTTTTTTGCCTCTGGTCCCCATAGACAATTATCGAATAAGCCAATAAACAACTCACCGTCTTTAATATTCGGGTGTTGGGAGACGCTCTGTAAGTGCGTGGCGATATGTTGGGATTGCGTAAGGAAATTGCTGCCCTCTTGATCGAAAATGTTGTTGACATAAGTATAGAGTTCATTTAATCCGACATCTGTTTCATGAAAAAATTCATATTGCTGTTCAAAATCGATTTTATTGAACGCCAATTGTGTAAAGGCCGCTTCTAGCATGACCTCTGGTTGAGGGAATGCTTCATCTCCGAAAACGACCATGTCACTGACGTAATGAATAACATATTGTGTTAGTTTACTATCTGTTACTTCTAGCATGATTTACACCTTTTCATCAGTAGTTGTAGATGGTTTACCATAGCATACTTCGTGCACTCGTTTCATGGATTTTACATCGAAACGAGTCACAGGATATAATTAAATGAAGTACAGTTTTTATCATAAGACGGAGGTATTCATATATAGTGGTTGAAACAGTAGAAGAACTGCAGGTTGAACTAAAAAAGAGTGTGGACTGGGAACAGGATCAAAGTGATTTATGGTTTTGGGAGAAAATTGGTCGTCTTCCATTCAAGTTACTGGACAAAATGACACCTGCCTTTATCCAAAATAAGATTGGCATTTTGCTAGATGAATTAGGGCAATATGTGCAAACAGGCGGAAAGTACTTAAGCTCAGTGGCTTCACTTAAATCCTATTATCCTCAAAAAAATGTCCAGACGTTAGCAGATGTGAAATTGCTACGGATTGCTGATATGGATCAAGCTGTCAGTACACTTGCCAATAATCGAAAACAATTGGCAACGCTACAAGGCGCAGGCACGGGCGTTGGCGGTATTTTCACGTTATCCATTGATATACCATTGCTGTTAGGTATTCAATTAAAGACCCTTCAGGATATTGCGATGTGTTATGGCTATGATCCGAATGATAAAGAGGAAAGAATATATATTGTGAAAGTTTTGCAGTTTGTTTCTTCAGACATTGTCGGGAAACAAGCGATACTACAACAATTATCACTCATGGATGCTCCTGATGAAGGGATGAAAAGAGAAGTCATTTCAGAACTTCAAGGATGGAGAGAAGTGGTCATGACCCACCGTGACCAAATTGGTTGGAAAAAGCTTTTTCAAATGATACCAATTGTCGGGCTGTTGGTCGGTGCTTTTATCAATCGTTCCGCGGTTAGCGACCTGGCCGAGGCTGGGATGATGCTTTATCGCAAGAGAAGAATTAATGAACGTTTAGCGCAGGTAGCAGAGGAATAGAATCGATTCGATAGTCGCTATGTATTCTGACTATTTTAAAAACGATCTCCTTAACGAACATAACTATGGTATATTTTAGAGTAGAGAAGGGGGGATTTGGGGTATGTTGTTGAAGAAAACATCAACCGCGGGGGAGAAAAATGGCGTTTCTTATTTGAATGGGGAAGTGAAAAGTCAAGGAGTTGCATTGAATGTTTATAGTTATGCAGTAGATGGCGTCTTGATTGATACGGGATCGCAGTCATTACATAAGCATTTTGAACGCTTTATAGATGCAGCTGATTTTGATCAAGTGCGGCTTACACATTTCCATGAGGATCACACGGGTTGTGCGGCTTATGTGGAAAAGACCAAGCATGTACCGATTTATATTAGTGATAAGTCCATTGACTCTTGTATGCAACAGGCGAATTATCCTTTGTATCGGCAACTTTTTTGGGGGAAAAGGAAGCCATTTCATGCGTTAGCGATGCCTGAAACGTTTGAATCTCGGAATGCGACATGGTATGTCATTGATACACCAGGTCATGCGCATGATCATAAAGCCTTTTTAAATCAAGAAACGGGGCAATTGTTTACGGGTGATTTATATGTCAATGAGCGTACCAAATTGGTTTTGGCGGAAGAGAGTATCCCGACCATTATTCAGTCGTTGGAGCTCGTGTTGACGTATGATTTTCAAGAGGTGTTTTGCAATCATAGAGGATTTGTAGAAGAGGGACGCCTTGCGCTGGAGCGAAAATTAGATTATTTGTTAGGTCTTCAACAGGATGTGTTAGCGTTACACCAACAAGGCAATCCAGCTGACAGCATTTGCCGCCAGCTGTTTCCTAAACAATATCCAATTACGAAGTTCTCAGAAGGTGAATGGGATTCCTTACATATTGTCACATCGATATTGCAGGAATCTTGATGATGTTGATTATAATAAAAGATGCCTCATTCCAAGTGTTTTGTTTTGGGATGAAGCATCTTTTGTCTTCATTAGTTAGATCCGTTCTTTATCCATATTAAAATCACTACCCGCCGGACTTTGGAAAATGCGAAGCCCGAATTCTCCTGCGATGGCGAATAGATGGTCGAATATATCGGCTTGAACCGATTCATAAACCGTCCATTGAATACTATTCGCAAAAGCATAAATTTCAATTGGAAGACCGTGCTCACCAGGAGCTAGTTGGCGGACCATTAACGTCATGTCTTGGTGAATGCCTGGATGACGTTGAATATATTGACTAATGTAGGCCCGAAAGACCCCGATGTTGGTCAATGCTCTTCCGTTAACAATATTGCTTCGGTCAACTTCATGTACACGATTGTATTCCTCAATTTCATATTCACGTGCAACAATATAATCTGTCAAAATATCAATTTCTTGATAATGCTCAATCATCTCTTTTGTGCAAAATGCAATACTTGAGATATCAATATATAATGCACGTTTAATGCGTCTACCACCAGATTCCTGCATCCCACGCCAATTGATGAAAGAATCCGAAATGAGTGCATAACTTGGAATCATCGTCACTGTCCGATCGAAGTTTTGCACCATAACCGTATTCAGGGAAATATCAATCACATCCCCATTGGCACCGTATTTCGGCATTTCGATCCAATCACCCATTCGAACCATATCAGTGGCAGACAATTGAACGCCCGCGACAAGTCCTAATATCGAATCTTTAAAAACTAACATAAATATCGCTGAAAGTGCTCCAATTCCACTAAGAAGGATCATTGGGCTTTTCCCAACTAAATTCGCAATGACTAAAATAACGCCAATCGTAATGACGATAATTTTAGCAACTTGTATATAGCCTTTAATCGGCTTCGTTTTTGATATTTCATACGTTTGGTAAATGGCATTAAATACGCTCAATAACCGATTAATAACGCTCAATGCTACAATTAGAATGTACGACAGCGCCATCGTTTCAATAAGTTTTTCATAGGTCGGAAATGTGGAAGCAAAATTATAAATAATAATTGCAGGCACGAAATGAGATAATTGGCGGAATACTTTTTGCTCCAGCAAAAGATGCCCCCACTGCAACTTATATTTCTGAATAATATGTGTCAGAAATCGGATAATTACTTGTTTTGTAATAAAATTTGCAATGATACAGACGATCGTAATGAGTGTAATCAAGATGATAAATGCCAGTAACTCCACCCAGTCTGCATCTACTCCATATCCTAACAGTCGATGTCGAATGATGTTCATGTATATCCTCCAGTTGATGTATTGACCGTGTAATTGCGCTACTTGACAGCTTGCTACTACTAGCAAAATGCGCACTTGCTCGTCAGTGGCTGCCAGTGCTTACGATAACATACTTTTGGGGTTAGATTCATGGATTTCATATTCTGGATGATCGGATTGTAGATGTACAGGTTGCATTGAAAGCCAAAGAGAATGGGGATTCGCGAACTGATACAATCGTATAAGCAGACTTGTGCCGGAGTCTAAACACTAAGTCAGATTGGGGAAATTATGCTTTCTTATCTTGAAAAAAAGTGCTTCATTCCAAGCAGTTTGCTTTAGAATGAAGCACCTTTTTATGATAGAAATGCTAACAAAGCGCCTCCAATAGATCCGGTGACCACGATAACCCAAGGCGGCAATTTCCAATAAGCCAGCATGCTATACAACACAGCAGCTAAAGCGAAATCCGCTGGTACAAAGATGGAAGTTGTCCAAATCGGAAAATAAAAGGCGGAAATCAGTATGCCAATCACAGCTGCATTGACGCCCATAATAGCGCCTTTAACAGATGGATGGCTTCGCAAACGATCCCAAAATGGTAATGCACCGACAATGAGCAGAAAAGCAGGGAGGAACACCGCGACGGTTGCGACCAAACCACCTTGCCAGCCTTTCATAACCGTTCCTAAATAAGCCGCGAATGTGAAGAGAGGACCTGGCACTGCTTGTGTAGCACCATACCCTGCCAAAAAGGCTTCCTCGCTAATCCAGCCAGTCGGGACCAATTCTTGTTCCAATAAAGGCAAAACGACATGGCCCCCACCGAATACTAAAGAGCCGGAGCGGTAAAAGCTATCGAACATGGCCACCCAATAAGAGCCGGTGACTTCCCGAATGATGGGTAATAAAAATAATAGCCCGAAAAATAATAGCAGACAAATGGCTGAAACGCTTTTCGCAATTGGAAATGAAGTACTCACTTCGTTCACATCATCATGTTGTTTAAATAATAAAAAACCAACAAGGGCAGCGAGTAAAATGACTGCAACTTGGGTAAAGGCGGTTTGCCAAAGGAGCGTCCCAAGCAAAGCACATAAAGCGATGGCTTTTCTTTTTACATCAGGCGTCAAACTTTTTGCCATCCCCATGATTGCATGTGCAACAACCGCCACCGCGACAATTTTTAAGCCGTGCAGCCATCCAGCATTTCCAATATCAAACTCTGTAAGGAGCAATGCGAAAAGAATAAGAGCAATGACGGACGGCATCGTAAAGCCGATAAAAGAGACGATTCCTCCTAAAATGCCTGCACGTCGAACACCAATCCCAATACCAACTTGGCTACTAGCGGGCCCTGGTAAAAATTGTGCCAAGGCGACTAAGTCGGCATAACTTTTTTCATCCATCCACTTTCTTCTACGTACATATTCTTCATGAAAATACCCTAAATGGGCTGTTGGCCCACCAAACGAGGTCAGTCCAAGTCGAGTGGAAACGAGAAATAGTTCAATCAGTAATTTAATGCGGTTGGTGATAATCATTATGATCTCCTTCGTGTATGATGCTAACTACATGAATATAGCATTGTTCCTAGTAGCCTCCAAGTTACATATAAAAATTTACGCAATCTTTACATTGGATGGATAGCTTTTTCTTTTTTTAATGGAGAAGAGAGTCAATGTTTTGACTTTATACCTACGGGGGTATATATTTGCAGTAAGAGCAGTTTACTATGGATAAGGGGATGATCGGATTGACGAAGAAGATTGTTGTGGTAGGCGGCGTAGCTGGTGGGGCTTCTGCAGCGGCGCGGATTCGACGTATGGATGAGCAAGCGGAAATCATTATGTTCGAAAGAGGGCCTCATGTTTCGTTTTCAAATTGTTCTTTGCCGTTTCATTTAAGTGGAATTGTTGAAAATAGTGAAAAACTCATTGTGATGAACCCAGTTGCTTTTAAAACGAGGTATAACATCGAGGCACGCGTGCAACAGGAAGTGACGGCGATTGATCGTGAAGCGAAGACAGTGACTGTAGCGAATTTAGTCACGGGGGAGCACTATGAGGAAAGTTACGATACGCTTGTGTTATCACCTGGAGCGAGCCCGATTGTTCCGAACATAGAAGGTGTGCAGGCACCCCATGTATTTACGGTGCGTAATGTCGTCGATATCGAACGATTGCAACACTATATACAGACAAATGATATTGATAATATTGCGGTGATTGGTGGCGGATTCATCGGTGTTGAGGTAGCTGAGAATTTACGATTAGCAGGGCGCAATGTTTCCCTGATTGAGTTTGCCGATCAAATTATGATGCCATTTGACAATGACATGGTGCAAATTTTGCATAAAGAGATGATGGATAAAGGAGTAGAAGTGATCGTTGGGGATGGATTAGCGAAAGTGGCGGACAATCATGTCGAGCTCAATTCCGGTAAAATTGTCAACACTCAAGCGGTTATTTTGGCAATTGGTGTGCGTCCAGAGACGAAGCTTGCACAAGAAGCTGGTTTGGAAATTGGGGAGCTCGGTGGCATTAAAGTGGATGCAAATTATAGAACGAGCGATCCTTCGATTTACGCGGTCGGTGATGCGATTGAAGTCTATCACCGTTTATTGCAGAGACCAACGCGATTAGCACTTGCGGGACCGGCTCAACGTCAAGCCCGTGCAGCGGCCGATCATATATATGGAATACCTCATCAAAACAAAGGGGTGATTGGTTCATCCAGCATTCAAATTTTTGATTTGGCATGTGCATCGACTGGACTCAATGAAAGGGCAGCGAAACAGGCAGGCATTCAAGCAGATAGCGTGTACATCATTGCACCAGACAAAGTTGGTTTGATGCCGAATAGTCATCCGCTTCATTTCAAATTAGTATTTGAAGTACCAACTGGTAAAATTTTAGGGGCGCAAGCAATTGGCAAAGGCAATGCAGATAAACGCATCGATGTCATTGCAACGCTCATTACGATGAGTGGTACGTTAGAGGATTTAAAAGAGCTGGAGTTAACGTATTCACCGATGTTTAGTACCGCAAAAGATGTGGTGAATTTAGCAGCACTTGTTGCGCTGAATGTGTTATATGGTCGTTATAAACAAATTCATGTGTCTGACGTACGTGAATTGGTGGAGCAAAATGCGGTTATCATTGATGTGCGTGAGAAGGGTGAATTTGCTAATGGCCATCTCGTGAATGCGCTTAATATTCCGCTGAGTATGTTGCGCGAGCGCATGGACGAAATTCCAAAAGATGTGCCTGTCTACGTGCACTGTCGTTCTGCCCAACGGAGTTATAATGCAGTGATGGCATTGCAAAACAACGGTTATACAAATGTCGTCAATATCTCAGGATCATTTTTAGGGATTTGTTTGTATGAGTATTACCATGACGTGACAACGGGTCGCGAACCGATTGTGACGGCATATAATTTTAAATAACGTGTGATGAAAGCAGCTTATGGATTTTTTAATCTTAAGCTGTTTTTTAATGTGAATTCAAGTGTGATAGGAAGAGCGGTTAGATTTATGGGGCAGGCATTAATTAAAAAGCATTTAATAACTAGGGGAGTACAATGAAAAAACAGTAATGTTGTATACGTCTCAAGTCTTAGTTTCAACTATATCTCGGGTCCGCTAACAGAAATTACCTCTCGTGGTAAAATGAAAATCAGTGAGTAGTTAGATAACCAAAAAGGAGAGGAAATTATTATGAGGAAATTTTTTATTGGTTTCTTAATGATTTTACTATTAAGCGCATGTTCGCAGGAAGAAAATGATGAAATGCTTCTTACGCAAAACGTAGAGATTCCTAGTACAATTTTCACCTCTGAAAAACAAAATCGTGTAATTGACGAAGAAGAAATAAAAGTAAGCATAAAAACATATCTAGATAGCTATGAAGAATTATCGAATGCTAGTGAACCGTTCCAAGAGTTGCTATATGAAGAAGAGGAATTAAGCGTAGAAGAACTAGAGAAGTTAGACGAAATTACCGAACTTACAAAAGAAAATGATGAGAACTTCTCTAATTATATTTTAAATAATACATTGCCTAAAGGGTATCAAGAAGAGTCTGAGAGAATCAGCCGGTATATTACAGCTGTGAATGAGATGCTTTATGAGATAGATGAAATGGTCGATAGTTTAACAAATGACGCAAGTAAAGGAGTACTTCCAAAAGTAAACGTTACATCAGTAATTGGTAAATTCAGTGTGGTGAATGGAAAAGAACAGGAGGAAATTGAGAAATTCCTTGATAAAAAGAATATTAACACAAAGGCATTTGAGCAGTAACATTATGAGCGGAAATCATTTTGAGCAATCTTTGTTCAAAATGGTTTCTTTTTATTTGCTATAATAAATGATTTATACACTTGTATATATAAGCATATAATTATATGATATTTGAGAAACGGAGGGAAATATGATGCGGAAAACGGGAGAGACCGATATGCAAAGAGCAGCACAACTTTTAAAATTACTCGGCGATCAAACACGTTTGACGATGATGAAATTGCTACAGTCGCATGATTGTTGTGTTTGTGAGTTTGTCGCGATGTTCGACATGAGTCAGCCAGCGATTAGTCAGCATTTGCGCAAGTTGCGGGATATTGAATTAGTGAAGGAAACGCGTAAGGGGAAATGGATTTTTTACTCGATTAATCGAGAACATGAAGATTATCCGTTTATCCAAAGTGTCCTCGCGTCGCTTCCGGGGCAAGATGGATTGGTTATTGAATTAGAAGCGCAGGGGTTGCGTATTTGTTGTGAGTAGAGAGGGGAAGTACGTTGGTTTCAGTTATGTTAGCAGTATTGATTTTCATTGTTACACTCATTTTTGTTATATGGCAGCCGCGTAATTTATCGATAGGCTGGTCTGCTTGTATTGGAGCCATTATCGCTTTACTAGTAGGTGTTGTTAATTTTCAAGATGTCCTCGATGTGACGGGGATTGTGTGGAATGCGACGCTCGCTTTTATTGCCATTATTATTATTTCTTTAATTTTAGATGAGATTGGTTTCTTTGAATGGTCGGCTTTACATATGGCGCGCTTTGCAAAAGGTAGCGGCGTCCGCATGTTTATTTACGTGAGTGTTTTAGGGGCTGTTGTAGCTGCGCTGTTTGCGAATGACGGAGCTGCGTTAATATTGACGCCGATTGTATTGGCGATGGTGCGGAATTTGAATTTTAGTGAAAAGATGATTTTTCCTTTTATTATGGCGAGTGGGTTTATCGCGGATACGACGTCGTTACCGCTTGTTGTGAGTAACTTGGTGAATATTGTTTCTGCGGACTTTTTCGGGATTGGCTTTGCGGAATATGCATCGCGTATGATTGTGCCAAACTTGTTTGCGTTAGTAGCGAGTATTGCGGTGTTGTATTTGTTTTTCCGTAAAAGTATTCCTGGGAGTTATGAAGTAGCTGATTTGAAGAAGCCGAAAGATGCGATTAAGGATCACAAGATGTTTCGCTTGTCCTGGCCCGTGCTAGTTATGTTGCTAATCGGCTATTTCTCCAGTGAATTTATAGGCGTTCCTGTGTCGATTGTCGCTGGTATTGTCGCGATTTTCTTCTTGTTTATGGCGCAAAGAAGTCCCGCTGTACACACGAAACAAGTATTGAAAGGCGCTCCATGGGCGATTGTATTCTTTTCAATCGGGATGTATGTCGTTGTCTATGGCTTGCGCAATGCAGGGTTGACAAGTGTGTTAGCGGATGTCATTCAATTGGCTGCGGATCAAGGACTTTTTGTCGCAACGATTTCAATGGGCTTTATCGCTGCATTTTTGTCGTCCATTATGAATAACATGCCAACGGTTATGATTGACGCTTTGGCGATTGCGGACACGACTACGACAGGAACGATGCGTGAGGCACTCATTTATGCCAATGTCATTGGTTCGGATTTAGGGCCGAAAATTACGCCAATCGGCTCATTGGCTACGTTGTTATGGCTGCATGTTCTGTCGCAAAAAGGTGTGAAAATTGCTTGGGGTACTTATTTTAAAATCGGAATTTTATTAACGGTTCCTACGCTATTCATTACACTGGTAGGGCTCTATCTATGGTTACTGATTATCTGAAACAATGACAGAAGAGGGGGGATTAATCATGATAAAAAAGACCTTGTATTTCTTATGCACAGGCAACTCATGCCGTAGCCAGATGGCTGAGGGATGGGGTAAAAAGATGCTTGGTGAAGAATGGCAAGTTCTGAGTGCGGGTATTGAAGCTCACGGTGTTAATCCGAATGCTGTTAGAGCCATGAATGAGGTTGGCATTAATATTACGAATCAAACTTCGGATATTATTGACCCGAAAATCTTACACACTGCGGATTTCATCGTCACGCTGTGTGGAGATGCGGCTGACAAATGTCCGATGACACCGCCGCATGTCAAACGTGCGCATTGGGGCTTCGATGATCCGGCAAAAGCAGTAGGAACCGCCGAAGAGCAATGGGCGTTTTTCCAGCGAGTGCGCGATGAAATTGGTGCAAGGATTGCGCAGTTTGTTGAAACTGGGGAATGAAGAATCACTAGCGGTTGGTTGGCTTCTTTAGTTCAACATATATAACATAAAAGTAAAATAGGTGCCTAACGCTAAAACCATCCAGATTTGGTTTAGTGTTAGGCACCTATTTTATTTCCTATTCGAACATTCCTTTTTTTAATAACGTGTACCGTTCAGATACTTGTTGACAAATTCCAAAAAAATATCTAACATAATAAATGATATTGATAATCGTTATCATTTAGATGTTAAAATACTATTCATAAAGAAATAATAAAATAGAAACGAAACGTTAAATAATTGATAAACCGATTTGTATCAAGAAAGGAAGTCCAATGAAATGGCAGCATTTAAAGTAGATCAGGTGGCAATTGGTTATTCAAACGCACTTATTATTGATGATTTAAGTGTGTCCATTCCTGAGGGGAAAATCACGACGATTATTGGCCCGAATGGATGTGGGAAATCAACGCTATTGAAAGCTGTGTCGCGTATATTAACGACGAAAAAAGGCGCTGTTTACCTTGACGGGCATGCAATCCATCAACTAGGGACAAAAGAAGTTGCGAAGAAGATGGCGATATTACCGCAAACCGCAGAAGCGCCGGGGGGATTGACGGTATTTGAGCTTGTTTCCTATGGACGCTTTCCACATCAGAAAGGCTTTGGTTCCTTAAAAAAAGAGGATTATAAACATATTTACTGGGCGATTGAAGTAACAGGATTAAGTGACTTTAAAGATCGTCCGATTGAAGCGTTATCAGGTGGGCAGCGGCAGCGTGTATGGATTGCGATGGCATTAGCGCAGGATACGAAAATTTTGATCCTTGATGAGCCGACAACCTATTTAGATTTAGCGCATCAATTAGATATTTTACTGCTCTTACAGCGTTTGAATGAGGAAGAGGGGCGGACAATTGTTATGGTGCTTCACGACTTGAATCACGCATCCCGATTTTCTCATTACATGATTGCGATGAAAGATGGTGCGTTAATCACAGAGGGGAAACCAGAAGAAGTGATGACTTGTTCGAATTTACAACGTGTCTTTCATATTGATGCGAGTATAGCGACTTGTCCGTTTAGTGCGAACCCGATTTGCTTATCGTATCAGTTGTGTCAGCAGGATTGAGTGTCCTTTTACAAAAGTAAGGCTTTTATGTTATTCAAAAAATAGTAACCGTGTAAGTTTGTTATGAAGGAGGAAGGGCATGTCTACTCCTGCAGAAGTATCTGCCGAAATAGAAGAACTAGTAAAAATGAAGAAGCATTCACATCCGATTATGGCTGTCATCGTGTTATTCGGGGGCATGTTTGCATTACTTCTGGCAATTGGTCTCTCGATATCATTTGGAGCTGCGGATATACAGTTAGCAACAGTTTGGACGGCGGTGTTTCACTTTAATCCAGATATCACACAGCATCAAATTATTCGGGAAATCCGCCTGCCACGTGTGCTTGGTGCCGCAATGGTTGGGGCGTGTTTCGCTGTCGCAGGCGCGCTGATGCAAGGCATGACGCGAAATCCATTGGCGGATTCAGGGCTATTGGGATTGAATGCCGGTGCTGCATTTATGCTGGCACTGTGCTTTGCCTTTTTGCCAGGCTTATCCTATATGTATGTAATCATGTATTCCTTTTTAGGCGCTGGTCTAGGGGTTGGAATTGTCTATGGGGTTGGATCGATGTCAAGAGGCGGTTTGACACCTATGCGTCTTGTACTCGCGGGTGCAGCCGTCAGTGCATTGCTAGGAGCGCTTAGTGAGGGCGTTGCTTTATATTTTCGAATTGGTCAAGATTTAGCCTTTTGGTATGCAGGTGGCGTATCGGGGACGAAATGGATTCATTTGCAAATCATGTCGCCGTGGATTATTGCGGCCATGATAGGTGCGGTGATATTATCACGTTCCATCACACTGCTGAGTCTTGGAGAGGAAATCTCGATTGGGCTTGGGCAGCGAACAAAGACCATTAAATTTTTTGGCATGATTATTGTCCTGATTTTAGCGGGGGCGGCCGTTTCAGTTGTAGGTGCAGTCGGTTTTGTAGGACTAATTGTTCCGCATCTTACCCGCTTTCTAGTCGGACACGATTATCGCTGGATTATTCCTTGTTCGATTGTGCTAGGTGGTTTGTTAGTGGTCCTAGCAGATCTTGCAGCGAGAATGATTAATCCTCCATATGAGACACCGATTGGCGCACTGATTGCGTTAATTGGGGTTCCGTTCTTCCTGTATCTCGCACGAAAAGGGGGAAAAGAGCTATGAAGGATAAGCCGATTATGACAGAGGGGCAACAGAAGACAAAGGCTAGGAATCTATTCGTCATCAGTATACTAAGTTTGCTGATTGTTGTTGTATTCATCATTAGTATGAATACGGGTTTCATTAAGTTGTCGCCCCTGGAAGTGCTTCGGACTTTGTTTGGATTCGGGACGGACAAGCAACAACTGATTCTGTTTGAATTTCGCTTGCCACGCATTATTATTTCAATCCTTGTCGGAATGGGGCTAGCGGTGTCAGGTTGCATATTACAAGGAATTTCCCGTAATGCTTTAGCTGATCCTGGCATCTTGGGTATTAATGCAGGAGCGGGGTTAGCGGTTATGTTATTCATCTCCTTTTTTCCGTCAACGACAGCTACGCCGGTCTTTTTACTGCCTATTTTAGCGTTTGCGGGTGCAGGGATTACGGCGATTATCATTTATACATTGGCTTATAAACGACATGTGGGGATTTCTCCCATGCGATTATTGCTGACAGGGGTGGCGGTTGCAGCTGGTATTAGTGCGGCCATGATTGTGTTAACACTTCGGCTCAGTCCTGAAAATTATCAATTTGTTGCAACTTGGCTTGCAGGGAGTATTTGGGGGTCCAATTGGAAGTTTGTATTGTCCTTGTTACCTTGGATTGTTGTACTACTCCCATTCGTCTTTTCGAAAGCGCGTGTTTTAAACGTACTTAATTTAGGGGATTTAACAGCTACTGGACTAGGTGCGTCGATTGAAAAAGAGAGGCGAGTATTACTTGCGGCGGCTGTGGGATTGGCCGGGGCCAGTGTCTCTGTCAGCGGTGGCATCGGTTTTGTCGGACTGATTGGGCCTCACTTGGCACGTCAGTTAGTTGGATCCAGACATCAATTTTTACTGCCGGCAGCGGCTTTGACAGGAGGACTGTTGGTGCTGATTGCGGATACAATTGGTCGTTGGATTTTACAACCATCGGAGATTCCAGCCGGGATTGTTGTTGCAGTGATTGGAGCACCGTACTTCCTTTATTTATTGTCGCGTTTGAAGGATTAAGTTAGTAAATTTTAAAATAATCAATACTAGGAGAATGAATCGATGTTTACGAATAAAAAGAGAAATATAATGACAGCCAGTTTTCTAGCGCTTTCACTATCTTTAGCCGGGTGTGGTGACAATGGTGGAAGTGCTACACAGAATAAAGATGAGCAGTCGAAACCGGCAGCAGAAGAAGTTGCAACAGAGCGTACAGTAACGGATGCAATGGGACATGAAGTGACGATCCCTGCAAATCCACAACATATTATTGCATCCTATTTGGAGGATAACTTAGTCGCACTCGGTATTACACCTGTTGCACAGTGGTCTGTAAAAGATGGTGCGGGGACACAAGCTTATCTACAAGAGTATTTGAAAGATATACCTACCATTCCGCACGATTTGCCCTTTGAAGTTGTGACGAGTTTTGCACCAGATTTACTTATTATGAACGCTGCAGAAGCAGTGGAAGGCTCTAAATATGAGCAATACGCTAAAATTGCACCCACTTATGTAGTGGAGGTAGAAAATAATAGTGATTGGCGCGACAAGCTATTAAAGGTAGGCGAGCTGTTGGGGGAAACCGATAAAGCGCAACAAGTGTTAGATGACTATGAAATAAAGGCGGCAGAGTCGAGGGAAGTGATACAAAATGCGGTGGGGACTGAATCTGCAGCAGCCATTTGGCTTGTAAATAATAGCTTCTTTATCGTGAGTGACAATGTATCGAGCGGGGCTGTGTTATATGGTGATCTCGGTTTGACAACGCCTAATGTTGTGAAAGAGATTTCAAGTACTGCGACAGGCAATTGGTCAGCCATTTCGTTAGAGCGATTAGCTGAGCTTGATGCAGACCATATCTTTTTGATTAATAGTGATAAAGGGAATGGCGCAGAAATGTTACAAGACCCTGTGTGGAAAAACATACCTGCCGTGAAAAATGGCCATATTTATGAGTATGGAGCAGAAACAAGTTGGTTATATTCAGGAGCAATTGCTAACACGCAAATTATGGAGGATGTAGTAGAATCCTTGACTAAATAAAACAAGATACTAAGGAGGAGATATTCTCCTTAGTAAAATCGACATATTTGCATATATTTTTTTAACGCATCATTGATAATGAGAATCGTTATTAATTAGGAGGGTATTAATGTTTAAGAACAAATCTCGACTGATCTTTAGTCTATTGCTCGTTATACTAGCTATCATGGTTGCTGCTTGTAGTAGTACTGGGAGTCAATCAGGTAGTGAAGGAGAAAAAAATGATACGGCCGAAAGTGAAGAGCTAGCAACAAGAATCGTTAAAACCATTCATGGTGATATTGAAATACCGGCAAACGCTGAAAGAATTGTAGTAGACGCTTATTTACCTACATTGCTTTTACTAGGAGAAAAACCTATTGGTGCAACAAAAACAGATCTTGAGAACGTTCATATTGTCGATTTAATCGATGGGATTGAAAGTACCGGAGAGAACTCTGTCGAGGCAATCATGAGTTTAAATCCAGATTTAATCATTAGTGCGGATGCTGAAAAAAGTACATTTGATAGTCTTTCAAAAATTGCTCCAACTGTAATTATACCTTACGAAACATATGGTGATGTTTACGAGGAAGTCAGTGCGATTGGAGAGATGCTTGGCAAGGAGAAAGAAGCAGAATCGTGGTTAACGACCTTTGATGAGAAAATGAAACAACAACGTGAAAAAGTACAGAAAGTAATGGCTGAGGGAGAAACTGTTTCGATTTTCGGTGCGTTCGGGAAAGATTCGTATATCTATGGTGATGGTATTTATCGTGGTGGGCAGGCAATCTACAAACATCTTCAGTTAACTCCGCCAGAGCGTATCAAAAAGGAGTTAATAGATGCGGGAGAGACGTACAAACAAATTTCCTTTGAAGTAATGAATGACTATGCCGGGGATTATATCTTTTTTGATGTATCGAATGGCGGCGAGTTAGACAAAGAGGATCCTGTTTGGGCCTCGATTGATGCGGTGAAGAATGATCATGTTTTCTACCTCGATCCGAAACGGTTTTGGCCATTCGATCCGATTGCTGTGTTAGCGCAAGCAGAAGAAGTCGCTGATATGCTCGTTGCTAAAAAGAGTGAAAAGTAAACCTTCTGTAACCTTTCATTTCATTTAACTTGATTAAGCAAATATTTTTGTGTTGAAAGCGAAGCATGAGATACGGAAGTATGTCACGCCCTGTCACACCGATTGCATACTTGCATTTTACAGGCACAAGCACAATTGATCAAAAGAAGGCGTTATAAAATGAGGGGATTTAGGAGCGTGGTACATATTGTTAAAGCAATTTTTCTCTTACTACAAACCTTATAAAGGATTATTCATTTTAGATTTCTCTTGTGCAACAATCGCGGCATTATTAGAACTAGCCTTCCCATTAGCTGTCCATCGTGTCGTGGATGATTTATTGCCAAGCTCGAATTGGAATTGGATTTTATGGGGATGTATCTCATTACTGGGAATCTATATAATAAGCGCCTGTCTTCATTACGTCGTTACCTACTGGGGACATAAGTTGGGCATTAACATCGAGACCGATATGCGAAAACAGCTGTTTACGCATGTGCAGAAGCTAAGTTTCCGTTTTTTTGACAACAATAAAACGGGACATTTAGTGTCAAGAATGACGAACGACTTAATGGATATTGGGGAAATTGCTCACCATGGGCCTGAAGATCTGTTTATCGCGATTATGACGCTTGTCGGGGCATTTGCTTTAATGTTCTCGATCAATCCACAATTAGCCGTTCTGACCTTTATCATCGTGCCACTTATCGTTTATTTATCCTTGTATTTCGGTAAAAAAATGTCGCTAGCATTCAGTCGCTTTTTTGCAGATATTGCTGATTTTAATGCACGCGTAGAAAATAATGTGGGCGGTATGCGCGTCGTTCAAGCATTTGCCAATGAAGATCATGAAATTGCTCAATTTAATGACAATAATGCGCGTTTTCGTCAGTCGAAATTGGCAGCCTATCGGATTATGGCTTGGAATTCATCTATTAGCTATATTCTGATGAAAATCATCACGTTGTTTGTTCTGCTTTGTGGTACATGGTTTGTCATTAATAAACATATGACATACGGCGAATTTATGGCTTTTGTTCTGTTATCAAATGTATTTTTAGGGCCGATTCAAAAAATCAATTCTGTTATCGAAACGTATCCAAAAGGAATTGCCGGGTTCAAGCGTTATTTAGAGTTACTGGAGACAGCACCGGATGTAGCAGATGCGCCGGATGCATTTGATGTCGGGCATTTGGAGGGGAACATCAAGTACCAAGGTGTGTCGTTTGGGTATGAAGGTAAAGAAAACGTGTTGGAAAATATTGATTTAACGATTCGTGCAGGTGAAACGGTTGCACTTGTAGGACCATCAGGTGCCGGGAAAACGACGATTTGTAGTCTGTTGCCTCGTTTTTATGATATTAGCAGTGGTTCATTATTCATTGACGGGATTGAGACCCGAAAGATGACCTTAGAATCTCTGCGCTCTCAGATTGGAATTGTTCAGCAGGATGTATTTCTTTTTGATGGGACGATTCGAGAGAATATCGCTTATGGCAAATTAGGTGCTTCTGAAGAGGAAATATGGGCCGCTGCGCGAAGAGCGCAACTTGAAGAGATTATACTTGCGCAGTCAGCAGGCTTAGACACGTTAATCGGTGAGCGTGGTGTCAAATTGTCAGGTGGGCAAAAACAGCGGTTATCCATTGCACGTATGTTTCTGAAAAATCCTTCCATTCTTATTTTGGATGAAGCGACATCCGCACTGGATACAGAAACGGAAGTAGCCATTCAGGAGGCTCTAACGGAATTATCGCAAGGACGAACAACACTTGTCATTGCTCATCGGTTAGCTACGATCAAAAATGCTGATCGTATTATAGTTGTAACAAAGGACGGTATTGCGGAACAAGGCAACCATGATGAGTTATTGGAGAAAAAAGGTGCTTATAGCAGGCTTCATGAGGCGCAATTTAGTGTTTAATAATGCAAGTCGATTTTACTAAATTAATGATGTAAAAGGAGAAAATGAATATGAAAAAGCTGTTATTTTTAGTGGTTGCTATGTTAGTTGTTTTAGCTGGGTGTGCGGAAAAAGGGAAAGTCGATAAAGAAGCGAAAGATAGTGACGCCGACGAGAAAATTGAAATTACGCATGCCTTAGGTACAGCGACATTTGATAAGGCACCTGAACGTGTAGTTGTGCTGGAATGGAATTACGCGGAGGAAGTATTAGCGCTAGATATACAACCAGTAGGTGTTGCAGATGTTGAAGGTTTTAAAAAGTGGGTAAAAATTGATAAGCAGCTCGGCGACGATGTTGTGGATGTTGGTACGCGACAAGAACCCAATTTGGAAGAAATCGCAAAGCTGAATCCGGATGTCATTATTACACTAGCAAATAATCATGGAAGCATACAGAAAGATTTAGAAAAAATCGCTCCGACGATTTTCTATGATACAACATCGAAAGAAGCGACGAAAGACTTGTATCAAACTGCCATGGATTCATTCAAAACGACTGCGAAATTATTGCAAAAAGAACAAAAAGCTGATGAAGTGATTCAGCAACTGGAAGAGAAGTATTCTACAGTGAAGCAGGAAATTGTTAGCTTGAATTTGCCGACGAAAAAATTTCTCTTTACGCAAGCCTATACGGTTAACCAAGCACCAACATTCCGTCTGTTTACGAAAAATTCCATGGTGAGTCATGTGCTAGAAAAAGTCGGATTTGAAAACACGATTACGGACCATCTAGATGCAGATTGGGGCTTTATTGAAGCCAATATTGAAGGGGTTTCGAACTATCAAGATGCTCTTTTCATGCATGCCGTACAAGAAGATGATCCCCTTTTTGACAATATGAAAAATAATAAAGTATGGAATGATTTAACGTTTGTGAAGGACAATCAACTCTATGATATTGGCGGCGATACTTGGACATTTGGCGGGGTATTATCTGCTGAGACACTCGTAAATAATCTACTAAAAGCTATAAAAGAATGATATGGAAAATCGGATAGTAAAAAGGGGTTTATGGATTGTTGGAGGTATCTTGCTATTTTTACTACTTGCATCTGTTCATGTGAGTCAGGGGCAGTCGTCGCTAGGTTATGTTACCTTTTGGCAACAGCTTAGGCATGACCCTCAGCAAATGAATTTTTTCTTATATTCGCGGTTGCCACGTTTGGTGATTGGTTGCATAGCTGGAGCGGCGCTGGCTGTTGCTGGGATGATCATGCAATCCATCACTAAAAATCCCTTAGCGAGTGCAAGTACATTAGGAATCCATGCAGGTGCTTACTTTTTTGTCGTCGTGTGGGCGATCTTCTTTCCGAAAATGAGTGGGGATTTCCCTTTACTCATCGCTTTCGGTGGGGGACTTGCAGCTGCATTCCTTGTTTGGGGACTTGTTGGGAGAGCGCTGGATCCTGTTCGCGTAGCATTAACGGGCTTGATTGTCAGTATGCTGTTTTCATCTTTTACTGGAGCTTTGCAGTTATTTTTCGCCAATGAAGTAACGGGCTTATTCCTCTGGGGATCGGGCTCGTTATTGCAATTGGATTGGTCAGGCGTTCAATTTGCTTGGCCGTGGTTTACGGTGACGCTGATTGTGGCATTGCTAGTGAGTCGAAAATTAGATGTCCTCTTGCTTGGCGACGAGACAGCGATAGGTCTTGGAGAGAAAGTTGGCGGGATTAAAGTATTGGGCTGGATCATCGCTATTTTCTTGGCTTCCATAACGGTGGCTGTCGTTGGGCCGATTGGTTTTGTGGGCATTATCGCGCCACATATTGTGCGGTTATTAGGATTCAGACTGCATTATTCGATGATTCTGGGCAATATTGTCATTGGGGCTATGTTATTAATCGGTGCCGATGTGCTCGTGCGTTTCATCACGCAAACACAGGAATTACCAGTCGGTGCCATGACGGCGATCATCGGAGGTCCTTTGCTCATCTATTTAGCCATTAAAATGAGTAAAGGCAAAAAAGAACAAGCGTCTGCTTTGGGTGGGCATGACTTTTTCCCGCGCAAATGGCCGGTCGTTCTGTGTATAGCCGCGTTGGCGTTTCTTGTGCTATTTGTCAGTGTGCTATTTGGTGGCACAGCATTTACCCCAGTGAATGAGATTGTTCAGGAATTAGCACATAACGTATATGTATGGGATTTTCGTGTCCCTCGTATAGTCGTTAGCTTTTTGGTAGGGATGCTCATGGCCGCAGGTGGAATGATTTTACAAGCTGTATTGCGCAATCCGTTAGCCGATGCCTCTGTTTTAGGTGTTACGTCAGGTGCTGGGATGTTTGCGATGATTCTCTTAATACTATTTCCGGGAATCCCCTTCTATTTCATTCCTGTAGGTGCATTTGTTGGCGCGATGTTGGCAATGGCGGTGATATTATTATTCAGTTTCCGCAGTGGTTTTCAACCGATTATGCTGGTATTGATGGGGGTATCTATTTCTGCAATAGGCTCAGCCATTATTCAAATCATTGTCGTGAAATCAAAGTTGAATATTACACAGGCCTTAACGTGGCTGTCAGGTAGTACATATGGGAGCTCTTGGGAGCATGTGTTGCTTGCTGCATGTGCTGTCGTTTTATTTTTCCCGGTGATTTATTACTTCTCAAGAACGTTTGATGTACTGTTATTCGGGGATGAATTGGCGACGGGTATTGGTTTGAAAACGCAGAAAGTACGCTTGTACATGATTGTCTTGGGTGTCGCTTTATCCGCCATTAGTGTGGCGATTGTAGGGACGATTGGTTTTATTGGACTGTTAGCGCCGCATGCAGCGAGAAGAATGGTTGGCATTAAGCATCAGCATATGTTTCCCATTACGATTTTACTCGGTGGTATTTTACTAACAGTTGCCGATTTTCTTGGCCGTTATTTATTAGCACCTAATGATGTGCCTGCCGGCTTATTGGTTTCTCTTGTCGGGGCACCTTATTTACTTTATTTATTAAGAAAGACTGGAAAGACCGTTGCTAAATAGTTGGGGACATTAAGGGAGATGAGTAGAAATGCTACTGCAGTTCAAAGTGGTTACGAGGATGGCATTCGTGCTGTGTTTGATGTTCATAGTAGGTGCTTGTTCAGCTGAAAGTGACGAGCAAGAGAAACCGACAGATAAGGAAACAAGTAGTGAGACAACACGGGTGATATCTACAATAATGGGAGATGTTGAAGTACCTGCGCATCCTGAACGCGTTGTCGTCGATTGGCATCTTGGACAAGTGATGGCTGTGGGGCTTATGCCAGTAGGGGCACCATCGACTTTAACGGATTTTGGGGAATTTTTAAAGCCGCTCGTATCGGCTGAAGTAGAGGATATTGGTAAAGATGGTACGGTTTCATTGGAAAAGATATTGGAACTTGAACCAGATTTGATTATTACGTGGGATCAAGAAGCAGCTGAGAGCTATGCTAAAATCGCCCCTACAGTTGTGTATGACACATCGAATTATGACACCATTCATGAGGAAATTACGGCAATGGGCGATATTTTGAATAGACAAGAGGATGCGAAGAAATGGTTAGCTGAATTCGATGGGCGTGTAGCGGCTGCCAAAGAGAAGATTAAAGGTGTTATTCCAGAAGGGGCAACGGTTACGATTGCCGACTATACTTTCGAGAAAAATGTCATGATCATTGGTGATCAAGGAGAACGTGGCAGTAAAGCGGTTTATAAATTGTTAGGGCTCACGCCACCTGCACGCGTTCAGAGCGATATTATCGATAAAAAAGAAGGACGTCTAGATGTCTCTTGGGAAACAGTCGGTGATTATATTGGCGAATATGTCATTACGATGAAGAATGAAGAAAGTGATGCACTGGATTTGCCAGCTACATGGACGACGTTAGATGCAGTAAAAAATGATCGCGTGTATGCATTTGATATTAAAAAGTATTTTAACTCAGATCCTCTATCAGCCCTGTATCAAGCGGAAGAAATTGCGGATGTATTGGTGAAAGGGAATCAATAATCACTAGAGGAGATAGCGAATGATGAAAAAATCCAAAGTAATTATGCTGGTCGCTATATTAGCCACGCTTGCTTCAGTGCTAATGGCTTGTAACAAGCCTTCATCTACAGAGAAGGAGCCGGAAACCATCGAAACACGGGAGTTTGAGACCGCTAAGGGAGTTGTTGAAATCCCTTCAAAGCCGTTGCGAATTGTCACAGACTTTTACGGTGGGGAGTTACTGTCTGTTGGCGCAAATGTCATAGGTGTCGAACCGACAGCATTTGATAATCCATTTATTAAAGATTTATTAAAAGATGCGGTTGAAATTGGTCAGCCGGTCAATGTTGAAAAAGTGTTGGAGCTGGAACCAGATTTAATTGTTGTGATGTATGATGAAAATTACGAGCAGCTTTCGGAAATTGCACCAACCATTCATATTCCATATGGGACAGCGACAAATATTCAAGAAACGGTCAAAATATTTGAGGATATTACGGGTAATCATGAAGAGGCCGCGCAATTCATCAGCAAATTTGATCAGAAAGCAAAAGAGGGCAGAGAAAAGCTTGCGGGTATTATTGCTGCCGATGCAACGTTTGGACTTTATGAATTAACGGATAAAGGCGATCTATGGATCTTTGGCGATAATGCGGGACGTGGTGGACAGGCGTTGTATAATGCGCTGGAATTGAACATGCCCCATGAAAATAGCACTGCAGAACAAACCCTTCAGCTGTCTATGGAAGTATTACCAGAGTATGCGGCCGACTACATGTTTTTGACGGCCTATGATCCTGAAAAAAGAGGAGAGGCGTTGAACGCCTTAAAGGACTCGCCGATTTGGCAAGGGCTGGATGCCATGAAAAATAATCAAGTATTTTACAATGATTTCGACACGTATTATCGATACGACCCGATTGCAATTTATGAGCAAATTGACTTATTTGTAGACATGCTGATTGACAGAAGTAAAGAAAATCAGACAAAGTAAAAAGGGGTTTTGATGATGAATTCAGAACAGCTATATGATGTAACGATTATTGGCGGTGGCCCTGCAGGACTGTACTCTGCTTTCTATAGTGGTTTAAGGGAAATGAAAACAAAAATTATCGAATATCAACCTTATTTAGGTGGAAAAGTGCATGTTTATCCAGAAAAAATGATTTGGGATGTAGGGGGACTTACACCTGTTACCGGTGAACGACTAATTGAACAAGTCGTTCAGCAAGGCTTAACGTTTGAACCCGAGCTCGTATTAGGTGAAAAAGTGACGTCGATTAACAAAGACGAGGATGGATACTTTGTTATTCAGACATCTACAAACCAAAAGCATTTATCCAAAACGGTTATTTTAGCTGTTGGTGGCGGAATCTTGAACCCAACAAAATTGGAAATTGAAGGTGCTGAGCGCTTTGAAGTGTCCAATTTGCATTATACGGTAAAATCGCTGGCACGTTTTACAGGAAAAACGGTCTTGATTTCTGGTGGTGGCAATGCGGCTGTTGACTGGGCAAATGAATTGGAGCCCATTGCGAAAAAGGTTTACCTAACGTATCGGAAAGACATGTTGAAAGGGCATGAGGCAGAAGTATCACGGCTATTTAATAGTTCTGTTGAGTGTTTATTGAATACGTCTATTCACAAACTCATCGCGGCAAGTGATCATGAAAGCATTGAGCAAGTGGAGTTGCTGAGCAGTGAGGATGGAAAGACGATTCAATTAGCTGTTGATGATGTGATTATTAATCATGGTTACGATCGTGATAAAGAGTTGACGTCAAATAGTGGCTTAAACATTGAAATGGCGGATGAATATGGGATTGCGGGTAGCCCGATGAGTGAAACATCAGTACCTGGGCTCTTTGCAGCAGGGGATATTTTGAGTCATGAAGGCAAGCTTCATTTAATCGCAGGGGCATTTCAAGACGCGGCCAATGCGGTCAATAAAGCGAAGCAATATATCACACCGGATGCTTATGGGCATGGTATGGTGTCCTCGCATAACGATATTTTTAAAGAGAAAAACCGTGAAATAGTGAAGCATTTGTATGCGGTGAAAGGCTAACTTGTTTGGATGATGGCATAGTAGATTATAAAATGAAGACGACTTCATCATTTTTGGATGAGGTCGTTTTTGTCATACAATCAAATGAAACAACCAACTCAACAGATACCCCATGAGGATATACGTCAAAAATGATCTGATAGTTAGAGCACGACCGTTAGGTAGAATAAACTCAGAGATGCTTGTCAGCGCAATTAAACCAATGGAAACGCCCATTAATATCCCCTGTACCTTGTCTAAGAGATTTACGTAATGACCTATCCAAATGAAGACACTAAAGCATATTGAGAGGCTGATAAAAATAAGCAACAAGCTCCATATCTTCTTGCCCTGCGCTAATAGCGCTGTTGTCAGAGCGAAGCCTTCCGGCAGGTGATGGAGAATGGTAGAGGTTGTGATTGCGACGCCAAAAGTCGAATCTCCTAATACATTTCCGATTGTCATGCTAAGTGGGATTGTGTGGAGCAAAAGTGCGATAGTGAGTAAATAAAGCGATGGCGTTTTAGCATTCGTTGGATGGGATAGATTGTGAAGCACTCGAAATAATAGATAGCCAATCAGAACGCCGAGAAGAATACCGAAGGGGGGGTATACTTGTAAGGCATTTGGTAGAATATCGAGGGTAAGCAATCCGATTAAAAAACCACCGCATAACAACGATAATCCGTGCGTCGTTTGTTGAAAAATTTTAGAGAAGAGCCAAGCAAAGGTACCTCCTGCGCTGACACTCATAAATAGAAATCCACCAAGTATCATGGCATTCAACGGTTGTTGCCTCCCAATCTGTAATCATTGTAAAGCTACTATATGCACCATGTGAGCGACTTAGCAAAATGTATCTTTCTTTTTACTCTTGACATACAATAGGGGGGTATAGTAAATTAGAGGTGTTGATAGGGCAAGAAAGATAGCAACATATTTTTTTGAAATCTTTATACCCCCAACCCGTATATGAGGCGATCAACCATCAAATTGAAGAATCCGAGATTGTAAGCACAAAGAAATGAGGATGGACATGGAGAAAATGGTTAAACTAGCTGTCAACGGCGGTATTGCATTCGGCTCAAAATTGAATGCGAAGCAACTCGCGGTCATTGCAGCCTATATGAATGAAGGCGATGAGCTAGAGGTGACAACGTTCCAGCAACTCTATATTGAAGTCGCCGAAAGTAAAGTGGCGGAGATGACGGAGCGGTTTGAGGAAGTTGGCTTAGCTTGTTATCCAGTCGGCAATTTTGTAAAAAGCTTGCGGACGTGCAATTTTTGTAAAGGGTCAGAGCAAGAAGGAATGCCTGTTGCGAAGGAACTCAATGCACGGATTGCAGGACAGCCCGTTCCATTTACATTACGACCTGCTTATACAGGATGTCCGATTGGTTGCGGTGAACCGCTAGTCAATGATATTGGTGTCATGAAGATGAGAAATGGCTATGATCTATACGTTGGTGGTAAAGCAAAGGGTTTTGATGCAGCAACGGGCACTTTATTGCTCACGCAACTAGAGCCTGAACAATTGTATGTGGCTGTAGATAAAATCATTGCGCTGTATGCAGAACAAGGAAAGAAAAGGGAACCTTTCTTCAAATTTATTAATCGTTTTGGGGTTGAGAATCTCAAGAGTGAACTGATTGACCTACTTCATGTAAAATGCTAATATAGGGGTACGGGGTATATATGGACCCGCTCAAGGAGGCGAAATCATGGAGGAAACAACGAAAAAAACAGTTCAACCCAATAAGCAACAATTGCTGAATCGCTTAAAGCGTGTAGAAGGGCAAGTAAGAGGCGTTCATCAAATGGTCGAGAATGATCGTTACTGTGTCGATATTTTGCACCAGATTAGCGCGATTCAATCAGCCATGAATAAGGTTTCGTTAGCGCTGCTAGAAGATCATACGCATCACTGTGTCGTCAATGCTATTAAAGGGCAGAACGGTGAAGCGGCCATTAAAGAATTGATGGATGTTATGAAAACAATGACGAAGTAAAAAAATGTGGAGCGTAGTTCTTTACATACCTATACAGGGTATGTTAAATTAAAAACAATAATCAACCAGGAGGTTTTTAACATGAAAGAAATTTTAAAAGTAGAAGGTATGTCATGCGGGCATTGTGTGAATTCAATCGAAACGAATGTAGGAGAGCTTGCAGGTGTCTCTGCTGTAAAAGTGGATCTTGCTAACAAAGAAGTTGCGGTAGAATACGATAACGCAGCGACATTGGCGCAAATCAAAGAAACGATTGAAGACCAAGGTTACGATCTTGTTTAATTAATTGCATGTCCGCTTACACCACGTGGGGGTATAAAGCGGTGGAGGAGATTATACCTCTTGATAGGTATAGTCCTTCTTTTTGAAAATAATATACCCCCACCAAGTATCGGAGGAGAGATAACATGGCAACAACAGAAAAAACATTACAAATTAATGGCATGACGTGTTCAGCTTGTGCCAATCGTATTGAAAAAGGGCTTTCAAAAATTGAAGGTGTTGAGAAAGCAAACGTTAACTATGCATTGGAACGTTCAACGATTACCTATGACCCAGCCCAAACAAATGTGAAAGAGTTTACAGAAAGAATTGAAAAACTTGGGTATAGCGTTATTCAAGATAAAGTCGATTTCGATATTTCGGGTATGACATGTGCGGCATGTGCGACGAAAATCGAAAAGCGTATCAATAAAATGGAAGGTGTTTCGAGTGCCAGCGTTAACTTTGCACTGGAAACAATTGCTGTTGAATATGACAGTAAACAAGTCGCAACGACGGATATGATGACGGCTGTTAAGAAAATGGGCTATGAATTATTGCCGAAGCAAGATAATAAAGACAAGATGGATCATAAAGAACAGGAAATTAAAAAGCAACAGAACAAGTTTATCTTTTCATTAATTTTAACGATTCCATTGCTATGGACGATGGTGGCACATTTTGAGTTTTTATCCTTCATTTATATGCCTGCGATTTTAATGAATCCATGGGTACAGTTAGCATTCGCAACACCAGTTCAATTCTACATCGGTGCGCAGTTCTACAAAGGTGCCTTTAATTCACTACGCAATAAAAGTGCCAACATGGACGTTTTAGTTGCACTCGGTACGAGCGCTGCTTATTTCTACAGTTTGTACTTGTCGATTGAATGGATGAATACAGGGAAAGTCGGCAGTCCCGAATTATATTTTGAAGCATCCGCAGTTATTATCACATTGATTGTCCTTGGGAAATTATTTGAAATTCGTGCCAAAGGAAAAACGAGTCAAGCGATTCAAAAGTTGCTCGGCCTACAAGCGAAAACAGCAAGAGTATTACGAGATGGCGCTGAAATCGAATTACCAATTGAACAAGTCGTTACTGGAGATATCATCCTTGTGAAGCCGGGTGAAAAGATTCCGGTAGATGGTGAAATTATCGAAGGACGTTCGGCTATTGATGAATCGATGATTACAGGTGAAAGCCTTCCAGTCGATAAAGTGGCGGGTGACGTTGTCATTGGTGCAACCATTAATAAGAATGGATCACTGCAAATCAAAGCAACAAAAGTCGGGAAAGATACAGCGTTGGCACAAATTGTCAAAGTAGTTGAAGAAGCACAAGGTTCGAAAGCTGAAATCCAACGATTAGCAGACAGAATTTCAGGTGTCTTTGTACCAGTTGTTGTCGTGATCGCAGTGGCAACATTCTTCATCTGGTATTTTGCAGTGACTCCAGGCGATTTCCGTTCGGCTTTGATTCCAACGATTTCGATTTTGGTGATTGCTTGTCCATGTGCGCTAGGTTTGGCAACGCCAACGTCGATTATGGCAGGTTCAGGTAGAGCGGCTGAAATGGGACTGTTGTTTAAAGGCGGCGAACACTTGGAAAACACACGCTCAATTGACACTGTCGTGTTAGATAAAACAGGAACAGTAACAAAAGGGGAGCCTGCTTTAACAGATGTCACAGTGACGGAAGGCTTTGTAGAAGATGAAGTACTGCAATTAGTCGCAACAGCTGAAAATCAATCTGAGCATCCACTCGCACAAGCGATTGTTTTGGGAGCGAAAGAAAAAGGCTTGTCATTGCTTGAGGTGACGAACTTTGAAGCCATACCTGGCTATGGTATTCAGGCTGAAGTCAACGGTAAAGAAGTATTAGTCGGTACAAGACGATTAATGAATGAGCGTAAGATTGCATTGTTAGACTCGAATGCTACGATGGAGAAAATGGAAAGTGAAGGAAAAACGGCGATGTTAATTGCTGTCGATCAAAAGCTTGCAGGTGTCGTAGCAGTAGCGGATACAGTGAAAGAAACATCGAAAGAAGCAATTGCGAGAATGCAGGCATTGGGTCTGGAAGTCATTATGCTGACAGGAGATAACCAACGAACTGCCGAAGCGATTGCGCGCCAAGTCGGCTTAACAAATGTCATTGCAGAAGTGTTACCAGAACAAAAAAGTGATGAAATTAAAAAGTTACAAGACCAAGGCAAGAAAGTGGCCATGGTCGGTGATGGTATCAATGACGCACCAGCACTTGCCATGGCTGATATCGGAATGGCAGTCGGAACTGGGACAGATATTGCGATTGAGGCGGCAGATATTACGCTAATGCGCGGCGATTTAAACAGCGTGGCAGATGCGATTATTATGAGCCGTAAAACGATGCGTAATATTAAACAAAACCTATTCTTCGCATTTTTCTACAACACAGTTGGCATCCCAATCGCAGCGATTGGCTTGTTGGCTCCGTGGGTTGCCGGTGCGGCGATGGCGTTTAGTTCGGTATCCGTTGTTTTGAATGCATTGCGTTTACAGCGAGTAAAATTATAAAAAAGAGAAGGCCATGCGGGAGAGATTCTGCATGGCTTTCGATTTATGTAGGAAGGATGATTTATGATGAAGAACATGCACCTTGAATTATATACAAGGCCGACTTGCTCGGATTGCCAAGATGCAAAAGCGTATCTTGCCAAACATAATATTTTGTATATCGATCATGATTTATCGAAAGAGCCAGAGAAAGAACGAACGCTCATCAAATTATCAGGTGCAAGAATGGTGCCGACATTCGTATTTAAGGATAAATCACTGTGCGGATGGATGAGCAAACCGAAAGTGCTAATTGGTTTTGAGATGAATTATGAGGAAATTGTGGAGATGCTCAACAACTGAAATGGTTTGCGGAATGGCTTATTCAGTCGTGCATAGTTTTTTGATATTTTCTTGTTACACTACAAAAGAAGTCAACAAGAAAAGAGGAGAAGTATGCGATGACATTCAGACTAAAGTTTGTGACATTGGTGCTCGGTACATTGATCATTGGTGGTTGCGGCGTAGACAAAGCGCAATTCCATGAAGAAGAGGTCGATCATGCAGCGATGGATCACGACATGATGGAAAATGAACATATGAGCCATGACGAAGTTCAGGCTTTGAACAATTCAACAGGAGAAAATGCATTAATCATACCGATGATGTTGAAAGCGAATCAAGAGGAAAACGTCACATATACAGTCCGAGCACAGCAAGGGTCGACGGAAATATTTGACGGCATACAAACAAATACGTATGGCTATAACGGGTCGATGTTAGGTCCGATGCTTCGCTTGGAAAAAGGCGAAACCGTAAAAATTAAAACGATCAATGAGTTGGAAGAGGATACGACCTTTCATTGGCATGGGTTAGAAGTAGCGGGGGAAGCAGATGGTGGCCCACATAGTGTCCTAGCGCCTGGAGAAGAAAAAATCCTTGAATTTGAAGTGACACAGGAAGCAGCGACACTTTGGTTCCACCCACATCCAATCGGTAAAACGGCTGAACAAGTATACTACGGATTGGCGGGTTTGATTTACATTGAGGATGATAACTCGAAAAATCTTGGATTGCCGAGTGACTATGGCAAGAACGATTTTCCGTTGATTTTTCAAGACCGAACATTTGACGATAAGAAGCAACTGAATTATCAGGCTGTGATGAATTCAGATGGCACAATCGGAGATACGTTATTGATCAACGGGACGGTGAATCCGAAATTGGCTGTCAAGCAAGAGAAAGTGCGTCTGCGCTTGTTAAATGGCTCCAACGCGCGGAATTACACCTTTAAATTGAATAGTGGAGACTCGTTTGTTCAAGTTGCAACAGATGGCGGATTTTTGAATAAGCCGGTGATGTTGAATGAAGTGACGTTAACCCCTTCCGAACGTGCGGAAATCATCGTTGATTTTTCACAAATCAATGCAAAGGATTTGGCGCTTACTAATGAAGAAGGGGCCATTCTTTTACCGTTTGAAGTGCTAGACGGAGAGGGTACGACTGATGAAGCGCAAGAAAAGATGAATGATTTTGCAGTGACAGCAGAAGAAAAAGCGTTGCCTGTTACAAAGAAAATCGAGTTATTTGGCATGATGGAGCATGTCACGATAAACGGTAAGAAATTTGACCCGAATCGCATTGATTTCACGCAGCAACAAGGCATGACAGAAGTATGGGAGATTTACAATAAACCGGATATGATGGGCGGCATGATTCATCCATTCCATATCCATGGGACGCAATTTAAAATCCTGTCTAGAAATGGACAAGAACCACCGGAAAATGAGCAAGGTTGGAAAGATAGTTTCGCAATAGCACCGGACGAGACTGTAAAAATAGCCGTGCAGTTTAAACATAAAGGTGTCTACATGTTCCATTGCCATATTCTTGAACATGAAGAAAATGGGATGATGGGACAAGTGCAGGTAGAATAAAGTGAAACTTCAATCAGTAGGGGGGCCTCATCCCCCACTGATTGGGGGAATACAAGCTAAAGGCGTCACGTCCTGTGACAACGCTTGTATGACCAACGTCATGTTGGCCCGAACCAATCGGGCTTTTACGGGCAGTTGATCTCCCACCTATCCTTTTCGTTTCCCTTAAGTCTTGAGGTGGGAGTCTTACTGCCCGTTAATGCGGGATAAAAGGACGAAAGGTGAGTCACTAACGAGTTATAAGTGCTCACCTTTTTGTCACATCGGAAAAGAGGTGAGCAGTAGATGAACAAAATATCCATCAAGTTGGCCACTTACTTTTTTATCGCTGTATTGATTATGGAAGTGTCTTTGATTTTATATTTGCATAAAAACATTATTGAGGCTAGAACGGATGAGGAATATGCTCGGTTGCTCGCGAGCGGGGCCAACCATCGGGATGTGTTAGAGGATAATTATTCAGCGACGACGATTGAACATATTGCCTGGATGGAGGCGAATAGTGATCGGGAAGTGGTCATTATCGATCATGCAGGTAATTTAGCCGGTAGCTCCGATGACGACAATCCGATACTTGCACAAACGCTAGCACTTGTGAGCAAGCTGGGTACAGATACGGAAGGCATTGTCATTGATGATTGGAAGAAGACGCCGTACATTGTGAGTGTGCATCCTTATCAAATCGCATCAGGTCCATCGGGGTATGTGGTGATGTTTCAAAGCACTCGGTCGATTGAACAGCTGGTAGATAAGCTAAACCTACACTTTGGTCTGGCGGGCGTAACGAGCTTTGTTGTGCTATTCATCATTTATGCGATTCTCTCTAAATTGTTAACACGTCCGTTAATTCGCATGAAGGAAGCGACGGAGAAGCTCAGTAACGGTGATTTCAATGTCAGTCTTCCAGCTGTAGGGAACGATGAGCTTGGGGAGCTATCCAGCTCGATTCAAAAGCTTGCGACAGATTTGGAAAGGCTAAAAACCGAGCGCAATGAATTTCTCGCATCCATCGCCCATGAATTAAGTACCCCGCTAACGTATTTAATGGGGTATTCAAAAATTGCGATGCGACAGGAGTTAAGGGAGTCAGAGCGTCAGCATTACTTGGAAATTATTGCGGAAGAATCTAATCGTATGAAAGAGCTTGTGAAAAATTTATTGGATTTAGCCAAAATGGATGAAACAACGTTTACGGTAACAAAAGAACGTTTTGAAGCACGTCCATTTCTGGAAGATCTCCAACGGTTGGTGGAGCCTTCTTTTAAGCTAAAGCATATCCAGCTGGTGGTTCGATGTGACGAGGATTTCCAAATCCAAGCCGACCCGCTTCGTTTAGAGCAAATTGTGCTGAATTTATTGGATAATGCTTTGAAGTATTCAGGGGAACAGACAACGGTTACGATGGAGGCTTTTTTTGAAAAGGGGAAAACGGTGATTCGTGTGATCGATTTTGGCATGGGCATTCCAGCAGAGGAGCAGGCGTTTATTTTTGAGAAATTGTATCGTGTTGAAAAATCGCGCTCTCGGACATTTGGCGGATCAGGTATTGGTTTGGCGGTGGTGAAGGAACTTGTTGAGGCGCATGGTGGGCGTATTGAAGTGGAAAGTAGTGTAGGAAAAGGGAGTACGTTTACGGTCATATTGTAAGAAGGAGGTAAGCGTATGCGGACGATTTTACTAGTGGATGATGAACAGCGAATGCTGGATCTAATTGAATTGTTTTTAATGCCACAAGACTTCAGGTGTTTGAAGGAGACGAGTGGAGAGCGGGCATTGGCGACACTTGAACGAGAAAAGGTCAGCCTTGTATTATTAGATGTCATGATGCCAGAAATGGACGGCTGGGAAGTTTGTCAACGAATACGCGCATTTTCGGATGTCCCGATTATTATGTTGACGGCGAGATCAGATAAGCTCGATGTTGTGAAGGGGCTTGGTACAGGCGCGGATGATTACATGACAAAACCTTTTGACGAACGAGAATTAACAGCGAGAGTCCAAGCGTTGTTACGGCGTTTTCCTGACGATGCGTTAGCGGGTGACAAGATTGTTTATGGTGATTTCAAGCTAGATAAAGAAACGTACTCCATACAATACAACGCTGTTACAGCACAACTGACCTTAAAAGAGTTTTATATTATCGAGGCGTTAATCGCACGGCCAAAAAAGACATTTACACGCGAAGAGTTATTGCATGCTGCATGGGAATTTGACACATATACGGATATTCGCACAGTGGATTCGCATATTCGTAATTTACGAGAAAAGTTGAAAAATAAAGGATTTCCGATTGATGCGTTCCTCAAAACCGTGTGGGGCATTGGCTATAAGTGGAGTTAAGTAAGCAGTATAACAAACTAGGTGGTGCTTGAAAGATGTATGGATGGCTATCAAAACTAAGTGCAACAATTAGTGAACCGCTCACGGGGCTGATGCATGCTTTTGCAGGTGAGCCACTGATCTTTGCGTTGCTGTTAGGTTTCATCGGGGCGGTTGCGCCTTGTCAGTTAACGGGGAATATGAGTGCGATAACGTTTTATGGTAATCGAACGGTTCAAATGAAAAATAATTGGTCGGAAATCGCTTTTTTTATCGCTGGAAAAGTAGTGGTTTTTAGCTTGCTTGGTTTGCTCGCTTGGCTATTTGGCCGATCGTTTGAGACGAAAATGACGGAGTATTTTTCGCTATTTCGTAAAGGGATTGGACCGTTGATTATGATGACGGGGGTTGTCCTGTTAGGTATTCTCAAGTTGGAGTTTTTACATCGACTAACAGCGCGTATTCCGATGCGGATGCGCGGAGGAAAGGTTGGCTCTTTTCTGTTGGGTGCTAGTTTTTCCTTAGCGTTTTGTCCAACGATGTTTGTGATTTTCTTTTTGTGGCTAATGCCCGTCGTGGCGACGACTTCTTATGGTTTGGTTTTACCGGCAGTGTTCGGCATTGCAACGTCAGTTCCGCTCCTGTTATTATGGGCGCTTATCTGGTTGTTTGATGAAAAGCGTTTGATTATGAAGCGAAGCAGAAAAGTTGGGAGTGCGATTCAACGTTTTGCGGGTATCCTTTTGGTCATCATTGGCTTATTCGATACGCTTACTTTTTGGGGAGTTTGAACAGTGTCCTATTCGCTGAAATTGATGCGGTAGGGCATTTTTTATCTTCATTCAACAAATCTTTTTGTACTGAAAGCGAAGCGTCTGCTACAGAAAACTCCCACTTCGATAGGTAGCGAGATGAATGTGGTTTTGTTTTTCTGTTCAGTGGGTGTTCAAACGCCGGCTGAATGATAGAGGTACGCAGGCTAAGGTCGCCACGTCCAAAGAAAGGTGCCTTAACTTCTGCAAAAAGCGCAGAAACATGGCAAATCGAACCCTTCGCAGTTCGATTGGCAACGCCTGCATGGCCTACATTCTGTAGGCCCCGAGCTCGAAAAAAATCTGGACGCAATTACGCCGAGGCGTAATTGATAGGAGTGCATAACTCCCAACTTATTTTAAAATGTTGCGTTAGGGAAACTCGTAGCATACAATGACAATATAATGAAAAATCAAAAGATACAACTCATAGAGAGAGGAAGAATAGGATGCTTGAATTTTTTATGGGGCTAGATCCCGTTTACCAAGCTTTGCTCGCGACTTTATTCACCTGGGGAATGACTGCGATTGGTGCGGCATTGGTCTTTACGACGAAGACGGTGAATCAAAAGCTGATGGACGGTATGCTGGGCTTCGCAGGGGGTGTGATGATTGCGGCTAGTTTTTGGTCGTTGCTGGCACCGGCGATTGAGATGGCGGAAAGTGGACCATTTCCATCCTGGTTCCCCGCTGCGTCAGGTTTTTTGTTAGGTGGGTTCTTCTTGTGGCTAGCTGATAAGATCATTCCGCATTTGCATCCAACTTCGTCAATGAAGGAAGCTGAGGGCATACATCCTGAAAAGAAGCGCCGCAGCACACTACTTGTGCTTGCCATTACACTGCACAACATTCCTGAAGGGTTAGCTGTAGGTGTTGCATTTGGTGCTGTGGCTGCTGGTTTTCCATCGGCGTCACTAGCTGCTGCGATTGCGTTAGCGGTCGGAATTGGAATTCAAAATTTACCCGAAGGTACGGCTGTTTCCATGCCTTTGCGGAGAGATGGGATGTCCCGTAAAAAGGCGTTTCTGTATGGTCAATCTTCAGGAGCAGTAGAGCCAATCGCTGCCGTTATTGGGGTTTTGGCCGTTACGCTCATGGCACCGATTTTACCATTTGCCTTAAGTTTTGCGGCGGGCGCAATGATTTTTGTTGTTGTCGAAGAAGTGATCCCAGGTTCGCAGGAAAATGGTAATAAGGATTTAGCTTCGATGTGTTTAATGCTTGGATTTGCGGTCATGATGATTTTGGACGTAGCATTTGGATAAAAGCACGTCTGTTGATTAGCCAAAAAACAAATAAAACCGTGCACTAGGCATTTTGTATACAATGGCTTTTAGATTGTATTGGATTGAACAAATTCTATATCATTATCGAGGTGTTTTTATGTGTAGGGATGTGACGGAGTCACATCCCTACACATTTTTTTCGATAATCGTATGATGATTGTTCATCCGTTGCGCTCCAAAATTCCAGGTATACAAAGTGCAAATACTTTTTAGGAAGAAAGAATTGCTGACTTTTTACTTAGAGTAGCGGCCAAAGATACAGTTTTGGCCGCAGAAGTCTTTGTAATGGTTTTTTCTGTTGTAATCGTTTGGGCGTTTTCACTTTCTACTTGGCTTGTCATATTAAGAAGCCTAAGCCTTGCTACAAGTAAAGAAGGAATGCATTGTACAACGTGCAAGAGTGCCCGAAATTGTATCTTCGGGCACTTACACTCTCTATAGAAGATTATCTATTCTTTTCTTTCCGAGCAACCGCATTTTTCACTGAACGATTGGAGAGACGCGACAGGTACTGATTTGCAATAGCATTATGAAAATGAGTATTTCTAGACATACTCGCCATTTAAACAGAAGGAATTGATTCCTCCCCTAAAGCTATCGCGAATCACGTGCTAAAAGTGGAGCAGAAATCGTTCAGGGAAAATGAAGATGTAAAGCATTTCTCAGTAATGTTAAGTAATAGCTAATCAATAGGTGTGCGATAAAAAATCACTTAAGAGGCGACTTCATCTTCGGATGGGGTCGTTTTTTTGAGCCGATAAATCAATTACGCTTCGGCGTAATTGTGTCCAGATTTTTTTTCGAGCTCGCTCGAAAAGCTCCCCTAAAAATCTGTGACATCCGCCGGAGGCTTATCTTCGTTCAGCGGGTGTTCGAACACCCACTGAACAGTAAAACAAAACCGCATTCATCTCGCCACCTATTGAGGTGGGCATTTTTCGCTGAATGAAGATAATTGGCATAATTTGAATGCTAGCTGCTTATACTGTGTAACAAGTGATTAATAGAGTCCAAGATTATGGGCAACGAAAGAGTTTGATTGTTATTAATATGATGAAACCAACGAAGAATATGGAGGGGCCGCAAGTGGAAAAGTTGCATCGTCGTTTAGATGTAAGAACGCCCATTATGTATCGCTATCATTATGGAAAGAGGATTTTTGATATTGTGAGTAGTTTACTGCTTCTTATTTGTTTACTGCCTTTGCTCATCTTATTGTCGATTGCGATTATCTTGTTTTCAGGTAGACCAGTCTTTTTCGCCCAATCAAGAACGGGTATTGATAATAAACCCTTTACGATTTTTAAGTTTCGTACGATGAAAGCCACGAAACAAGCGGACAGCAGGCATCAGTATGAATGGCAAGAAGGTGTTCCCGACAATTTTCTTTTTAAAACAGCAGATGATGTAGCCGTCACGGCAATTGGAAAGATATTACGGAAATATAGTTTGGACGAGTTGCCGCAACTTCTGAATGTCTTGATAGGAAATATGAGCATTGTTGGACCGCGGCCAGAAATACCGGAAATTACAAATCTATATAGCAACCAACAGGCAAAGCGTTTACTTGTTAAACCAGGGATTACAGGGTATGCACAAGTGAATGGACGATCTGAAATCAATCATGGCAAGAAAATAGCATACGATCTTTACTATGTTAATAATAGGAGCCTGTTGCTAGATTTCAAGATTATTAGAGCGACAATCGTAACGGTCATAAAGGGAAAAGGGGCTTATTGAGAATGAATATGAAAAGGGCAAGAAATTCTACAATAAACTAGAGAAGGTGGGGAAACCATGGGTTATATTCGACTCGATTACTCGAAAGTTACTCCATCTTTTGGAACGGACGATTTACATTACTATCAAGAGCGTATTGATGTTTTTCATAAAGCAATACGCCATAGCTTTGAGTCAGAGCATAATTCGTTAGGCTGGGTGGATTTACCAGTCCAGTTTGACAAAGAAGAATTGAAACACATTAAACGCGCTGCTTCGAAAGTGAAGAAGACGAGTGATGTTTTACTGGTCATTGGAATTGGTGGCTCTTATTTAGGATCTCGTGCGGCAATTGAGATGCTGACCCATAGTTTTTATAATCTCCTCCCTAAAGAAAAGCGCACTACCCCCCAACTATTCTTTGTCGGTCATAATTTGAGTTCAGTTTACATATCGGATCTCATGGAGTTGCTAGAGGGAAAAGATTTCTCAATCAATGTCATATCGAAGTCAGGTACAACGATGGAGCCGGCAATCGCATTTCGGATATTCCGGCAATTACTTGTCGATAGATATGGAGAGATGGGGGCGAAATCACGTATTTATGTAACAACAGACGGAGTGAAAGGGTCATTAAAAACAGTAGCTACACTAGAAGGGTATGAAACGTTTGCCATTCCCGAAAATATTGGCGGTCGCTATTCTGTGCTCACAGCAGTCGGACTTTTTCCAATTGCGGTAAGTGGTATTTGTATAGATGAATTGCTAAGGGGGGCTCGTGCGGCAAGGGGGGAGTTAGATCAGCGGGATGTAACTAAAAATGCGGCCTACCAATATGCTGCAATTCGCAACAGCCTGTATAAACAGGGGAAAACCATTGAGCTATTAGTGAGCTATGAGCCCAACTTTCACTATTTCGCAGAATGGTGGAAACAATTATATGCAGAAAGCGAAGGGAAAAATAACAAAGGGATATTTCCTACTTCGGCCATTTTTTCTACAGACCTCCATTCATTAGGACAATATATTCAAGAAGGCAGACAAGATTTATTTGAAACCATTATTCAAGTTCAAACGCCTCAAAAAGAATTGGTTATTGAAACAGAAACCTCCGATTTCGATGAATTGAATTATTTGGGTGGCAGGACGGTTGAGTTTGTTAAAAATAAGGCTTTTGAAGGTGCTCTGCTTGCTCATACAGAAGGAGGGACCCCTAATCTCATCATTCAGATTCCAGAAATCAATCCGTTTACATTCGGCTATTTAGTCTACTTTTTCCAACTGTCCTGTGCTATGAGTGGGTACTTACTAGGGGTGAATCCATTCAATCAACCCGGTGTAGAGGCCTATAAAAAGAATATGTTTCACCTATTGGATAGGCCTGGGTACGAGAAGAAACAAGTCGAAGTTGTACAGGTTACAAGTGTCTAGTTGAAGGCTTGATGCCTAAGTCGCCATAGGTCATGAAAAAACGTTCATATTAACCCGAAAAAGTGGTGAAGAAGATGTACAAAAAAGCAAAAATGAAGGACGTAGTAAAAGTCCTTAAAAAGAGATTCTTAGTCATGATACTTACTGCAATTTGCATTACGGGTTCCATTATCATTACGTCTCTTTATCTTATGAAACCGACCTATCAGTACACAATTCAAGTATTGGCAGGGTCTTTAAGTATGGATATTGAGGAATCTTCCATTAATAAAGTGCAAGAAAACAGACAGTTGGCCATATCGTATATGGATACAATCAAAAGCCCCCAAATTATGATAGGCGTCAAAGAAGAGCTGAAGCTCGCTCGTTCAAATTATGAGTTGCTCAAGCAAATTTCCGTAACCAATCGAGATAATTCACAGATCATTACGATTTCCATTAAAGATTCGAATCCAAAGTTAGCCAAAGCCATTGCACAGTCTATCGCAAATCAGTCCATAAACAGTTTTAAAGGCTTTGCCAACGTTAGTCAGATTAATGTGCTACTCGACCCCAACATCATTGAAGAATCTGAACTTCTTTTTCCAAAACCTAAATTCGTCATAGCCATTTCAATTGTATTAGGGATTTTTGCGGGCATAGTCTTGGTACTTATACAGGAACACTTTGATGATGCAGCTTTTAGTGATGCTGAACTTGAGCGTCTTGGTCTTTCTTTGTTAGGCAAAGTACATGTAAACACCAAAGGAAAGAACATACGAAAAGTACGGTATAGAACTTTATCTTTAACGAAACGCGGTGAACATCTTGGCTATTAAATTTAAAGGAAAACATGCTTTTAATCAGAACGATGTCAAAATGAAAGAACAATTTTATAGCATATGTAGCAACATCGAATCTAACCTGGTCAAGGTCAATCCACTATTGTTAATGGTCACTTCACTTAAACAAACAAAAAGCATTGTTCGTGCCACCGCCCATTTAGCTCTTGCCTTGTCAGAACAAGGGAAAAGGGTGTTACTAGTGGATGGCAATCTTCGTGAGCCTTCGCTTCATCATTTGTTTAGAATGGATAACTCATTCGGTTTATCTAACTTACTTTTAAGAGGCAAGCCTACATCTGGGGAAGAATGGATAAAGATAGCGGACAATCTATTCTGTTTACCGACGGGTGAAATGCTCTATGAGCCGTCCACGCTATTATCATTGGAGACCTTTCCTCATCATATTGAGAAGTGGAAACAACAGTTTGATATCATCTTATTTCATACATCCAATAGTTTACATGCGCCGGATGCACAAATCGTGGCACAACATTGTGATGGTATTGTGTTAGCGATCATGGAAGGTCGAGACAAGTTGGAGAAGATTAGCAGTATGAAAAAACAATTCGAACGTGCAAAGCATGAAATAACGGGGGCAGTGATCGTTAAATAAAAAGAAAGGCAACCGTTTATTTGAAACAACAGGATGATTAGATGTGCAAGTGAATGGGGGAATAGGGAAATGATGAAAGTACTTGTAACAGGTGGTTTGGGGTTTATTGGCTCTCATATTGTAGATACATTAATGCGCAATAATTATGAAGTGGCTGTGTATGATAACCTGTCCACTGGATCTTTGAAAAACATCGATTCGAACGTTAGGATTTTTATAGGCGACATTGAAGATAAGAAATCGCTAGAGCAGGCGATGGAGACGTTCCGTCCTGACTATGTGATTCATGAAGCTGCCCAAGTGAGTGTGCAAAATTCCATTTCAGCTATTTCGAATGATGCACAGATCAACATCATGGGGACGATAAATATCATCGAACTTTCCCATAAGTATGCCGTGAAAAAAATCGTATTTGCCTCTTCAGCGGCTGTGTATGGTAACGCTAATAGGCTCCCGATTGTAGTTTCGGACCCTGTCCAACCATTATCCCCTTATGGTATTTCGAAAAAAACAGCTGAAGAGTACCTCATACTGGCCAAAAAAATATTGGATGTAGACTATGTCATTCTTCGCTACAGCAATGTGTATGGTCCACGACAAACATCAAGTGGTGAAGGCGGAGTCATTTCAATCTTCACCAACCATGTCATTAACAACGAGCGGCCAGTGATTTATGGCGACGGTTTACAAACGAGAGATTTTATCTATGTAAAAGATGTTGCGCGTGCGAACCTTCAAGCCCTTAGATTCGATGGCATTGGCATCTTTAATATTGCATCAACAACGAGTTCAAGTATTAACCAGCTATATGCCATTATTCAGTCGATAAGTCAAAAAGAGATTCTCCCTATTTATCAATCACCTAAAAGTGGGGATATCAAAGAAAGCTTACTTTGCAATAGAACGAGTACCCAAAAGTTGAATTGGCAACCCCAATATTCATTGGCAAAGGGGCTTGCGAATACGTATGCATACTATCTTAAGCGCCATCAACCCGCCATCGCTTCAGTTGAAACCTCCACCACGCTTCTACATTCTCGGGATGTAGCACGATAAATTAGATGAAAAATTCGATAACCAAAAATGTGGTCCATTTATTTTATAGTACAATGCTAGCGAATATTTTAAATGCTACGACGCTCATACTCTTGGCCAATTATTTTAACGCCAAGAACTATGGAATGTTTAGTGTGGCGCTCGCGCTTGCTATGATTATGAGCTTTTTTACGGATATTGGGTTGAGTAACACGTTCCTGCGGGAAGGATCGAAGAGCGGGAAACTAATTGCTACATTTTCTTCGTATATAAAGATCCGGATTATTTGTGTACTGTTGGTATACATTGCGTTTTCAGTTGTTATTCATGCCATGTATCAAGAACCACAGATGCTGTATATGATGTACTGCTTAATGATTCCTATGGTTATGGGGCTGACCATGCAAGGGATTGGCATCAGTTATTTTCAGCTAACGGAGAGAATGCAGTTTATCGCATCTATTAAAATCTTTTCGGCATTTGTTTTGATCGTATCGACTGCTTTGTGTATGGGTCTACAAGTAGATGTCTATATAGCTGCCTTTCTATATGGTTTTTCCTATTTTGTTGGGGGGCTTTATAGCTTATACCTGCTTTATAAAAAAGCAGATATACAGTGGGGTTCTGCTTTTCAAAAACAGTTATTAACAAGTCTTAGTCCGTTCTTAATAAGTGGGTTATTGATAATATTGACGCCTCAATTGGGTCCATTGGTGTTAGAAAAAACAGTGCCCTTAGCGCTTGTTGGCCTCTTTGCGGTAGCTTACCGAATCCCTTCTGCGTTATATCAAGTGCCGGGAGTTATCGCGGGGGCATTTTACCCTTTGTTATTTAAGAATTATAACCAAGGCAAGCTGGAGGAGCACACCCGCTTAAATGTCCTGCAAATGAAAATGATGTCCTATATTGGAATCTGTATATCGGTCTCCTTATTCTATTTGGCCGAATACTTCATCACGATTTTATTTGGCGCTGGATGGCGTTCGGCGGTTCAGCCTTTAAAAATATTGTCTTTTATTATTGTCTTGCAAGGATTCAATATTGCCATTGCTGACGGTCTCACAACTAGAGGATTACAGAATCGCCGTACGATTGTGCAGTTTATAGCCATTATGATTGGTTTAATGGCCCTTTATTATTTAAGTGTTGGCTATGGGGTGGCGGGTGCTGCCGTGGCGGTTTTAACGATGGAAATTTCGGCACTTATTGGATATGTCCTAGCCCATCCAATAAGGAAAGTGGTGTTAAGGAAGGTTATCCTTCCATATGGCTCCTATTTTTTTGTAGGTTTTATCTTTTCGTACTACTTTCTATCGGAATCCTTTTTTCTGGCAATGTTATCGGCCATCACTTTAGTGTCTACAATGATTGTCCTATTTGATAAGTCGATTCAAGGTGTAATCGTAGACTTTTTCAAGCAGAAAAGGCGGAGGGAAATCCCAGATTTCATAAAAAAGTAGACAAAAGGAGGATGAAGAGATTGCAAGTGAACAGCAACCACTTTATGTGGCCAGTCCTCCTCCTGTTCTTCTTTATTACGCTTAGTAAATATAATATCTATATTGGTTTTTCTTTGAAAATATATATGATTTTTCTGGTCGTTTTCTTTTGTATATATTTCAGGGATTTTTACTTTCGCACATTTTACCATTATGAAATTTGCCTGTTGTGCTTTTATTTTACCTATTGCTTAAGTGGTGCCTTTTCACAGTACTCAGAGGCAAGCATTCGGGCCGTTTTAGGTGTAATGCTCATAATTGGCTGTTATTTTATCATGCGATTTATAGTAGAACAAGCTTCGATTGCTACGATTGAAACCGCTATTGCTACTGTTGGGATTGTGTTCAACGCCGCCAGTTTGTTATTGTACGTAATCGGTTTACAGGTGACGGGAGGATCGTCTGAAGGCGTTGAAATTATTTCTTATGGATTATTAGTAGATCGAGACTACCCAAGGCTAATCGGCTTACTTGATGATCCGAATATTTTCATATTCTTTAACACCTTGTTTTTTTCCTATTATGTAACGCATTTAAAGGGAGTTAAGCATTCCATTGGCTTCATCTTATGCGTCATCACCTCGCTCCTTACTTTTTCAAGGGGAGGGATTGTTGCGCTCGTCCTCGTTGTCGTTTTGTATATGATGTTAGCGAGTATATCGAAGAAGCTAAAAATGATTATGGTTTCTCTGTTATGCCTCGTTGTTCTGTATGTCGTAGGTTCTTTCAGTCAATTGGATGTTAATCAGATTATTACGAGTCGCATTACCGACTTTTCTACTGACGGAGGAAGTGGTCGATTTGAATTATGGGGACAAGCCCTCACTTATTTTATGGACCGTCCTATTCTCGGAATTGGTGCTTTTAACTTTTCCGATTACTACGCATTTGATCATAATGAAAAACTATATGTTCATAATACGTACTTAGAGGTTTTGGTAGAGTCGGGGATGATTGGTTTTCTTTTTTACTTTTCCTTTCTAGTGATGTTAGCGATCACCTTGTTTAGGACTCGGTTACATAAAGAAAAACCATATATTATTCTTACATTTTTCGCTTTTTTATTACAGATGGTTTCTTTATCCCTAATGATTAATGAAGCTTTTTTTGTTTTCTTAGCGCTGGCTTTAAAATATATTGCTGTATTTGAAAGAGAAGGAGCTGAATTTTATGAAATGCAACGAAAAGGATAGCATGCCCTTGGTTTCCGTCATTACGCCCTCGTATAACTGCTCGGCTTTTATAAAAGAGACCGTTGAATCAGTCTTGTCTCAATCGTATCCGCATTGGGAAATGATCATTGTGGACGATAAGTCAAAGGACGACTCAGTCTATGTCATTCAACAATATGTAGCAGAGGATCAGCGGATTAAATTGATTCCCTTATCTCAAAACATCGGAGCTGCTGGAGCTCGAAATGTAGCGATACAACAGGCTAAAGGGGATTATATTGCGTTTCTTGATAGCGATGATCTGTGGCTACCTACTAAATTAGAAGAACAAGTATCTTTTATGCAAAAAGGCAATCTTGCTTTTTCTTTTACTTCTTATTCTTTGATTAGTGAGGAAGGCACTCATATGGATATTGAAGTAACGGCGCCCCCAATCGTAGATTATAAGTATTTGATCGGAAATACAACGATTGGTTGTTTAACGGTGATGCTAGATCGGCAGCAAATTCAGCGAATTGAAATGCCCATTACGCAACCCGAAGATACTGCCTTATGGCTGTCGTTACTCAAGCAAGGGCATCAAGCGTATGGCTTACAAAAGGTGTTAGCCAACTATCGCATTGTTCGTAACTCTACTTCACGAAATAAAGTAAAGGCTGCCTATCGCTATTGGAAACTTTTACGAAGCCAAGAAAAGTTAAGCCTTATAAAAGTGAACTTTTATTTTAGTAAATATGCTTATCATGCATACAATAAAAACAGAGTGAAATCGAGCTAGCGCATGAATAATGTTCTACTACTAACCGACAAACTGATAATGGGCGGCGCAGAGATGTATTTTTGTAAATTGGAAAATCACCTCAAAGACGAAAAGATGACGTTTTATTCGGCAGCTGCAACGGGTGAAATGTACAATGAAATTCAAAATAAAAGTAATTTTATACCTTTAAACTTAACTAGCCATCTTGCAAATCTCAAGACACTGCGTCGACAGGTAATCCAAAAGGATATTGGCATCATTCATGCAAATAGCTTGAGAATGCTGTGCTATGCCATCGCAGTAAAGAAAATGACCAAAAGGGAAATCAAGTTGGTGTATACCAAGCATAATGTAACCATCCTTGAGAAAAGAATGCCCATCCTATTTAAAAAGGTGTTAAATCAGCATGTGGACCAAATTATTGCGGTGAGTCATTTTGAAAAAGAGAATTTACTTCAACTGGGTGTAAAGAATGAGCTTATCCAGACCATTTATAACGGAGTCGATCTAGATCAATTTTCTTTTCAACCATTGCCATCTCGGAAAATATTCAATGTCGGCATACTGGCCCGTTTATCAAAAGAAAAAAATCATCGGCTATTTTTAACCATTGCCAACGAGTTAAGGGATATGGAACAGGTGGTATTTCATATTGCAGGAGATGGACCTGAGAGAGAGTTTATTGAAAAAGAGATAACAAATTTACAGTTACATCATAAAATCAACATGTTAGGTCAGTTGGCCGATCCCTATGATTTTATTTGCAAGATGGATTTGCTGCTCTTAACATCCTTCAGAGAAGTTTTTCCAATGGTTGTCATTGAGGCAATGGCTACAGGAACACCAATGATGTCTGTCGATGTTGGTGGCATTAAAGAAGCGGTTGTGGATCAGGAAACGGGAATCCTTATTTCGCGTCATTCAGAAAAAGAATTTGCGGAAAACATTATGTTGCTCCTCGATAATGAGGAGTTGAGACAAAGTTTAAGAAGTACAGCCAGACAAAAAGTAGAGGAGTCCTTTTCACTTGCAGCGATGATTCATGCCACGCTGAAAACATATCAATAGGGTCTTCGTTTTCTTAAACCCATGCACCTCTTTTTGAAAAGCATATTCTATAACACACTATTATATAAGGGGTGTTATAACTTGTCGGGTTCTGAAGACTGCCAGAATAGAGATATTGTTAATATTGATTGTTTTGGGGCTAATCCCAACTTGGTAGATAATTCACCAGCTATTCAAGAAGCCATTAATCATTGTCTGGCCAATAACCACTCTAAAGTCGTCATCACTGGCAAGAAACAGTATGTCCTTGCCTCCCCAATTGTCATTAAGTCCAATGTGCATTTAGAAATCGACCCTACTATAACGTTAATCGTCAAAGGGAATTTCCAAGTGTTTGAGCTCCAAAAAGACGCCTCCATCTCGGGGGGCACAATTGAAATCGTAGATAATAGTTTTAATTCAACGGTTATTTTCCTTTCTGGTGCCGAGCAGATTGAAATTCATAATCATACCTCTATAGTTGATGTAAATATTATAAATCGTACAACAACATACCAAGGGATAGCCGTTCAATTCTACTGTAAAAAGGCGTGGGATTTCATCAGTTTCGTTAAAGTGAATAACTTGCAAATCACCAACTTTCATACGGCACTCTATCTTAAAACAGAAAAGCTGCAAAATAAAAATACCCCGTGTTGGATCAATGCGAACACCTTTCACACTATTTTTATAGATGGTTGTCAATATGGAATCGAGATTGATGGAAATAGTGATTTACCTTATGAAGTTTCCGGGAACATGTTTATGGACCTTCAAGTGCAATGCCGAAAACAAACAAAAAAAGTAATCCGATGCTCGGGTGCCTATAACATGTTTGAGGGATTGATTTGGGATACCTTCCGTATGGATGCCCCTCCACTTGTCGTTGAATTCTCATCGATTTCCCACCACAATCACCTATTTTCGAATCAAGTAGCCACTTCTATTCTCGATCGTGGTCTTTACAATCGATGCACGTCAGCCCATGAAGAATCCCTTCAAGTATATCCTCCCCTTGCACTCGGAAAAGCGCATCTAGTTGGGAACCAAGATGATGTTTTGGTAAATGCGCATGTTCGATATAGCGTACGTCAACTTTTGGGGAAAGCTCCCTATGGAGGAACTATTAATAATTGTTTTAACTTATTAGATGAGCAAAGCGTGAATTACTTGGATGTGCCTAGCTCTCAGCCAGTTGTTATCGAACTGGACTTTTCAAAACAGCCTATTAAAATGCTGAATTGCTTTGGACTCTATTTTGGGTGGAACGAAAGCCCGAGTCGAGTTTTGATTGAATACCAAGAGAGTTTAAACGGACCATGGAAAGTGGCGAAGGATGTTCAATTTAATGTTGGAAACACGGTTATTTCAGAGGCAAGAGCAGCTACGTTGTATAAAGTTAAGCTGACGCTAAGTGGATATACGCAAGAGCACAAACGCTTTCGCATTAATCGGATTTTCGCAAAGTCTTCGTTACAGCATGGGGTCGCTTGGTTGCCAACTACAGGTGGTACATTAACCGGAGATTTAGAACTACAAAAAGGGAATGCTGTGACGTTAGTTTCTCCAAATGGAATCAGGTGGAAAGTGAGTATCAATGATCAAGGACAAATTAGCACTACAAAACTATGAACGAATAAGAGCCTAGATATGTTGAACTTATAATTTTATCTACTCTCCAGCGAAGGTGCCTTACAAGCCGTCGCCGAAGCTGTAAGGCTGGCAGTGGTTTTCTGCCTGGGCTTATGGCGGGAGGCATCCGCAAGCGCCGAGCGGTGTTGGTAAGAATTTATATAGATGATTAAGCGATGCTGCCTGCTCGCCCCGTTTTTGTCCTGCATTAACGGGGAGCAGTGAGAGGGAAAATGTTTATCAATGAACAAGAGAAAGGAGCAATGCCATTGACGAAGATCAAAAAAGTAATCATCCCAGCGGCGGGCTTGGGAACGCGTTTTTTACCTGCAACGAAAGCGATGCCGAAAGAAATGCTCCCTATTGTCGATAAGCCGACGATTCAATATATTGTAGAAGAAGCAATTGAGGCGGGGATTGAGGATATTATCATTGTGACAGGTAAAGGCAAACGGGCGATTGAAGATCATTTCGATAATGCCTTCGAGTTAGAATCCAACCTTATACAAAAAGAAAGGTTCGACCTACTTGAGAAAGTGTTGGCATCAGCTTCGGTTGACATTCATTATATCCGTCAGAAAGAACCGCTTGGGTTGGGACATGCGATATGGTGCGCACGAAAATTTATCGGCAACGAGCCATTTGGGGTGATGCTAGGGGATGATATTGTCAGAAGTACAACGCCAGCGTTGAAGCAATTGATGAAGCAGTATGAGAAAACGGGTTCAAGTGTGATTGGCGTGGAAGAAGTGTCTATGAATAACGTTCATAAATATGGTGTCATTGATGCTGTTCAGGTCGAAGAAAATCTATTGCAAATTAGTGAGCTAATTGAAAAGCCTTCGAAAGAACAAGCTCCATCGAATTTGGCGATTATTGGGCGTTATATATTGACACCAGAAATTTTTCCATTGCTTGGGGAGAAGAACGTCGGCAAGGGAGGGGAAATCCAACTGACAGATGCACTTCAAAGGCTGAAGGCCATTCAAGCTGTTTACGCTTATAAATTTGAGGGGAAAAGATATGACGTTGGTGAACAATTGGGGTTTATCGAAACAACATTGGCTTTCGCACTTGCAAGGCCAGAATTGAAACAGGAAATTCATGGATTGATGAAAAGATTGTTGAGCGATGAAACATATGAGTCAATCCGATGATGCTTATTGTTGGAGGCATAGGAAATATGGTGAGTCGCTTTGTTGAAGAGTTAAGCTGGAAGCCAACGTACGATTTGTCTGACAGCATGGCGGTGGCATTCCAGCGAAGTGAAGTATCATTTGTAGTGGGGTGGGTTTTATTCCGACAGCTACCCCTTTAGTTTAGTACTTGAATAGATTCCATGATATCCTGCTCAATCATTTGAAGTGTAGCTTCTGCACTTGCAGCATCGTCTTTTCGTACGCCAAAATAGAATTTGCATTTTGGCTCAGTTCCGGAAGGTCTAATGCAAATCCATGAATCGTCCTCCAGCAAAAGTTTGAGCACATCTGCCTCTGGGAGCGTCAAAGGTTCCACGACTCCGCTACTAAAACGGCGTGTTCGTAATTGATAGTCCTCGATTGCTATGACGGATATTCCAGCGATGGACTGTGGGGGATGTGTTCGAAATGTTCGCATGAGCTGTTCAATTTTCTGTTGGCCTTGCTTACCTTCGAACGTGAGTGATGTCAATGATTCTCTGAAGTGGCCAAGCTCCTCATATAAATCCTGGAGTGCCTCGTAGATAGCGTGATTTTTGGAATGATAGTAAGTGACCATTTCAGCAGTCATGAGCGCCGTTTGAACGGCGTCTTTGTCACGAGCGAAATCACCAATAAGGAAACCATAGCTTTCTTCGTAGCCAAATAGGAATGTATAGGCTTTAGTAGTAGCGAATTCCTCAATTTTTTCAGAAATGAACTTAAATCCAGTTAATGTGTCGAGCATTTGCACGCCGAACTTTGTGGCGACTGCACGCCCGAATTCGGATGTGACAATTGTTTTCAAGGCGATTCCGTTCGTGGGAAGTTCGCCTTTTTTTTGTTTCTGCATGAGGATGTAATGCAGCAGAAGCGCACCCAGTTGGTTGCCATTGAGCAGTTCGTATTCACCGTCTTGCTTTCGAATCGCTACGCCAAGACGATCAGCGTCTGGATCAGTGGCTAATAGTAAGTCTGCTTTCGTTTCATGACCAAGCGCAATCGCCAATTCAAATGCACTTCGTTCTTCTGGGTTAGGATAAAGCACTGTTGGAAACGCAGAATTTGGGGCCGCTTGCTCTTGAACAACAGTGACGTTATCAAATCCGAACGCCCGGAGTCCGTTGGTAACAGGGACAAGACCTGCTCCATGCAGTGGGGTAAAAACGATGGTTACATCTTGTCCATGTGTAGTTAACATGGGGATGTCCTCGCGTAATGTCAGCAGACATCTTTCATAAGCTGCATCAATCTCTTCCGATACATAGATTAATTGTCCACTTGCTACAAGTTCGGCTGCATCCCCTGTACGAATTGCAAAAGGATTTTGGAGTGTTTCAATAAATTGTGTCATCTTGTCTGAAGGTATAGGAGGTAGCTGTCCTCCGTCTTCCCCGTAGATTTTAATGCCATTATAGGTTGCTGGATTATGGCTTGCGGTAATAACGACACCCGCATAGGCTTGTAGATGTCTAATGGCAAAAGATAACTCGGGCGTCGGACGACTTTCTTTAAACAGAAACACCTGGATGCCGTGTTTGCCAATGGTTTTTGCTGTTTCAAGTGCAAATTCCTTGGAGAAATGCCTGGTGTCATAAGCGATAACAACACCCCGCCGCATGGCTTCCTCGCCATCTGCCAAAATGAGAAGAGCAAGCCCTTCCGCAATACGGCGAATGGTATAGATGTTCATCCGATTCGTTCCAGCCCCAAGTAAGCCTCGCATGCCACCCGTTCCAAAAGAGAGATGCTGATAAAACCGATCTTCGATTTCATGGTAATTTCCGTCAATTTCTACTAACTCTTGCTTGAGGTGTACAGCTAATGAAGGTTCATCTTTCCACTGTCCATACAGATCTAACACATTGTTCAAAAAAACACCCCCACTATCATCAGTCTACGTAACTGAATTCGATAGGGAGGGGGCTTTATCCTTGTTTATAGTACATAAATTCCTTCATTTGGAATTAAACTAGCATATTCATATTTACTTTTTCTTCTTCGGATAAGGTCTCACCATCAAGCCCATCTCTTTCCGCTCCTTATTGAGTTCCTTATATAGCGAAATCATCATACAGATGATGACGAAGGAGAAAGGTAACGCGGCAATGATTAAGGCGTTTTGCAGTGCGGTCAAGCCGTTAGCTGACAGCAGGATAATGGCGATGGCCGCTTGTGCAATTCCCCATGTCAACTTCACCACATTCGGTGGTTGAAGGGATCCATAGGTTGTCTGCATACCAAGGACGAAGGTCGCCGAGTCGGCTGATGTGATGAAGAAAATAGCGATTAGTAAGATGGCGACAATCGATAGCAGCATCGACAGTGGCATTTCATGGAAAACGGCGAACAGGGTCTCTTCGGTTAATAGTTTGGTGAGATCCACGCCTTTTATTTGTACATCCATTGCGGTGGAGCCGAAAACCGCGAACCAGAAAAAGCTCAGTACGGTAGGCAATAATAAGACACCGGTTAAGAATTCACGGATGGTGCGTCCACGTGAGACACGGGCGATGAATATACCGACAAAAGGTGACCAAGAAATCCACCATGCCCAGTAGAAAATCGTCCAACTATTAATCCACGCTCGATCGCTATCATCGAGTGGTGCAGCACGAAAACTCATACGGGGTAAGTTTTGAAAGTACGAGCCAATGGTGTCGGTAAATGTATCGAAGATCAACATGGTAGGTCCAAGGATAATGACTAGAAGAAGCAGTAATGCCGCAAGTACCATGTTTGCATTGGATAAATATTTGATGCCTTTACTGATGCCTGACCAAGCGGAAGCGACAAAAAGAATCGTGACAATGATGATAATGACGACTTGAACGGGGAAGCTGATCGGCAAATCGAACAGATAAGACAGTCCGCCATTGATTTGGATAGCACCAAAGCCGAGTGTCGTCGCAACACCTATGACTGTTGCAAAAACGGCGAGTACGTTGATAATTGTGCCGAATGTACGATTCATTTGATTGCCAAATAGCGGTATTAACGTTGCGGAAATCAGTCCAGGTTCACCTTTTCGAAATTGGAAATAGGCGAGTGACATGGCAACAACTGCATAGATTGCCCATGCATGAATGCCCCAATGGAAAAACGTATAGCGCATCGATTCTTTAAAAGCGGCATCTGTTCCGGGTTGTGCTGTTGCTGGGTCGATGGCGAAATGAGAAAGCGGTTCCGCGGCACCCCAGAAGACGAGTCCAATCCCCATCCCCGTTGAAAACAGCATGGCAAACCAACTCATTCGAGAATACTCGGGTTTTTCATCGGGTTTCCCAAGCGTAATTTGCCCCATCGGACTGACGATGAAGAACAAGCAGAACAGGACGATGCCTGTGACAACGAGCAAGTAATACCAACCAAACGCCGATGTGATAAAGTTTTTCATATTATTCGTGACGGCTTCGAAGCTGTCAGGCGCTAGTGCTCCATATAAAACGGCTATGCTAACAAGCCCGAGTGTAATCCAGAAGACATTTGAGGTTTTTTTCATCTGATCACCTGTATTTTCTGTGTGATAATGACGCATGGCATACAGAGTAATCTTGCCCATTTTTCGCAGAGGGTATGCATGGCTGGGGATGACTGTTCTAAAGATGGCTGTTAGGTCACTATAGTTGAATATGCTTGAAACAAGCATAAACTAAACACACCAGAAAAAGCACAAACGGTGCCAGGTATGGACACCATTCATGCAATCAAAAGGAAGGCACTCTAAGTTCGCCGCGTTCTGTGGTAACGAATGCATGACCGATATCCTATCGGCCCAATTATGGCTGTACTTGCGCACCACACTCAGCTATTAAAAACAGCTAAATTGATCGATTTGCTGCAAGCTAATTCCCGTGTATTCCCATCTTCTTTGCCTACGGCGCCATCGATAGCCAGCAACGGAAGTCGGTCCGACAAAGACAGGATAGAACCAAAAGCCTTGTCTGCGCGAGAGCCAGACGTATGTGTAGCGATAAAGGCAACCGCGAATTGCCCCCGGATCTACTGCGAATGTCTGATGACTTGGATAGGCGGGGATAGTAGTTGGCGGTGGTGATGATGGACCTTGTTGCCCAGGAGGCCCGAAACCAGGTCCGCTTTGCCCCGGTGGGAATCCAGGCCCGCCTTGCCCCGGTGGGAATCCAGGTGGTCCGAAACCAGGCCCGCCTTGCCCCGGTGGAAATCCAGGTGGTCCGAAACCAGGCCCGCCTTGCCCCGGTGGGAATCCGGGCGGTCCGAAACCAGGCCCGCCTTGCCCCGGTGGGAATCCGGGCGGTCCGAAGCTAGGTCCGCTTTGTCCCGGCGGGAATCCAGGAGGCCCAAAACCAGGCCCACCTTGCCCCGGTGGTCGTCCGCCCCCCGGCATCCTTTGCATTGTCGCTTCTTCTCCCCAAGCCATCATGTGGTCCCCTGGCATTTCCGAATAGTTCATTTCTGGCATCCACTGCATGTCTTGACTAGGCATGAATCCTTGCATTCCGTGTCCAGCCATTTGTTGTGGCGGCGTTTCATATCCCTCGGGCAATTTCGGGTACCATAACTCTTCCCCTTGTCCGCCCGGTTGCATGTTAACCATTCGTTCACTCCTTCCAAGCGATTCCATCTATCCTATGCGACAATGTAGGAAAAGGAATGGACTTTACATTTTTTTCTTTTAATTCACGCAAACTTTTACCGGTTTCACGGGTCTAATAGATAAGAGGGGATAGGAGGTGGTGGTTTGAATGGCAAGAAATTGGCAGCGCGAGCGATTGCGGGAGATGATGATGCTTTTCTGTCGTTGATGTTAATGCATAAAGAGGCACTTTACCGCACAGCGCTTGCTTATTTGAAAAATGAGGAGGATGCGCTAGAAGCGATGCAAGAAGTGACGTTTCGTGCGTACGCCAAAATGGCTACATTAAAAAAGCCTGAGTATGCGAAGACCTGGCTGATTCGGGTCATGATGAATTATTGCCGTGATGTATTGCACAAACAAAAGCGCCTAGTTTTAGACGAGGACATTCTGTTGCAACAGGGCATTAGTGAGGACTTTACCTATCTGGAAGTTGAAGATGCACTAGCGCAATTGACCGATGAACAACGCGAACTCATTCATTTGAAGTATTTACAAGACGTTAAAATTAAAGAAATTGCTGAGATGACCTTTACCCCAGAAAGTACGGTTAAAACTAGATTATACAAAGCGCTCAAGTCACTTCGATCGTTTTTTGAAGAGAAAGGAGGAATTCGCCGTGTTCGATGAAGAAGAGCAGAAGCTGGCAAAATGGAAAGAGGAGATTGACAAAGCATCGATTGCTGATAACCGTTTAGAGCAGGCCATCAAAGAGGGTTTCCAACGGGCGAAGCAGACAACACAAGTCAAGAAACACCCGGCTGTCAAACGTAGTATTTGGTCGATTGTCATTGCGGCGGTATTACTGCTTACGCTCGTCACATCAATCCGTGTTTCACCGGCATTTGCCAATGTGGTTGCTTCAATCCCGGGGATGGAGAAGATTGTGGCCATTATCCTGGACAATAAAGGTCTGCAATTAGCAATTGCCAATGAGCATTATCAGAAAATTGCTGTGTCGGGTGAATCGTCGGGCATCCGCATAACGCTTGAAGGGCTTATTACAGATGAAGATAGTCTAGTTGCATTTTACACATTTGAGCATAAAAAAAATTCCCCAAATGACTTTCTTGTTGGCTATCGAATTCTAGATAAGAATGGCATAGAGATAGTTGGAGAAGGGGGAGGATATTCAACAAATTGGAATCACGAAAGCGATACAAAATCGCTGAATACGGTGGAAATTGAATTTGAAGGTGCAATCCCAACAGATGAGCTCATATTGGAAGTTCAGATTTCGAAAGAACAAGACGTGAACGATGTACAGGAGGTGATCCAGCTTCCATTTAGGGTCGAACTGAACCCTATTCAAAAAGAGCAGTATATATTGAATGAAACAGTGCATATTGCAGGCCAATCAATGACGATTAAAAGTGTTACCACAGGTCCTTTGAAAACTGCGGTAGAAGTTGAATTTGATGCAGATAATACAATGGAGATTTATGGCTTTGAAGACATGCGCCTCGTTGATGACAAGGGGGATGTATGGAGTTCTATTCAAAATGGCGTGACTGGAACTTGGTCAGAAGAGAATCCGAACGTTAAGACCTATTATTTGCAGAGTAACTACTTTGAACAATTGGGTAGCTTCACCTTGATGTTTAATAAACTGCAAGCCCTTGAGAAAGACGAAGCTTATATTGTCATTGATACTGAAAAGGGGGTCATCTTGAAACAACCTGCGGACAAACGGTTTTCCGTGTTAACAATGAAAAGCAACTTCATTAAATTAGCCCTTAAAAGCGAAAAAGGCTATAATTCACAAACATTTGGTGATTTTATAGATGCTCAAGGAAAAGAGGTTTGGGCAACAAGTGGAGGGTTTTCACCTATTTCGGACAAACGGGTTGAGATAAGTGCAACGTATCCGAATGAAGCGTATGTCAACCCCATTAAACTTCCGTTACATGGCTATCCTCAATGGATCGAGGGCGAAGTGAAGATTAAGCTCAAATAAGTATGGGGATCCATAAGTTTGGTGTTGTGAATGTCCTAGATTATAGTACGTTATTATGTAGGGGGGATGAAGATGAGGAGAGCTGTATTCCTAGTCGTTCTAGCGCTGCTAATCACGGGGTGTAGTCAAGAGTTCAAAGTTTCAGAAGTAGCAATCGACAATGTGAGTAGCGATATGCAAGACATGATTGAAGACCTTGAAAATGGCAATTACTTATTTTCTGGCGAGAAAGTGCAATATGTGTTTTTGAATAGAATCCATGTCGTTCAAGGAGAAGAGGCAATTATTTTGAACGATTTTTCGACGGATGTGAAAGATCAAGTATTGACGATATCGTTTAATGAAGCATCCACCTCAGATTATGAAAACAAGGATGTAAAGCATCAACTGCTGTATAAAATTACGGGGAAAGGTGATTATGACACCATTCTGTTTGAGATGAATGGAAAGGAAATTCCAATCGATTCGGTCATCACTATGAATTGAAAATGAGTGAACAAAAAGTTCCAAGGCGTTGTAGAGGCTGTGGAACTTTTTGTTTGGATTTGAATGATGTACTTGTTTAAATCATCGTCGACTCTTTTTAATTAGAGAAGCGCGCATAGTTCGTGATGGACTGATCTTCTGTCAAGAAAGTAGACACGATTTAATGAGTAATTCCTCTTTGAAAAGCCTACCGCGCTTCGCTTGGTGTACTTTCTTGGAAGAACAGTTAAAAAGACAACTGCTCATCCGAGAAAGTTGCGGGTGATTATTGAGCGCTATTCTTTTTTTGAAGTCCGATACGCCTGTTCAAACCTATTTGGTGATACATAATTCAATGTGGAGTGGCTACGTCTTTCATTATAGAAGGAAATGATGTAGTCCAACACGGCCATTTTCGCCTCTTCCTTCGTTTAGAATTTTCTGCGGTAGATGAGTTCCTTCTTTATCGTCGAGTGGAAGGATTCAATACAGGCGTTGTCATAACAGTCACCTTTACGACTCATACTGATTTGGCATTTCTTTACCCCAAGAAAAGTTCCATAACTGTGGCTAAATAGAGCGAGCCTTCGCTTGTCCAGATATAGGTGATATCCACCACCCAGACCTAGTTCGGAGCGTTTGCTGTTCGATTCGAGGAATAGATAGTTTAGCACCTAAGACTCGAACGAAATTCGAAGCGCTAAGGAAAATTGTCAGACCTATCGAAGAAGACCGTATTTTTGCGGAGGATATTGAAAAGATTGCTCCATTTCTATCTGAATAATAAAAGAAGCTGAAGTCGTGGTTAGACTTCAGCTTCTTTGTGGATAATTACAATTATATAGCACTAACTTCATTTACTTCGCTGTTTGATTAATAAATATATAAAGTAGGGGGCACCAATTACAGCTGTCCACACTCCCGCTGGTACCTCAATCGGTGCAAAGGCAACACGCGCAATCCAATCCGCAACAACGACGAGAATTGCGCCAATAATCGCGGATAGTACAACCATTGAACCAAACACAGGTCCCACAATTCTTTTCGCAATATGCGGTGCAATTAACCCTACAAATCCAATTCCGCCGGCGAATGAAACCGCCGCCCCGGTCAAACCAGTACATAGTAGAAGTGCAATTATTCTACTCCATTGAACTGAAGCTCCCGCACTTTTTGCTGAATCATCCCCGACTTCCAAAATATTCATTTCTCTGGTCATCACCAGTGTGAATATGAAAAGAATTGTAATCCATATTGCAATCATTCGAACTTCAGTCCAATTTGAACCATATATGCTACCCGTCATCCAAATATTAGCCTGACTTGCTTGGTAAATAGGGCCGAGTAACATCATAATGGTTGTCCCGGCATGCATAAATGCCGAAATTCCAATCCCTATAAGTAGCATACGAAAAGGAGCAATTCCATTTTTCCAAGACAGTGTAAAGACAATTGCAGCGGTAATGAGTGCACCGCCAAATGCAAATAAGGGCATCCAATCTTGGCTTACAGTGAGAGCATTACTTTCATCTGAAAATAACGCCAAGAATAATACAACAGCAAAAGAAGCACCGGCTGTAATCCCAATAATATCTGGAGAACCTAGTGGATTTCTTGAAATGCTTTGCAAAATGGCTCCAGCAGTTGCTAAGCCGATACCAACCAAAATCGACATCACAATACGTGGAAGTCGAAATTCAAAGATGATGGTTTCATCAAAGGGTTCACCGATTCCCAAAATAACTTTCAAAACATGTAAAGGGGAGATGGAAAATTCACCAGAACCCATTGATAGAATGGCGAGTACTAGTAATACGAGTGACGCAGTTAAGCTTGCAAATAATGCTTTTTTATCCAAAATAAAAGAGGCAATGGTACCAATACGAATGATTACTTTATTTTTCATGCGGCAAATCTCCTTCTCGCCACATAAATGAAGAAAGGAACCCCAATTAATGCGGTCATAGCTCCGACAGGCACTTCCTTAGGCATCATAATATAGCGCGTTGCGATGTCGGCCAAGAGTAGCAGGATCCCTCCGTAAATAGCGGAAAATGGGAAGACCCACTGATGTTGTATACCGACGAATGATCTTACGATGTGGGGGATAATAATTCCAATAAAACTGATAGGACCAGCAATGGCTACTGAAGTTCCGGCTAACACCACTACGATAAAGGAAAATATAAATTTGATAAGAATTACATTTTGGCCAAGACCTGATGCAATGTCGTCTCCTAATGCAAGCAAGTTCATCTGTTTGGATAAAAGGAAAGCCGCAAGCAGTCCAATTACCATATAAGGGAATCCTATATTGAGTAATTCGATTGGACGATTGGCAACTGAACCTGCCATCCAAAACAATACTTGATCCAATGCTGCTTCATTAATTGTTAAAAAACCTTGTGTCATTGATGAAAATAAAGCGGAAACGGCTGCACCTGCTAATATCAGTTTCATGGGCGTTAGGCCCTCTCTACCAATACTACTTAGGAGAAAAACAATTATGAAAGAAACGGCTGCACCTACTAAGCCGAAAATCATGTAGGATTGAAGGCTTTGTAACTGAAATAATACAACCCCGATTACAACAAAGAAAACAGCGCCTGCATTTATCCCCAAAATACTAGGTGATGCTAACGGATTCTTTGTAATGGATTGCATAATAGCTCCTGAAGTGGCTAAACATGCCCCAACAATAGCGGCGATTAATGCTCGCGGCAGGCGGACATTTAAAATAACAAGATGTGCAGTTGAGCCATCATTTTCCTTGAATGCGGCGAATGCGGTTGACCAGCTTGTTTCGGTATAGCCAAAGACAATACTGGAAAGTAAACAAATGATCAAAACGAAGCTACTTAAGATGAGAGCAATCCACTTGCCTTTTGTTGTATGTATCATGATATCCTCACTTCTAAAATAATTATTTCAATAGATAGTTGACATTACACATAGTAGCATATAACATACTAGGTGTAAATGATTCTCATTCTCAATTAGTTGGAGGAAAAAAGATGAAAAAACTAGTAGGTTTTGTTTTAATTATATCTCTACTTGTATTATCTGCTTGTGGGGCTAGTAAAGATGAAGGTTCAAGCGATAGCGCGAGTAATGCAACTCCGAATAATGATGAAACAGCATATACTGTTCAACATGCAATGGGAGAAACGGAAATCCCAGGAACACCAAAACGTATTGTGATTTTAACGAATGAAGGTGCTGAGGCTCTTCTAGCAATCGGTATTCAACCTGTGGGGGCGATTCAATCACCTGCAAATAATGAGTGGTACGATCATATGGATATGACAGGTACAGAATCTGTCGGTTTAGAATCGGAACCAAGTTTAGAAAAGATTGCCTCTTTAAAACCGGATTTAATCATTGGGAATAAAATGCGTCATGAAGCAATTTATGAGCAACTAGGGAAAATTGCCCCAACCGTTTTTACAGAAACGCTTCGTGGTGATTGGCAGGAAAACTTTGCACTATATGCGAAGGCAGTGAATCAAGAAGAAAAAGGTAATGAAGTCCTGAAAGCGTATAAAGATCGTGTTGAAACGCTAAAAGCAGAATTAGGTGATCAAACAAAGAAAAAGATCTCAATGGTTCGCTTTATGGCCGGAGATGTACGTATTTATCATAAAGATTCATTCTCGGGTGTCATTTTAGACCAACTTGGATTTGCACGTGCGGACGGGCAAGACGTGGATGATTTTGCTGAACGCGGTTTGACAAAAGAGCGAATTCCAGCAATGGATGGTGATGTACTGTTTTATTTCACATATGAAACAGGAGATAACGAAGCGACAAAATTAGCAAATGACTGGATTGAAGATCCATTATTTAAAAACTTGAACGTTTCAAAAGAAGGGAATGTTTCCCAAGTGGATGATGTTATCTGGAATACTGCTGGTGGTGTTTTGGCAGCGAACCTCATGCTAGATGATATTGAAGCCTATTTCTTGAAAAAATAATAGTAGCTCGATGAAGCAGGTATCTTTTGCATCATCGAGTTTTTTATTACAAATAATAGGATAATTATTATTATCAATTACAAGTAGATATGATATGCTTGTAGGCAATTTAAATTAAAACTCATTTAGTACTTTTATATAGATTTGGAGGCTTTTTTATGCATACTTCAATAAAAACTAAAAATCTAACAATCGGGTATCAAGATCATCTTCTTTTTGAAAACCTGGATTTATCAATTCCACGTGGAGAAATCACTGTATTTGTAGGCAGTAATGGTTGCGGGAAGTCAACATTACTCCGTTCAATTGCTCGGCTGTTAAAACCATCGGATGGATCTATTTTACTTGAAGGCAAAGATATTCATTCTTTGTCGTCACGTAATCTTGCAAAGAAGATGGGGATACTTCCACAGGGACCTGTTTCGCCAGAGGGATTGACAGTTCAAGACCTTGTGAAACAAGGGCGATACCCACATCAATCGTGGCTTGCAAGATGGAGTGCAGAGGATACAAAGAAAACTGAGGAAGCGATGACTGCTACTAGAATTGGAGACCTTCGAGATCAGCCCATTGATCGATTGTCAGGTGGTCAAAGGCAACGTGCATGGATTGCGATGACGCTTGCGCAGGATACAGAAGTTATTTTATTGGATGAGCCGACAACCTATTTAGATATGACGTATCAAATTGAAATTCTAGATTTATTGTTCGAGTTGAATGAACAGCAGAATCGAACGATTATTATGGTCTTACATGATTTAAATCTGGCTTCCCGCTATGCGCATAATATTGTGGCGATTAAAGATGGAAGTGTGTATGCGCAGGGGAAACCTGAGGATATTATTACATGTGATTTGGTTCGAACGGTATTTGGAATGGAATGCCAGGTGTCTACAGATCCTATTTTTGGTACACCTTACTGCGTTCCATTTGGTCGTGGTCGTTGTATTTTACCAGGGCTTCAAAGCCATACAGGCGCGTAAAGAATTGCTCGAGAGGATGGAAATCAAAATCGACAAACCATTAGTTGTTCATTGTTGCCATTTTCTTTTTTGCCGCTAATAATCACCTTTTGGGTCCGTCCCTCTTCTTCATTTCCAGGGAAGAGGGGGGCTATTTTGTGTAAGCTATTATACTAGCGATTTACTATTGCTGTTGTCTATTGGGGCTTTCCTTAATGATGTGATAGAGGAGAATAAGGATAGATTGAACCATAGATTATGGTACGATATTATGTAGGGGGATGGAGATGAGGAGGGCTGTATTCCCAGTCGTTCTAGTGCTACTAATCATGGGGGTTAGTTAAGAGTTCAAAGTTTCAGAAGTAGCAATCGACAATGTGAGTCGCGATATGCAAGACATGATTGAAGACCTTGAAAATGGCAATTACTTATTTTTTGGTGAGAAAGTGCAATAGGTGTTTTTGAATAGGGGCACTGTTATCCAAGGTGAAGAGGCGATTATTTTAAGCGACTTCTCGACAGATGCGAAGGATCAGGTATTGACAATATCATTTAATGAAACATCTACCTTAGATTATGAAAACAAGGATGTAAAGCATAAGCTACTTTATAAAATTACAGGTGAAGGTGATTATGACACCGTTCTATTTAAAATGAATGGAAAGGACATTCCAATCGATTCGGTGATTGTTAAGGATTATAAATGAGAGAACAAAAAGTTCCATGGCGCTGTAAAAGCTGTGGAACTTTTTTGTTGGATTTGAACGCCTAGGTTATCGGCCTTTTTGGCGAACCGCGCAAAGCAGCCAGTAAACCGCGCATAGCCAGGAAAATCGTCATCAGTTAAATCTACATCGCCATTACAGCGAGGCGTAATGGCTTTGGAGTGTGCTATGATAGGGTTAACGATGATTTTAGGGGGCGTATACGGTGAAAAAAGTAGCACTTATTTCTGGAAGTTTACGACAAGCATCTTATAATACAGCATTGCTCCATTATATCCAAGAAACATACGAGCATGAGCTGAACATGGAGTTTGTAGACATCTCGGCATTCCCCTTGTTCAATGAAGATCTCGAACAGACACCGCCCGACTGTGTCATCATTGCGAGGCAGCAATTGCGGGATAGTGACGGCATCATCATCGCAACACCAGAGTATAATCATTCCGTGCCGGGCACTTTGAAAAATGCCATCGATTGGTTTTCAAGGGAAGGCAGGGCTATGAAAAAGAAACCTGTTCTTATTCTGGGCTGTTCGACGGGACAAGTCGGGACGGCCCGCTCACAAAGTCATTTGCGACAAATTTTAAATGCGCCGGGCGTTCAGGCACTGCCTTTGCCAAGCAATGAAATACTTGTTGCCGTGGCGCAAACGAAATTCGATGAGAATGGGAAATTACTCGATGACAAAACTGCAAAATTTATAGAGGGAAGGCTGAAGCGATTTGTGAAGTGGATCGATGATTCAGCCGTTTGGAGGGACAGTTGACAATGCAAGCGCAAGAGAAACCACATATTTTATTAATCGACGGGATGGCTTTGTTATTCCGTTCGTTTTTTGCAACATCTGCAATGGGACATTATTTTCCAAATGCAGCAGGAACACCGACGAATGGGGTGCAAGGATTCGCGCGTCATACGTTGACGGCGACATCGATTTTCAAGCCATCTCATTTGGCGGTTTGTTGGGATATGAGTGCACATACATTTCGCAATGAGCTTTTCGACGGTTACAAGGCGAATCGTCCAGAACCTGCACCAGAGCTTATGCCACAATTTGATATGGCGAGAAGTGTTTCCGAATTAATCGGATGGAAAAACTATGGCATTCGTGGGATGGAAGCGGATGATGTCATCGGATCGATGGTGGCGACGTGGGATGGTAAAGCGGATATTACAATCGTTACAGGTGATAAAGACTTACTGCAATTGCTTAGACCAGGTGTCCGTATTGCGTTTATGAAAAAAGGCTATAACGTTTATGATATTTATACATATGAACGGTTTGTAGAGGAGTATGGCATTTCACCGAAGCAGTTTATCGACAAAAAAGCATTTACGGGTGATACGAGCGATGGTTATCCAGGTGTCAAAGGTATCGGGCCGAAAACTGCATTGAAACTCATCAAAGAGTACGGTTCAGTAGAAGGCGTCATCGAGGCATTGGACGAACTAACACCCGCGATGCGCAAGAAAATTGAAACGGATTTAGAGATGCTGCACCTATCAAGAAAGCTAGCGGAAATCCACTGTGAGCTAGATATGAGTGATGCAATTGATGCGTTGGCGTTACCTATTTATGATGAAGAGAAAAGAGAAAGCATTGAACGTGAAGGCTATTCGATGATTGTCAGACAGGCAGACTCCCTATTTAGGTCATAAAAAAATCTCTCTACGGTTAATCTGTAGAGAGATTTTTTGGTTCAATTTTCACAAAAGACAGCACAGGCTTATTCCGTTTATAGGAAACCTGTCGCACTTGGCTTGGACGGTTTCGCCCGCCGTTATCATGAATGATAAGCATCACGTCATTATCTGTTTCTTCATAGCCAATAACAGGTACCCAGTGGTAATCAAAGGCATAGTGACCACGCCAGCGAAAAGTAAACCACTTGTCGAACTTTGCGGCAACGGCATATCCTCGATCGATTTGTCGTTTGACTTCTTCTACTGTGCAATCTGCAACCGTCCAGCCAGCGCCTAAGAGGTTGCGCAAATTTCCAATGAGCCGCCTTTTGCTGAGCCCGATTCTAGTACTGCCGAGCATTGTATACAATTTGTTTGCATCATAAGGGCAAACTTCTGGTGCAAATTGATCTAGAATGACACGGGCAGTCACAGGACCACATGCCGAAGGACGAAATTTTTCGTAGATGTCTTCAGCATATTGTGACTTTCCGTTGATATTCAATTGTTTTTTCATTGTATTCACCGCCAATTGCTTAGTATATCCTGTATTAATTTGAATAAAGTGATTGGCCATTGGCATTAAACAGAGCGGTTAATGCAGTTTTAAAGTTGACATAGGTTTCAATTTCAACATGAATGTTTGCTTGGACAATTTCCCGAACGAGCTGTGGATTAAAGCCGACGAAAATCGGGCGAATCCCCATCAATTTCAGGGCTGTATTCAGTTGACTGATTTCAGTTGTAAAGTCGTTGAAATCGAGTTGTGTGAGGTCCTTACTAGCAACACCTGTAAAATCAAAAGCAGCACAATTCATATCCCGATGGTCGGCGAAATAGTCGAGAACGCGTGTGCGAATGGATGTAAGACGCCCGAGACTTACAGGACCAGAAATAGGTATAAGAACTGTGTCGTCGATAAGGGAGGGAATGATGGGGGCTGAGAGTTCATGAATGACGAGCTCATAGTAGGCAATTTTCTTGTGTAGTCGGTTTAATTCTTTTTCGTAATCCATCTTGACCACCTCGTTACTGTTTTCTCAATTATATAACAGTTGGAAAAAAGTTGCTCTATAAAATGAAGAAACGGATAGACCGAGGTCTATCCGCTTAGGCATGCACTTATTGTTCTACGCTATCTAGGAACTCTGTTACTTGCTCAGGTGATTTTGCGTTTGCGCTATGCAAATGCGCTTTCTTCTCACCGTTTTGGAAAATGAGCAAGCTTGGAATACCCATAACATCGTATTTTTCAGCGATTTCTGGTAGCACGTCGCGATTGATGTCATACCATGTATACATATCATATTTCTCGATAATCGGGTCGATGAACATGTCCATACGTGTACAGTCAGGGCACCATCCTGCTTGGAATTTAATAAGTGCTTTGGAATCGCTTGCAATGATTTCGTTGAATTGTTCAGCTGTTGTAATTGGTTTCATAATTTTTGTCCCTCCTTCATATGGTCAGTGTACAATGTTTTTAATAAAGTCGGGTAGCAAAATGCTTGAATACGAGGATTGATTATTTTAAAATAATTTTTAGATTTAAATATTGCGAAAACTATGATTATGTTTTACACTAAGAGTTATAGAAATCGTTTCTATTTTTTTTGCTTATAAAATGAATGAGCATTCATTCAAATGGAAAAGGGAGGCTTCACACGTGGCTTATCAAATTAAAAAAGCGGCTGTTTTAGGAGCAGGTGTCATGGGATCAGGCATTGCAGCCCATCTCGCAAATATCGGAATTCCGGTCCTACTCTTGGATATCGTCCCGAACAAGTTGACGGAAGAGGAAGAGGCGAAAGGACTTACATTAGCGCATCACCAAGTGCGTAATAAAATTGCAGCAGGCGCTTTACAGAAACTGCTGAAACAAAAACCAGCACCATTGGCAACGAAAGGGAATCTATCCTTGATAGAAGCGGGGAACTTCGAGGACGATTTAGATAAACTACAGGACGTTGACTGGGTTATTGAAGTCATCGTTGAAAACCTTGAAGTGAAAAAAGGGCTATATGAAAAAATTGACGTGGTTCGTAAACCCGGCACAATCATTAGCTCCAACACATCGGGCATTAGTATAGAAGCAATGGCAGAGGGGCGTTCGGAAGATTTCCAAAAACATTTCCTCGGCACACATTTTTTCAATCCACCACGCTATTTGAAACTATTGGAAGTGATTCCAGCGAGTACGACTGCACCCGAAGTAGTCGACTTCATGACGCACTTTGGTGAAGACCAACTGGGGAAAGGCGTTGTCATCGCGAAAGATACACCGAACTTTATCGCGAATCGAATCGGTACGTATGGCCTGCTGATTACGTTACGCGAGATGGAGAAACGCGGCTATTCGATTGGAGAAATTGATTCGGTAACGGGCACATTGATTGGCCGTCCGACATCCGCAACATTCCGTACATTGGACGTTGTCGGTTTGGATACGTTTATGCATGTTGCGAAAAACGTCTATGACAAAACCGAAGGCGAAGAGCAGCAAGTATTTGCACTGCCGCCATTTATGAAAAAGATGGTCGATAATGGTTGGATTGGTGCAAAAGCGAAGCAAGGCTTCTATGTGAAAAAAGGGAAAGACATTCTTGAACTTGACCCAGAAACGTTTGAATATGGTCCCGTCAAGAAATTGAAAACGCCTTCAATGGAAATGGCGAAGCAACAAAAAGGACTAGCTAACAAAGTGAAAACACTTGTCTATGCGGATGATCGAACAGGTGAAATTCTTTGGAGTATACTCGCACCTACGCTTTTATATTCCGCAGAATTGAACGGTAAAATTGCCGATGACATTGTGGCCATCGACAATGCCATGAAATGGGGTTTTGGTTGGCAGCAAGGACCGTTTGAAATTTGGGACGCAATTGGCGTTGCAAAATCTATGGATAAGATGAAGGAAGAGGGAGTAACTGTGCCTGCCTTCGTTCAAAGTCTACTCGACAAAGGCTATGAAACCTTCTATAGAGAACAAGACGGAGATCTGTATTTCTTCGATGGAGAAGACTACTCGCTTGTTCCGGTCAATGATAAAGCTATTGATTTGAAACGCTATAAGAAGAAGCATGGCGTCATTAAAAAGAATTCTGGTGCTAGTTTAATTGACCTAGGAGATGGTGTTGCACTGCTTGAATTCCATTCACAGTCGAATGCGATAGGACTCGATATTATACAAATGATCAATTTCGCGGTGGATGAAGTTGAGAGAAATTACAAAGGGCTTGTCATTGGCAACCAAGGTAAGAATTTCTGTGTCGGTGCTAACCTCGGCATGATTTTAATGGAAGCACAAGATGATAATATTTTTGAACTGGAGTATGTGATTCGGTCGTTCCAAAATGCGATGATGAAAATCAAGTATTCTACGAAGCCTGTTGTAGCGGCACCATTTGGGATGACGCTCGGTGGTGGGGCAGAAGTTTGCTTGCCAGCAGCGCATATTCAAGCATCGATGGAAACGTATATTGGGCTTGTGGAAGCAGGCGTTGGGTTAATTCCAGGTGGTGGCGGTAACGTCAATCTCTATGCGAAACATCTTAAAGGGTTGCCGAAAGGTGTTCAAGTAGACTACCAATTCGTGGCGAATAAAGTATTTGAATCGATTGCAATGGCGAAGGTGTCTACTTCTGGCGAAGAAGCGCGTGATAACAACTTCCTCGACTTTGCAGATGGTATTAGTGCTAACGCAGATCACTTAATTTACGATGCAAAGCAAGCGGCACTTGCTTTATACGAGACAGGCTATAAAGCACCGAAGCGTGAAAAACTGCCTGTTACAGGTGACTCAGGCTATGCGACGATGCTGCTTGGGGCAGAGGGCATGTTCCTTTCAGGCTTTATTAGTGAACATGATTTGAAAATCGCGAAGAAGCTAGCGTTTGTGTTAGCAGGCGGCAAAGTACCATACGGCACACTCGTCGATGAACAATATTTGCTTGACCTTGAACGTGAAGCGTTCCTGAGCCTAGTGGCGGAACCGAAATCACAACAACGGATGCAGCATATGCTTGTAAAAGGGAAACCATTGCGCAACTGATCAATAAATAGCCAAAATAAGCGTTTGAAAAGCAGACGGAGAAGAGCGGGAGAACGCTTTTTAGGACTTTTTGAACGGTCGATATAGAGGAGGAAAATTCAATGCGTGAAGCAGTGATTGTAGCCGGTGCACGGACGCCGGTCGGGAAAGCGGGCAGAGGTTCCCTTGTAACAGTACGACCAGATGATTTAGGGGCGTTGACGATTAAAGAAACATTGAAACGTGCAGGCGGCTATGATGGGCCAATTGATGATGTAATTATCGGTTGTGCGATGCCTGAGGCGGAACAGGGGATGAACGTGGCGCGGAATATAGGGGCGCTTGCAGGTCTTCCAGATACAACGCCTGCCATTACAGTCAATCGCTTTTGTTCTTCGGGCCTTCAGTCCATTGCGTATGCAGCAGAGCGCATTATGATTGGTCACTCGCAAGCGATTATTGCTGGTGGGGTCGAGTCAATGAGTATGGTGCCGATGATGGGCAATACGATTCGACCGAACGCTTACTTAGCAGAAACAGCGCCACAGTATTATATGGGCATGGGGCATACTGCGGAGCAAGTTGCCGTAAAGTATGGCGTTAGCCGTGAAGACCAAGATGCGTTTGCGGTACGATCACACGAGAAAGCAGCGGCGGCAATTGCGGCTGGGAACTTTAAAGAGGAAATTGTTCCTGTGGACGTTGTCAAAGGCTTTGTAGATGCGAATGGTAAATACGCTGAAAAGAAATTTACGTTTGAAATGGATGAAGGGGTTCGTCACGGAACAAGCGTCGAAGGATTAGCTAAATTGCGTCCGGCGTTTTCAGTGACGGGGTCGGTTACAGCAGGAAACGCGTCCCAGACATCAGACGGGGCTGGCTCTGTACTCGTCATGGATCGTGAAGTGGCAGAAGCACAAGGCTTGAAGCCGATTGCCAAATTCCGTGCATTCGCAGTAGGCGGTGTACCCCCTGAAGTGATGGGTATTGGCCCGATTGAAGCCATTCCAAAGGCACTTAAAATTGCAGGACTATCGATTGAGGATATTGATGTGTGGGAGTTAAATGAAGCATTTGCTTCACAATCCTTACAAGTTATTCGTCACTTAGGGCTCGATATGGACAAAGTGAACTTCAATGGTGGTGCCATCGCACTCGGACACCCACTTGGCGCGACAGGTACGATTTTAACGATTCGTATGATGAGTGAACTCAAACGTCAAGGCAAGCAATTCGGCGTCGTGACGATGTGTATCGGCGGCGGAATGGGCGCAGCGGGTGTGTTCGAGTTACTTTAATTGAAGTATAGATAAGTTGAATAAATGAATATAGCGAAGGTAGTGGATTCAACGGCATTCTTTATTCCAACTTATAGAGTTTACTTTAACAATCCAAAGGAGGAAATTACAATGACTGAATTGAAAACAGCGGATCTTATTAAAGGTGGAGCTTTCCTAGTTGAAGAAATGGCGGCGTCACGGGTATTTACGCCTGAGGACTTTTCTGACGAGCAAAAAATGATTGCGAAAACGACAGAGGATTACGTGAAGAACGAAGTAACACCAGTCGTTGACAATCTTGAAAATCATGAGTTTGAGCATTCCGTACGACTGTTGAAATCAGCTGGAAATCTCGGGTTGTTAGGGGCTGACGTTCCAGAAGAATATGATGGTTTAGGTCTCGATAAAATTTCATCAGCATTGATTGCAGAGAAAATGTCTGTTGCAGGCGGCTTCTCCATTACACACGGTGCACACGTTGGAATTGGAACGTTGCCAATCGTTCTTTTCGGGAATCATGAGCAAAAGAAAAAGTATTTGCCGAACTCCGTAACGGGCGACAAAATTTCTGCATACGCACTGACAGAGCCGGGTTCAGGTTCAGATGCACTCGGTGCAAAAACAACTGCGAAGCTTAATGAGGCGGGGACGCATTACGTCTTAAACGGTGAAAAACAATGGATTACAAATGCAGGCTTTGCAGATGTCTTCGTTGTCTACGCGAAAATCGATGGCGAAAAATTCACGGCATTTATCGTCGAAAAAGAATTCCCAGGTGTTTCTGTAGGTGCAGAAGAAAAAAAGATGGGTATTAAATCATCTTCCACACGAACGCTGATTTTGGAAGATGCACAAGTGCCAGTAGAAAATCTACTAGGTGAAATTGGCCGTGGGCATGTGATTGCCTTTAACATTTTGAACATTGGTCGCTACAAACTAGGGGTAGGTACAATCGGTGGTTCGAAGCGTGCACTTGAATTAGCGATCTCGTATGCCAATCAACGTCAGCAGTTCAAAACACCAATTTCATCCTTTAATTTAACGAAACAAAAGCTAGCGACAATGGCGTCGAAATTATATGCAACGGAGAGCTTAATTTACCGTACAGTGGGCTACTTCGAGGAGCGTCAAAGCCAATTGAGCCCTGAAGAACAAAAAGACGGCAAAGCGATTGCAGCGGCAATTGCGGAGTACGCAATCGAATGTTCCATCAATAAAGTCGTTGGTTCAGAAGTATTGGATTACATCGTTGACGAAGCGGTTCAGCTTCACGGTGGTTATGGCTTTATGCAAGAGTACGAAGTGGAGCGTCTATACCGTGACTCCCGCATCAACCGTATTTTTGAAGGAACAAATGAAATTAACCGCCTAATTGTACCGGGTACATTCCTGAAAAAAGCGATGAAGGGTGAATTACCACTTTTACAGCAAGCCCAAGCATTGCAAGAAGAACTACTTATGATGATGCCAGAGGACATCGGTGACGAAGCATTGGCACAAGAGAAAGTACTTGTGAAAAATGCGAAGAAAATTGGACTTCTCGCAGCAGGCCTCGCAGCACAACGTTTCGGCACAAAACTGGAAGCCGAACAGGAAGTGCTCGTCAACATTGCTGACATTGCGAATAATATCTTTGCGATGGAATCTGCATTGTTGCGTACGGAAAAAGCGATTGCGCGCAACGGAGAAGACAAAGAGCAACAGAAGATTCTTTACACAGAAATTTTCTGTCAAGAAGCGTTTGAAGCGATTGAGAAGGATGCCAAAGAAACACTTCTTGCAGCTGTGGACGGCGACAATCAGCGCATGATGTTGTCAGCACTACGCAAATTGACACGCTCAAATCCTTATAACATCATCTTGAAAAAACGTGAAGCTTCCGTGAAACTCATCGACGCCGAAAAGTACATCGTCTAATATAGTTTCCCTAGTGTCAGTTGTTGACTTGATTTGCAAACTGCAAATTGTGACAGCAACTGACACTATTTTGTGTTTTATTTGCTATACTGAAGGTATTGGAGGTGTTGGAAAAATGGAACTTACTTATTATGGCTACCCGAAATGCGGGACATGTCGAAAAGCGAAAAAATGGCTTGAAACGAACGGCTTGGCGTTTCAAGAAGTCAATATAGCAGAGGCTCCACCTTCAAAGGAAGAGCTTGAACAAATCATTGCTACATCAGGCTTGGAGTTGAAGAAGTTTTTCAATGTCAGTGGGATGAAATATAGAGAATTGAATTTGAAAGACAAGCTGCCTACGATGACGGATGACGAGAAAGTGAGCTTGCTAGCATCGGACGGCATGTTGATTAAAAGACCGATTGTTTACGGAGAAGGTAAAGTGACTGTTGGCTTTAAGGAAGAGGATTTCGACAACATCTGGACAAACTGACAACAGACCTTGTCTTTCGTCGGGAAATATGCCAAAATTGAATGGAATGAAACTATTGATTTGGAGGGGTATGGAATGAGCACACCAAAAGACTTGCGTTATTCTGAAGAACACGAATGGGTGAAAGATGAAAGCGGTAACTACCGTATTGGAATTACACACTTCGCACAATCTGAACTTGGCGATATTGTTTTCGTTGAACTACCAGCAGTTGGTGACGAAATCAAAGCAGACGAGCCTTTCGGAAGCGTTGAATCTGTTAAAACTGTATCAGAACTTTATGCACCAATCAGCGGTAAAGTTCTTGAAGTGAACGCAGAGTTAGAAGATAACCCTGAATTCGTTAACGAATCTCCATACGAAAATGCATGGATGATTGTTGTTGAACCTTCAAATGCATCTGAACTAGATGCACTTATGACTGCTGAAGCGTATGACAAAATGACAATCGGAGAATAATCTGATATAAGCGCCGGTAGCTTGCCGGCGCTTTTGTATCTCCACTTATATAAAGCAAGGGAGGAAATCCGTTGTCGGATGAAAGAGTGATTATTGTCGAGGGACGTGCAGACAAGACGCGGCTTATGCGAATATTGGCAGAGCCTGTCGACATCATTTGTACGAATGGAACAATCAGTCCTTATCGACTTGAAGAACTACTTACACCCTATGAGGAACGTGAATTAGTAGTTTTTGTCGATGCCGATGAATCAGGCGAAAAAATCCGTGCTTTAGTCAAAAGAGAGTACCCTACCGCAACCCATTTGTATACAGAAAAGGTATACCATCAAGTGGAAACAACCCCTTACAAAGTGCTCGCCACGATTTTACAACAAGTGAATTTCAACATTCGCCCCGAATTTTTACGATAAAGGAAGTAGTCGCAATGGAAACATGGACACGTGAACAATGGGAAAGCACGTTACAGCAATCGGCTGCTGCAGTGTATTATTTATATACACCTATGTGTGGAACATGCGCTGTCGCCTCAAAAATGATGGATGTGATTTCGGTCATGCGACCTGACATGCCGATCGGCAAAGCGGATCTCAACTATGTGCAGGAGCTTGCAGTGCGTTATGAAATTGAAAGTGTACCTTGTCTGTTAATTCAAAAGGATGGTCGTATACAGGAGAAAATTTATGCGTTCCAATCTGTGCCTTATCTACTTGAGAGAATCGATTGACAGTTTGAATAGCCTCATGATACAATACATTTTAACATTATAATTAAATAAGTTACTCTTATTAAGAGAGGTGGAGGGATAGTGCCCTATGAAGCCCGGCAACCGTCACGTAAGTGAAATGGTGCCAAGTCACACAAAGCGTATGCTTTGAAAGATGAGAGAATGGAACAACGTCCTAAATTTAAACGTTAAACCTTTCTGCCCGTCTGCAGGAAGGTTTTTTATATTGAGAAAGCTCAAGCGTCTGGCCGTTGGAGCTGGACATTGAGAAGAGCAGGATTGGCCTGCTTGCTAAGAAGTAGCTAATTTTTAAGAGGTGAGCAAAATGATTCAGTTAACGGATATCAACAAAAGGTTTGGAACGGGTCCTTCTAGCATATCCGCGGTAGAAGGCGTTACTCTTGAAATTGCCGAAGGTGAAATTTTTGGAATTATTGGCTATAGTGGAGCAGGAAAAAGTACATTGATTCGCCTGCTGAATGGTCTCGAAACGCCAACGTCCGGGAAAGTAACCATTGGTAAGCGAGAAATATCGGCGATCAAAGGGAAAGAATTGCGGGAAGCGCGCCAAAAAGTAAGTATGATTTTCCAACATTTTAACTTGCTTTGGTCACGTACGGTGAAAGACAATATTACATTCCCACTTGAAATCGCGGGCGTTAAAAAAGCGGAGCGTGAGCGTAAAGCGGTAGAACTTATCGAACTTGTCGGTTTAAAAGGTCGTGAAAATGCGTACCCGTCTGAATTATCGGGGGGGCAGAAGCAACGTGTTGGCATTGCGCGTGCACTGGCGAATGACCCAGAAGTATTGCTTTGTGATGAAGCGACATCTGCACTTGACCCTGAAACGACAGAATCGATTTTGGATTTGCTGACAGGCATTAACGAACGGCTTGGATTAACGATTGTGCTCATCACGCATGAGATGCATGTCATTCGGAAAATTTGTCATCGAGTGGCCGTCATGGAGGCGGGGAAGGTTGTTGAAATGGGAGATGTGTTGCAAGTATTCCAATCACCGCAGGCGCCGATTACGAAGCGCTTTGTGTCGCAAGTGACGGAATCTTCGGAAGTGAAGCAAGCCGTGACACATATTAAGGAAGAAATCTCTGCTGGCACACTCATCAAACTTGTTTTTGTTGGTGAACGGACAGAACAACCTGTGCTTGCGAGTCTCATTCGAAAGTATTCGCTCGATGTCAACATTGTACAGGGCAATATCTCGCATACACGCGGTGGCGCATACGGCACGCTGATCCTACAACTTGTAGGGGATGACAGTGAAATCCAAGAAGCGATTCGCTATTTGCATACACAAGACGTTCAGACGGAGGTGATTGGCAATGATTGAGAACCTCTTTCCGAATGTTGATTGGATGATAATGTGGGAAGCGACAGTGGAAACACTTTATATGACGGCGATTGCGACTTTATTCACCTTTGTTATTGGGCTAGCCTTAGGTATACTATTGTTCCTTTCAAGTCCAGATCAATTATGGGCGAATCGGCTAACGTATACCATTACAGGCGCCATTGTAAATGTATTTAGGTCCATTCCATTTATCATATTAATTATTCTACTGATTCCGTTTACAAAATTCTTAATTGGCACAATTCGTGGACCAGAAGCAGCGTTGCCAGCCTTGATTATTGGAGCGGCACCGTTTTACGGAAGAATGGTATTAATAGCCTTACAAGAAATTGATAAAGGTGTTATTGAAGCTGCTAAGTCGATGGGGGCAAAGACAAGAACAATTATATTCAAAGTTCTTCTGCCAGAGTCGATGCCAGCGCTTATTTCTGGAATTACAGTGACAGCTATTGCACTTGTTGGTTATACCGCTATGGCGGGGATTATCGGTGCGGGTGGTCTTGGGACACTTGCTTATATGGAGGGCTTCCAACGTAGCCGAGAAGATGTCACGTTAGTAGCTACGATCCTTATACTAATTATTGTTTTTGCCATTCAAATCATCGGAGATTTTGTGGTGAAGAGATCGGATAAGCGATAAATAGATAATGGGCACAACAGGCACTGCCTGATTTTAAATAATTATAGAAGAAAAGGGGAGTCAATAAAATGAAGAAGTTATTAACGGGTATTTTATTAGCGGTACTTGTACTTGCACTAGCTGCATGCGGTACAAAAGATGAAGGTAAAAAAGACAGTCAGACAAGCGGCGATGGCAAGGGAGATACAGGCAGTGAAGTAACGGAATTGAAGATTGGTGCTTCAAATACACCACATGCAATCATTCTTGAAAAAGTAAAACCATTGTTGAAAGAAAAAGGCGTAGAACTTAAAATTGAAAAATACCAGGATTATATATTGCCGAACCAAGACCTTGAGTCTGGAGAAATCGATGCGAACTATTTCCAACACATTCCTTATCTTGAAACACAAATGGCAGATCATGGCTACAAATTTGTCAATGCAGGCGAAATCCATATAGAGCCAATTGGTATCTATTCAAAAGAATATAAATCACTTGAAGAGCTTCCAGAGGGTGCACTGGTCTTGATTAGTAATTCAGTAGCTGATCATGGGCGCGTACTTGGGTTGCTTGAAGCGAAAGGGCTTATCAAGCTAGCTGAGGGCATTGATAAAACGAAAGCTGAAGTAAAAGATATTGTTGAGAATCCAAAAAATCTACAATTTGATGCGAAAAATGATCCGGCAATTTTGCCACAGTTTTTCAATCAAGGTGAAGGTGATATAGTTCTCATTAACACGAACTTCGCAATCGATGCAGGTTTAAACCCACTTGAAGATGCAATCGAAATGGAAGATTCGGCGGAATCACCGTACTTGAATATCATCGCTGTACGTGAAGGCGATGAAAATAACGCTGAAATTAAAGCGTTGGTTGAAGTATTGAAATCACAAGAAATCCAAGATTATATCCTTGAAGAATGGAATGGCGAAATCGTGCCAGTTAAATAAATGGAGTGGAAGCCTCATCGATCATTAATGGTCGATGGGCTTCTTTTTTTGTGGAGAGGAATTTGTAGGCGCGCAATGACTTTGTTGAACCGCGCAAAGCCGCCGTCGGAGCGCGCAATGTCGTTGGCGAACCGCGCAAAGTAGCCGTCGAAGCGCGCAATGTCGTTGGCGAACCGCGCAAAGTAGCCGTCGAAGCGCGCAATGTCGTTGGCGAACCGCGCAAAGTAGCCGTCGAAGCGCGCAATGTCGTTGGCGAACCGCGCAAAGTAGCCGTCGAAGCGCGCAATGTCGTTGGCGAACCGCGCAAAGTAGCCGTCGAAGCGCGCAATGTCGTTGGCGAACCGCGCAAAGTAGCCGTCGGAGCGCGCAATGTCGTTGGCGAACCGCGCAAAGTAGCTGTCGAAGCACGCAATGTCGTTGGCGAACCGCGCAAAGTAGCCGTCGAAGCGCGCAATGTCGTTGGCGAAGCGCGCAAAATAGCCGTCGAAGCGCGCAAAGTAGCTGTCGAAGCACGCAAAGTTTCCATCAAACCGCGCATATCATATCGTTTTCCCTCCATGGACATAGTCCCTCCTAGCGAAGGAACGATTTTATATTTTAATAACATAATATTTAATGAATTACGTCTATTACAAATGTGCGCGCAGAGTGGAAAAAGGGGTTCACATCGCTAAAATGTTGTGGTATTGTATTATTAACTTATAAAAACAAATGTTCATTTGAGGAGGACATATACATGAAGCTCAAAATAGGTCTGATCTGGCGTATTGTCATTGCGATTGGACTAGCAGTCGGACTGGGAGTACTTATTCCGAAAATTAGTGAAGGATTTGCAGAATGGTTTGTTGGCCTAGCAGCCACGTTCAATATGATTTTCGGTGGCTTCTTAAACTTTATCGTTCCACTGATCATTATTGGTTTTATCGCACCAGGGATTGCGAAGCTTGGAAAGGGATCGGGTAAATTACTTGGTCTTGCGACAGCTTTTGCTTATATCTCAACAATCGCAGCGGGGATTCTCGCATTCTTCGTCGCATCGACAGTATTGCCTGGATTGATCAGCAGTGTTGGGGATGGCAATATTGAAAAAACAGGAAGAGCAGCTGTTGGTGCATTCTTCGAACTTGAAATGACACCAATTATGGGTGTCATGTCGGCACTACTTTTAGCTTTCGTCTTAGGAATTGGAATGGCTTCCATCGGTAGTAAATCTATGGTTGCGGTTTTCGATGAGTTCAATGTGCTCATTGAAAAAGTGATTTCGTTCGTCATTATTCCATTACTACCATTCCACATTTTCGGGATCTTCCTGAACATGACATATAGCGGCGAGGTTGCGAAAGTGCTATCTGTCTTCGCAATGGTATTCGTTATGATCATCATCCTGCATCTTGTGATGTTGACGCTGCAATACACAGTTGCAGGTACACTGTCGAAGAAAAACCCGTTCAGTTTGATGAAAACAATGTCACCTGCGTACTTCACAGCACTTGGGACACAATCATCTGCTGCAACAATTCCAATTACACTAAGACAGGCACGTCAAACAGGTGCTTCGGAGAAAGTAACAGATTTTACAGTTCCATTGTTCGCAACGATTCACTTATCGGGCAGTACGATTACACTTGTATCCTGTTCAATCGGTGTCATGCTGATGAATGGTATGCCAATTGAATTTGGTGCCTACTTACCGTTCATCTTCATGCTTGGTGTAACGATGATTGCGGCGCCAGGCGTTCCAGGTGGAGCGGTAATGGCAGCGGTTGGATTACTAGGCACAATGCTTGGTTTCGACGAAGCAATGGTCGCGCTGATGATTGCTTTATACATGGCGCAAGATAGCTTCGGAACAGCAACAAACGTTACAGGTGACGGTGCACTTGCTATCATGGTGGATCGATTCACGAAAAAAGAAGTCTAAGAAAAGCGCAAGCGCCTAGGCGCTGAAGTCTAGACACTATAAAGTTAAAGCATAAATATAGTAGAAAAGCCGGCACATTACGTGTCGGTTTTTTTAGTTCTTATATGGGAAAGAATCTAGAATACCATTAGGGTAATAGCACTTCACATCAATTATTTTGATGTTAAAATAGTAATTGCTATTGGGAGAGACCCTCCTGTATAATGATTGGATATGTACGGTAGTCATTCTTTATTAGGGGATGCGTTTAAATTTGTGAGACTGAAAATTCTGTTTTGGGAGGTCTTTACATTGGAAAACGATGTTAGCATGATTGTTGGTGTAGATAAAGCGAATCCTACAAAGGAAAAGGATTGCGTCAAGACACGCTGGTCACAAAAAATCAATCGCTTTTATGTACTTTGTATCTATGACCAAGCTGGGAAACTCGACGACCACATGTACAAAAATAAAATTTGGGGAAAACATGCACATGAAGTGCCAACGACGATTTCGGTGTTTAGTGAACCGGGTAATTCTAGCACGTTTATTATTTGGGATACGACTTACCAACAAAGTGAGGCATTATTTTCCAAGCTACGCTTAGAGGCGAGGAATGAACTAATCCTGAGGATTGCAACGAATTTGGTTGCGTATTTGATAAAAGAATATGAAACGAATGTGAAAACAGCTACTACCGATCATCCTGACTTAAAAGACCCGCATTTTATCGAGCAATTAATACAAAAATTTGATGCATTTTTGAAGACAAATACATTTTTAATGAATCATGCAGTTTGGGAAGAGTTTTGTCATTGGTTTGAAACGCATTTAACAGAGTGGATTTTAGAAGATATGGAAGAAGTGGTTGGTTATGAGCAGATGGAAAAATTGTCCGAGAACGAACTAAATGATTTGTTTTTCACATATCTGACAGAAAACTCTTCTCGCAATCCAGAATTTCTTTCGAGATTTACGAAAATTGTGAATGTCTATACGCAAGATTGGATTAATCGTCTTATTTCATCGATGAATACAACTTTTTTCTCTCCAGAAAAAATCAGAGAACTGCTAGGTATTCCAGACGAAGCGTCAGCAGTTACGAAGAAAGACATTACATTTACGTTAATCGATCAGGGGAACGTGCTTGTGATGAGCAACGCGCCTTATCAGTCAGTAAGAGAAGTGTTATCTAAAAAAAGTTTTCAAAGAGAAGAAGCGATTCCATGGCCGACAGCTCGGATTCACAAAGGCAGTATCGAAGGGATTGTCCAAATGAAACCAAATGGCGTGACGAAGCAGAAGGCAACGAATGATGTGCTCATTCAAGAGGCATGGGCACAAGCCAAAGCATTGTCAGAAGTAGTCGTAGATGTCTATGACGGGCTGTGTAGTTTTTTCTTGTCAACAGCCCGGTATCATAAAGATACGGTTGAGATTTACGTAGATGATTTATTAGCGATTCGCGGGTTAAAGCCGAAACTTGGTGGAAGTGGTCGAAGAGGAGGCTATGAAACGAATCAACGTGAACAAATTTTGAAAGCGCTATCAATTATACAGGATTTATGGATTGATTTAGATAAGGCGATGATTTATGAGAAGGGGAGGCCTGTGCAACTTCAGCTTCAAGGGCGTGCCTTTATCTTTAAGGATCACAAAAATCGGGAGATATGCATTGATGAGCAGCTGTTAGAGAGAAAATTGCTGTTTACTGTTGACGAGGTGTTTGCGAAATACTTGTATGGTTCAGGGAGGCAAGTGGCACTCTTGCCGATTCAAGCTTTGCACTATAATCCTTATCGAGAAGCATGGGAAAAGAAACTCACTCGTTATTTTAGTTGGAGATGGCGAACACAAGCGAGGAGAGGCGATTATTCGCAACCCCATAAAATTAGCACGCTGCTGGAAGCGACGGGTGAGCAACTAAATGAGCGTACGCCATCACGGACTAGGGATCGATTGGAACAAGCATTTGATACATTGCTAAGAGATGGCGTCATCGCTTCTTGGCAGTATGAAAAATGGGATGAATCGATAGCGAGTAGCAAAGGATGGGCACGCATATGGGAAAATACGATGGTGCTTATTGAACCGCCCGAAGTTATAGCGGAGCAGTATCTGTCAATCGGCAAAAATCGTAAAGTTCAAAATGAGGCAAATGCTAAAGCCGAGCCATCAGTCGGAAAACTCAATCCAGAGGAGATTACTGAACAACTACGAGATCGACGAAAAAACATGAATTTGTCGCTCAGCGAGCTGGCAGAAGAACTCGAAATATCGGCGTCCTATTTAAGTAATATTGAAAGGAAAATTAAAGTCCCTTCACCCAAAATACAAGTACGGATGATGAACTGGTTACAGCGATAAGTGAGTAGCTAGATTATGTTGAACTAAAGAATCCAATCAGCTGAAGAGTGTGAAAATCATAAGTTCAATTTACAGTTCTGTTAATTAGCCAAGAAATAACTAAATTATACACTAGGTACCCACTCTGTATACAGTTGAATTCAAATCGCTTTGGATTGAATTACTGCTATACCGTTATCGAAGTATTTCTATGTGTAGGGATGCGACTTTGTCTCATCCCTACACATTTTTTTTGATAATCGTATGGCGGTTATTCATCCGTCGCGCTTCAAAATCTCAAGTAGATAAAGTGAAAATGCTTTTGGGGAAGAAAGAATGGCTGACTCTTTACGTAGAGTGGCGGCCAAAGATACAATTTTGGCCGCTAAAGTCTTTGTAATGGTCTTTTCTATTATTATTATTATTATTATTGAGGAAAGTATTCGCTACTCTACTGGACTTTCTATATGAAGAATCCTAAGCCTTGCTACAAGTAAAGAGGGAACGCATTGTTCAATGGACAAGAGTGCCCGAAATTGTATCTTCGGGCACTACACTCCTTAAAGAAAGTCCTCTATTCTTATCTTCACAAGCAACCGCATTTTTTACTTAACGATTGGAGGGGCGCGACAGGTACTGATTCGCAACAGCATACTTGCCCTTCGAGCAGGAGGAATTGATTCCCCTCTTAAAGCTGTCGTGAATCATGTGCCGAAAGCGGATCGGAAATTGTTCAGTGAAGGTGGAAAGCATTTCGCATCGTTTTTATGTAAATCAATTTATATATTAAGAAAAAGAATCGTACATGTTCCCCGCTTTACCTCACGCTATTCTGCATGAGGTTTTTTTGTTGGAAAATCGGACGCTTATCTAAGGCGTTTGTCGTGGCTATCGTGTACAAATGTCGGGTTGTCATTGAATGCAAAATATTTAGTTAATTGAAAAGTCCATTGGTAGGCGGGCGTTTGATAGGTGTTTCTTTTAATTTTACACACTAACAATTAAATTAATTTAATAAAAGAATAATTCTGATTAATAAAAGAGGGTGATATATGATAGCTACTAAGATACAGCATTGAAATTTGCAAGAAAGTGGAGGGATGAAAGGTGACTGTTCAACAAGAAAATTATGTAGCACTTGAACCATTATTTAATCCTAAATCTGTAGCAATCTTAGGAGCTTCCGAAAACAAAAATAAGCTGGGTTATTTACAAGTAAAAGCTCTATTGGACGGCGGATTTGCAGGGGATATTTATCCGATCAATCCACGGTCTGAAAAAATTGAAGGACTGCTCTGTTATCCTTCGCTTGCTGAAGTGAAAACAACCATTGACTTAGCGATTTTTTGTTTGAGTGCAGATCGAGTGAAGCAAGGTTTGCTAGAATGTGCGGAAAACGGCATTAAAGCAGCTGTCGTATTTGCTTCTGGTTTTTCCGAAACCGGGGAGGAAGGGTTGAAAGAACAACAACTGATTAGCGACCTTGCGAAAGAGCATGGCATTCGAATCATTGGACCGAATTGTGTGGGCTTAGTGAATACGACGAATGGGTTAGTTGCGACGTTTTCGCCAGGTCTGACGAATGTTCCGCTAAACGATAAAAGAGAAGTTGGATTTGTCACGCAGAGCGGTGCTTTCGGCGTGTTGACCTATATTGCAGCGGCGCAAAAAGGGCTCAGTTTTAACTACTTCGTCAGTGTAGGAAACGAAATGGAAACGGAGTTTTCCGATGTTGTGGAATACATGGTGCATGATCCGAAAACCAAAGTTATTAGCGGCTATTTAGAAGGGGCGAAAAATCCTCAGAAATTGCGACAATTGGCAAAAGAGGCACTTGCTAAAAATAAGCCCATGGTCATTATGAAAACGGGTCGTAGTGCAGCAGGAAGCAGAGCAGCGGCTTCGCACACGGGTTCATTAGCAGGGTCCGATCAAATCTATGATGCATTTTTTAAACAAACAGGTATTGTCAGGGCCAATGATTTTGAAGATATTATTGCTTTCAGCAAACTGTTCCAAACGGGCAAAATACCAAAGGGAAGGAATACGGTTATCGTCACGAGTTCAGGTGGTCGAGGCATCAACGAGGCAGATCGCTGTGAATCGTATGGATTGAACATTCATCCGTTAAGTTTCACGGTGAAGAAGGCCATTGAAAAAAACATCCCTTCTTTTGCAAGCGCTTCCAACCCTGTTGACTTAACAGCAGCGGCGGCCGTTACAAATCCAGAGTTATTTTTGGAGCCGTTACGTGTACTTGTAGACGACCCAGATACAGATATTATTATCTTCTCGGAATTCCCGATGCACTGGACGTATGATGAGCCGCTCATTAAGGAATTCATTGACATCTGTAAGAACACGGACAAATTCATTCTCATTACAACGTTCCAGTTAGAGGGGATGTCCATTCCAAAATCGACGCCTGAATTAGTCGCCAATGGTATACCGGTTATCACGGGAGATTTGAATCCAATTCGGGCACTTGCCAAATTTGTTGAATATGGAGAACGATACGAACAGCAAAAACAGAAAAACGATGTAGGGATTCAGCCGCAGCAAGCGAAAAAAGATATTACACCGCTTGTCCAGTATAAGACGACATTGAGTGAGGCGGAAGCTAGCGAAGTGTTGGCGTTGTACGACATTCCGACTACACAACGAATGGTTGCAACGACAGCGCAGGAAGCCGTTCAGCATGCCAATAGTATGGGCTATCCAGTCGCTTTAAAAATTGACTCGCCTGATATTCCGCATAAAACAGAGGCCAATGCGATTAAACTCAATGTGAAAAATGACCAGGAAGTTATGGATGCCTTTGATGAGATTGACCGCAATGCGCGGGCATATGATGCGAATGCCGTCATTAATGGTGTTTCTATACAAGAAATGTTACCGGCAGGCGTTGAAGTGATTGTTGGGGTAACCAATGATCCAGGTTTCGGACCGGTGATTATGTTTGGGTTAGGCGGCATCTTTGTGGAAGTTTTCCGAGATATCTCGTTTAGAGTTGCACCGTTAACGAGAGATGATGCACTGGAGATGATTGAGGAGATTAAGGGCTACGCCATTTTGAAGGGGGCTCGCGGGAAAGCGGCGGTCGATATTGAAGCGATTGTCGATGTACTGCTAAAAGTGTCAGCCCTCGTTACGGATCATGGGGATCACATTGACGAATTGGATATCAATCCACTGATTGTTTATGAAGATGGGATTAAAGCTGCAGATGCCATGCTCGTGGTTCGCGAGACAGAAGTTCAAGCATCTGTGGGAGTAGGGGGATGACGATATGGACTTAGACAAAAGTATGATTGGCTTAACCGGAGAGGTTTATGTCTTTGAGACGGAAAAAAGGCATATCCGACAATTTGCGGAGGCGATTGGAGATGCTAACCCACTTTATGTTGACGAAGCACACGCCGCGAATACGCCGTATGGCAAACTGATTGCCCCACCAACGTTTCCAATTGCAATCGGAGCGGAGGGGGGCGGTATCCCAATTGAACTTGATGCCCGCCGCATGTTGCACGGGGAACAGGAGTTTATTTATCACCGTGCAATTAGTCCGGGAGATCGTTTGTATTGTCAGATGAAAGTAGCGGATATCTATGAACGTGAAGGCAAAAGCGGGGTTATGCAGTTTTTAGTCTTGGATACGTACATGAAAGATGAACATGGTGAAATGGTGGCAGTTAGTCGAACGAATATCATTTATCGACCGTTGTCGAAAAAGGAGGGCCAGTGAATGGGGTTAGCGTATGAGGAGTTGACGGAAGGCCAACAGCTAGAATCGTTGGTCAAAGAACCTGTGACGAAAGTGCAGCTCGTGAAATATGCAGGAGCATCAGGTGATTTGAACCCACTGCATACGGACGATGCCTTTGCCCAAAGTATTGGTATGGATGGCGTTATTGCACATGGCATGTTGGTGATGGGGTTCCTTGGTGAGTATGTTATGGAGCTTGCAGGAACGACTGCTGTTCCTGCAAAGTTTGGCATGCGTTTCGGAGCGATGACGAAACCAGGCGATCAAATTACATGTTCAGCAACAGTGGAGAAAATGTATGAGGAAGCTGAAGGACGCTATGTCAGTTTAGCGCTAACAGCGGAAAAACAACCTGGTGAGGTCGTTGGTTCTGGTAGTGCTACATTGCGTTTTCACGAATAGTAAAGAGATGGGGGTATGAAAAATGGGGAAAATAACAGATCGCTATGCCATTGTCGGTGTAGGTGAAAGCGAACGCTCGAAAAATTCAGGGAAAAGCCCGTTACATATGGCGTTGGATGCAGCGCGTGCTGCGCTCAATGATGCTGGTTTACAAGCGACGGACATCGATGGTTTTATGAGCTATAACGAAAATGATTCCTGTACGTCACATCAGTTAGCGACGTATTTAGGGGTGCGGCCGAAATATGTGAAAGACATTATGGGCGGTGGCAGTAGTACAGAAATGCTGATTAGCGATGCGGTAGCGCTAATTGAAGCGGGAGAGCTAAATTCAGTACTGATTTTTCGCTCCATGAATGGACGCTCGGGCGTTCGAATGGGCGGTGGCGGTTGGGATGTCAATATGCTGCAAACGGCAATTGATGGAGGGAGCTTTATCATTCCGTACGGAGCTGGAGGGCCTGCGCAATGGTTTGGCATGTTTGCGACGCGGCATATGCACGAAACGGGTATTACGCAAGAGCATCTAGGACATGTTTGTACAAGTTTTTATGAGCATGCGCAGCGCAATCCAAAAGCATTTTTCCACGGTAAGCCGTTGACGATAGAAGAATATAAAGCGACACCTTATTTAAGCTATCCGTTCAATAAACATGATTTTTGCTTGGAATCGGACGAGGCGAATGCCATTATTGTGACTTCTGCGGAACGAGCGAAGGATTGCAAATCTAGACCGGTGTATATTATGGGACTGTCGTCCAGACAATGCCATCCACATACGCATTATTGGTCCGATTTATCGCAAGTAGCGTCGGATTACGTCGCACCTGAAGTATACAAAAGTGCTGGGGTTAAGCCGGAAGATATTCAAGTAGCTTCGATCTACGATTGTTATAGCTGGGTCGTTCTACGCCAATTAGAAGCATTTGGTTTTGCACCACGTGGTGAAGTGGGGAACTTTGTAGCGGAAGGCAACTTGCGCATGGGCGGTAAACTACCGACGAATACAGCGGGCGGCATGTTATCAGAAGGCTATACGCATGGGATGAATAATGTCCTTGAAATTGTACGTCAGTTGCGCCATGAGTATCGGGAGTCAGATCGTCAAGTGAAAGATTGTGAAGTAGGGATTTGCACAGGCTGGGCGGGGCCAGATATTGCAGGCGCTATGATTTTAAGAAACTAGGAGGGATGACGATGAAAGAGACGACAATGACCTATTTAAAACCCATTCCGGTGAAAACCCCGGATAATAGTCCTTATTGGGACGCAGCAGATCGACATGAGCTAGTGCTTCAAAAATGTGAGAGTTGCAAAGAATACTTGCATCCACCAGGACCAAGTTGTGCGAAATGCGGTAGCCCAGCCGTTAGTTGGGAAGAAATCGGGAACGATATTCAAGGCACAATCTATTCGTATGTGATCTCTCATCGACCGTTTTTACCAGGTTTTCAAGACGATTTACCACTCATTATTGCGCAAGTTGAGCTGGATAAAGTGCCAGAAGTGAAGATTATGGCCAATGTGCTAGATTGTGATTATGAAAAAATTCAGATTGGTATGCCCGTGAAAATGATTTGGCAGGATTTGCCGGAAGGCCGTTCGTTACCACAATGGAAACCGATTGACGCGTAAAAATAAAGGGGGATGGGAGCTATGGATTTTTCATTCACGAAAAAAGAAGAGCAGTTTCGCCAAGAACTGCGAACGTGGCTGGAGGAAAACTTGCCAGAGGGCTGGCTAGCAGGAAATAGAGAGCTACCTGAGGATGAAGAAGAATATTCGGCGTTCCTAAGAAATTGGCAAAAGACGTTGCATGAGGGCGGCTGGGCGGCGATTGCTTGGCCTAAGAAATACGGGGGACGCGATGCAACGCTGATGGAGGAAATCATTTACCAACAAGAGATGGTGCGCGTAAAGGCACCGCCACTTGTGAACTATGTTGGGATTCATATGGTTGCGCCGACGCTGATGCAAATTGGTACAGAAGAACAGAAGGAAGAATATATTAACAAAATTCTCATTGGAGAAGAGGTCTGGTGCCAAGGGTATTCGGAGCCGAATGCAGGTTCAGATTTAGCGGCGATTCAAACGAGCGCAGTAAAAGAGGGCGATAAATGGATCATTAATGGCCAAAAGGTTTGGACGAGTTTCGGGCATTTAGCGGATCGCTGTTTCTTATTGACACGTACGAGCCATAAGGAGAAAAAGCATCAGGGGATTACGGTATTTCTATTAGATATGAAACAACCAGGAGTTGAAACGCTGCCAATCGTTCAAATGGACGGGAAAAAGGAATTTAATGAAGTGTATTTAAATGATGCAGTAGCCTATGATGCGGACATTGTCGGTGAGGTCGATGAAGGTTGGAAGGTTACGATGGCCTTGCTGATGCACGAACGGACGGGGATTGGCGCCCAAGTATTTACATTGGAGCAACAGTTTGAAGACCTTGTGAAGTTGACAAAAGAATTGCATGTCAATGATCAGCCGCTCATTAAAGACCCATTTGTTCGTCAGAAAATGGTTGATTTTTATACACGATTCCGTGGCTCTTTATTAAACTATTATCGTCATTTAACGAAAACACTAAAAGATGGGCATCCAGGTGCGGAAGGTTCCATGGATAAACTAATGGTCAGTGAGCTGACGAAAGAGCTATTCGACTATGCAGTATCGGTTCAAGGACACCAAGGGGTTTTGTGGAAAAAAGATGCCTTAGTGGACTCTTACTGGCAAGATAACTTTTTGCAATCATTCGGGATGACCATTGGTGGCGGAACAAGTGAGATTTTGAGAAATACCATTGCTGAAAGAATACTAGGATTACCAAAAGATCTAGGCCGTTAATCATATCGGAGGTGCTGACAACATGGACTTTGCATTGAGTGAAGAGCAAGAAATGTTTCGTGGGTATGTGCGTAAATATTTGGATGGCGCGGGGCAAACAAAGATTGCACGCGAGTTTGCTAAAGGTAATACAGACGGTTTTCAAGCAATTTGGACTGGGTTGGCTGACCTTGGCTGCACAGGAATTACGATTCCAGAAGCGAATGGTGGACTCGGACTCGGGGCGTTAGATTTGGTACCAGTGCTGGAGGAAATGGGGCAAGTCCTTTTACCGGGATCATATTTAGAAACGGTTGCCTTTGCAGTCCCGCTACTCGAAAAGTATGGGACAGAGGCACAAAAAGAAAAATATTTAACGGAAATTGCAGCCGGTTCTCGAAGTATGACACTTGCTTGGTTAGAGCCGCAAAAGGGATATAATCCGGAAGAAATTAGCTGTTCTGCACGTGTGGAAGGAGATTCACTAGTCGTCGATGGAGTGAAGGTGCTCGTGCCAGGCGGGGAGCAAGCTGATAGTTATGTCGTATTAGTACGTACAGATGAAGGGCTTTCGTTAGTGATTATGGATCGGACGAACGATATTGAAGTGAATGCGCAAAGGTGTATCGACGAAACCTTAGGCTTATCTGAACTGACGTTTCGACAAGTTCACATTCTACAAAGTCAAATTCTTGGACCCGTCAATCAGGGCTGGTCTGTGCTACAGGAAGGCTTGCTGTCCTTGAACGCAGCTTTAACTTCTGTCATTGTCGGCGGCATGGAGAAGGTCATCGACATGTCCGTAGAATATGTGAAAATTCGTGAGCAGTTTGGCCAGCCGATTGGACGTTTTCAAGCGCTTAAACACCGGATTGCAGATATGAAGATGGAATTAGAGACGACTCGTTCATTAAGTCATTACGCGAATTGGGCACTTGAAAGTGGTGAGGCAGATTGTGAAGCAGCGATTTATAGCGCTCGAACTTTTGCGACAGAAGCCTATATTAATGTAGCCTCTCATAATATCCAAAATCATGGGGGCATTGGATTTACAGAAGAAATTGACTGTCACTTATTTTTGAAGCGTGCGCGCTTCTATGAAAGTTACCTCGGTTCATCCCAGCATTATAAAGAACAAGCAGCATTAGCATTAGCATGGTGAAGTGAGCAAGCGGAATGTGAAGACAATTGAAAGGGTGAATGTGACGTTGACAACAGCAAACAAATTAAAAGAGTATCAGAACGTTGTGAATGGCGAATTAGTACCTGCTTCTTCAGGAGAGACTGTTGATAGTTTGGATCCTGCAACAGGAGAGGCTTGGGCAAAAGTTCCTCGGAGTTCGTTGAAGGATGTCGATACGATTGTAGCGTCGGCCCGACAAGCATTTCCAGCTTGGGCAGCACTTTCTGCGCTTGAACGGGCGGACTATATGCGGCAGATTGGTGATTTAATAGCTGAGCATGCTGAGGAAATAGCAGAGTTAGAGGCAAGGGATATTGGGTGGGTCATTCGAGAGACGACTTATGGGCTTATTCCAGTGTTAAAACAAATCTGGTACGATGCTGCTGGCGCTACAGCTGTAGCGAGCCGTGGTGAAACAGTTCAGATGGGTCCTACGAGTCTTGGCTACACATTGCGCGAGCCTTTGGGTGTTGTATTGGGTATTCTTCCTTGGAATTCACCTTTATTTACTTTCACGATGAAAGCGGCTTACGCACTGGCAGCGGGGAATACGGTTGTGATTAAACCTTCGGAGTCTGCGGCAGTTTCATCCTTACGCTATGGCGAGTTGTTGGCAAAAGTCTTACCGCCAGGCGTACTCAATGTTATCTGCGGTAAAGGAAGTGAAGTGGGTGACGCATTAGTAAGCCATCGTGATATTAACAAAGTGACGTTAACGGGATCAGGAACGACTGCACAAGCGATTGCCAAGGCTACAGCACAACATCCAAAACCACTCACTTTGGAATTGGGCGGTAAATCTCCGAATATTGTTTTCGCGGATGCCAATTTAGAAAAAGCGGTCGATGGCATTACGACTAATGGTATTTTTACAGGGAATGCAGGACAACTCTGTGTGGGTGGATCGAGGATTTTGATTCAAAGACCGATTTTCGATAAGATGCTAACGTTAATGAAAGAACATATCGAGAAAAGCATCCAATTAGGTGATCCAATGAGTCCGGAAAGTACAATGGGACCGATTGTCAACTTGTCACAATACAAACAGATTTGTTCGTATATTGATATTGGATTGGAAGAAGGCGAAGTAGTCTTCGGCGGACGTCATGGAGGGGCTGAACTTTTACCAGGAAAGCCGCAGTTTGAGGGCGGTTATTGGGTAGAACCGACATTGTTTAGAGTAGAGAGCAACGCACATCGTATTTGCCAAGAAGAAATTTTTGGCCCAGTTGCGGTCGTGATGCCTTTTGATACGGAGGAAGAAGCGATTGCCTTGGCCAATGATACGGCATTTGGTTTAGGAGCTGGCGTTTGGACATCGAATTTGGATTGTGCGCAGCGGATGATTCGGAATTTAGATTCAGGGAACGTTTGGGTCAATACGTACCGTCGGGTAGGTGTGGAATTACCTTTTGGCGGGGTGAAAGATAGCGGTTATGGTACGGATTCCATTTTAGAAAACACGCGCGAAAAAGCTTGTGTCATTGAGATGGGATGATAATTGGGAGGGCATCTTATAGGTGCCCTTTTTTTCATCACAAAGGAGGCGTTATGATTGGATGATAAAGCAGTGAAAAGAGCCTTTCATTTTTTATGTCTTGGGACCTTGCTGATTGTTTTTTGTGAGGCAACGCATATCCCGGCGTACCCAAAGATGCTTGAACATTTTCAGTTGGGAGCGGGATATGCGGTCTATATGCAACTAGGTTTTGCATTAGGGTTAACGGGCTTTCAACCGTTGATGGGTTGGATGGGCGATTCCTTTGGCCAAAAAAGAGTCATCGTTTTCGGTGCGATACTAATGGCGATTGGGTCGTTTTTAGTTGCATTATCACCGGCTTTTTGGATAATGGTTGTCGGTCTCTTTTTTAAAGGGATGGCAGGGGCTGCTGTCGTGCCGGCGGGAGTTGCTTTTGCAGGCAGATACTTTCAAGGCGATAAAATTGGCAAGGCGTTAGGGTTATTCGGATTTTATTCGGTCTTGGGCGCTTTGGCCGCACCGTTATTAAGTGGGATCTTTGTTGACAGTATGGGATGGTCCTCGATTTTTTGGCTATGTGCGCTGTTAGGTTTGCTTGCATCTCTGTTATTTGTCATTGGTGTGCCGTTTGTTCAAGGGGAGAAAGCAGCTTCATTTGATTTCTTCGGTGCAATTATCGTTTTTGGCATCTTGGGAAGTCTGTTGACGGTTCCAACCTTTATTAATGAATATGGTTTTGAATCGATGAAGTGGCTTCCGTCAGCTGTTATTTTTGTAATTGCTTTCATTTTGTTGATTGTTGTGGAAAAGAAACAGAAGGCACCTTTAATTGACATTGAGTATGCTATGACGAGGAGTTTTTGGGTTCCTTCATTAATTGCGGTTTTTATGTTCATCACATTTAGTAGTGTGATGTTTGTATTAACGTTCTTTATTCAAAACGTGCAAGAGAAATCTTCTACAACCGTTGGGCTATTACTTATGCCGCTTTACTTAGTAATGGGCGTTGCGAACTTATGGAGCGGCCGATTGATGGATAAACTTACTGCTCGGACCATCATGTCAGCGAGTGTTGCGTTCATGGTCGGTGGAGCAGGGATGTTGATTTTCACAAATAAAGAAACTTCTGTTGCTTATCTACTTGTATCGATGATGCTAATTGGCTTGGGGATTGGGATGATTGGACCGGTTATTCGGGCTGTAGTCGTATCTAAAGCGGATCAAGCTCGTATTGGCGTTGTGACGTTTACTTATTTGACGATTGAAAATCTGGCTTCACGTGTAGGCGCTTCGTTTGCTATCGTCATGTTTGCATTATTTGCGGCGGGAGGAAGTGCAGTGAGTGCATTGTCCAATGTTGCTGTGGTTTTGACTGTTTTGTCAGCAATTGCTTTCTTGTTTATCTTCCTAGTTCCTAAAAGAGTAAGAGGAATTAAAGGTGTAGGGCAAGATGATATCGAGGTAGAAGCGAAAACAATGAGAGTCACTACCACAAAGGTGGATACGATAAATTCTTAAAAGTTAGCGAAAGCCAGCACATGGGATGCTGGCTTTTCTGATGATTATAATTCTCAATCAAGAAGAGATAATTGAAAATATCGTAAAACAATTGGGAAGGATGCTTATAAGACTAGCAAGCAGGGCATTCTGTTTAAATGACATGATTCTCGATGATTTGCATGGCAGTGCTTTATGCGTTAAGATTAGAATGATACTAATTAGAGAATGGATATCCGTTCATCATATATTGGAGGTATTGGAATGGCTATATTAGAAATAAAAGGCCTTCACGTTGAAATTGAAGGTAAAGAAATCTTGAAAGGCGTCGATTTGACGATCAATACAAACGAGATCCACGCAATCATGGGTCCGAATGGTACAGGTAAATCAACTCTCGCTTCAGCGATTATGGGACATCCCAAATATGAGGTAACTGCAGGTACAGTAACACTTGATGGTGAAGACGTACTTGAAATGGAAGTAGACGAGCGTGCGCAAGCAGGTATCTTCCTTGCAATGCAATACCCAAGTGAAATCACAGGCGTGACAAACGCTGACTTCCTTCGTTCTGCAATCAATGCACAACGTGAAGAAGGAGACGAAATTTCACTGATGAAATTCATCCGTGAATTGGATAGCAAAATGGAATTCCTTGAAATGGATGAAGATATGGCAACACGCTACTTGAACGAAGGATTCTCAGGTGGAGAGAAAAAACGTAACGAAATTCTTCAGCTAATGATGTTGAAACCTAAATTTGCTATCCTCGATGAAATTGACTCTGGTCTTGACATCGATGCATTGAAAGTTGTTTCAAAAGGAATCAACGAAATGCGCGGCGAAGAATTCGGTTGCCTAATCATCACACACTACCAACGTTTGCTTGACTACATTACACCAGATCACGTTCACGTGATGATGCAAGGTCGCGTAGTGAAATCTGGCGGTGCTGAATTAGCACACAAACTAGAAGAGCAAGGTTACGACTGGATTAAAGAAGAACTCGGTATTGAAGACGAGACTGTTGGGCAGGAAGCTTAAGAAAGGGGGACGATTCAAAATGACGGTTGAAACGAAATTGGCATTGACCGAACAGGACGTCCGCGCCTATTCCGCTAAAGTGAATGAAGCCGATTGGATGGCAGATTTCCGTGTGGATGCATTAGCGAAAGTGGAACAACTTCCGATGCCAAAGCCAGATAAAACAAAGATCGATAACTGGAATTTCACTGAGTTCCCAGTTCATGCAGTAGAATCTGCAACGTATGCTTCATTGGACGAGCTACCTGCAGAAGCACTCGCACTTGTGGATGCGGAGCAACAAAAAAATATATATGTTCAGCATAATAATACACCTGCATACTTGTCGTTATCCGATGAGTTAACAGCACAAGGTGTCATTATGACGGATATCTTCACAGCGTCACGCGAGCACAGCGAGCTTGTGAAAAAGTATTTCATGACAGACGGCGTAAAAGTGAACGAGCATAAGTTGACTGCACTTCATGCAGCACTTATGAACGGTGGCGTTTTCGTCTATGTTCCGAAAAACGTTGTTGTGGAAGACCCACTACAAGTATTGTTCTTACATGACGATGCGCAAGCCTCTCTCTTCAATCACGTGATTGTTGTGGCGGAGAAAAATAGTTCAGTAACTTATGTTGAGAACTATTTGTCGACGGTAACTGAGGCAAAAGGTTTGGCAAATATCATTACTGAAGTCTTCACAGGCGATAACGCAAAAATCACTTACGGTGCAGTAGATGTACTTGCAGAAGGTTTCACAACGTATGTGAACCGTCGTGGTGTAACGGGTCGCGATAGCCGTATTGAGTGGGCGCTTGGGCTGATGAATGACAGTGATACAATCTCTGAAAATATCACACATCTTGTGGGCGACAACTCTTCTTGTGATATGAAATCAGTTGTAGTTGGACGTGGTAAACAACGCCAAAACTTCACATCTGAAATCGTACACTGGGGACTTGACACAGATGGCTTTATCTTGAAACATGGTGTAATGAAAGAGTCTGCATCGTCGATTTTCAATGGTATCGGAAGAATTGCAAAAGGCGCAACGCGTTCAAATGCAGTTCAAGAGTCACGTGTGTTGATGTTAAGTGAAAAGGCACGTGGAGACGCGAACCCAATTCTTTTGATTGATGAAGATGATGTAACTGCAGGACACGCAGCATCTGTTGGGCGTGTAGATCCATTGCAATTGTATTACTTAATGAGCCGAGGAATTTCACAACATGAAGCAGAACGTCTCGTCATCCATGGTTTCCTTGCGCCAGTCGTCAGCAAACTGCCGATTGAAGGCGTTAAGAAACAATTGACGGAGGTTATTGAAGGGAAAGTGCGCTAATGCTGAATAAAGACATCCGCAACCATTTTCCGATTCTAGACCAGGAAATTAACGGGCATCCACTCGTTTATTTAGATAGTGCCGCGACTTCTCAAAAGCCGCGGCAAGTAATAGAAGCGATTAGTAACTATTACAACCTCGATAATTCGAATGTTCACCGCGGTGTGCATACACTCGGCAACCGAGCGACGGAAGGTTATGAAGGTGCGCGCGAAAAGGTGCGTAAATTCATCAATGCGAAGTCAACGGAAGAAGTGATCTTTGTACGTGGGACAACAACAGCACTGAACACGATCGCACAAAGTTATGGGCGAGCGAATGTTGGTGAAGGTGATGAAATTGTCATTACGTACATGGAACACCATTCGAATATCATTCCATGGCAACAGCTGGCGAAAGAAAAAGGAGCAGTGTTGAAATACGTCGACCTTGAGGAAGACGGAACATTGTCGCTTGAAAAAGTTCGTGCAGTCATTACAGATCGAACAAAAATCGTGTCGATTATGTACGTCTCGAACGTACTCGGTACGATGAACCCGATTAAAGAAATCACGGAAATTGCGCATGCACACGGCGCTGTGATGGTTGTAGACGGTGCACAAGCTGCGCCACATTTGAAAATAGATGTTCAGCAGCTTGACTGTGATTTCTTTGCTTTCTCAGGCCACAAAATGTGTGGACCAACAGGCATCGGTGTGTTATACGGCAAGAAAGATTTGCTTAATAACATGGAGCCTATCGAATTCGGTGGAGAGATGATTGATTTCGTTGGCTTGTATGAATCGACGTGGAAAGAGCTTCCTTGGAAATTTGAAGGAGGTACACCAATCATTGCGGGAGCAATTGGTCTAGGTGCTGCGATAGATTTTCTTGAGGAAATCGGTTTAGATAACATTGAACGGCATGAGCATGAACTAGCCGGCTATGCCATGGAACGTATGGCGGAACTGGATGGGCTAGATATTTACGGTCCACTAGATCCTGCAAAACGTGCGGGACTGGTCACTTTCAATTTGAAAGAGGTTCATCCGCATGACGTCGCAACAGTGCTCGACATGAACGGCATTGCCGTTAGAGCGGGACACCACTGTGCGCAGCCGCTCATGAAGTGGTTGGATGTATCAGCCACTGCACGCGCCAGCTTCTATCTTTACAATACAGAAGACGACGTGGATCGCTTCGTGAACGGACTCCGCATTGCAAAGGAGTATTTCACAGATGTCTACTAATAAGTTAGATCAGTTATATCGTTCGGTCATTATGGATCATTATAAAAACCCAAGAAATAAGGGTGTCATCGAAGAAAGTAACGTGACGATTGACATGAACAATCCAACATGTGGAGATGTCATTCATTTGACACTCCAAATGGATGGCGATGTCGTTCGACATGCGAAATTTGAAGGTGAAGGCTGCTCGATTTCCATGGCATCTGCTTCAATGATGACGCAAATTGTTCAAGGGAAAAGTGCAGAAGAAGCCGTAAAATTAGCACATGTTTTTTCGGACATGATGCTTGGCAAAGAAGTTGACGAAAGCATCGACCTCGGGGATATTGAAGCACTTTCGGGTGTTGCCAAATTCCCTGCGCGCATCAAGTGTGCGACACTTGCGTGGAAGGCGATGGAAAAGGGAGTCGGACAGGACTCCGAATAATAGAACGGAGGAATAATGATGGCAAAAAAGATGCCGGAAATCGGCGATTATAAATATGGTTTCCATGACAAAGACGTATCTGTTTTCCGTTCAGAACGCGGCTTGACGCGCGAAATCGTTGAAGAGATTTCACGCATGAAAGACGAACCTGAATGGATGTTGAACTACCGCTTGAAGTCATTGGAAATGTTCTATAAAATGCCAATGCCACAATGGGGTGGGGATTTAAACTCACTGAACTTTGACGAAATCACATACTATGTTAAACCATCCGAAGCAACAGAACGTTCTTGGGATGAAGTTCCAGAGGAAATTAAACGTACGTTTGACAAACTTGGAATTCCTGAAGCAGAACAAAAATACCTTGCAGGTGTTTCTGCACAATATGAATCTGAAGTTGTGTACCACAACATGAAAGAAGAACTTGAAGATATGGGCATCGTCTTTAAGGATACAGATTCAGCACTTCGTGAAAACGAAGAATTGTTCAAGAAGTACTGGGGTACGGTCATCCCGAATAGCGACAACAAGTTCTCGGCATTGAACTCCGCTGTTTGGTCGGGTGGATCATTCATCTACGTACCACCAGGTATTAAAGTGGATACGCCACTACAAGCCTATTTCCGTATCAACTCGGAAAACATGGGGCAGTTTGAGCGTACATTGATCATCGTAGATGAAGGCGCAAGCGTGCATTACGTTGAAGGATGTACAGCACCTGTCTACACAACAAACTCCTTGCATAGTGCGGTTGTTGAAATCATCATCAAAAAAGACGCATACTGCCGCTATACAACAATCCAAAACTGGGCAAATAACGTCTACAACCTCGTGACAAAGCGTGCGGTTTGTGACGCGAATGCAACGATGGAATGGGTTGACGGCAATATCGGTTCGAAATTGACGATGAAATACCCTGCAATCATCCTTAAAGGTGAAGGCGCACGCGGTATGACATTATCAATTGCTCTTGCTGGTAAAGGCCAACACCAAGATGCAGGTGCAAAAATGCATCACCTAGCACCAAACACATCTTCAACAATCGTTTCAAAATCGATTTCCCAACATGGTGGAAAAGTAACGTATCGCGGAATCGTTCACTTCGGACGTAAAGCGGACGGCGCTCGTGCAAACATCGAGTGTGACACGCTCATCATGGATAAGCTATCGACATCTGATACGATTCCATATAACGAAATCCTTAACGATAACATTTCACTTGAACACGAAGCGAAAGTTTCGAAAGTATCAGAGGAGCAGCTCTTCTACCTCATGAGCCGCGGTATCCCTGAGCTTGAGGCAACGGAAATGATCGTTATGGGCTTCATCGAGCCATTCACAAAAGAATTGCCGATGGAGTACGCAGTAGAAATGAACCGTCTCATTAAATTTGAGATGGAAGGTTCAATCGGTTAATTAATAAGAACACCCGTCACAGCAGCGTTTGTGGCGGGTGTTTTTTTATCTTTTTTACTACGTCTCATTCAACCTTTCAATTACAAAAATATTTTTCAAGATAGAAGTAAGAAGGGATTATGTGTAAGACGATAGAAAGAGGGGAGAGGAATAACGATTGGTGGTAAGTGCAAGTGATAGCTTAACAAAAAGATCGTTACTGAAAAATTTGGAAATAAGGGATATTCTACATGAAAAATCGAAAATGGATAGCACTCATTGCGCTTTGTATTTGTCTCATGGTTACATTGCTATTTTTTATTCCGAAAAAACTAGTAAGTATGCCACATGATCAAGTCTCTAAAATTATTTTGCTGAATGGTTCTACAGGTAAGAGTATTGAAATTACAGACATGGAACACATTAGAAAAATTATGGGGAATTTAAATAACGTTACAATCAAGAAGAGTGAACTTGCAATTGGCTATGTGGGATTTAATAAAAGGATTACAATTTATGATCGTCATGAAAAGATACAAAAAGAGTTTATCATCAATTTAGGAGAAGTAGTTCGACAAAATGCTTTCTTCTACGAGACTGTAGATACCCGAATTGATGATGTCTATTTAGATAGGTTATTTGAGTAGTAGTAACTGGCTTCCGATTTTCACTGTCCTATGTTCGAAAATTTAATTTTGCAGGAACTATAATGTTATTAAAAAGCCCTCGTTTAACTAGGGTTGTTGATCATATTCTAGAAACACTACCTAGCTTAAATATCATATTTGAGAGCCAAAAAGGGGTTAAATATAATTTTTGTTTTTAGGGTACAATTTACAGCTCTTTTCTTCTGTTATATGCTTGATAGAGGAAGAGACGTCTCACTCCTTCATTACCAGAAACAAGCTCTACTATAGAAAATTACACCTTGGCGAATGCATCATTACTTTGAAAAAAGGATGTGTTGAGATGGCTGTAATGACATGTGTGAAAGAACCTTCAATGCCTTATCATACGGCAATGATGGTTCGAAAAAAGAAGAAACCGTATGTGAAGCATGACCAGATATTTAAAGAACTGATTTACAATTTCTTTATAGAGTTTCTGGACGTGTTTTTTCCAGAGGTTCATGCAGGAATCGATTTCAAGTCGATCAAACCGCTATCTGAAGAGTTGTATACGGATTTGATCAAAGGTGAAAATCGACGAGTTGACATTATCATTGAAGCAAAGTTGAAAGGTACAGATACACTCATTATTGTTCATATGGAGCCGTAAAGTACGTATTAAGAGGACTTTCATAAGCGGATGTATTTGTATTTTAGTTTGCTTTATAACAAATACAGAAAGTCCATTTTGCCGATTGCGATTTTTAGTTATGATGGCAAACATACGGAATATGATCAATTTACGATGGAGTTTTCATTCTTTCATGTGCTGACTTTTAACTTTCTGATGCTCGAATTAAAGAAGAAAAACTGGCGGGATTACATCAAGTCAGACAATCCAGTAGCAGCGGCATTGTTTGGGAAAATGGGCTATCGGAAAGAGGATAAGGTACAGATAAAGCTGGAGTTTTTGAAAATGCTCGTTAGGATGCAGTTAGATCCAGCTCGCACAAGATTTATCAATGATTTCTTTGAACAATATTTGAAATTAGATGACGAAGAGGAGGAAGAGCTGATGCAAGAAGTTAACCGATTGGAGAGCGAAGGCGAGTTTAAGTTCACACAGTTACCGAATTCTTGGGAGGAGAGAGGAGTTCGAAAGGGGATAGAACGAGGGATAGAACGAGGGATAGAGCAAGGGATAGAACAAGGTGTAACAAAAGTTGTGCTGGAGATGTTGAAAAAAGGATTTACAAATGACGTTATAGCGGAAGTAACCTATTTGGATCAAGAAAAGATTGAAGAACTGCGAGAAACACTTCAATAGAGAGAGTTGTGTCAGCCGCAATTTAAAAAGCACGAATGGTATCCATACCAGATACTGTTTGTGCTTTCTTTATAGAATCTAAGAAATGTACTTCTTTCATTCAGCGGTCTCGGATGTGAGCTCCCGACTATCAATTACGCCTCGGCGTAATTGCGTCCAGATTTTTTTTCGAGCTCGCTCGAAAAAAAACCCTAAAAAATCTGTGACATCCGCCGGAGGCTTGGGCCTGCACGATGCAGGTCATGCAGGCGTTGCCAATCGAACAGCGAAGGGTTCGATTTGCCGTATTTCTGTGCTTTTTGCAGAAATTAAGGCACCGCTCTTCGGGCGTGGCGACCTTAGCCTGTGTTCCTCTATCGTTCAGCCGGTGTATGAACATCCATTGAACAGGAAAACAAAACCGCATTCATCTCGCCACCTATCGAGGTGGGAGTTTTCTGTAGCTGACGCTTCGCTTTCAGTACAAAAAGATTTGCTGAATGAAGATAAACTATCCCTACAATTCTCACAACAGTTTTCCGTGTGTATGGTAATATGAGATATACCATTTTATTATTGCCTGGGAAATTATAAAATCTCGTATTGTGGTGAGTACATGGAGATTTCATGTCTAGGCTGTTGTTTTGAAAGGAGTCGGGGAAAATGATTCAAATCGGATTGACGGGTTGGGGAGATCACCCCGATGTGTATGAAGTGTCTTCAACAGCTAAGGAGAAGTTGGTGGATTATAGCGCGCATTTTCCGATTGTCGAGTTGGATGCGACGTTTTATGCGATTCAGCCGGAGCGCAATATTCGGAAGTGGATTGCGGAGACGCCGGATAATTTTCAATTTATCGTGAAGGCCTATCAGGGAATGACCGGGCATCATCGGGGCGAGCTTCCGTATGCATCTCTGGATGAAATGTACAGATTGTTTCGCTTATCAGTCACACCTCTTCAAGAAGCGGGCAAGCTGGCGATGATTCTTGTGCAATTTCCGCCGTGGTTTGATTGTACGAAAGAGCATGTGGAGGAAATTCGTTATGTTTGTCAGCAATTACAGGGATTCGATGTTGCCATCGAATTTAGGCATCAGTCTTGGTATTCGGATACATATACTGAAAAGACGCTGGATTTTTTACGAGGTTTGAATGTCATTCACTCTGTTTGCGACGAACCACAGGCGGGAGAAGGGAGCATTCCGCTTATAGCGCGTACGACGCGTGCAGACAAAGTGTTATTTCGACTGCATGGGCGCAATGTCCAAGGCTGGCGCAACACGACTGGAGACGATCAGGCGTGGCGGAAAGTCAGGTATTTATACAATTATAATGAAGCCGAGTTGACTGAAATACAGCGTGCTGTGGATACACTCCAGGCAGAAACAGCTGAAGTATTCGTCGTTTTCAACAACAATTCTGGCGGGCACGCTGCGCAAAATGCGAAACAGTTACAAAAAATGCTTAATATTCAATTTGAAAGTCTGGCGCCCAAACAGCTCGACTTTTTTGGGGGCGAATGGTAATGGAGTATCTTATATTAGCGATAATAGGTCTAGCATCGGGAATTGTCGGGGCGCTCGTTGGATTGGGTGGGGGCGTGATCCTCGTACCAGCAACTTTATTCATCGGCATTAATCTAGGCATGATTGATGGCATTACACCACAAACGGTTGTCGGTCTTTCTGTCGTCATGATGATTTTTATAGGACTGGCATCGACGCTGTCGTATATGAAGTCGAAAACCATTGACTATCGTAGTAGTTTGATCTTCTTCGCGGGTAGCATACCCGGGACCTTGTTAGGTGCGTATGTCAATAAAGGGCTTGATTTGCCTTCATTCAATTTATATTTTGGTATTTTACTGATTATTTTATCGACACTTCTTCTCGTTCGAAAGTACTTAAAGCCCGTCGAATGGTTTGTAAAACATGGGAAGAAGCGCAGTTTTACAGATGCAACGGGGGAGACGTTCGTATTTGGTTATCCGGTGTGGTTTGCGTTGGTGCTGACATTTGGCGTCGGGTTTGCATCTGGCCTTTTCGGTATTGGTGGCGGTTCTATCATCGTGCCTGCGATGATTCTGTTGTTCTTATTCCCGCCGCATGTCGCGGTAGGGACGTCGATGTTCATGGTACTGTTATCGGCCGTTGTCAACTCTATTACGCATATTTCACTCGGAAATGTGCCATGGCTTTATACGATACCTGTCATACCCGCCGCTTATATGGGGGCAAAGATTGGCGCGGCGTTAAATCAAAAAATGAAATCTGAAACACTTGTGTTTGCATTGCGCATTATTTTGCTGTTGCTAGGTGTTAGGTCAATTATCGACGGAATATGGGGGTGAGTTGCCATTAAAAACATAGAGACAATCCATTTCTATCACACAAATGATATTCATAGTCATTTTGAACATTGGCCGCAAATTAGCCGCTTTCTTCGCGAGCAGAAAAAGCAGCATCAGGATAAGGGCGAAGCCTGTTTTGTTTTTGATATTGGTGATTATGTTGACCGCTCACATCCTTTTACAGAGGGAACTATGGGGCAGGGCAATGTGGAGCTATTGAATCGTGCGGGCTATGATGCGGTGACAATCGGCAACAACGAAGGGATTACGATGTCAAAAGAAGCGTTAACCTCCCTTTATACAGATGCGAAGTTCGATGTCATCCTAAGTAATTTGCTGACAGAAGGACAGCAACCTACATGGGCATTGCCTTCTAAGATTTACGTGACTGATATGGGTATTCGTGTTGGTGTCATTGGTGCAACGGCAGAGTATAGGACGTTCTATTCGAAGTTAGGATGGGAAGTGACACCGCCTTGTGAAGCGCTTCAGCAAATGGCGACGCAGCTCAAAGAGCAAACAGATGTCATCGTTTGTTTATCGCATATGGGTGTGACGGAAGATCGTCGATTGGCCAAGTTATGTAGTGATATCGATGTGATTTTCGGTGCACATACGCATCATTTATTTATAAAGGGAGAATTTGTCCAGCAAGCGCTGTTGGCTGCAACTGGCAAGTATGGTGAGTACGTTGGGCATGTCCAAGTGCAGGTGGATCTAAACCAGAAGGACATTACGCATAAAGAAGCGACAGTCTATCGCTCGGATGCGTTGGCATTAAGGGATGAAGAGGCACAAGAAGTACATCGGTTGATTGAGACGGGCAAGCAGGCGATGAGTGAGACTGTGTTTTACAATCCGCAAGCACTGACGCAAAACCTTTTTGGAGAAAGTCCATTGGCTTCCTTTTTCGGGCGAGGACTCGTTGCTTATACAAATGCAGATTGTGCAATGTTCAATGCAGGCATTTTTCTAGGTAGTTTGGATGTAGGATGGGTGACAAAAGGAGATTTGCACACGCTGTTGCCACACCCTATTAACCCTTGCATCATCACCTTAGATGGTGCGGAACTCATAGAGATTTATGAGCTATCATTGAATGAGGAATGGCCACATATTGAAATTAAAGGGCTCGGCTTTCGTGGAACGTTAATGGGTGCGATGATGCATGAAAGGCTGTATCGAAATCGACATGGCAGGTTGTATGCGGGTAATCGTGAAGTAGTTGCGGGGCAATCCTACACCCTTGCAACGCTTGATATGTTCACGTTTGGTTATTTCTTCCCTACGCTCAAACATGCAGAAAAAGACTATTGCATGCCCGAACTAATTCGAGATGTCTTTGGTTGGTATGGTGTACAATCATCAGGTGAATAAGCGGCTCCTTTCCTGCATAACGTGAAGCAGGAGGAGTCGTTTTGAAATTTCATGGGCAAGTTGCCAGAAGGTCTAGGAAGAAGAAGCGTAAGCTATTGCCACTCCTAATCCCCGCATTCCTTATCGCAATTGTTCTGTTTTTATATACCGTGAATGCGAGACTCACACCGATTTATAGCGATTATGCGGAAGTACAAACACAAAAAGTCGCCGCACATGTCATTAGCCAAGCGATTAATTCAAAGGATTTTTACAGACCGAGCACGAGCGAAGTCTTTGTGAAAAGCCCGAACGCCACTGGTGAAAATGAACCGCTCATCATCGATACACAAATCGTTGGGAAAGTATTGGCGGAAACACATGCACTTGTAGCGTCTTACCTAGAGGAAGCCGAAAAAGGCAATCTGGATTTACTACCATCACAAGACAATATCGAATACGATCAGCAAGCAATGGCAAAAGAAGAAGGCATCGTCTTTTTTGTGCCGATAGGGCAAGCGGCTAATATACCTTTGTTAGGTAGCTTAGGACCGAAGATACCGGTTCGCTTCCATGTCATTGGGGATGTGCATGCCACGGTTGACACGGAAATCACAGAATACGGTATCAATAATGCTCTTGTGAAAGTAGATGTGTTATTGACTGTAAATGTGCAAATTGTGGTGCCACTTGCCACGAAAAAAAGTGTAGTCGTACAAAGAATTCCTGTAGCCATGGCGATTACGCCAGGAACAGTGCCGCCGGTTTACAGTGGCAGTGGTGACGGTGGAAGTACGCCGAATATTGAGATACCTGTTCAACTCCCACCAGAGCAATAAAGAAAAAAGTGAGCGCTTTGGCGTCAGATATTGGACAGTTTATCTTCATTCAGCAAATCTTTTTGTACTGAAAGCGAAGCGTCAGCTACAGAAAACTCCCACCTCCACAGGTGGCGAGATGGATGCGGTTTTGTTTTTCTGTTCAGTGGGTGTTCAAACACCGGCTGAATGATAGAGGAACACAGGCTAAGGTCGCCACGTCGGAAAAGCGGTGCCTTAATTTCTGCAAAAAGCACAGAAATTAAGGCCAATCGAACCCTTCGCTGTTCGATTGGCAACGCCTGCATGACCTGCATCGTGCGGACCCAAGCCTCCGGCGGATGTCATAGATTTTTTAGAGGATTTTTTAGAGCGAGCTCGAAAAAATTTGGACGCAATTACGCCGAGGCGTAATTGATTGAGTTGGAAGACTCGCACTTTTCTTAACCTTTCATCGAGGCTTGAAAACGCTATGAATTACTGATAGGCTTGTAATGGTATTAAAAATATCGATTGGGTAGAGGCTGCATTGCTTATGAGTCGCATACGTGAGAGTGACATCTATGACCGTATGTAAAAGGAAGCTTTGCCGAAGTTTGATGGGGTTGTCGAGTCCATCAGGCTGGGGTTATTCCGAATAGGGATAACACTGTCATGAGTCTGATAAGACGTATGATGAGCTACAAGTCGTAAGTTAGATAAGCAGTATGATTTATCCAACAAACGAAACGTAGATAAGCCGGCTTCCCTTGCATTGTAAAATGTTGTGGGAGCCGGTTTTTTAGTCCCTCCTGAAGAGCCTTACTACTGAATGAAAACGGAGGAATTTAGCATGATCGGAACATGGGTTTCAATTTTGCCGCCAATCATTGCGATTGTCATGGTGTTGGCGACAAAACGCGTATTACTATCACTGGGATCGGGAATTGTTGCCGCGGCTTTACTCGCAGCGTCCTTTGCACCAGGGGAGTCCATCAAGTACTTATGGAATGGAATGATTGTCTCCTTCTGGGATGGAGGAGAAGTGAATATATATAATATTTGTATCATGTTATTCATTCTTTTACTCGGTGTCATTACAGCGTTCGTGAGTCTATCAGGCGGTAGCCGGGCGTTCGCGGAATGGGCTGTACGCCGTATTAAAACAAAGCGAGGAGCGAAGTTGCTAACAGTCGTTTTAGGGATTGCGATATTCGTAGATGACTACTTTAATGCGTTAGCGGTTGGTCAAATTGCGCGTCCGATTACGGATCAGCACAAGATTTCCCGTGCGAAACTAGCTTATTTTATCGATTCGACGTCTGCACCAATCTGTTCAATTTCTCCAATTTCGAGCTGGGGTGCTTTCTTAATTGGTCAAATGGCATTGATTTTTGGAGGGGCTGCGGCGATTAGTTATTCGCCATTATCGGCATTCATCATGATGGCGCCTATGAATTTCTATGTCGTCGCAACATTAGCGATGGTCTTCTTCTTTGCATGGACAGATATTGACCTGTTTGAAATGAAAAAGCATGAGAAACTTGCTCAGGATAAAGGACAATTATTTGATCCGAATAAAGATATCCCAGGCCAATTGAAAGACGATTTCCCTGTGCATACACATGGTCGTGTACGTGACCTTGTTGCACCAATCGTGACATTAGTCGTTGTAACATTTGCGATGATGTTTAGAACAGGCTATGTGGCAGGTGGTTCGATGAACATCTGGTCGATTTTTGAAAACACGGATGTGCCTCTGTCATTATTGACAGGTGGAATTGTCGGGACAGCGGTCGCTGCTATTCTTTATATGATGCAGATGAAACATAATGAGACAGCGAATATGGGGCTAATGCTACGTGCGTTTACAAGTGGTATCAAGGCGATGCTTCCAGCGGTACTGATTCTCGTGTTTGCATGGGGATTGACGGATTTAATTGCTACGTTAGATACGGGCGCATATTTATCGCAAGTTGTGACGGAAGCGAATCTTCCAGTGGCATTCTTACCCGTTATTATCTTCGTACTTGCGGGACTGATGGCATTTGCGACGGGGACATCATGGGGGTCATTCGGGATCCTTTTACCGATTGCGGGAACAATTATGATTGAAGCCGCGCCAGATATGTTACTCCCGGCGTTAGCGGCTGTTCTTGCAGGGGCGGTCTTCGGGGATCACTGTTCACCGATTTCAGATACGACGATTTTGTCGTCTACTGGGGCTGGTAGTAACTTGATGGATCATGTCACAACACAATTACCGTATGCGATTATCAGTGCGACGATTGCGGCAGTTGGTTACATTGTGCTAGGCCTTACAGGTTCCGTATGGTTTGGTCTTGCGACTGTAGCTGTGATTTTAATCATCCTGTTTTCAGTTTGGACGATGCAAGCAAGAAAAGCGTAAGCGCCTGGTCAGGAGCGATAGGCGTTGGAGGGCTTGAAGATAAAGGCGCTTTTTGCCTTTATCAGCAAAGAGGATGACTGCATGACCTACCTCCTGTAGGCCCAAACGACCCGGGCTCCTAGGCGCTGAAACCTAGACAGGCAAGAAAAGCGGTAGCCTAACATTTAGAGAAGCGGTAACAAACAGGAAAGCGTCGTGTTATAGGCGCTTTCTTTTTTTCTTAAAGAGCCGCTGTATAGAATGTTCGGTGGTTGTTTGAAGTCTGAATATATGTTACATTGGCAACAGTAATCCCTAGTTGGGTACAGTAGAAAGTCAATTGAAAATATGCAAGGCGTATGTGAGTACACCGTAGAATGGAGTCGATTGTTGTGTCGTGCAGACCAGAACAAGGAAGTAGAGCGGAGCATGTTAAAAAACCGGATTGGCTGAAAATTAAGCTTAATACGAATGATAACTATACAGGCCTGAAGAAGCTCATGCGGGAAAATAATCTTAATACCGTATGTGAAGAGGCGCGTTGTCCGAATATCCATGAATGTTGGGGAGAACGTCGAACGGCTACCTTCATGATCCTTGGAGCTGTGTGTACACGCGCATGTCGCTTCTGTGCAGTTAAAACAGGCTTACCAACGGAACTTGACTTAGCAGAACCGGAACGTGTTGCCGATTCAGTTGCACTGATGAATTTAAAACATACAGTCGTCACGGCTGTTGCGCGTGATGATCAAAAAGATGGTGGATCGGCGATATTTGCTGAAACAATCCGTGCAATTCGCAGAAAAAATCCATTTACGACGGTAGAAGTGTTACCATCAGATATGGGGGGCGTCTACGAGAATATCGAGCGTTTGATGGATGCGAAACCAGATATTCTGAATCATAATATCGAAACGGTACGTCGATTGACACCTAGAGTGCGTGCACGTGCTACGTATGATCGCTCTTTGGAATTGCTGTTGCGTGCAAAAGAACTGCAACCAGATATTCCGACGAAATCTTCTTTGATGTTAGGTCTTGGTGAAACACATGAAGAAATTCTTGAAACGATGGATGATCTTCGTGCGCATAAAGTAGATATTATGACGATTGGTCAGTATTTGCAGCCAACGAAAAAACATTTGAAAGTACAGAAATACTATTCGCCGCAGGAATTCGGTGAGTTACGAAAAATTGCAATGTCGAAAGGGTTCTCACACTGTGAGGCGGGTCCACTTGTTCGTTCAAGTTACCATGCAGATGAGCAGGTCAATGCGGCAGCAAAAGAAAGACAACGCCTAGGCGATGAGCAACTCGAAACGGCACTGCAAAACTAATGTGGCGGTGAACGTTGAATGATAATAATCGATGATTGGCAGTTTGAACTTCTGACGAACTATCGTGAAGGGTTCAATGAAGAGGCATTTCTTGCAAGATATAGTGATGTCCTTCTCAAATATGATTACATACTTGGCGACTGGGGATACGGACAACTCCGTTTAAAAGGTTTTTTTGATGACCGTAATCAGAAGGCAACGTATGAAACGAAGATTAGTACGCTACAGGATTATCTTTATGAGTACTGCAATTTCGGCTGTGCTTATTTCGTCTTGAAAAAATCCGGACGTGTCAAACAGGAGAAACCTGAAGCAGAAGTGAAAGCTTAATAAGTCCCGCGTGCCTAGCAAAGATGCTAGATACGCGGGTCTTTTCATGTCAGTGAATATGGTATGATTAGTTGAGGTCTTTGACGCGGATAGGTTTTGAAATGGTGTGAATGCCATACGAAATCTAGTCGTATAACCGTCGAAGCATATTTGATAAATTAGGAGGAACAATACATGTATTTTGTGGACCGAAACCAAATTAATGACGCACTTGTGCATATGGAGAAGCTACTTGGGGTATATGAACAAGAAAAGGACTGGGCAGCTAATGAGGTGAGTGTATTAGCGCTTGAACGGATTGCGCATGTCGTGATTGAATCAATTATTGATGTAGGCAATGCGATGATTGACGGTTTCATCATGCGTGATCCAGGAAGTTATGAAGATATTATTGATATTATGGAAGATGAGCGTGTCATTACAACGGAAATGGCTGGGCCATTGAAACGTGTGATTGAGCTCAGAAAAATGATTGTCCGTGAGTTTACAAAAGTTGATGTTCAAGAAATCAACGACGTGCTGGCGGCAACGCAGAAGGAACTGTTGGCATTTTCTGATAAAGTGCGTCACTACCTTGAGAATGAGCTAGGACCGGTATCGGCATTTTTACCGGAAGAAAAATAATGTTCAATAAGTATAGAGCGATTTGTCTGGACTTGGATGGAACGGTTTACAGAGGAACGGAGCCGATTACGGAAGCGGTAACTTTTATCGCGAATGCGCAAGCAAACGGGGTAGATCCGTATTTTATAACGAATAATTCATCTATGACACGTTTGCAAGTTCAAGAAAAATTAGCATCCTTCGGCGTGAAAGCGGATGAGCAGCGCATTATGACATCTGCGATAGCTGCGGCAAAATATTGTGCATCACACCATAGCGGCGCCTCGGTCATGATGATTGGAGAAACGGGCTTGCATGAAGCCTTGGTGGCGGAAGGCATGAGGCTCACCGATGCCAATCCCGATGTCGTTGTTGTAGGCATTGATCGTGATATTACGTATGCAAAATTAGCAGAGGCAAATCTTGCGCTACGTGCAGGTGCAATGTTTATTGCGACAAATGGTGACAAGGCACTGCCGATGGAGAGAGGGCTTGTTCCAGGGAATGGTTCCTTCGTGAAATTGCTAGAAATGGCATCTGGATGTAAGCCGGTATATGTTGGCAAGCCCGAATCGCATATGCTTGGTTTTATCCAACAGGCAAATGGTTATAGTAAAGAAGAGATGTTGATGGTTGGGGATAATTATGATACCGATATTCAAGCGGGTATTCGTTTCGGCATCGATACGATTCATGTGGCGGGTGGCGTGACGTCCCGGGACGAGCTGTTGTTGAAAGAGCAGCAACCGACCTACCATCTTCAAACGCTGTTGGACTGGGGTCAATAAGGGCTGTATGAGAGTATAAAAAAGCTACCCGCTTTTAGAAGAGGCGGGTAGCCATGATGCTCAAAAGAGCGGATTATCTTCGATGAATTGATAGATACGTTCCGTCAGTTCGTCGGGTGTGTCGGCTTCGACAACTTCCCCATTGACAATCGCGTACAACGTTTCTGTACATTTCGTACAATAGCTTAGACAGCCGTACTCGAGAACATCTAGATTCGGATCTCTTTCCAATTTCTCAAATGTTTCTTGTGAACCGTTTGCAATATTACTTATGCAAAACTCGACAATCGGATTCACGACGATCACCTCACTACTAGGCATCCTACTCCTTTTTTTCTAAAACGTCAATTGCTATGACTTATTGTGAAACATGTCACAAACTGCTATAATCAGAGATGAGAAAATGTCGGATTATGCAGTATGAAGGAGAATAATTATGAGAAAACTTGTACTATTAGGAGCCGGCTATGGGAATATGCGCATTTTGTTGCGTTTATTGACCAAAGAACTTCCGGAGAATATCGAAATCACCCTCGTGGATAGAACACCTTTCCATAGTATGAAAACAGAGTTTTACGGACTAGCGGCGGGGACAATGTCAGATTCAGAAATACGTGTACCGCTCCCAACGCACTCTCAATTGAAATTTGTTGAAGGCGAAATTATTGAGATCAAGCCTGATGAGAAATGTGTGTATCTTGGGAATGGTCTGCAAGTTGAATACGATGAACTAGTTATTGGCCTTGGCTGTGAGGATAATTATCACGACGTACCAGGTGCGGCTGAACATACGTATAGCATTCAAACTATTGGAAAATCACGTACAACTTATGAAAAGCTTCTCGGTCTTGGCGGCGGTGCAACCGTTGGCATCGTAGGTGCTGGGTTGAGTGGAATCGAGCTTGCCAGTGAGTTGCGGGAAAGCCGACCTGATTTGAACATTAAACTGTTCGACCGTAGTCCACGGATTTTGAGGGACTTCCCTGAGCGACTGAGTAATTATGTTCAAGGTTGGTTTGATAAACATGATATCGATGTTGTGTCAGAGTCGAATATTACAAAAGTCGAATCCAATGTACTTTATAACCATGAAGAAACGATTGCAGTCGATGCGGTTGTTTGGACAGCTGGTATTCGCCCCGTTCAATCTGTCAAAAATATGGACGTGGAAAAGGGGACTGGGGGACGTGTTGTACTGAACGCGCATCACCAAATCCCGGGCTTTACGGATGTCTATGTTGTCGGTGACTGTGCAGCATTGCCTTACGCACCAAGCGCCCAAGTAGCAGAGGAACAAGCCGAACAAATTGTCAAAGTCTTGCGCCTCGTATGGAGCGGTGAGCCATTACCGGAGAAAATGCCGGAAATTAAGTTAAAAGGCTTCCTTGGATCACTTGGAAAGAAACAAGGCTTCGCTTACCTTGCAGATCGCACGGTTACAGGCCGTATCGCAAGATTGTTAAAATCAGGCGTGCTTTGGATGTACAAATGGCATAATGGTTAAGTAGATTATAGCTATATAAATTGAACTTATGATTTTCACTAATCTCCAGCGAAGGCGCCTTACAAGCGGTCGCCGAAGCCGAAGCTGTAAGCCAGGCAGTGTTTTTTTCTGCCCGGCTTATGGCGGGAGGCATCCGCAAGCGCCGAGCATTGTTAGGAAGGTTCTTTTGTTCAACGTATATGGCAAAAAGCCCTCATTCCAGAAAAATTGGAATGAGGGCTTTAGTAATTCTCAGTTATTGTATGTCATTATCAGTAGTGCGCTTTGCATGTCCACTTAGGATTGTGCAACGTAGCCGCGCTTTTCAAGTGCTGTAAAAACAGGTTTCAACTGGATATAGCCTTCGCCAATCATTTCATCCTCAATCATAACAAGTGGGTAGAAAAATTCGTCATCAAGTATTTGTTGAACGATGTCTTTTTGTTTGTCATCTTCAATCGGAGAATCGATGTCAATGTATTCGATGTCATATGGCTGATTTGGATACTTACGATCGATAGCAGCTTGTAGCCATTCGTACGTATCTTTGGATGAAGGGGCGTTTACACAGCTTGCACAAATCACATTTGCACCGTAAATTTCAATCTTTACTTTGTTTGCATTCATTAAATTCGTCTCCTCACAATTCAAAGTTGGATTTTTTCTTCTTTCCAGTTTATAATAAGTATAAGGAAAGGGGAGTTTAAATACAATGGCAGAAACAGCAATGACAGAATCCGTACAAGAAGTTCTAGATAAATTACGCCCATTCTTACTACGAGATGGTGGCGACTGCGAGCTAGTGGATATCGAAGATGGTATCGTAAAGCTTCGCCTACTCGGTGCTTGTGGTACATGCCCAAGCTCGACAATTACGCTAAAAGCAGGTATTGAACGTGCTTTACTTGAAGAAGTTCCGGGCGTTGTTGAAGTAGAACAAGTATTTTAATTGCATTGAATGCTGGGAAAAGACGAATCCACTGGGGTTCGTCTTTTCTCATTAGGTTAGTTCCCGTATTTCCTGCCAACGTTCTTTGGCCATTTGGACGATATGTGGTTCGTTTGATAGGCGTTGTCCTTCGATAACACGTGAAAAGCTACGAACGGCTTCTTCTCGATCGCTAATTCGCCATGATAGTTCTGCTAACAAATATAAGACACGTGTCTCGGACATTTGTGTACCTTTATAGTCGCCTTCAGAGTAGGCTTCTGTATACAAATCTCTGGCGATAGTGAGAAAGCGCTGTTCATGCTCGACATTAGCAATTTCTCGATATAGCCAAGCGATACGCAGGGCTAGCCCAGCTTTTGTAAGTGCGTTTTCTTTTTTCAAACTAGCACTTAGAAAAGCTAGTTTGTAAGTTTCAATCGCCTCGTCGGGTGTTCGAATGTTGCCGAAGGATCGTCCCGTCCATTTGGCTGTAATTTGTTCATGTATAATGTCCTTTGTGCTAGGCGCAAAGTAAGGGGAGAACTCGTCGGTGAAAGAGAAACCGCAATGAGGGCAAACCGTAACCGTATAATAGATGGGATTGACTTCCGGTTGCTTATAGAGTGTCCGAAAGTCACTTTCATGTTCCGCAATCCGGATAAAACGGGAGCGGATTTTTGTAGAAGTAAATTTTTCCTTACAGTTGATACAGTCAAATTTTTTATCATAGAACGGGCTAATCTCCATATGAAACCCTCCAATTGTACATTCCTCTCTAGTATAACGCATATTCGCTCAAACTTTGAGTATTAACGTTGCACTGTCCACGAAATGATTGCTATGATGGAGAGAAGAAAACGAAGGAAGGTGACTACGGATGACACAAGTTGTTGAAGTGACAGAAGCAGCAGCATTTCACGTGAAGGAAATGATGCGCCATAATGATGAAGAAGGTTCATTTTTACGCGTTGCTGTAAATGGTGGAGGATGTAGCGGATTGACTTATGGAATGGGTTTTGAAACCGAAAAGTCAGATGCAGATTTCTTGCTCGAACAGCACGGTTTGCAAATACTCGTTTCGCGTGAAGACGCCGGAATTCTTCAAGGTACACAAGTTGACTACAAAGAGTCCCTCATGGGGGGCGGATTTACTATAGAAAATCCTAATGCCATTGCATCTTGCGGGTGTGGGACTTCATTCCGAACAGCTAAAAAGGCAGGAACCCCTGCGGAATGTGATTGATATTGGCTTTTTGATACGGTGAATCAGGATTATAGATAACAGTAGAAATTGATGTATTTAGGGTTTTAGATACCAAGCCTTTTTGATTTGTATGTTGCAAAACAGTACAAATCAAAAAGGCTTTTTTGTATGGTTTTGAAAATGAGGCAACGAACAGTTGCTGGTAAAATGGCAATGGGGAAGGAATATCCGAAGATTAGCTTTGAGCAAGTGATTGACATTGTTGCGATGACGTTATTACTATCAAGTCATACAGAGCGATACAGGATTTTTAATATCTAATGTAAAGGCATGAGAGGGAAATGCCAGGTTAGCAGATACTAATAAGGTTTAATTCAGCAAAATAAGGTATATTATATTTGTTGAAGAGTCTTTTTAAAGACAAGAAAAGTAGGTGAACGAAGTGGGGAAATATCAATTGGATAGCAAAGGTCAAGCAGCTGTGACAAAGTATCATGAAAAACACAAGCCTGCCAAATTTGATAAAAAGCAGCAACTTGAAAAAATACGTGCGGAATATTTAAAAAAGAAGCAACAGCAAGCGGATAAATAAAATGAAGATATGTCTTCAAAAATAGGCCAATAGCAAAAGGCTATTTTAGAATTAGCGACATACACAATCCAGACTGTGATTTATAATCCATCAAAACAATAATAAACGTTGATATAAAGCTGTTTATAAAGATTCCCTTATGGGGTGGATTTACCATTGCATTTGTGGATGTGGAACTTCATTCCGAACAGCTAAAACGGAGATAAGGCTAAACAAAAGGACTTGCATGTATATGAGAATCGATCATACACGCAAGTCCTGTTCTTAATTAAACCGAGCACCTGTTAGCACAAAATCTAACTCTAAGTATTTATCCTACAGTTACGGCGAATATCATAGCTAGGATAAGTATGGGCAGTAAAATACTTTTGACTTTATTTTTCCTCCGCACATCCGCCACTACAGAAATCCCCGCTATTATCATTAGGGGAATCCCAAGTAACTTCATAATATTTAATGTCAGTAGATTTCCTAAAGAAGCAAGAAAGTAGCCTGTTACCAGGAAGCCAATAGTGAAAATAAAATGTGCGGATTTAAAATCCTTTTTCACGTCATTTTTATCATCTTTGTTCATTTTTAAATAGGTTATGAGCATCATAATAGTAGGTGTCCCCCACATAATCAGAAAAGTAATAAGTGAGTCAATATTTATGTTCAAATAATCCCTCCAAAAACTAATGTGGAGACTAATTCCTTAACTAGGCAATACTGCCTGTCAGTCTGAAGAATGAATAATCCGTTATTTTGTATAGTGTAGCACATTTACAATTATTGGTGTGGTGAAGTTATCTAAGGGTAGCAAGTTTGTTTATCTGTTTAGGCAAAAAATACGATAGCATCCAATGACTGCAACAGGCGGTAGAGTAATTGCTCTATCGCTTTTCCTATGTATGTCTTGAATGTACCTGAATGTTACTTTCATAAAAACAAACGTGTACCAGTAGTGAAAAGCAAACACTGTTACTGAACAACGGGCCGGCAACGCCCTCCTTATTCAATAGGGGAGGGCGTTTTGTTTGTTAATGAGTAAGTCATTAAGTGTATTCGATATCTTCAGACATTTCTTACTTCAATTATTGTATTGAAATGGCGTACCAAAAGGGCTACTATAAGAGATAGAAGTTTGTCGAAAACCGACAAAGGCCAGGACTGTGTAAATGTCGGTGCAACCGATTTCACGAGGGCCGGGCACATAAAAAAAATCAAAGGTGGTTTCGATCTTCGTGAAAAGACCGACAATTTTAGTATTAGGTGCAGGTTATGGCGGCTTGTCAACAGTTGTGAACTTGCAAAAATCACTTGGAACAGACGAAGCAGACGTCGTTCTTATTAACAAAAATGAGTATCACTATGAGTCCACATGGCTTCACGAAGCTGCGGCAGGGACATTGTCTCCTGAACAGGTTCGTTATGATATTAAGAGTGTTATAAATGAGCAAAAAGTAAAATTCATCCAAGCCGAAGTTCAAGCAATTGACGTGAATGAGAAAGTTGTTACAACAAATGTAGGTACGCATACATATGATTACCTCGTTGTTTCTCTTGGCTTTGAAGGTGAAACATTTGGAATTCCAGGACTTGACAAATATGCGCTTGCAATGGCAAACGTGAAAGCAGCTCGTCAAATCCGTGAACATATTGAATACCAATTTGCAACATGGTCTCTTGAAGAAGAGAAAGATGATAGCCGTCTAACAATCGTTGTTGGAGGCGCAGGTTTCTCGGGAATTGAGCTACTTGGTGAGCTTGGTAACCGTGTACCAGAACTTTGCAAAGAGTTTGACGTACCAGCTGAAAAAGTGCGCGTACTTTGTGTAGAGGCAGCTCCAATGGTACTTCCAGGGTTCGATCCGGATCTTGTGAAATATGCGGTATCTAGACTAGAAGCAAAAGGTATCGAATTCTCAATCGGTACACCAGTTGTCGAGGCAACTGAAGAAGGTGTTAACATTAAAAAAGGCGACGATGAATTTGAATTCATCAAAGCTGGTACGGTTGTATGGGCTGCGGGTGTTCGCGGTAACCGTTTGATCGAGTCATCGGGTATCGAAAACATGCGTGCGCGTGTTAAAGTCGACAAAGATCTTCGTGCGCCAGGCTTCTCTGACGTGTTCGTTGTTGGAGACTGTGCATTAATGATCAATGAAGAAGTGAATCGTCCATTCCCACCAACAGCACAAATCGCAATGCAACAAGGTGAGATGTGTGCAAAAAACATCATCGCTCTTTTACAAGGACGCGCAACTGCAACGTTTGTGCCTGACTTAAAAGGTAGCGTATGTTCACTTGGTGAAGACGATGCAATCGGTTTAGTATTCGGTAAAAAATTGACAGGTTCAAAAGCTTCATTCATGAAGAAAATGGTTGATAACCGTTCATTGTTCATGATTGGTGGACTTGGTCTAACAATTAAAAAAGGTAAATTCAACTTCCTTTGATTTTATCTTCATTCAGCAAATCTTTTTGTACTGTAAGCGAAGCGTCAGCTACAGAAAACTCCCACCTCGACAGGTGATGAGATAAAAACCTCCGACGGATGTCACAGATTTTTTTGGGGGAGCTTTGGAAGGCAACCTAAGTTCGTCGCGTCCTGCGGCAACGGTTGCATGACCTACTTCCTGTAGGCCCCGAGCTCGAAAAAAATCTGGACGCAATTACGCCGAGGCGTAATTGATGCTGAGCGTAATGGAATAACATACTTTCCAAGCACCTGCCTGTCTTTGACGGTAGGTGCTTTTTTAGAAAGGTTGTGGGGCAATGTCACGGAATAAACGCGGAAATGTATGGCTTGGTGCGGCAGGTCTTGTCGTCAATAGCGAGGGGCAATGGCTTGTTGTGCGAAAAACCTATGGTGGCTTGAAGGGCAAGTGGTCCATTCCGGCAGGCTTTGTTGATGGGAATGAGACCGCAGACGGTGCTGCCATTCGTGAAGTGCAAGAAGAGGCAGGCATTGCATCACGTTTGGAAGGGATGATTGGCTTTCGGACTGGGGTATTGAAGGGGGAAATCAGTGATAATATGGCGGTTTTTTTGCTAGCACCTACGAGTGAGGGACAGTTACTAGTGCCTCAATTGAAAGAAATATCTGAGGTTGCGTGGAAAAGTCCAGTTGAATTGAAAGCAGATCCAGACACTTCTATGATGATCCTGGAGATGGTGGAAAAAGTAATTGCATCGGGTTTGGATGAAATTGCGAATGTGAATCCTGGCGATCAATTTGGCTATACAGCTTATAAACTATTTTTTAAAAAATAATATTTGCTGGCGACCTTTCTATATAAATCGAAATTATGATTCTCACTAATCTCTGGCGGGAGGCATCCGCAAGCGCCGAGCGTTATTAGGAAGGTACTTTTGTTCAACATATATACTTCGATAAATTCGACAAATTGACGAACCAGTGGCGTTCTATTGAAAGCGTCTAGCTGTTCCTGTAAAATAATGAGTGGAAAACGGAGGTAGTTTCATTGACCATTTCATTGACGCATGTCGTCTTATCCGTACTGATTTTCATCGTAATGTTTTTCGGTATTGGATTTCTCTTAAATATGCTTCTTCGAATGACATGGCTAATGGCAATCATTTACCCGATTGTCGTCATCTTCATTATTGACGAAGTGAAAATGTATGAATATATTACGAAACCGAAGTATGCTTTTTCCCTTTTGGGTGAAAAGATCATGGCACTCCATACCGTGGATATCGTCATTTTAGCGAGCGGTCTCCTAGGCGCAATTATTTCTGGATTTGTTATTAAGCTATTGAGGAAGCAAGGCTATCAGATGTTTTAACAGACGCCGGAGCCTAGACAAAAAAGTGTGTACAAGCGAAATAGCTTGTGCACACTTTTTTTTAGATAATAAACGTATAAATGATGACGGAGATGAGGATACCGGTTACAGCTCCGGCAAATACTTCACTTGGCTTATGACCTAGTAAGGTTTTTAACTCTTTGATTTTTTGTTGCCCGTCTTTTTGTTGCCAACCTTTCGCTTCTTGCACAAAGGTTTGAAAATCATTACGCATTTGATTGATAATAAGTGCTTGTTGCCCGGCTTGGTAGCGGATGCCTGTCGCGTCAAACATCACGATGACTGCGAAGATGGCTGACACTGCGAAGAGTGGTGAGTCGAGTCCAGCCTCGTAGGCAATTGCCGTTGTCAAAGAGGTGACTGCGGCGGAGTGGGAACTCGGCATGCCACCAGTCGATGTCATGAGCTTCCAATCGAGTTTACCATTGAGAAAAAAATGGATGGGAATTTTCACGATTTGTGCAAAGACAATTCCAAATAACGCCGCAAGAAGCGGGATGTTTTGGAGTATAGCCACTGTCATCCACTCCTTTTCAAAAATTCAGAAATGATACCGTTAGTATACCACAAGGAGCCATTTTGAAAACAAGGTAGTTCGGTTTCCGAACGAATTCGTACAAACGGCTGAAAATTTAGTATATACTATGGAGTGAATGAAAAACGGGAGGTCTTCGAATGAAAACAACAATTATTGAACGAGATTTTGGGAAAGTAGAAGCGGATGTCTTAGTAATTGGTGTGCCAACACATCCAGAAAATACGGTAGGATGGGATGAGTTCGTCAACGTATTTAGTGCCCGTTTACCTGAGTGGCTAAAATCCGGAGATATTTCAACAGATTTCAAAAAGATTGTTAAAATGCCTGCGATTGAAGCAAGTGGTTATAAGCGTGTGTTATTCGTTGGACTTGGCACACAGAAGAAGCTGAACGAGGATCTTTTGCGTCAAGCATTTGCCGCAGTAGGGAAAGAACTTGCAGCTGGAAAAGCGGCTTCGGCGGCTGTATGGACAGCTCCTTTTACTAACGACAACCTATCCTGTGAAGATGTCGTGTTCGCGGCAACAGAAGGCATTGGACTCGGCATGTACAAGTTCGAAGGCTATCGTACGGATTCTAATGAACGAGACGTAACGCTTGGCACGCTCACATTTCTGTCATCAGCAGATGAAGATGAGTTGAGGGCTGCTTTTGAAGTAGGAAAAGTCTATGCACATGCAGTGAATGAAGCGCGTAATTTGGTCAATATGCCACCGAATCTATTAACAGCGACGAAAATGGCGGATTATGCACGTGAGCTTGCGGGAAAATACGATTTTGATATTGAAGTACTTGGAAAAAAAGAAATGGAAGAGCTCGGTATGGGTGCAATTCTAGCGGTTAATAAAGGATCTGTAGAGGAACCAAAGCTCATCGTCTTAAAATATGCAGCGACAGAGCAATGGGAAGATGTCATCGGCCTAGTAGGTAAAGGTGTGACGTATGATACAGGCGGCTATTCATTAAAACCGAAAGATGGTATGGTCGGCATGAAAGGTGATATGGGTGGTGCAGCTGCTGTGCTTGGAGCTATGAGCATCATTGGAGAGTTGCGTCCAGCGAAAAATGTCATTGCGGTTATTGGGGCAACAGATAACATGGTTTCTGGCGAGGCTTTCAAGCCAGATGATGTCATTACGTCCTTGAGCGGTAAGACGATTGAAGTGTTGAATACGGATGCGGAAGGGCGGCTTGTACTAGCGGATGCTGTCACATATGCCAAACAATCCGGTGCTGACTATCTTATCGATGTTGCCACACTAACAGGTGGAGTCATCATTGCGCTTGGCAATGATAAAACTGGTGCGCTGACAAATGACGAAGCATTCTTCGAAGAATTTATGCAAGCGTCTTTGGAAACTGGTGAATTTGTTTGGCGGCTACCATTGACGGAAAATGATAAGAAGCGAATTCGTAAAAGTGATGTCGCGGACCTCAATAATTCGCCAGGGCGTGATGGTCATATGATCTTTGGTGGTGGCTTTGTTGGGGAGTTTGCAGGCGATACACCTTGGATTCATCTTGACATCGCAGGGACGTCAGACGCGGCTGCTGCGCATGATCTAGGTCCAAAAGGAGCAACTGGTGTGATGACACGGACATTGGCGACAGTCGTTGAACGATTGGCAGATGCGAATATAGAGGACTGATAGGCAGTTGTCTCTTTCCCGCTATCCTTAGATGAATAGGATAGGTAGGAAAGGGGGAGAAAAATGCCTAGAGGTCATGGTGGTGGCCGCGGTGGATTTGGTCGCGGTTTTGACGGTGGTCGTGGTTTTGGCCGCGGATTTGGGTTTGATGGATTTGGGGGACCATTTCTTGGAGGGCTTGCTGGTGGTCTTTTAGGATCGGCGATATTCCCAGGGTACGGAGGTGGATTTGGAGGCGGATATGGATATGGAGGATATCCACCCTATCCATATTATCCACCATACCCATATTATCCTTATCCCTACGGGTATTACGGACCATACTGAATTTGAAAAACGCCTGGCAACCAGATGATATGGTTGCTAGGCGTTTTTTTATTCTTCGCGTCTAGGTGACGACTGGTTTTGTTTTGTTCGTTTTACGACTTTAGCGAGATCATCACCGACCGTCAATTCTGTCGGTTTAACACCGGACATATAAGCAGCCCGGCTCATCAAATGACCTCCGATTGGCGAGGTGATGAACAGGAAGGCGATAGCTAAAATGAGCTGAATACTAAAATGTCCTTCCTTCAACCAAAAGTGAAAAAAGACTCCTAACAAAATACTGAGTACCCCTAATGTTGCACTTTTAGAAGCAGCATGTGCTCGTGTATAAACATCGGGTAAACGTAAGATACCGATGACGGTAACGATGGTGAAAATGATACCGACAACGATTGTCGAGACAATGAGAATATTAGCGATTACGGTCACGTTCGATAATCTCTCCTTTCTCAATAAATTTAGAGAAGGCCACTGTTCCGATGAAGGACATAATCGCAATCAGTAAAATGACTTCGATGAAAAATCCAGTGCCAAATAATATTGATAACAAGGCGATTGCTGAAATCAGCATGACGCCAATCGCATCCAGTGCCACCAGTCTATCCGGTGTAGAAGGGCCCTTAAATACCCGATAGAGTAGCCCTGCAATCGAGAGTACGATAAGAATGAGACACATCCAAATGAATGTCATCATGGTCGGCTCACTTCCTTAATCGCTTTTTCAAAAGAGTTTTTAATAGAATCAATGGCATCATCCACATCATCGACATCGATAGCATGGATATAGAGCGTGCGTTGATCGTCAGAGACATTCAACACAATCGTTCCTGGTGTTAATGTGATGAGACTGGAGAGCAATGTAATTTCCCAGTCGTGTTCGAGATCAGTTGGTAATGCAAAAATCATTGGTTGAATATCCATCTTTGGTCGTAAGACAACACGAAGCACATCGATATTTGACAGCGTAAGTTCTTTAAAAAATAACAATGTCAGTTTAAACGTTGCCCATAACCGTGAAATGTAAAGTCTTTCCTTGAAAAAGCGCCTCATCATAATGATTAAAATCAGCCCGATTAAATAGCCGACGATAAAGGTAGAGGCGGACATCGAAGAGCTCATAAACATCCACACAAGGGCGATGAAAAAGTTTAATAATAGTTGAAAAGCCATCGTTCACCTACTCCTTTAACACCGCATCAATATAGATGGATGGTTGTAGTAATACGTTTGAAGCATCTGTCATGTATGGAACGAGCCATTCGCTACCGACACCATATAATACAGAGAGGATGACCAATATCACGGCTGGCAGCATCCTATTGCGATAAGGACGACGCTCGGTTTTTGGTAAGTCGACAGGTTCGCCCCAAAATGCATAGATGAAAATGCGAATAACCGATAACAGCACGACAAGGCTTGAGGCGAGAATGATGATACTACCCCAGATGTTGCCAGATTCAAAGGCCCCCTCTACAATTAGCAGCTTCCCAACAAAACCGCTTAGCGGCGGAATTCCCGCAAGCCCAAACGCTGCAATCAGGTAAATCCAGCCAAGTGGCGCATGGGTCTTCATTAAGCCGCCCATTTTCCGCAAATTGGACGTGCCTGTGATGTAGATGATGATACCGATGAGTAGGAACAATGCCCCTTTAATCAACATATCGTGAATCAAATAGAAAATCGCACCTGTTAAACCTGCATCATTCATCTGTGCTGCACCAAACAAAATAACGCCGACAGCAATCACGATATTGTAAATGATAATTTGTTTTAAATCAAAATAAGCAAGTGCCCCAACGCAGCCTGCAATAATCGTTAACAGCGCTACAACAGAAAGAATTTCATGTGTAAAGCCGACGTCATGAATAAAGAACAACGTGTACGTCCTCATAATGGCGTAGACACCGACTTTCGTCAGCAATGCACCGAATAGTGCAAGGACAGGTATCGGCGGTGCTGCGTACGATCCAGGCAACCAGAAGTACAGTGGGAAAATAGAACCTTTCACCCCAAAGACCAACAGCATCAGGATAGCAATAACCGTAATGATACCCGGTTGTCCAATCTGAGCGATTTTGACGGAAATATCAGCCATATTCAATGTTCCGATGACGGAGTAGAGATAGGCCACCGTAATGACGAACAACGCGGATGAAATGACGTTGACTAACACATATTTAATCGATTCGCGAAGCTGTTTTTTCTCGCCACCTAGTACGATTAACACGTACGAAGCGATAAGAAGCACTTCGAAGAAGACGAACATGTTGAAAATGTCACCCGTTGTAAAGGCCCCATTGACGCCCGTCACCATAAAGAGGATAGCCGGGTAATAAAAGAACCGTTCACGTTCTTTGCCGATGGCTGTAAAGCTGTAAATGACAACAAGCAACGTTAGGACAATCGTTGTTGTCACGAGTAATGCTGAGAACATATCTGACACCATTGAAATCCCGAAAGGTGCAGACCAGCCGCCCAATGTAATCGCTTGAATACCATCTGCTTTTACTTTAGCGACGAGGAACAGCGCAGCAACTAAGCTGGCCAGCAAGCCGATAAAAGTGAGTGAACGTTGTACGCGAATATTCTCTTTGAAGAATAGCAGAATAATCGCGAAGAAGAATGGTAAAATGATTGGAAATAAAAGTAGATTAATCATGCTCGTCATTTCCCCTCATAAGATTCATATTATCTGTTTGATGGACTGCGTAAGCCCGATACGCAAGCACAAGGATAAAGGCCGTCACACCAAAGCTAATGACAATCGCTGTTAAAATCAGCGCTTGTGGCAATGGGTCTGCAAAATCTGTGACGCCATCTGTTAACACGGGTGGCGCACTACCGCCTAGTCCACCCATCGTTAAGATCAATAAGTGTGCCCCGTGACTAAGCAAGCCCGTTCCTACGATGATTTTGAGCAAGCTTCTCGAAAGGATTAAGTAAGTAGCCGCCGCAAATAGGATTCCGATGACTATAATCATGATGAATTCCATTAGGCATCTCCTCCTATCGTTTGAATCATTGTAATGGCTGCACCTACAACCACAAGATAGACACCTGCATCGAAAATCATCGCCGTATGAAGAGACGTCGTGCCAAATAACGGCAATGTGAAATCATCGAAAGCATGTGTGAAGAATGGTACGTTGAAAAAGATGGAGCCGGCTGCTGTTCCGAGAGCTAGCAGTAGACCAATCCCCGTGACAATCGTAAAGTTAAAGGGCAGGGCTTTTTGAACCGTTTTTAGGTCGAAGGCGAGCAACAGTAAGACAATTGCGCCCGTCGTCAGTAATCCACCGACAAAGCCGCCACCTGGTGTATAGTGTCCTGCAAAGAAAATATGGATGGAAAAAAGAAAGATGATGAAAAATACGACTTTCGTAGCCGTTTGTAAAATCACATCATTTGTTTTCATCCTTACCCTCCTTTCTTGCCAGTCGCAGACGAATCATACCGAGTACGCCGATTCCTGCGATCGATAGCACGGCAATTTCAAACAACGTATCAAATCCACGATAGTCTACGAGAATAACGTTGACGATATTTCCGCCACCCGCTTCTGTTGCGACTGTATCTTTATAGTATTGTGAAATCGATGGAATAAGCTTTTGTGAATGCGCAGACAACGCGACAAGTGCTACCGTAACCCCAACACCTACGGCAATGACTGCATTTCCAAGCTTGTTGCGTGTCGTTTCGCCATGATTTTTGAGAGATGGCAAGTGTTTAAACGCTAGCAAGAACAACGCCACGGAAACTGTTTCAATAACGAGCTGTGTCAGCGCCAAATCCGGTGCTTTGAAAATAACGAAGAACAACGCAACCGAATAGCCAACGGCACCAAGTGCAATGATTGCTGCTAGTCTCGTCTTTGCAAGTAGAATCATGACGACGGCAATCACTAAAATAATCGCAGTCATAATACCATAAAGTGTCACAGGTGAAAAACTATCCATATCGACAACAAATGCTTCTTTTATGAACAATGTCGCCGTTGTAATCGCGACGATAAAGGCAAACATATACAGCAAATACGTGCGAATCAAGCCCGTCATATAGAAACGAGATAGGCGGTTCATGCCACTTTCACCGAACATCATTGTAGAGTCATACAAAGCATTCAACGACAAATACTGTGGTTGAATGTCGTACAGCTTCTGCCATTTATTCATCGTCAAGTATAGAACAGCTCCAACCCCAACAACGGCAATCGTCATCCATAATGCAGGAGAATCAAAGCCATGCCACGCAGCTACATGCACTGCCACCTCAGACGGATGATTGTACAGATCTGGCTGAACAGCCATCACAGCAGGTTTAACTAACCATTTGCCAATTAGGTTTGGAATGAAGAAAATCCCGACAACAAGTGTTGCCAACAGGACAGGAGAAATCAGCATGCCGACAGGTGCCTCGTGTGGCGTTTGTGGCAGCGGCTCACTTTTGCGTTGCCCTGCAAATGTTTTAAAGACAAAGTAGAAACTATAAACAAATGTGAATACGCTTGCAATCCATGCCACAACCGGGAAGATGATGCCCCATGTCGCAAAGTTATACAGCTCGAAATGACGAATGGCTAACATGGACTGTAGGAACATTTCCTTACTGAGAAAACCGTTAAATGGCGGCAGCCCTGCCATCGACATCGAACCGATAAATGCAACGGTAAAACTGACAGGCATAATGCTCATCAAGCCACCGAGTTTCCGGATGTCACGTGTACCTGTTTCATGATCGACAATTCCAGCAATCATGAACAAACTACCTTTGAAAGTCGCATGGTTAATTAAATGAAAAATCGCTGCGAACGCTGCAAATTTAAAAATCGCATCATCTGCATGGTAGGCAACTGCCCCAGCACCGAGCAAAGACATAATAAGTCCAAGCTGACTGACTGTGGAGAAAGCAAGGATGGCTTTCAAATCGGTTTGTTTGACGGCAAAGAATGAGCCCCAGAACAAAGTAAGTAGCCCAATCCCTGTCACAAGCCAAACCCATACTTCGGATACGGCGAAAATCGGCGTAAAACGTGCGACGAGATAGATACCCGCCTTGACCATTGTGGCAGAGTGAAGATAAGCACTAACTGGTGTAGGCGCTTCCATTGCATCCGGCAACCAAATGTAAAAAGGGAATTGGGCAGACTTTGTAAATGCACCGAGTAAAACCAAAATGAGTGCCAATGTGAAGAATTCATGTTCTACAAGTGTTGCTGAGTTGGCAATTAGTTCACGGATTGAATACGTGTCGCCCATAATCCCGAGTAGTACGAAGCCCCCGAGCATCATTAAGCCGCCAAATACCGTAATCATCATCGATTTTAGTGCACCAAATCGGGAGCGATCTCGTGTATACCAATACCCGATGAGTAAAAAAGAAGAAATCGATGTTAATTCCCAAAATAGATAGAGAGAAATGACATTATCAGATTGTACAACGCCCAACATCGCACTCATGAAAATCAGGAGATAGACGTAGAAGTTATTCAGCTGCTCTCGATCTTTATCGAGGTAGAAAATGGAGTACAGTACAACGAGTGCACCGATTCCTGTAATGAGCAGTGAAAACAGGAGGCTAAGTCCGTCAATATAGGAGACGAACGAAATGCCGAGGGATGGAATCCACTGTAGTTCGGATGTGGCGTATCCGCCATCCATTGTCGTTGAGATAAATCCTAAGTAAAACACGAACAGAGCGATTGGGACAACTAACACAAACCATCCCGTATGTATGCCTTTCAACCGTTTAAAGAGCAACGGAACGAAAAGGGCAGCCACAATCGGTAGAAAAATCAATAGCACGAATTCCAAGAAAATCCTCCTTTTTAAACGCAAAAAACGCAAAAAAAGTCCATCAAAAAGGGCATAGATATCCCTTGGTGACAGACTCCTCCAAATGCGCTCGAATATTTGATTGAAGTCACTATACCATAGCTCGCGGAAATTGTAAAATTGAAAAATGAGAGAAGGGTTTCAGACGTTGTTGCGCAGTTGGACGCTCTTCCTATAGTATAGAGACGGATGAAAAATTAAATGGTTGAGGTGTTACATTGAAGAATCCATACATATACGGCTACTTACCATTCGTCACAATTGTGCTGTTCAGTTTAACGTTTGGTGTGTATACAGTAAGTACATCGGTAGAGTTGTTTAAGGAAATTGGTTTATATACGGGGATGCGTGAATTTTTAACAGATATGCAGCTGCGGATGTTTTTACTTGTCATTTATGCGTTGCTTTTTTTTATGGTTTTTTCTGCATTGAAGCTCATTGCGGAGACGATTCATGAAACGGCGATGCTGTTTTTTTCAAAGGATGTACAAGGGGAGTCGTATAGTGAGGCAAAAGGCGGCAACGTTATTTACTTTTTCGGCGCATTGGTATCGGTAGTTGGGATTCAATCGATTCAAATTCTCGCTGCAATCTTTTTAATCACGACGCTTGTTTACTTCATCTACACCGTGTATAAGCTAAGTAAATTCATGACCCTTTTTAGCACGGTAGGGTTGATGTTTTTTGAAATTATGATTTGGAGTACGATTGTGTTTAGCGTTATTTATATTCTCTTAAAGCTTTATAATGGTGTGATTGCAAGCCTGCCTTTTATGGAAAATAAAACAGACTAGCCGCGTGATACGTGGCTAGTCTTGAAGTAGTGTGGAGAATAGACGTAAATGCAGTTTTTGATTGCTTAAGTATTGAATAGACTTTGGTCGATCATGGCCAAGCCAGACCGCTGTTGTGTAGTTGTCATTCATTCCCCCGACCCATAGATCTTTGTAATGGTCTGTCGTGCCTGTTTTGGCTCCCATATAGCCCGTTGTATAGGAAATACCGCGCCCTGTGCCATTTAACACGACATCTTGCAGTAAGTCGCGAATGATGGACACGGTCGAAGGGGACCAAACATTGACACGCTCTTTCGGCCATTCGTACAAAATATTGCCTGCTCGATCCTTTACGGCTCGAATCGCATGGGCAGGTATATACGTACCGTCTATGAAGCTTGTATAGGCTCCAGCAAGTTCAAGAGGTGTCATTCCTTTTGTAAAGCCGCCGAGCGCCGCAGGGTAGTTATAATCCTTTTGCGTGACAGACTTAAATCCGAAAGGCTCGATATAACTGAAAGCTTCCTCAATGCCAATGCTCCGCAACAGGCGAACAGCTGCTGTATTATGGCTGTGACGGAAAGCATCCTTCACGGTGACGGTCCCATAGACGAAGCCACCAACGTTTGTAGGACAATAGGAACCGATGCAAATGTTGCCCGCGTTTACAGGTGTTTTACTTGTATAGGCACTACTTTCAAAGAGTGGTGCATAGACAAGCAGGGGTTTGATGGCAGAACCAGGTTGCCGAATGGCTTGATAGGCTCGATTGAAATCGGCTTTTTGATAATCTTTCCCTGCGAATAAGCTAACGATTTCTCGGGTTTGATTGTCAATAACAGCGGCTCCCGCTTGTAGCCCTTGTGGTTTTAACAGAGCGGAAACGGCTCGCTCATCGTGTTGCTGCTTTTGAGGATTAAGTGCTGTTTCAATGACGGGGCCTGTCGCTAATACTTCTGCTGTCCGTGCTTTTAGTTGCAATTGCAATTCCATCTTCTCGGCGTCGCTTTTTGCTTGTGCCATTTTTTCGGTGAAGCCTTCGGAATAGGCAATCAGTTCCTCCAGCTCGGAAAGGACATATGTACTGTAGGCAGGCGCATTGCGTTCCTTCTTTTTAATGTTCAAGTGGATAGCCGTATTTTTATGTACGTCTAGTTCTTCAGCTGTGAGAACCCCATTCTTAGCAAGAATCGTTAACAAGCGTTCTTGACGTGCTTTTGTCTTTTCGAAACGCTGTAATGGATCGTATAAAGAAGGATTGTTCGGAATCGCGGCAATGAAAGCCAATTCCGCCTCATTTAATTCCCCTAAAGGACGGTTGAAGTAGTAGGTCGCCGCGGCACCGATGCCGTACACTTGGTTTCCGAAATACATTTCGTTTAAATACATTTCAAGAATTTCTTCTTTTGTAGATTGCTTCTCTAATTCCGCTGCATAAAAGAGTTCTGTTACTTTCCGTTCATACGTTTTGTCTGTCGATAAAAACCGCATGCGCACAACTTGTTGCGTAATGGTAGAAGCACCTTGCCCTAAACTGTCACTCGCTGTGTTGGCTGCGAAAGCGCGGGCGATGGCTGCCACGTCATATCCCCGATGTTCAAAAAATCCGGCGTCTTCACTTTCTAGAAAAAGCTGGCGTACAAAAATAGGAATCTCCACAAGCGGTAAGGGCTCGCGCCATTCCACGTATTCTTCAGAGAAAATAAGGCCATTGCGATCTTTCATCGCAACGGGTACTGTGATGGTTGGAGCTGACAGTTCAATGGAGTTGTTCATTTGCTCATTAAAAGCGCCTGCTGTATGCCATTCCGTCACAATTGCATTGGGCATAAAGACGAGGAAAGGTATCGTTAATAAAATAATGATAAAGCCGATGAATGCCTTCAACATCGGACCTCCGTTCGAAAATATGTACTATACAAAAGAATAGCATATTCCCATCAGGGGAGCGTGCTATTTTTTTGTAGCAGTTCAAAGAGTTGTCCGCGTAAGTTACGGAACTGTCCGTGAAGCAGTCGCAACTGTGAGTGAAAATTGTAAGACTGTCCGCGCAACCGAAAATGGTCCATGCGAAAAACCACTTCATCCACCGAACTCCGGCTTTTGAAGTGGTTTTTAGTTCAAGTATGTGCTCGCTGTTGTTGCGTAGCAAGGAAATCCTCAAAGTCTTGCGAAGGCTTTCTTTTCGCATAATACAAGAAAGAAAATCCGACTAAGAACAGCACACCCGTTACGATAAAGACCGACGAAATACCGATAAACCCACTGACAATACCACCGAACATCGGGCCAATAATATTTCCGAGGAAACGGAAGCTCGTATTGTAACCCATGACTTCACCTTGAATATCGATCGGTGCTTCCCGTCTAACGAGTGCGGTCGTAATTGGAATCATCCCGCCGAGCGCAATCCCGAACAGCAATCTAAAAATCATCAGTTGCCATAGCTCGGTCACATAGGCTTGCGGAATAATAAAGATGAACGATAATACCAATAAAATGGCTAACACTTTTTCATACCCGATGTCATCCCCAAGCTTGCCCCAGCGACGAGCAAACAATAGATTGCCCAAACCCGCGGCGCTAAATGTAATCCCGGCGAGAAATGCGACGTCTTTGGCATCGGTTAACTCCGCAACATAAAGTGATAACAATGGCTGAATGCTAAAATTCCCAATTTGAATCAGTGCCGTGACAATCATGATATTCAGCATGAGGCGATGATGCAATAGCCCACTTAAAATCGTTTTTCGTGAATAAAGATTGGCTCTTGCACTTTTGATGCGCTGTTGTTCTTTAATCCCAAATAAGACGATAATCGCTGCAAGTGTGACAGAAATAGATGTGATGATGAAGGTGTATTGGAATCCGAAGGCATCTGCTAACAAGCCGCCTAAAGCAGGGCCAAACAGCGTGCCTGTTACGCTGCCCATTTGTAAAGTGCCGAGCATTTTGCCGGCTTCTTCCTTAGCAGTTTGTGAGGAAACGAAGGCGAGAGAGGTTGGGATAAACCCTGTAACGACCCCATTCAGTAGACGTAGTAAGAAAAAGGCTTCTACGGAATTAACAAAGCCCATTAAAAAGACGGATATTGCAATCCCAAAGCCGTTGATAAGGAGAATGGGCTTAAACCCGTATTTATCGGCAACGCGTCCCCAAATGGGTGACATAATGAGTGCTGTCACAAAGGTAGCACCAAAAATAAGCCCAGACCATTTCTGGACATAAGCGTCGGAATAGTCCCCGAATGTTTCAATATAAAGAGAAAGGAAAGGCATGATCATCGTCATCGTTCCTGCGACGAGAAAATTGGAAATTAAAATGATGATAAAGTTTCGTTTACGCACGTCCATATAATAACCTACTTTCTGTATCGTGCTCCTCCTTACAGTATAAAACAGTTCGGGACACGAAGAAAGTATCGTGCCTTAATCATCGAAATTGCGATTGCAATATGGTAAACTAATTCAGGGTGAATAGTAATGAAAAAAATCTATTTCTCTTTGCTCATGCTCATTATTCTCGTGCTTGTCGCCGCATGCGGTACAGGGACGACCAAGGATAATGAACAAGAGAAGGAAAAACAACCTCCAGCTGAAGAAACGAACGCGCCGGAGTCAGAACAATCTGCTGATGAATCATCGGCTGCAGAAGAAAATAATGTAAACGACCAAGAGGAGGCAACAACCATGTATCCACAGTTATCGAAAGAAGTAGCAGCAAACGAAGCACTTGTAGTAATGAACACAACACTAGGCTCGATTAAAATTAAGCTTTTCCCTGAACAAGCACCAAAAACAGTTGAAAACTTTTTAACACATGCGGAAAATGGCTATTACGATGGCATCATCTTCCACCGCGTTATTGAAGACTTCATGATCCAAGGTGGCGACCCAACAGGTACAGGAATGGGTGGAGAAAGCATTTACGGTGCTACATTTGAAGATGAGTTCACAATGGACCTATTCAACCTAAATGGTGCATTATCAATGGCAAACGCTGGTCCTGGAACGAACGGTAGCCAGTTCTTCATCGTTCAAGCGTCACAAGCTCCTGGATCTGCGAAACAAATGGAACAAGGCGGATGGCCGGCAGAAATCGCGAAAGCTTACGAAGAAATGGGCGGCACACCACACCTTGACCAAAAGCATACGGTATTTGGACAAGTCATTGAAGGTATGGACGTTGTCAACAAAATTGCAGCAGTGAAAAAAGGTCGTCAAGACAAACCAGTTGAAGACGTTAAGATCGAATCAATCGAAATTCTTCAAAAGTAATCTTGCCCTGCGAAATTTAAATGTAAGGAAGTGTACGTAAATGAACGCTTTATTAATGCCGTTCCTTTACTTCCCAGAAGATAAATCCGAGTATATTCCAGCAGCATTTTCGATGCTTTTTTTCGGAATCTTATTAGTGTTAGCTTATAGATGGATTCTTCGTACTTCGAAGAAGCAGGAGCTAGCAACGAAAGAACTTGAAGAACGTATTCTCCGCGAACGCCGCGAGGCAAAAGAAAAACAGCATCCTCAACAATGAGGTGCTGTTTTTCTTTTGGTGCCACTAACAACGCTCGGCGCTTGTAAGATACCTTCGCACAATCATAAATTCAATCTATATAATCAGTCGTTCATCGCCATAATGAAGCGCTTTACACCTTCTTCGACGAGTGCGCGTGGTGTTGCGACGTTCATGCGTAAGAAGCCACGTCCTGCTTCACCGTATTTGGACCCCGGTTCAAGTGCAAGTTTCCCTGTTGTTAACAGCTTGTCCATCATTGCTTCCTCGGTTAACCCTGTACCACGATAGTCAATCCATAACAGGTATGTAGCATGTGGCTTCGCAATTTTTAAGCCAGGAACAGCTGTTGTCAGTTCGTGAATCACGTAGTCCATGTTACAAGAAACAGTCTCTAGTAATTCTGCGAGCCAAGGGCCACCTTCACGGTAAGCAGCCGTTAGCGCCGCCGCAGCGAATGGGCTCAAATCCATTTGTCCGTGTGCCATAGCATGTAATGATAGTTGTTCGCGTACGCCAGGATCAGTCGCAATCATGACCGAAGCTTGGACACCTGCAATGTTAAAGGTCTTTGTTGGCGCTACACATGTAATAATGCGTTTTGCTTCTTCGCCAGCAAGCGTCACAAGTGGAATATGTGTATGACCTGGGAAAACAAGATCTGCATGAATTTCGTCAGACAAAATAAGCACATCATACTTTGCGCAAAGTCTAATTATTTCTTTTAGTTCGTCTTCTTTCCAGACAATTCCTCCAGGGTTATGTGGATTACATAGGATGAATAGTTTTACATTTTGTTGTAGACGTTTTTCGAATGCCTCAAAGTCGATGGAGTATGCCCCATTTTCTTCATGCATAGCGCAATCAACAATCGTTCGCTGTTGGCGACCCGGAATTTGGAAAAATGGTGGATAGACAGGAGATGTAATGAGAATGCCATCTCCTGGTGTTGTAAATGTTTCAACGACGGAGGCAATTGCCGGTACAACGCCATGGTGAAACAGCATCCAGTCGTTGTCAGTTTGCCATCCGTGGCGTTCAGCAAGCCAAGTGCGCACGGCATCTTTACAACCTTCACACATATACGAGTAGCCGAAAACAGGATGATCTAACCGTTCTTTCATCGCATTGACGATGACGTCAGGTGCAGCAAAATCCATGTCAGCAATCCACATTGGTAACATATCAGATGCGTCTTCGATTCCATAAATTTTTTGCATCAGATCCCACTTAACAGAGCGGGTTTCACGTCGTTCAATCACTTCTTCAAATATGCTCATGAGTCTCGCCTCTTTTCTTTTTTCTCTACTATGTTATCATAATCTAAACTATTGAAAAAAATAAGGTGGATTATCGTGCAAACAATCGAAATAAATAAAAAAGCCGTTGCCCTTCTTGAACAATGGGATCCGTTTGAAGTGGGAACGAAAGCATATGAACTTGAAATTGTCGATGTTGTCTCGGAATTGCATCGTCTCGATCATCCGACAGATCTTGCGAAGCGAATTCGCGAAATCTATGAACACTCTTATAGGTTATGGATTCCAATCGAAAACTGCATGAAAATTTCTTATAAGTTATTAGCGATTAAATATGAGGCGAAGTGTATCGTCTAAATTAGTAGAGCCCTACCTATGAACGTATAGGTAAGGCTCTTTTTGTAGAATCAGGGTATTTAAGTCGTAACTCTGGTTATGAGGGGTGGGTAAATGTTACTATCATATAGTAGTCTAAAGAATCATGTTGGTGAAATGAAAGAGAGGAAGAAAGAATATGTTTAGCTTTAAAAGTATCAAAAGTAAATTATTATTTGCGTTTTCGCTCGTTATTATTGCGGTTATCCTACTAGGAATTTATAACATTTCTGAAATCATGAAGAGTAATAAAGAAGCGGAAAACATTTTAGAAAAAGAGCTGCCATTTTTAATTGCCAACGAACAAATGGCGTTAACAATGGCCAATCGGATATCGACTGCCCGCGGTTATGTCTTATATGGCGGAGACTTCCGGGATCGTTTCAATGCCTACACAGAACAAGGGATACACAATGAGAAGATTATCCGGGATATCCATGCTACAGAAGAGTTCGACCAGCTGATTAAGCAGACGGTTGCTTGGCGAACGATGATTGATACGGAAGTCTTCGATGAGTATGATAAAGGAAATAAAGAGCTGGCGTTGCAGAATTTAGCGGCATCCGCCGAGACGGTTCGCGAGATCATGGCCGGTTATGAACAAATGGCAAAAGATAGTGAGGCAACAATCAATCAGATCCAGCAAGAAATTATAGATAGAGGAGCAGCGACATTTCGCCTTGTAGTCATCATCACGATTTTCGTCATTTTATTTAGCGTGGTCGTTGCTCTTCAAAGTGCCAATTCGATTACTAAACCAGTTAAAAGGGTAATGGATCGTATGAATAGCATAGCAAAAGGCGATTTAAGTGAAGAGCCCCTTGAAGTACGATCGAAAGACGAGGTGGGGCAACTCATCCATGCGACAAATGAGATGAATAACAATACGCGTCAGTTATTAAATGAAATCAATGCTGTTTCAGAAACAGTAGCAAGTCAAAGTGAGGAGTTAATCCAGTCATCAGATGAGGTAAATGCAGCTGCGCATCAAATTGCAGTTACAATGCAAGAGTTGGCTGTAGGTATAGAAGGGGAGGCTCAAAGTGTAAGTGAGCTAGCCGTCATGATGGAGTCCTTTACAAGTAAAGTGGAAGAAGCAAATGAAAAAGGGGAATCTATTCAACGCTCGTCGGGGGAGGTCCTGACGATGACTTCAGAAGGCAGCCAACTCATGGCATCTTCAAGTGAGCAAATGGTGAAGATTGACCAAATTGTGCAAGAAGCCGTTCAGAAAATCCAAGGGTTAGATGCACAGTCCCAAGAAATATCCAAGTTGGTTGTTGTGATAAAGGATATTGCCGACCAAACGAATTTACTAGCCTTAAATGCGGCGATTGAAGCAGCAAGAGCGGGTGAGCACGGCAAAGGTTTTGCTGTTGTAGCAGACGAGGTGAGAAAACTAGCAGAACAGGTGACTGTTTCGGTCACTGATATTACCGGCATTGTCACGAGCATCCAAAATGAATCAAGCTCTGTAGCCGGTTCGTTGCTGGAAGGTTATGAGGAAGTAGAAAAAGGTACAGAACAAATCAAAAACACGAGTGAGACATTCAATGGAATCAGCGGTGCTGTGACAGAAATGGTTCAACACATTCACGGGGTTACAGAGAACTTGTCCGATATGGCAGCAAACAGCCAAGAGATGGGTGGATCCATTGAAGAAATTGCAGCAATCTCTGAAGAATCGGCTGCGGGTGTAGAGCAAACTTCCGCTTCATCGCAACAAACAAGCAGTTCAATGGAAGAAGTAGTGGGAAGTTCGAGACAACTTGCCGAATTGGCTGAGCGGCTGAATGGCTTAGTGCAGCGATTTAAATTATAAAATAATCACTCATTATAAGTAACAAGCGAGCTTTCCCCTCGATTTGACGGGGAAGCTCGCTGTTTTTATATGTGATGAAGCAATGCTTTGATGGCCGCATAACATATGGCTGGTAGATTATTGTATTTGATGATTATAGAGCAAACCGTCTCCATCCAATTCGATAATTTTTAAATGGCGGTCGTGTTTAATAAAGATGCTTTTATAAACTTTCCTTCCATCGGCGTCTGTGAAGAGAAGAATTCGTTTTCCAGGATTATCAGTTTCGAGTGTAGCTTGGTATAGCGTAAGATCAATCTTTTCAGATAGTGTCTGGTATTCTTCATAAACCTCAAGGTCTAGCGTTTGTTCTATTGCATTCGCATTTTCTATAGATTCCTGTGTATCCGCTATATCCATATCTAGATTCTCTGTAGTGTCCTGGGTATCTTCCGTACATCCTACTAAAAACATAACGCTCATAATTGTCAGCAACCACTTTTTCATAATGCAACACCTTTTCTATAGATATTAAGATAAAATACAGGATACCATTGAATGCTTATGAGTGCTAGGAAATGCTTTGATTATGAGCTGTATTACCGTTTAATTATATAAATGGATCACATAATTTTATTTTTAAAATATATAAAATTATTGGCGATCAATTAATCCAAGAATAGCTGCATGAAGTGAAACAAATCGCTCTAAAGTTTCGTATCATCTACAGCAGCAAGAGGGCGAGGAGGAGCTATGAACGACATTGAGTTAATTGAGAAAGCGAGGCAAGGGGATCGGCTTGCCTATGGAGAACTGATGCAATTGCACTATCGGACAGTCGAGAAATTCGCCTATCAATGTGGCGTCCACCTCGATGATATACCGGATGTCACGCAGGAAGTGTTCATCAAGTTATATCGTTTTTTGCATCAGTTTAAGCAAGAACGCTTCACGACTTGGCTGTATAAAATTACTTTGAACACTGCGCGTGATTATTATCGTAAGGAAAATCGTGAATGGGATAAACAACAGAAAGTCAGTGAGCATCGTCCACCGACAGTACAGAAGTCCGTTGAAACGCAAGTGTTACTGTTTGAAGAGGATCGCGAACTTCATCAAGCCATTGTCCAGCTTGACGAAAAATATCGGATTCCACTCATTCTCTACTATTTTCAGGACTTATCCTATCAACAAATTGCAGACGTCTTAAACCTTACACTTTCTACTGTGAAAACACGGTTACATCGTGCAAAAGATGGCTTGAAAAAAGCAATTGATCAGAATGGGGGAATCGGGCATGGACAATAACGATTTCGATAAACGGATGGCATTTCTGAAAAAGTCCTATGATCGTATGCCTTCTTCATTTGATAGTGAGGAGGTACTTCAAAAAATTGAAGAAGAGACACGGAATGCTAGACCTGCCACTCGAAAAAAAGGATCCTTTCGACGTTCGCTGACGGTGTGGGCTGCCGGCATTGCCAGTGTTTTTTTGTTCGGTATAATTACGGCTATGGTTGTCATGGATCAGCAAGAGAACGAGAAAGAGTTTACTGCGACAGAAGGCATCGAGGCGTACATTGAAGTGCTGCAAAAGGAATATGCTATCGAGCGAGAAAAGCGGCGGGAGATGCTGAAGCTAGAGGAAGAGAAGTTTGGGCGATTGGTATTTGTCCAAAATGCGGATAGCCAGATGGCATTTATGGCAAGTGCGAGCTATCGAGAGATTTTACAAAATCGGGAAGAGGATGAGAAGCGAAAACACATTAGAGGAAAGTTTGACGAAGCGCTATCTGGATTGCAACTGCCGTCTGAAATGGTGGAAGAACTTACTAGCCATCCACTTGTGGATGATGAACAAGCGAGTGTCCATTTCGTTGGTGTGTATCGTGAAAAAATTCAGGCGCTCATCACCGTTTATGATGAAATACTGGCAAAAAATGCCGAGACCCTAAACAGTCCTAGACTAGAGTCATTTCCTGATAAAGCGCAGGCTTTGATGCAAAGCCCTAACCAATTACCGCAAGAATTACAACAAATTATCGCCACGATGCAGGGGCAGTCCATCGAATTTTATACTAATCATAATAGGGAGGAAGTCGAAGCCCGTTATTATGCTTCAGCAACCCATAAATATTTGCAACAGCATCTTCATCCGAATACGCTTGGCTATGTAGGAATGCTCGTACAAGAGCCGTATACATTTGGTGGAATGTTGCAGTATTCAGCGCAAGAATTGGTGCCCATGTTGCAGGAGATGGAACAGACATTGCTCACAGTGGAAGAGGATTACGCCTTGTATACTGTGCTGGAGTCTCATTATATCGTTGTTTTCAACACGCTTATGCAGCAAGCACGAGTTGTCGATAAGCAAGGAAGAATCGATGAGCAATTTAGGGTGCCTTTAAAAGCGCTAGCGAGTGGTGAAGAGGTGACGCCATTGAATTATCTTGTCAGCCCCATTGTAAAAGAGTTGGAAGCCTCAGGTTGGCGTGAATCGGAGAGTTGGGATGTTCTTGATTATGATGATATTGAGGATATGTTGGTGTTGGCAAGAGTGGGGCAGCTTTGAGTGTAAGGCGGTCATAAATGTCGTCAAGCCGGTCATAAATCTCAGCATGGCAATCATAACGGTCCTCGTGCCGGTCATACATTCAGCAGTAGGTTGCTAAAGAGTCGTAATTGATCGACTTATTTGGCAGCCTGCTTTTTGGTATAGTAGGGATGTGGTGTGATTGTAAGAAGAGGAGTGGCTGTAACGCATGAAAAATGAGGATGCAAGTGAACTTGAGCGATGGCAGGATATCTATGCTGAACGCATGATGCTATTCGCTTTTCAATTTGGCTGTAGCTTGGAGCAAGCGCAGGAACTAGTAGGGGCTACCTATAATCGAGTGGATGAGCAGCAAATCGAAAACGAAGAACAGTTGTTGTCTCTACTCTATAAAATGATGATTGAAAAATTGACGAATATGCGGTTGACTGCGCCCGTCACGAGTGATGCACTGTCATTTGAGGAAGATGAACAGCTTCATCAGCAAATTAGTTGCCTGCACAATGAATGGAAATTGCCTTTCATTTTATCACGATTTCATCATATGGCTACGACAGAAATTGCGACGATTATGGGGAGATCTACGGAGCAGGTTGAACAAGTAATAGCAAGTGTCTATCAGCAATTAAACCTTGTCCATCCCGATAAACAGTTGGCATTTCTGCAAAAGTCTTATGCGCGAATTCGTCCAACTTGGCACAAGGAGTCGATTGAACCAGCGATACCTGAATCTATTGAAACAGTTCCTTCATCTCCACAACTTCCTCAGCGGCAGGTGATTGCTAAAAAGCCGCTGTATGTATGGCTAGTTGGTATCATCGTCCTCATTGGGTTAGTAGGTTTTTCGGTCTTGACGAGTGAAGATTATAAACAGAAGTCCAGAGAGAAGTATGTAAAGCGCCTACAAACTTCTTTTGAGAAAGAAATGGCGCAGAAGCTAGATGTATTAGGGCTTGTTGAAGAGGATTTGCAGGAGGTTAGTCATTATTATGATATAGGTGGCGACTACAAAGGAACTGTACGTGGTCAATTTAACTCGCTTATTAGGAAACTTGAACAACAGCTTGAACAAGGAAAGAAGCCCGATAAACCTCATATTCAAGAACAATACGAGCAGATCATAAAACAAATGGAATTGCCCACCGAAATGGCGCAACGCTTATTCAATGCTCCATTAACGACTAATCCGGAAAGAAGTCTAGCGTTTATGGAACGGTATATGAAGAGCGTGTCACTGGTGCAACAAGCCTATTCTATGAAAGTGGCGAGGTATAATGAGTCGATTGGAAATCGCCTTTCTGAAACAGTTTTTGATGTTGAAACATTTTATGACCAGCAGGCTACATTTCCTGAGGACTTGCAAGGGGCGCTCAGTGGTTTGGAGGGACAAAATCTACGGTTGAAGTCGGTCGAGGGATGGGGAGTCGTTTCGTCGTTCTATGAAAAAAATAGCTTTAGTGCGCAAGTGCGTAACTCGTTGCATCCAGATGTGCATGGCTACTTGACGGCTTTAGAAAGCCAGCCTTTTGTCTATTATCAATATCAAGAGGAAGAGGACAAGTTTTTGACGAGTTTGGCCTACTCGCTAGAGGAATCTATTGAATTTATTATAGAGATGGAGCAGTCTTTACTTGCAACGACTTCTGAAGGATTGGCGTATCAGCACTTAAGTGGGAGTTACATAGAGCTGCTATGTGTGATGACAGATTGCGAGCAATCTAATCGAGTGTTTGATGAAGAGGGAAAAGTGAAAGATGATCTGCAAAAGGCTTGGCGAGCTCTTGCGGAAAACAGTGAAGACTCACCATCAGCGGTCATTATGCAGCAAATTATTACGGAAATGGACGCAACGGAATGGACATCATCTGAAAGCCTGTCGCGTTTACAGTGGTTCCATTTCCAGGAAGCACTGCAGTTAGCCAACGAGGGGAAGTTGAAGTTTTTTACAATTGAGGAGATCGAAGAGATTGAGATGATTGATTAACGCCTATTTTATGGGTGCGTGAGGCCCTACACTTTTTGCCCGACATCTGGAAACATGGTATAATTTTGATGGCCTTATTGGCAGATTCGATACCAAAATTAGAGTGGGAGCTGTTTTCAAATGGCAAGAAAGTATGAAGTGGGTGAAGAACTTACCGGCAATGTGACAGGCATTCAACCATATGGTGCGTTCGTTGCACTCGATGAAGAAACGCAAGGGTTAGTCCATATTTCTGAAATAACGTATGGCTTCGTGAAAGACATTAACGAATTCCTAACAATTGGGCAAGAAGTACGGGTGAAAATACTTGAAGTGAATGATGAAGCGGGAAAAATTAGCTTATCAATCCGTGCACTTCAAGAAGAACCGCCAGCTATCCGAAAAGACAACCGCCCACGCAAATCCCTACAAGATCGCGTGAACGAACGGGATGCAGATGGCTTTAACTCATTGAAAGACAAACTGCAAGGATGGATTGAAAAATCCGGGCAATAAGAGAAAAGCGCAAGCTCCTAGGCGCTGAAGCCTAGACAACATGAAAAGCGGAAGGTGCCGTTTAGACGCGGCTGGCATAAGGCGGAATGGCGAAGCGGTGCTCTTTACCGCACGGCCGGTCCGACTTATGACCCGAGCGACTGGTACCTGAAGCCTAGACAACATGAAAAGCGGTACCAATAAAAAACGAGGACAAAGGCGATTTAGCCCTTGTCCTCGTTTTTTATTTTTCGTAAACGATACTGCAAATTTTGCCTGCTCATACCGAGTGCAGTGGCGGTCTTCGTAACGTTATCGTCATGTAGCTTCATCGCCTTTTGAATATAATACGCTTCGGCCCCGCGTAAAAATTGATCGAGTGAAAGTAATTCTTTATCCGACTGTACGATGAAATCAGTAGCTTGAATAGCATCATCCGTCATTGCACCGCTTTTCATGCGAAAGTGAAGAGGAAGCATGTCATAGGTAATGGTGGCTTCTGTTGAAGAGATGGATGTCACTTCGTCGAGCAGAAATTCGAGCTCACGCATATTACCGGGCCAATTATAGTTGAGAAAAAGCTCTTTGACTTCGGGAGTAATCGTCGTCAATGTAGAGCCAAAGCGTTCCTTGCGTCGTAACAAGTACGCATCGATGAAAGGCAATAGATCTTCTTTGCGTTTCCGAAGTGGTGAAATCCGAATGGTAAAAGATGCAAAGAAGTAATATAAGCTTTTCAATAAAGCGCCTGAAGAAATGAGTTCTACAGGGTCATCACCAATGCTGGCGATAAATTGTCGCTGATTTTTGGGCATTGCCCGTAAGATAGCGAGCAGTTTTTGTTGCAAAGGAATGGATAGTAAATCGATTCTTTCACAAAATAATGTCAGTGTGTCTAGATCCTCTACGTCTTCTTGTAAACGATCAATAAGTGTAGGGTCTGAACTATGACAAAACAGGGTATAGAAAAGATGGTTAGCAGGCGATAGTTCACTATGTATACTTTCCGCAATCAAATCCTTTCCAGTTCCCGATTCACCAATTAATAGCACGGGTAATTTTGCGTGAGCAGCTTTTTTGGCTGTTGAGATAACAGCTTTCATAGGTGGAGAAGCGGCAATAATTTGATTGAATGTGACGGGGTCATTATTTTTGCGGTACGGTTGAAGTACAAACTTTTCTAGTGCTGTTACATCCCGTGCAAGTTCGATGGCACCGATGAGTTGATCCTTGTCGAAAATCGGGTATGTATCGTTGATGGTCGTAATTTCTGTGCCATTTTGATTCCAGTAAGTTTGTTTAACATTGAGTTGTTCTTTTGCATTTTGCAGTACCTTTAGCAAGGTGCTCTCTTCTTGTTCGAAGTTGAAAAGTTCTAAAATCGAACGGTCGCCGACATCTTCCAGAGCGAGGCCTTCAATTTCTTTCATCTTTTCATTATAGATAACCGTGCGTCCGTCTTGCTTGACGGCATGGATACCAACTCCCGCCCGATCCACAGCAAACTCATAAAAGGCGAGGAGGGATTCTTCGTTATTGTTCAATATAAACACCATCCACATAAGTTTTTATGAAAATTAATGAATAATACTTGAAATCTGCAACAATCTTTTGCATTATTATATATGCAATCAATTACTAAGTGCAAATATTTTTTGCGTTCTACTACAGAGGAGGATCAACATGATTCCATATAAACACGAACCGTTCACAGATTTTACACAAGAAGAAAACAAACAAGCATTCCTTGAGGCGTTAAAACAAGTTGAAGGCTACCTTGGTCAAGATTATCCATTGATCATTGGTGGAGAGCGCATCATGACAGAAGATAAATTAGTGTCAACAAACCCAGCAAACAAAGCAGAAGTTATTGGTTCTGTTTCTAAAGCAAGCAGAGACCTCGCTGAAAAAGCGATGAAAGTTGCGGATGAAACATTCAATACATGGAGAAAAGTAAAACCTGAATTCCGTGCGGATGTCCTATTCAAAGCGGCTGCAATCATTCGTCGTCGCAAACACGAATTCTCAGCACTTTTAACAAAAGAAGCAGGAAAACCTTGGAACGAAGCGGATGCAGATACAGCTGAAGCAATCGATTTCCTAGAATTCTATGCGCGTCAAATGTTGAACTTAAAAGATGGTATTCCTGTAGAAAGCCGTCCGGGCGAGTTCAACCGTTTCAACTACATTCCACTTGGAGTAGGTGTTGTTATTTCTCCTTGGAACTTTGCATTTGCAATCATGGCTGGAACAGCAGTTGCGGCTCTTGTAACAGGTAATACAGTTCTTCTAAAACCAGCTTCAACTACACCGGTTGTTGCTTACAAATTCATCGAAGTGCTTGAAGAAGCAGGTATGCCAGCTGGCGTTGTAAACTACATCCCAGGATCTGGTGCTGAAGTTGGGGACTACCTTGTAGATCACCCACGCACACGCTTCATCTCGTTCACGGGTTCACGTGAAGTTGGAACGCGCATTTATGAGCGTGCAGCAGTTGTCAATGAAGGCCAAATCTGGTTGAAACGTGTTATCGCTGAAATGGGTGGTAAAGATACAATCGTTGTAGATAACGATGCAGATCTTGAGCTTGCAGCACAATCTATCGTGAAATCAGCATTTGGCTTCAGCGGACAGAAATGTTCAGCTTGTTCTCGTGCGGTTATCCACGAAGACGTTTACGACCAAGTGCTTGCGCGTGTTGAAGAGTTGACAAAAGGCTTGTCATACGGAAATCCAGCTGATCAGTCGAACTTTACAGGTCCAGTAATTGACCAAGCATCTTTCGACAAAATCATGAGCTACATCGAAATCGGGAAACAAGAAGGTCGTCTAATCGCGGGTGGAACAGGCGATAGTTCAACAGGATACTTTGTTGCACCAACAGTATTTGCGGATCTTGATCCGAAAGCACGCTTGATGCAAGAAGAAATCTTTGGCCCAGTTGTTGGCCTAACAAAAGCGAAAAGCTTTACAGAAGCGCTTGAAATTGCAAACAACACGGACTACGGTTTAACAGGTGCGGTTATTACAAATAATCGTGCGCACATCGAACAAGCACGTGAAGATTTCCACGTAGGAAACCTATACTTCAACCGTAACTGTACAGGTGCAATCGTTGGTTACCAACCATTTGGTGGCTTCAACATGTCAGGTACAGACTCAAAAGCGGGCGGACCAGATTACCTACAACTTCACATGCAAGGAAAAACAACATCAGAAATGTTCTAAGAAAAGCGTAGGGCGCCTGGTTAGGCGCTGAAGTCTGGACATGATGCGTTGCATAAACTAAACAGACCCATCCAAAGGGTGGGTCTGTTTTCTACATAACAAAGGGGGCAACTGGTATGTCGGTATCACAAGAAGTGATTGTGCAAACAGAGAAATATGGTGCTAATAACTATCATCCACTGCCGATCGTCATTTCAGAAGCGCAAGGGGTTTGGGTGAAAGATCCAGAAGGCAACAAGTATATGGATATGCTATCCGCTTATTCAGCGGTGAACCAAGGGCATCGTCATCCTAAAATTATTCAAGCATTAAAAGATCAAGCGGATAAAGTGACGTTGACATCACGTGCATTCCATAATGACCAACTTGGTCCGTGGTATGAAAAAGTTTGTCAGCTATCAGGAAAAGAAATGGCGTTGCCGATGAATACCGGGGCGGAAGCTGTCGAAACCGCTGTGAAAGCAGCACGTCGCTGGGCTTATGATGTAAAAGGTGTGGCGGAAGATCAAGCGGAAATTATCGCTTGTGTTGGGAACTTCCATGGTCGTACGATGACGGCGGTATCTTTATCATCCGATGCAGAGTACAAACGTGGATTTGGCCCAATGCTTCCAGGCATCAATCTGATCCCTTATGGTGACATTGCAGCATTGGAAGCAGCGATTACACCGAATACAGCGGCATTTTTGATTGAACCGATTCAAGGTGAAGCGGGTATTCTTATTCCACCAGCTGGCTTCATGAAAGCGGCACGTGATCTTTGTACACAACATAATGTTCTCTTCATAGCTGACGAAATCCAAGCTGGCCTATGCCGCACGGGGAAAATGTTTGCTTGTGAGTGGGAGGGCATTGTGCCGGATATGTACATTCTCGGTAAAGCATTGGGAGGCGGCGTATTCCCAATATCTTGCGTAGTGGCGGATAAAGAGGTGCTTGGCGTCTTTAATCCAGGATCACATGGCTCGACATTTGGCGGTAACCCAATGGCCTGTGCCGTATCCATTGCTTCATTAGAAGTGCTTGAGGAAGAGGATTTGGCGAACAACTCTCTTGAACTTGGAAATTATTTTATGGAAGAGCTAAAGAACATTAGCCATCCGTCGATTAAAGGAGTAAGAGGTCGAGGATTATTCATCGGCGTCGAATTGACGGAAGCCGCACGTCCGTATTGTGAAAAGTTAAAAGAGCTCGGATTGCTCTGTAAAGAAACACATGACACGGTTATCCGATTCGCTCCACCGCTTGTTATTACGAAAGAAGAACTCGATTGGGCAATTGAGCGAATTAAAAAAGCTTTCGTGAATTAATAAAAATCACCAAAAGTCTTGTCTAATATGTTACAATATGTGCGAAGAAAACATTATGAATCAAAGAGGCGAACCAATAAATGACTGAAAACCTGAATCTGTTTACGTCTACACAAGATGTCATTAAAGATGCACTTGAGAAACTGGGCTATGATGAAGGAATGTATGAACTACTGAAAGAACCACTTCGTATGGTCGAAGTAGGTATTCCAATCCGTATGGATGATGGTAAAGTAAAAGTGTTTAAAGGCTATCGTGGCCAACATAACGATGCTGTAGGTCCGACAAAAGGTGGCGTTCGTTTCCACCCGGCGGTAACAGCAGAAGAAGTAAAAGCACTTTCAATGTGGATGACACTAAAAGCTGGAATTGTCGATTTACCATACGGTGGCGGTAAAGGTGCAATTGTTTGTGATCCACGTGAAATGTCAATGGGCGAGCTTGAGCGTCTAAGCCGTGGCTATGTCCGTGCGCTGAGCCAAGTAATGGGACCTGCAAAGGATATTCCTGCTCCGGACGTCTTTACAAATGCGCAAATTATGGCATGGATGATGGATGAATACAGCCGAATCGATGAGTTTAACTCACCTGGTTTTATCACGGGTAAACCAATTGTACTTGGTGGTTCACAAGGGCGTGACCGTGCAACTGCGGAAGGTGTAACAATCATTATCGAAGAAGCGGCAAAACGCCGTGGTATCGATATGAAAGGTGCACGTATCGTTATTCAAGGATTTGGAAATGCGGGAAGCTTCTTATCGAAGTTCCTTCATGATGCAGGTGCTACGGTAATCGGTATTTCTGATGCCTACGGTGCACTTCATGATCCGAATGGTCTTGATATCGACTATCTACTAGATCGTCGTGATAGCTTCGGTACAGTGACGACACTTTTCGACAACACAATCACAAACGAAGAATTGCTTGAACTTGACTGTGATATTCTTGTGCCTGCAGCAATTGCAAATCAAATTACTGAGAAAAATGCACATAATATTAAAGCAAAAATCGTTGTGGAAGCAGCGAATGGACCGACAACTGCAGAAGGTACAAGAATTCTAACGGATCGCGGAATTCTCCTTGTACCAGACGTATTGGCAAGCGCTGGTGGCGTAACGGTTTCTTATTTTGAGTGGGTTCAAAATAACATGGGTTACTACTGGTCTGAAGAAGAAGTTCGTGAGAAAATGACGAAAAAAATGGTTGACGCATTTGATAATGTTTACACGGTTGCACAAACACGCAACATTGATATGCGTCTTGCAGCGTACATGATTGGTGTACGTAAAACTGCAGAAGCATCTCGTTTCCGTGGTTGGGCGTAAGATAAAATGAAAATAAAAGGCATTCCCCGATTTTTTCGGGGAGTGCCTTTTATGCTTCTTCCGGCGTCGCAACTGACAGATCTTTAGGTTCCTGTGCTTCATGGGTTCTCCAATGTTTAAATAACAAGCCTAGATTGAAAAGTCCTGAAACGCCAATGAGTAGGTAGATGAAGCGAGCGAGGGATTCTGTTGGACCACCCGCCATTTGGGCAACAACGTCAAAACGAAATATGCCAGCTACTCCCCAGTTGAGTGCACCGATAATCGTAATCGCAAGGGCTAGCTTTTGTAGTTTTTCCATTTACGGACACCTCCTGACTTTACTATTCCCCGTAGTTTTGTTTTCATACGGCACCCGTCAACTTTGCAAAAAATCATTGTATTTCGGATAATAGAGAAAGGAAAAGGAGGTTGTTCTACTATGAATGAATTTGCATTTTATAATCCAGTAAAGCTCCTATTTGGAAAAGGGCAGTTGCGTAAATTAACAAACGAACTGACAAACTACGGCAAAAAAGTGCTCGTTGTCTATGGTGGCGGTAGCATTAAGAAAAATGGTTTATATGATGAGGTGATGACACTTTTAACAGACCATGGGATGGAAGTCCATGAACTTGCTGGAGTAGAACCCAATCCGCGTGTTTCTACAGCACGCAAAGGGGCAGCGATTTGTAAGGAGAAAGAAATTGACTTCATTTTAGCAGTTGGTGGCGGTTCTGTAATTGACTGTGTCAAACTGATTGCATCGGCGGCGAAATATGAAGGAGATGCGTGGGATTTAGTGATCAAAAAAGCTTTGCCTACAGATGCACTCCCATTTGGTACGGTTTTGACACTTGCGGCAACAGGCTCTGAAATGAATGCGGGCTCTGTTATTACAAATGAAGAAACGCAAGAGAAACACGGTTGGGGAAGTCCGTTTAGTTTCCCGAAATTCTCCATTCTTGATCCAACCTATACGATTTCCGTTCCGAAAGATCAAACGGTTTATGGCATTGTTGATATGATGAGCCATGTCTTCGAACAATATTTTAATAATGCTGCAAATACCCCTGTTCAGGATGAGTTGTGTGAGGGCGTTTTACGTGCAATTATGGAGGCGGGACCTAAACTCGTCGAAAAATTGGATGACTATGATCTGCGGGAAACGATTTTATTTGCAGGTACATGGGGATTGAACGGTTTTCTTCAAATGGGTTATCGTGGCGACTGGGCATCACATGGCATTGAGCATGCTGTTTCGGCCGTTTATGATATTCCGCATGCGGGTGGGTTAGCCATTTTGTTCCCGCATTGGATGCGTCATAATGTAAAGGCGAATCCGGCGCGATTTGCTAAACTAGCTGTTCGTGTCTTCGGTGTGGATCCAGCAGGGAAAAGCGATGAAGAAGTGGCCTATGAAGGAATCGATTATTTACGCGCATTCTGGTCGTCGATTGGAGCGCCTGAAACGCTGGGGGACTACAAGATTGATGATTCAAAACTGGAACTGATGGCTGAAAAGGCTGCGGGTAACGGAACTATCGGGAATTTTGTTAAGCTTGGTAAAGATGATGTAATCGAAATTTTGAAAGCTTCATTATAAGTAAAAGGAAAAACGTCATGCCAGGGTCTTCTTCTGGCGTGACGTTTTTTATCTTCATTCAGCAAATTTGTTTGTACTGAAAGCGAAGCGTCAGCTACAGAAAATTTCCACTTCGATAGGTGGCGAGATGAATGCAGTTTTGCTTTTCTGTTTAGTGGGTGTTCAAATGCCCGCTGAACGATAGAGGAACGCAGGCTAAGGACGTCGCGTCCTGTGGCAATGCCTGCATGACCTGCATCGTGCAGGCCCAAGCCTCCGGCGGATGTAGCAGATTTTTTAGGGGAGCTAAGAAGGCAGTCTAAGTACGCGACGTCCTGAAGGGAAGTGCCTTAATTTCTGCAAAAACAAAGAAATACGGCAAGTCGAACCCTTTGTAGTTCGATTCGCAACGACTGCATGACCAACATCCTTTTGGCCCCAAGCTCGAGAAAATCTGGACGTAATTACGCCGAGGCATAATTGATGATCTCGGAAGCTTTCAATGGGGCGACTGAGTATCCTTGGTAACGTTTGTACGTTGCCATGTATGGACGCCATCGTCCTCGTCAAAAGAAATCAGCACATCTTGCACGCCTTTTTGTTGAAGGATGAGACTCAGTAAGCGATCTCGTACATCATCGACGTAGGCAACTGTTAATGAAGGATCGACTTCTGCAACCACTTCGACATGGAGAAATTCGCCCTCTTTCAAGACTTCAATACGCTGCAGGTCCTTGACATCGGGATCTTCAGTTACAAGGTGAGCGATATGATTGCGCATCTCTTCATCTGATTCGCCGATTGCGCCACGTGCGTTTTCGAGGAATACTTTACCGACTACATAAAACATCATAAGCCCGATTAGGATGGAGGCAATACCTTCTGCAACGAGTAATCCGAGAAAGTGTGCGAGTAGGACTGCTACGAATGCAAGCACTCCACCCATTGTTGCAACTAAGTCTTCCATAAAGACGAGTTTGGTTGCAGGTTTCGACCGGTTGAGATGTTTGAAACTTAAAGTGATTGGCGCTAGCCCGCCTTTTTGGATACCTGCATCATGAAGAATGTCTTTCCCTGCTTTATAGAGAACAGCAAACTCAAGAATGATAGCAATTCCGAGAACGGAAAGATTAAGAACCAATCCGCTTGATTCAACAGGATTTAAGATGTGATGCCAGCCACCGATAACGGCTTCATAGGACATGATTGCCACAACAATAACTGCACCGAGACAAACGAGGTTGACAACACGGCCAAATCCGTTCGGGAATTTAGCAGTAGGTGCTTTTTTTGATAAGGCGGACCCGATGAAAACAAAAAATTGATTAGCTGCATCACCAAGTGAGTGCAACATTTCTGCGAACATGGCGACGTTGCCTGTGACGAAGAATGCGATGGCTTTCAAAATGGCGATAATTGTATTGACGACTGCTGCGAGTAAGGCGGGGCGATTACCTTCTTTTAAAAGTTTTAGAATGTCCGTCATAAGGTTCCTCCATTAAGGGAATATTTCTAATTCAACTGATTCAACAAAGGGAAGTGTTGTTAATTCGATGTATAACTTCGATGTGGACTTCTTAGGAAGTGCTGATAGTCGAATTTCAAGTTCGTGATGCAATTGTTTGTTGTCTGTAAGGATTTGCCTAATTCTCAAGTTTTCAATCATCATGCCCTCATTCTTTAAATAAATAAGTAGATCCTCGATTTTCGATTTATCTGACAAGACAAAAATGAAAGCAGCTTCTTTTGTACGAAGTCGTTTGGGACCGAATTTCGCAAGTGCAGGTGCAAGTACTTCGATTACGAACATTACGCTAAGAACGGCAAAAGCAGCTTCAATATAAAAGCCTGCCCCGACAGCGATCCCAATACTCGCTGCGCCCCAAATCATTGCGGCGGTTGTTAACCCGGTAATATTGTCATTATCCCTTCTTAAGATTGCACCGGCTCCGAGAAAACCGATTCCGCTAACAATTTGTGCGGCGAGACGGAGAGGGTCCATTGTGACGTTGATGTCTGTACGGGCTGGCACAAGATAAGCAGCCTCAATGGAGATGATTGTCAATAAGCAACTAAACGTTGCAATCACTGCACTTGTTTTCAATCCAATGGGTTTCTTCTTTATTTCCCTCTCTAAACCGATAACTAAACTTAATGTGAGGGCGAGAATAATTTTTATCAAAACTTCAGGGTACATCGCTTCACTCAATATCCAATTCATCATATCCCCTCCTTGATCAAGATAAACCCAGTAATGTTCTTTCAAAATAACCATGCTATACTTACTTAATGTCTATTACTTGAAATGGTAATACGATAACATGATTAACGTAAAGAAAGAGAAGTGTTTGAAATGGAAAGACCAGCAATTCATCCGTATGTGCCAATTATTATTGGTGTACTATCTGTAGCCTCATCCGCAATTTTTGTGAAACTTACAACAGCAGATGCTGGAGTGATCGCGTTTTATCGGATGTTTTTCTCGGTACTTCTAATGTTACCTGTTTTTCTTGTGAAGTATAGGATGGAAATATTGTTTCTCAGCAAAAAAGATTGGATCTTCTCGGCGATTGCGGGTGTGTTTTTAGCATTCCACTTTATCTTCTGGTTCGAATCATTGAACTACACCTCAGTTGCGAGTTCAACTGTGCTCGTTACATTACAACCGATATTTGCTTTTGTGGGAACGTACTTCTTCTTTAAAGAGAGACTTTCTTTCAAAACAATATTATCTGCGGTTATTGCGATCTCGGGAAGTGTCATTATTAGCTGGGGGGATTTTAAGTTAAGTGGTACTGCTTTATATGGAGATATGTTGGCGCTTATTGGATGCGCACTGATTACAGCTTATCTTCTATTTGGGCAAGATGTACGAAAACGTCTTTCTCTTATTACTTATACGTTTGTCGTTTACTCGATAAGCACGATTACGCTATTTTTTTATGTCTTCATTAAAGGAGAATCATTTGGACCTTATCCTGAAGCGGATTGGTTTTGGTTTGTGGTGCTAGCGCTAATCCCGAATTTGTTGGGGCATACTCTTTTTAACTGGGCACTTAAGTGGGTAAGCACAAACACGATTTCAATTGCTATTCTATTTGAACCGATTGGAGCGGCAATCTTGGCGTATTATGTCTTTCAAGAGAAGCTCGTCGCATCTCAGATTATTGGCGGAATCGTTGTCATATCGGGAATCCTGCTGTTCGTAATCGATGGTATGAAAATAAAAAAGTACTTTTCTTCAAAAAAGGCTTGATTTCTTAGAACGCTCTATTGTATATTAGTACATGTCCTCAGGGAACAGAAACAACAACGAAAAAGAAATTCGGAAAGTTGTTGACTTCTTCTTGAGGAAGTGCTAGTATAGAAAACGTCGCACTTCCGATGTGAAGAAAGCAACGAAAAAGAAATTGAAATTAGTTGTTGACTCATTCAAAAGGAAATGCTAAGATAGAAAACGTTGCGCTTCCGATATGAATAAAACGACGAAAAGAAATTGAAAATAGTTGTTGACATGAAGGACGTAACTTGATATGATATAAAGGTTGCTTCTGAGATAAGCAGCAACGACATGAACCTTGAAAACTGAACAGCAAAACGTCAATGAAATAAAGCAAAGGTGCTTCGGCACTGGAGCCAAACGTTTCCCAAAAGGAAACACAAACGAATCTTCGGATTCAAATTTGACATCTTAATTGATGCCAGCAAGAAATGAGCAATCATTTTCTTCTATTATGGAGAGTTTGATCCTGGCTCAGGACGAACGCTGGCGGCGTGCCTAATACATGCAAGTCGAGCGGACGGAAGGGAGCTTGCTCCCTGAAGTTAGCGGCGGACGGGTGAGTAACACGTGGGCAACCTGCCCTGCAGATGGGGATAACTCCGGGAAACCGGGGCTAATACCGAATAATCAGTTTGTCCGCATGGACAAACTCTGAAAGACGGTTTCGGCTGTCACTGCAGGATGGGCCCGCGGCGCATTAGCTAGTTGGTGGGGTAATGGCCTACCAAGGCGACGATGCGTAGCCGACCTGAGAGGGTGATCGGCCACACTGGGACTGAGACACGGCCCAGACTCCTACGGGAGGCAGCAGTAGGGAATCTTCCACAATGGACGAAAGTCTGATGGAGCAACGCCGCGTGAGTGAAGAAGGTTTTCGGATCGTAAAGCTCTGTTGTAAGGGAAGAACACGTACGAGAGTAACTGCTCGTACCTTGACGGTACCTTATTAGAAAGCCACGGCTAACTACGTGCCAGCAGCCGCGGTAATACGTAGGTGGCAAGCGTTGTCCGGAATTATTGGGCGTAAAGCGCGCGCAGGCGGTCCTTTAAGTCTGATGTGAAAGCCCACGGCTCAACCGTGGAGGGTCATTGGAAACTGGGGGACTTGAGTACAGAAGAGGAAAGCGGAATTCCACGTGTAGCGGTGAAATGCGTAGAGATGTGGAGGAACACCAGTGGCGAAGGCGGCTTTCTGGTCTGTAACTGACGCTGAGGCGCGAAAGCGTGGGGAGCAAACAGGATTAGATACCCTGGTAGTCCACGCCGTAAACGATGAGTGCTAAGTGTTAGGGGGTTTCCGCCCCTTAGTGCTGCAGCTAACGCATTAAGCACTCCGCCTGGGGAGTACGGCCGCAAGGCTGAAACTCAAAGGAATTGACGGGGACCCGCACAAGCGGTGGAGCATGTGGTTTAATTCGAAGCAACGCGAAGAACCTTACCAGGTCTTGACATCCCGCTGCCCGGTGTAGAGATATGCCTTTCCCTTCGGGGACAGCGGTGACAGGTGGTGCATGGTTGTCGTCAGCTCGTGTCGTGAGATGTTGGGTTAAGTCCCGCAACGAGCGCAACCCTTGATCTTAGTTGCCAGCATTCAGTTGGGCACTCTAAGGTGACTGCCGGTGACAAACCGGAGGAAGGTGGGGATGACGTCAAATCATCATGCCCCTTATGACCTGGGCTACACACGTGCTACAATGGATGATACAGAGGGTTGCCAACCCGCGAGGGGGAGCTAATCCCATAAAATCATTCCCAGTTCGGATTGGAGGCTGCAACTCGCCTCCATGAAGCCGGAATCGCTAGTAATCGTGGATCAGCATGCCACGGTGAATACGTTCCCGGGTCTTGTACACACCGCCCGTCACACCACGAGAGTTTGTAACACCCGAAGTCGGTGGGGTAACCCTTACGGGAGCCAGCCGCCGAAGGTGGGACAGATGATTGGGGTGAAGTCGTAACAAGGTAGCCGTATCGGAAGGTGCGGCTGGATCACCTCCTTTCTAAGGATTATTTCGGAAATAGACCTCTGGTCTATCCATTGACGTTTTGCGTTCAGTTTTGAAGGTTCATCTTTCTTTATAGATGATCTTTTTCAAAACTTGTTCATTGAAAACTGGATAAAACGACATTGAAAGTAACAAATCAAGAATCAACCGAGTCGATTACAATTGTAATTTACTTATGCAATACCTTTTTAAGAGCCCCTGTTTACATCGCTGTAAATAAGACTCACCAAATGGCTGTTGAAGCCGAAAGGTTAAGTTAGAAAGGGCGCACGGCGGATGCCTTGGCACTAGGAGCCTAAGAAGGACGGCACTAACACCGATATGCTCCGGGGAGCTGTAAGTAAGCTTTGATCCGGAGATTTCCGAATGGGGAAACCCACTGCCCATAATGGGGTAGTACGTTTACGTGAATACATAGCGTAAACGAGGCAGACCCGGAGAACTGAAACATCTAAGTATCCGGAGGAAGAGAAAGAAACATCGATTCCCTGAGTAGCGGCGAGCGAAACGGGAAGAGCCCAAACCAGGAAGCTTGCTTCCTGGGGTTGTAGGACACTCTACACGGAGTTACAAAGGAATGGATTAGGCGAAGCGACCTGGAAAGGTCCGCCGTAGCGGGTAAAAGCCCCGTAGTCGAAAGTCCATTCTCTCCAGAGTGTATCCTGAGTACGGCGGAACACGTGAAATTCCGTCGGAATCCGGGAGGACCATCTCCCAAGGCTAAATACTCCCTAGTGACCGATAGTGAACCAGTACCGTGAGGGAAAGGTGAAAAGCACCCCGGAAGGGGAGTGAAATAGATCCTGAAACCGTGTGCCTACAAGTTGTCAGAGCCCGTTAATGGGTGATGGCGTGCCTTTTGTAGAATGAACCGGCGAGTTACGATTCCATGCAAGGTTAAGCAGTGAATGCGGAGCCGCAGCGAAAGCGAGTCTGAATAGGGCGAATGAGTATGGGGTCGTAGACCCGAAACCAGGTGATCTACCCATGTCCAGGGTGAAGGTAAGGTAACACTTACTGGAGGCCCGAACCCACGTATGTTGAAAAATGCGGGGATGAGGTGTGGGTAGCGGTGAAATTCCAATCGAACCTGGAGATAGCTGGTTCTCTCCGAAATAGCTTTAGGGCTAGCCTCAAACGTTAAGAATCTCGGAGGTAGAGCACTGTTTGGACTAGGGGCCCATCCCGGGTTACCGAATTCAGACAAACTCCGAATGCCGATGATTTATGTTTGGGAGTCAGACTGCGGGTGATAAGATCCGTAGTCGAGAGGGAAACAGCCCAGACCACCAGTTAAGGTCCCCAAGTATTCGTTAAGTGGAAAAGGATGTGGCGTTGCCCAGACAACCAGGATGTTGGCTCAGAAGCAGCCATCATTTAAAGAGTGCGTAATAGCTCACTGGTCGAGTGGCGCTGCGCCGAAAATGTACCGGGGCTAAACGAATCACCGAAACTGTGGATTGACACCTTAGGTGTCAGTGGTAGGAGAGCGTTCCAAGGGCGTTGAAGCTAGACCGTAAGGACTGGTGGAGCGCTTGGAAGTGAGAATGCCGGTATGAGTAGCGAAAGAAGGGTGAGAATCCCTTCCACCGAATGCCCAAGGTTTCCTGAGGAAGGCTCGTCCGCTCAGGGTTAGTCGGGACCTAAGTCGAGGCCGAAAGGCGTAGACGATGGATAACAGGTTGATATTCCTGTACCACCTCCCCGCCGTTTGAGTAATGGGGGGACGCAGTAGGATAGGGTGAGCGCGCTGTTGGTTATGCGCGTCTAAGCAGTGAGGTGTGGAACGAGGCAAATCCCGTTCCTATAACATTGAGCTGTGATGGCGAGGAGAATTGTCTCCGGAGTCCCTGATTTCACACTGCCAAGAAAAGCCTCTAACGAGGCGGGAGGTGCCCGTACCGCAAACCGACACAGGTAGGCGAGGAGAGAATCCTAAGGTGATCGAGAGAACTCTCGTTAAGGAACTCGGCAAAATGACCCCGTAACTTCGGGAGAAGGGGTGCTCTGGTAGGGTGTTAAAGCCCGAGAGAGCCGCAGTGAATAGGCCCAGGCGACTGTTTAGCAAAAACACAGGTCTCTGCAAAACCGCAAGGTGAAGTATAGGGGCTGACGCCTGCCCGGTGCTGGAAGGTTAAGAGGAGAGGTCAGCGCAAGCGAAGCTTTGAATTGAAGCCCCAGTAAACGGCGGCCGTAACTATAACGGTCCTAAGGTAGCGAAATTCCTTGTCGGGTAAGTTCCGACCCGCACGAAAGGCGTAACGATCTGGGCACTGTCTCAACGAGAGACTCGGTGAAATTATAATACCTGTGAAGATGCAGGTTACCCGCGACAGGACGGAAAGACCCCGTGGAGCTTTACTGTAACCTGATATTGAATTCCGATGCATCCTGTACAGGATAGGTAGGAGCCTTAGAGCCCGGAGCGCCAGCTTCGGAGGAGGCGTTGGTGGGATACTACCCTGGATGTATTGGACTTCTAACCCATGCCCCTTATCGGGGCAGGAGACAGTGTCAGGCGGACAGTTTGACTGGGGCGGTCGCCTCCTAAAGAGTAACGGAGGCGCCCAAAGGTTCCCTCAGAATGGTTGGACATCATTCGTAGAGTGCAAAGGCATAAGGGAGCTTGACTGCGAGACCTACAAGTCGAGCAGGGTCGAAAGACGGGCTTAGTGATCCGGTGGTTCCGCATGGAAGGGCCATCGCTCAACGGATAAAAGCTACCCCGGGGATAACAGGCTTATCTCCCCCAAGAGTCCACATCGACGGGGAGGTTTGGCACCTCGATGTCGGCTCATCGCATCCTGGGGCTGTAGTCGGTCCCAAGGGTTGGGCTGTTCGCCCATTAAAGCGGTACGCGAGCTGGGTTCAGAACGTCGTGAGACAGTTCGGTCCCTATCCGTCGCGGGCGCAGGAAATTTGAGAGGAGCTGTCCTTAGTACGAGAGGACCGGGATGGACACACCGCTGGTGTACCAGTTGTCTTGCCAAAGGCATCGCTGGGTAGCTATGTGTGGACGGGATAAATGCTGAAAGCATCTAAGCATGAAGCCCCCCTCGAGATGAGATTTCCCATTACGCAAGTAAGTAAGATCCCTCAAAGAAGATGAGGTTGATAGGTCTGGGGTGGAAGCACGGCGACGTGTGGAGCTGACGGATACTAATCGATCGAGGACTTAACCTTATTTAAAAAGCGCATGGTTGGCTCGATTTGTACAACACAATGTTGGTTTTATTCAGTTTTGAACGAATAAGAATCGTTCTTTTTTTAAAAAAAGTACTTGCAAAACTTGTCGATAGATGATACAATAAGTAATGTCTTTGAGAAAAGGTTGCATAAGTCTGGTGGCGATAGCGAAGAGGTCACACCCGTTCCCATACCGAACACGGAAGTTAAGCTCTTCAGCGCCGATGGTAGTTGGGGGTTCCCCCCTGCAAGAGTAGGACGCCGCCGGGCCTGTACATATCATTACATACAGATTTAAATAGTATTACACTTATACCCAGGAGGATTAGCTCAGCTGGGAGAGCACCTGCCTTACAAGCAGGGGGTCGGCGGTTCGAGCCCGTCATCCTCCACCATAATTCTTGAAATGATTTATTTGCCGGTGTAGCTCAATTGGTAGAGCAACTGACTTGTAATCAGTAGGTTGAGGGTTCAAGTCCTTTCGCCGGCACCATTATTAGAGCCATTAGCTCAGTTGGTAGAGCATCTGACTTTTAATCAGAGGGTCACAGGTTCGAATCCTGTATGGCTCACCATTTCTATGACTTGCCAGTCGTAGGGTAAGGTAGGGATTTGATTCCTACTAAATATTGCGGGTGTGGTGGAACTGGCAGACACGCTAGACTTAGGATCTAGTGCCTTCGGGCGTGGGGGTTCGACTCCCTTCACCCGCACTCTTATGCGGAAGTAGTTCAGTGGTAGAATACGACCTTGCCAAGGTCGGGGTCGCGGGTTCGAATCCCGTCTTCCGCTCCATTTCTTAGCCGGGGTGGCGGAACTGGCAGACGCACAGGACTTAAAATCCTGCGGTAGGTGACTACCGTACCGGTTCGATTCCGGTTCTCGGCACCAAATAGATTTTTATGCGCCCGTAGCTCAATTGGATAGAGCGTCTGACTACGGATCAGAAGGTTATGGGTTCGACTCCTGTCGGGCGCGCCAATAAATTCACATTAAATATTCAAATCGGGAAGTAGCTCAGCTTGGTAGAGCACTTGGTTTGGGACCAAGGGGTCGCAGGTTCGAATCCTGTCTTCCCGACCACTTCATGGGGCCTTAGCTCAGCTGGGAGAGCGCCTGCCTTGCACGCAGGAGGTCAGCGGTTCGATCCCGCTAGGCTCCACCATAAACTCAACTCATATAAAGATCCTGGCGGCGTAGCTCAGCTGGCTAGAGCGTACGGTTCATACCCGTAAGGTCGGGGGTTCGATCCCCTCTGCCGCCATCTTTAAGGACCTTTAGCTCAGTTGGTTAGAGCAGACGGCTCATAACCGTCCGGTCGCAGGTTCGAGTCCTGCAAGGTCCACCAGTATTATATATTTTTCACGGAGGTATACCCAAGTTCGGCTGAAGGGAACGGTCTTGAAAACCGTCAGGCGGGTTAAACCGCGCGGGGGTTCGAATCCCTCTACCTCCTCCATTTTTATCGAATGGTGAACTGTAACCGGAAATGATGTATGAAGTAACAAAATAGTTATTGTCGCGGGGTGGAGCAGTGGTAGCTCGTCGGGCTCATAACCCGAAGGTCGCAGGTTCAAATCCTGTCCCCGCAACCAAATGGTCCCGTGGTGTAGCGGTTAACATGCCTGCCTGTCACGCAGGAGATCGCCGGTTCGATCCCGGTCGGGACCGCCATTTTTACTAGAAATACATATGTGGCTCAGTAGCTCAGTCGGTAGAGCAAAGGACTGAAAATCCTTGTGTCGGCGGTTCGATTCCGTCCTGAGCCACCATATCAATGCGGGTGTAGTTTAGTGGTAAAACCTCAGCCTTCCAAGCTGATGATGAGGGTTCGATTCCCTTCACCCGCTCCAATGAAGGGCCTATAGCTCAGCTGGTTAGAGCGCACGCCTGATAAGCGTGAGGTCGGTGGTTCGAGTCCACTTAGGCCCACCATTCCGCAGTAGCTCAGTGGTAGAGCAATCGGCTGTTAACCGATCGGTCGTAGGTTCGAGTCCTACCTGCGGAGCCATATATATGGGGAAGTACTCAAGTGGCTCAAGAGGTGCCCCTGCTAAGGGCATAGATCGCGTAAGCGGTGCGAGGGTTCGAATCCCTCCTTCTCCGCCATATATATTTGGCCCCTTGGTCAAGCGGTTAAGACACCGCCCTTTCACGGCGGTAACACGGGTTCGAATCCCGTAGGGGTCATACAAAACAAAAAACTACGTTACTAGTTCGATTTGAACTAGTAACGTAGTTTTTTGTTTTGATGAAAGAAAGTGAGTTTATGGCTTAGCCGATCGAATTATAATTGTCGGTTTCAAAATTAGCAGCAAGCATTGTCTTTCATAAAGATAAGCCATCTCCGAACGTATGAGTTCGGAGATGGCTTATTCTGTTATTCAATAGGACCAATCCTGTTTTGTTTAGACATCTTAAGGTTTCATTCTCCGTCTCGCAATTCATTTTCATATTGCTCGGATGCATTGGATCTAATGAATCCGCGTGTTATCCCGCTAATGTCTGTACTTATAAAATCCTCAATGGCTTCTGCTGCGCTGTCTTCGATTGAACTGTCGTATAAGTCGTCATAGCTATTATGGTCGCCTATGAAGTCGGAGGGCGTTTCTGATGTGCCGGATTTTGCGATTTCTTGGAAGCTGTCTTCGCCATCGCGGGATGTTCCTACTCTTCTGTCAGCAAATGAATTAGGCTTGGCCATAATCAGGATGTCTTCTTCAACAGGACGGTCCTGAGGCACTTGCTGTTCTGTAGCATGTTCGATACAAAGAGTGGTGTATGGGACGGCTTCAAGTCGCTCGAAAGGAATGTCTTTTCGACAAACTTCACATATCCCGTATAAACCGTTTTCCATCGCTTGTATGGCGTTTTCGACTTTTTCCAACTCAGAGTCCGCATGTACGTGTAGAGCCATGTCTTTTTCGCGTTCAAACAGTTCTGTGCCCATATCGCCGGGATGATTGTCGTACATGGAGAGTTCTCCAGCAGCTTCTTGTGCACTTTGCTTACTATCGGTTTCCTCTACAGTCGTTGTTAATTGTTCTTGCATTTCAACTAATTCTTTTTTTAGCACAGCTTGTTGTTTTTCATTTAGCACGTTTGGTCACGTCCTTTTTGGTAATACCAACAGTATGCTCATTTTTAGTAAGCTTCATTAAAATAAAAGAAAGAAAAATTCTGAACCGCTAAATGACTATGGTGGTTCAGGCTTTTTTTAGGTGAAGGAGTTAAAATGGGCGGGGAGGAGTCAGAGTTTATATTCGACTAGATTATCTAGGGGTAATAAAAAAAGCACTTCCCTATGTTTTAAGAAACAATGGGAAGTACTTTGTCATTTAAAATAAATAACTAATTAATAATCCGACAGATAGCAAGAATCCAAAAAACGTATTGGTCAGGGCGGTTGATTTCATCGCTATCCGTAAATATTGCGGTTCGGTATCTCCTTTTAGGAATCCTTGAATCGCTAAAATGGGCTTTTTTATGCTTAAGAATACAACTAATGCCCAAGGACTCATATGACCTGTCACAACAAGGAATACAATCCATAAATAAGAAACCGCAAATGCAATTGCTAATACGATGATTCCTTTTTTATGACCAAGAAGAATTGCTAAGGTTTTTCGTCCACCTTTAATATCTTCCTCTATATCACGAATGTTATTAGACATGTTGATGGCTCCAACTAGAATCCCGATCGGAATCGAAATTAGCAGGCTTTGCACAGTGATTGTATCTGTTTGAATAAAGAAAGCAATTAATACAAAGCCTGTTCCCATTAATAATCCAGAGAATAACTCTCCGAAAGGAGTATACGCAATTGGTAAGGGACCACCTGTATAGAAGTAGCCAACGGCCATCCCGAATAAGCCAATTACGACTAACCACCAACTACTATTCATACAAATATACACGCCAATAAAGGCAGCTAAAATATACAATAAAAACGCTACTGTTAACACGTTCTTGGGTTTTAGACCATGCCGTACAATACCGCCACCGATACCAATAGAGTCCTCCGTATCCAATCCGCGTTTAAAATCATAGTATTCATTAAATAGATTGGTCGCGATTTGTAAAGCTAGACATGCTAACATCATGGCGATAAATAACAGCCAATCAATCTTTGATTCGTACAATGCTATCACTGTACCTAAAATGACTGGAGCAAATGTTGCTGTTAGTGTGTGGGGGCGTGTCATTTGCCACATCAATTTTGCAGGGCTTAGTTCTTGTTTATGTTCCATAAAGTTATTCAATTCCCTTACATTTATTCTAATTTAACATAAAGAGTGTCAATTCTTTTAAGCTTCCTGTCTCGACCTGAACGATTTTTATTACCTAGTTCATAAAATCGAAAGTAGATTTTAATTCTTCATGACTGTATCTACCACAAAGTTTAGCCGATGATTTTAGCTTCGTATCATTTTACTCCCACCTCATTATATCATGAAAGCTTAGTTATGCATGCTCTTGTCTTGATAATCAAGGTGAGCAGATAAGACACTAGTATATGTGGATGTGTAAGTTGCCACCAAATGCGCCGGCCTGTATCCGCTTTTCTTGTTTGTTACAAAATCCTTTTTAATTGGACGTATTCATTGTACTGCAAAATCATGAAAGTGGATATGCTACCTGCTTATTATGTGCTGAAATGTCGAAAATTCGGTATGATAGTAGTAAGGTAAGAGCACTAATGTAGTTGAATGAATGTACGGAGGGAACAACATGAATCGGAAGTTGACCGCTACTCGTGGACCCCGGTTGAATATCGAGGACAATAAGGTACGCTTTTTTACGGAAACAATTGATGCAGGACGAATTTCACCGCTAGCGTTTTTTGAAGCGGGGGATTCCAGTTATTCGCACGAACGCTTCTATTGGCAGAATGCAGATAAAACGCTGACACTTGTTGGGTTAGGACACGCTACTGTGTTGGCGAGTGATCGTGTGGAAAAGCGTTTTGAGGATATATCGAATGCTTGGCAGACATTATGTGCTGCACTTATTAAAGAAGAAAAAGATTTGGATCCTGTCCTATTTGGCGGCTTTTCATTTGATCCAAATCATGTGAAAGAGTCGGAGTGGGCTGCATTTCCCTCTGCTCATTTTGTTGTGCCGTCAATCCAGCTAATCATTAAAAATGGCAAAACATCAATTTCGATTAATCTGGTGACGGAAAGCGAATATGCGGTGGAGGAATTTGACAGATTACGGGATGAGCGTGATCGCCTTATTCATATTGCACAGGTGGAAGAATTCAATGTATTGTCGAAACCAGAAGTCGTTTCAGTCGTGGAAATCGAGAAGGAGCGCTACCTGAAAGCTGTTGGTGACGTAACGGAAAAAATTAACAATGGTGAAGCGGAAAAAGTAGTCATTGCACGTTCCGTAAAACTTCAGTTTGCAGATGAAGTACCAGCTGTCACAGCGCTTCATCATATTTCAAATGAACAGCAGGAAAGTTACCACTTTGGCTTACAAAAAGAGGGGCAATTGTTTTTCGGAGCAACGCCGGAACGTCTCATTGAAATATCAAATGGACGAGCGTACTCAGCATGTGTTGCAGGATCGATTCGCCGTGGAAAGTCTGCCGCGGAAGATCGTGAGCTTGGTGATGAGCTATTAGAAGATCGAAAGAATCGAGAAGAGCATCAATATGTCGTGAATATGATTTCGCAAGTATTCGAAGCATATTGTACAGATGTCTCGATTCCAAAAGTACCGAAGTTGATGAAAATCCGTGATATCCAGCATTTATTTACACCTGTTGAAGGGGAAGTCGAGCAAGGAACGGATATTTTTAGCTTGGTACAGGCCCTTCATCCGACACCAGCGCTTGGTGGGGTGCCGACAAATGTGTCGATGGACATTATTCGTTCCGAGGAAAATATGGATCGAGGTTATTACGCTGCGCCAATCGGTTGGACGGACACAGCGGGTAACGGTGAATTTGCAGTTGCCATTCGCTCTGCGCTTCTTGATGGCGAATGTGCCTATTTGTATGCGGGTGGCGGAATTGTGGCGGATTCAGTACCTGAAGAAGAGTATGATGAAACATGGGTGAAATTTAGACCGGTCATGCGGGCACTTGGAGGCAAACTACATGGATAACTGCGAAGTGTTAACGGATTATGTCCGGCGAATGACAGGCGCATTGATGACAGCAGGTGTGAAAGCAGTCGTCATTAGCCCTGGCTCTCGCTCGACGCCACTTGCATATGCATTTGCGTCTACAGATGAGCTAGATGTCTATATGCAAGTCGATGAACGTTCAGCAGGCTATTTTGCGCTAGGTTTGGCCAAAGCGTCTGGTGAACCTGTTGTTCTGCTTTGTACATCGGGAACAGCAGCTTCGAACTATCACCCGGCCGTTACGGAAGCCTTTTATGCACGTGTTCCGCTCATTGTGATTACGGCAGATCGTCCACATGAGTTACGCGAAGTAGGTGCACCACAGGCAATTGATCAGATTCGAATGTATGGTGAGCATGTGAAATATAGTGTTGACATGCCCTTACCTGAAAAAAATTCGGATATTGAGGACTTTGTTGATCGACATATTAGCCGGGCATTGGCGGTTGCAACGACAGCACCCCATGGTCCAATTCATTTGAATGTGCCGTTTAGAGAACCGTTGCTCATTGATTTTGAACAAATAGCACCGCAATCGACGTTTAGCAGACGTTTAGCAGGTGCTCCCATGCTGGATGCATCTATCGTGCAGCAGATTAAAGATATTTTGGTTGCATCGGATACCGGGCTTATTATTGCCGGGGAAATGCCGGTTGGTGTGGATAAAGAAGCATTTTGGACATTTGCGCATGCTTTGCAATGGCCAGTCGTCTGTGATCCTTTATCGAATCTGCGTGCAGAAGTGCCAGAGCAATGTGTTGCGCTTTGCATCGACCACTACGATGCACTATTGAAAAGTGCTACGTTTTGTGAAAAGGTCATTCCAGATACGGTCATCCGTTTCGGCGCACAACCTGTGTCAAAACCGTTAGCGCTGTATTTGAAAAAAGTACGACCTGCTACGGTTATCGTAGTAGATGAATCGCCTGAATTCCGAGATTCGCTTGGTGTGGTGACACATCATGTTCAGACACCTGCGGCTGCATTGTTCTCCATAATTGTGGAAAAGTCAATATCTGCTTTTACAGAGACGTGGGCAACCGCGAATGATAGGGCATCTGAGATGATGGACACATATAAGGGTGTTCCTGGCGATGAAGGGATTTTCGCTAAAACGCTATTTGACTATCTCCCTTCAGGAAGTGATCTGGTAAGTGGGAGTAGCATGCCGATTCGCGATGTCGATACGTTTTTCAGGAAGACAGCGAAGGATGTAACGCTATTTGCGAATCGGGGAACGAATGGCATCGACGGTGTTGTATCGACAGTATTTGGTGTGCAGGCAGCAAGAAAGCGACCGACCTGGCTGTATATTGGCGATCTGTCGTTTTTACATGATGTCAATGGATTGATTGTCACGCGTTTTCACGAGTTCGATGTGACGATTGTGATTATGAACAACGACGGCGGTGGGATATTCTCTTATTTACCGCAAGCGAAGGTGACCAATCATTACGAAGAACTATTTGGTACACCAACGGGCTTGACGTTTGAGCATATTGCCGCCATGTATGATGCGCAATATGCAGCGGTTCACACACCAGAAGCGTTCACAACGGAGCTGGCACGGGCGAAAGACAAGCCTGTACGTATAATTGAAGTGTTTACGAATCGACAAGTGAGTGTGGAAGCACATCGTGCGTTGTGGGCACAAATTACGGAAAGACTTGATCAGGATGAATGACATGATTGTTCATGTGCGTGGCTTAGATATCCATGTAGTGATGAATGGCGAAGACCATTTACCGACAATTGTTTTGCTACATGGCTTTACGGGCAGCACAACGACTTGGCAGGAAACGATGAATTTGCTGGCAGGAAAATGCCGGACGGTTGCGATTGATTTGACGGGGCATGGAAAAACGACGGCCCCTGAAGATTACATACGTTATGCGATGGCAGAGCAAGTAGTGGATTTGGAGGAGCTGTTTGAGAGGCTTGCGTTGGATTCGTTTATGCTCGTTGGCTATTCAATGGGAGGTCGTGTAGCCCTTGCCTATACGACTCGTTATCCGGCAAGAGTATCCTCTTTGATATTGGAGAGTTCCTCCCCTGGTTTACGGACGGAAGAGGCAAGGGCAAGTCGACGTGAGGCGGATAGCCGATTAGCGGATCGAATGGTAGAGGAAGGTTTACCGGCATTTATCGACTTTTGGGAATCAATCCCCTTATTTGCCACGCAGAAAACGTTGTCACTTGAGCGGAGACAGGCAGTTAGAAAAGAGCGGTTGAGCCAGCGTGTAAACGGTCTGGCAAACAGCTTGCGTGGCATCGGAACAGGGAGCCAACCATCTTATTGGAAAGCGCTTGAAACGGTGCAAGTACCTGTTCTGCTTATCACAGGAGAGCTTGACACGAAATTTGTAACTATTGCCCGGGAAATGATAAATGAATTCCAAAATGTTCGTCATGAAACGATTGAACATGCGGGTCATGCAATTCATGTGGAAAAACCGCTTACATTTGTTACAATGATAGAGAAGCATATTTTAAAGAGTGAAAACTAAGGAGGGGTTGTATGACACGTCAATGGGAAACAATACGTACATACGAAGATATCAAATACGAAAAGTATAACGGTATTGCTAAAATAACAATCAACCGTCCGGAAGTGCGTAATGCATTCCGTCCAAAAACGGTAATGGAGCTCATCGATGCATTTTCACGCGCGCGTGATGACGCAAGCATAGGTGTTATCGTACTGACAGGTGAAGGCGAGAAGGCATTCTGTTCAGGCGGAGATCAATCTGTACGTGGTCACGGTGGTTATGTTGGAGATGACGAAATTCCACGTTTGAACGTGCTGGACTTGCAACGTCTAATTCGTGTGATTCCGAAACCAGTCGTTGCGATGGTAGCAGGTTTTGCGATTGGTGGCGGACACGTATTACATGTTGTCTGTGACTTGACGATTGCTGCGGACAACGCACGATTCGGACAAACAGGACCAAAAGTCGGTTCATTCGATGCTGGTTACGGTTCTGGTTATTTGGCGCGTATTATCGGTCACAAAAAAGCACGTGAAATTTGGTTCCTATGCCGTCAGTATGACGCACAAGAAGCGCTTGATATGGGTCTTGTGAACACGGTCGTTCCTTATGAGCAACTAGAGGATGAAACGGTTCAATGGTGTGAAGAAATGCTGGCAATGAGTCCGACTGCATTACGTTTTGTAAAAGCGGCAATGAACGCCGATACAGACGGCCTTGCAGGATTGCAACAAATGGCTGGCGATGCAACACTTCTATATTACACAACGGACGAAGCGAAAGAAGGCCGCGATGCGTTTAAAGAAAAACGTCAACCGGACTTCGGTCAATTCCCACGTTTCCCTTAATAAACTGGATGATAAACAAAGAAAGCTGCCTATTATAGGGCAGCTTTTTGTCTAGCTCTGCATGTCATTAATTCTGAATGGACGGTGAAAAAATGATTCCAAATTGGTTGATACAACGGGCATATTTGACGCCTGATAAAACAGCGTTATCTTTTGGAGAAGACAAGTGGACATTTGCCGAATTAAAAGAACGAGCGATGATACTGGCGAAGAAATTGACAGCAAATGATCTGGCTGATGGACAACGTGTTGCATTGCTTGGTCCATCCAATACGGACATGGTATTCATGATCCATGCGTGTATGCTCGCAGGACTTGAAATCGTTATGTTGAATAGCCGATTGACAGCGAAAGAATTGGCATGGCAATTGGAAGATTCGGGGGCATCTGCAGTCATTGTTGCGGATGAAATGAGTGATGTTGTAGCTGACTCGGCGGTTCGTCCCCTTCTTTATTCCACGATTGAGCAGAGCGCAGAGCGGCCGACTGAGGTTCAAAATATGTGGGCAGCTGAGCGTACGATTACGATTATGTATACATCGGGGACAACGGGCTTTCCGAAAGGGGTTCGCCAAACGGCAGGCAACCATGTTTCGAGTGCGCTATCATCTGTTCTCAATTTAGGATTAGAAGATAATGATGTTTGGCTTTGCGCGATGCCGTTATTCCATATAAGCGGTTTCTCAATTCTCGTGCGGTCTGTGCTGTACGGAATGGAAGTCCGATTGTATGAAAAGTTCGATGCCGTACAGGCAGCAACGGAAATTCGGGAGGGGACGGTGACGAGAATGTCTGTAGTATCCCTAACGTTGGATAAAATCTTGCGGGAACTTGAAAAAGAAGATCGGTATGCGCATGCTTCCTTTCAAACGATGTTAGCAGGTGGGGGATCAGTGCCTGTTGATTATTTGGAAAGAGCAACTGAGTGCAAGATTCCTGTGCTTCAAACGTATGGCATGACGGAAACGAGTTCACAGACGGCTACTCTTGCAGCGAGTGATGCGATGCGTAAGATGGGGTCAGCAGGGAAACCGCTGTTTTTTAATCAAATCAAGATAAGGGATACGGAGAATGTTGGTGAAAAAGGCGAGGTATTGATACGTGGTCCACATGTGACGCCAGGGTATGTAGGACGATTCGCAGATATCAATCCATTAGAAGATGGCTGGTTGCCGACGGGGGATATTGGATATTTCGATGAAGAGGGGTATTTGTACATTGTCGATCGTCGTTCAGATTTGATTATTTCGGGCGGGGAGAATATTTATCCAGCAGAAATTGAAAATGTGCTTGTAGCGCATCCGGCAGTTAGTGAAGCTGGCGTCTGTGGGCGGGAACATCCTGAATGGGGCAGTGTGCCGACTGCGTTTGTTGTAGTGACGGAGTCTGTAACGGCAGAGGAGCTGTTAGCGTTTTGCGAGGAACGATTAGCGCGTTATAAAGTGCCGAAGGAGTTCCACTTCGTTGATAAATTACCACGCAATGCATCAAATAAGTTGTTGCGGCGGGAATTGAGGGCATGGGTGGAGTAAGTATCTAATTTTGCTAGGCCTATAAATTAACTTTCAAATAGTATATAAATGTTAAAGTAGTCCTAATTTTTATCAGGACTACTTTTTGTGATACTTTAAACAGTTATTTTTATTCAGTAAGCTTTTCGTGTGCCTCTACTGCTTTGGTATAAAGTTTCATTTGGGCGGGATATGTAATTGATATCAAAGTTATTACTATAGAAGCTATACCTAAAGTATTCCCGAATGAAACCACATTATTTCTCATTGCCCAGTCTAACAACTGGGAGAAATACTCCATGCTACTAATATTTTTGTCGAAATTTAATAAATAAATCATCACATAAAAAACAATGCTAAAGTAAATTAATAAATGCAGAATTGAAATAAGAAAGTATGCAATTTGAGTATCTACTGTCATAGAGTCTGAAAGTTGTCTTAAAGGTATCCATTTCTTATTTCCCGTACTCGGAAGTTGATTAGGAAATACGATTTTTAAAGTCATATAAAATAAGTAGTTTACGATATAGAATAGGAATCCAACTATAAAAAAAATATAAAGGATAGCTAGTGAAGCTAATATATATGAAGAAAAGTTAATGGGGTCGAGCAATTTATTAAGATTAGATAATTCAATTAAAAATATCATCGGAAATAATCCTTGTATTAAGATAGCCCCTCGATATAACCAAGAAAATCCATAAACCTTTTTTATTTCACTATCACTCTTACTTCGATCTCTTATACTTAAACATCCAGAAATAAATAAGCAAATAAAAATCAGATAAAAATATATCGGATACTTTACATAGAGTATCAATGGGAAAATAGCGGTCAAAAAAAGAATGATAAATTCCCAGGAATTTAACCGCCCAAATAGAGAAAGCCTAAAAGCATTATTTAAGCATAATTTTTTATACTTAAATAAAGTGCATATCGCTAATATTATCTTTTTCATAAAATAATTCGATTTTCACCTCAATTAAAATAGTAGATTACTCAACGGGATACGAAACTTAAATCTTCTTCCACTTAGCACTTCGTCCTAATCCATCGACAGCAATGCTATTTTCAGCCTTTAGCTCATTTAATACGCGATTAATGGTAGCTTCACTAACGTCTGGGCAGGCTTGTCGAATATCGGCTTTTGTGAAGAAGCCTATTTTATGCTCGATAAACCCACGAACACGAGCTGCCTTGTTACCTTTTTGGGTTTCAATGATACCGACACGTTCCTCGAGTTCTTTGTAAGCTGCAATTAATGTCCCCAATAAGTAGTTAACCCAAGGAAGAATATTATTTTGATTGTCGTGCCAACCTTGGGACGATTGGCGAAGTGTTTCATAATAGCTCTCTTTTGAATCCTCAATAATTTTTTCTAAACTAATATAGCGCCCTACTTCAAATCCGAATTGGTAGAGGAGTAACAATGTTAGCAAACGCGCCATGCGACCATTACCATCATTAAATGGGTGTATCGATAAAAAGTCCAAAATAAAGACACTCATTAAAACAAGTGGCTCGATATCCTCTTTACCCATACGCTCTCTTAGTTCTAGACAAAGGTTTTGCATTGCTCCAGGTGTTTCAAATGCTGAAACTGGCTCAAAACGAATACGCTTTGTACCATCTGGGTACGTTTCGCTAATAACATTATCGACATTTTTCCAATGCCCACCTTCAATGGGGATATAACTGTACAGCTCTTTATGTAGCTGTAAAATAACATTCGCATTTACTGGAATGGCTTCATAAGAGGAATGAACCAATTGTAAAACATCCCGATATCCTGCAATTTCTCCTTCTGAGCGGTCAAATGGATCTGTCGTACTTTCCATAATGCTCTTTAAACGGCTATCGGTAATAATAATCCCTTCGATGGCATTAGACGCTTTTGTCGATTGAATGACAGCTACATTTTTTAACGTCTCTAAAATTTGTGGGGCCTGTTGTTTATATAGTTCTTGTTTTCCTTTATACTCATTAATTTTTGCGATTAAATGAACCGTTTCCATAGGCATCATCAATGTTTTTAAAGTTTCATAATTATATATGCGCATATAATTGCTCCTTATTTTGAAATATGATTCGTTGCAATAATATGTTCATTTTAGAATTAAACATACTCACTTGCAAATGAAATGAGTATGTTTAGCTAAAAAAAGTCCTTTTAATCATGATAAAAAATCCTTAAACATAGTCATTTTTAAATGAAATGACTATGTTTAAGGACGAGGTATATAGATAAATATTATTCACTGAGTGCTTTTTTCAATGTTTCAATATTGTATTCCATCAAGGAAAAATAATCTTCCTTATTTTTCACATCATCCGCCGATAACACACCAAGATTGTGGAGCATCAATGATTCCGCACCGATTTCTTTTCGCACAACTTCTGTTAATTTTGAGGAGACGTTTTGTTCAAAAAGAACATAGCGTATATGTTGCTCTTTTGCTACTTGGACAATCTTCGCTAGTTGTTTTTGAGAAGGCTCACTTTGAGAATTCAAACCAGCAATTGCGACCTGTTCAAGGCCATATGGTTCAGCAAGATAGCCAAATGCTGCGTGTGAAACAAAGAATGTTTTGGACGGAGCATTAGACGCCATTTCTTTAAATTGCTCATCAAGTGCTAGTAAATCGGTTTGTAGCTCTTCAAAGTTTTGCTGAAATTCATTTTTCATGTCTGGCTTTGCTTCGATAAGTGCATCTTTGATGGAAGTAGCTAGTTCTACACTAAGTGTTGGAGACATCCATACATGCGGATCAGCTGGACCGTGAGCGTGTTCATGTTCGTCATGGCCTTCTTCTTCATCATGACCTGCTTCTAGCATTTCTTCGGAAATACCTTCTGCCGTTGCAATCATTTTCACATGTTCGCCATTCATCGTCTTCTCGGCTTTTTCCACAAAACCTTCAAGACCAAGACCGATATAGAAAAATACATCGGAATCTGCGAGCGCCATCATATCTTTTTGGGTAGGTTCAAATGAATGCTCATCTGCACCGGGCGGATAAATGGAGTGAACATCGACAGCATCGCCACCAATCCGTTCTGTAAAGTATTGAAGTGGGTAGACAGTTGTATAGATGGAAAGTTGTCCATCTTGTTCTTTTTCAGTCGTTTTTTCATTGTTGCCGCAAGCAGCAAGTAGCATAAGGGCAAGTACTGATAGGATGAAAGCTAATTTTTTATTCATAAAGTGAAATCCTCCGTATTTATTGGTAATAGTAATGATTACGATTTGTGTATTTGCTTTTTTATCATACAAGAGAGTAGCACATTTAGCAACCCATATTAAAAAGATTATTTTGGAAAGAAAAAACGATTCAGCATAAATGCGGAATCGTCATCTACTTTTTTTATCAATTTTCTCAGGAACCGGATCAAATCCACCCTCATGAAACGGATGACATTTTGAAATACGGCGTACCGCAAGCCACGATCCTTTGAGTGCACCATGTTTTTCAATAGCTTCGAGTCCATAGTGTGAGCAAGTTGGATAGAAGCGACATGATGGCGGGGTTAACGGCGAAATAGCTTTTTGATAAAATCTAATCAATAACATCAATATCTTTTTCATACAGGACTCCTATTAATGTAGATATTTACTATTGTAACATGATTCTTTCGAATGCTCGCTTGCTAGGATTTTCCGTTATTTGGCGGGACGATGAGAATTAAGCTGGAATTGTTCACTAGTGTGTTTAATGAAATCACAGTAGGGTAAATTAGCAGTAGAACCTAATTGAAGGAGTGTTTAAATGTATGTCAACTGCATTACTATCTGAATTGAACACACAAGTATCCTCTTGGTCAGTGATGTATGCGAAATTGCATAATTATCACTGGTATGTCAAAGGACATCAATTTTTCACGCTACATGCGAAATTTGAAGAGTTATATAATGAAGCGACACAGCATATGGATGAAATCGCTGAACGGATTTTAACGCTTGGCGGCAATCCAGTAGCAACGCTAAAAGAACATCTGGAACAGTCTGTTGTGAAAGAAGCGACAGGGAACGAGCAAGCTGAAGAGATGGTAAAGGTCATTGCGAATGATTACGGTGAAATAATGCTGTCGTTAAAAAAAGGCATGACATTGGCCGCGGAAGCAGGCGATGATATGACAGAAGATCTATTGAATGCAACGTATCAAAGTATCGAGAAACACCAATGGATGCTTCGTGCATTCCTCGGTGGAGATAATAAATAATCGATTACCCTTGAAAAACGACCTGATTTACCGATACTAAGGTAGTGAAAGGAGTGATGGGAAATGGATATGAGTTCAATCATGGCAAGTCAATTACGCAGTCTACAGTCAACTGTTCAGATGAGCGTGTTGAACAAAGCCCTTACGATGAACACAAATGCAGCAACAGAAATGTTAGAGGTCTTACCTGACCAGCCTGCAGCAGCCCATCCTACTAAAGGAGCTTCAATTGACGTAAAAGCGTAAATGGGTAAAAGACATGCATCTCCCGTAAATGGGGGTGCATGTTTTTTCTTTGTATGGGCCATGCTAAAAAGAAAAAAGGATGGTTTTGCATGGAGAAATATAAAATGTATGTATCGGTCGTCAATCAGCAAGTGTATCATCAACCGCATGATTCACCGTGGGAATATGAAGTGGAAGTGCCAAACGAATATGTGCCTGTTTTCCATCGTTTATTCCACCAGATGGATCGTTTGGAATTTCGAAATTTTCTAAGGGCTCATTTGCCGTATGTGCCCTATCATTACGATAAGAATAATCATGATATTGATGTGCGAGCGGCGAAAGTATATGCGCTGATTCATGAGTTTACAGATGAGCCGTCAAAGCGATTTATTGAGAAGCTACCGTATTTTCGATAAACTAATCGAAAGGACGTGATGGCGGTGCATGTATTCAATGATATAAATGGTGGACGTGTGGAGCTGACATTTGGAGAAAATCGACTCGGAATGTTGGCTCGGCATGTGCTCGTTGTACTAAAACATAATGGTAAATGGCTGTTGACGCGCCATTCGACACGAGGCGTTGAATTTCCAGGTGGGAAAGCAGAGGAAGGGGAATCAATCGAAGAGGCAGCTATTCGAGAAACGATTGAGGAAACAGGTGTAACGATTTCAAATCTTGTTCAGGTCGCAGAATATGTTGTGCAAAGTAATCGTACGTTTTGCAAGGCTGTATTTACGGGGCAGGTTGTCGAGATTGACGAGCAGCCACTGCTACATGAAACGGAAGGTGCGCTGTGGCTAACGAGCGAGGAACTCGATCATTGTGAGGCGTTGAGTTTTCATATGATCGAAACGGGGATGGACATTATTCGAAAGAGGGTTGAGGAACATGAAGGCTGATGGCATGATTGTACATCGTCGACCGTATCCGTCGCCAAACCCTTCTGTCATGTTAGAGGAAATTACATATTGGTCAGATGGCCTGAAAGTGAAAGGATTAATGGCGGAGCCGCTTTCGGAAGGAAACTATGAAGGGATTCTCTATTTGCGGGGCGGCATGCAACATATTGGTATGGTGCGACCAGCACGCATTGCTCAATTTGCCGCGCAAGGATTTGTCGTCTTCGCGCCGTATTACCGAGGGAATCGAGGCGGCGAGGGACGTGATGAATTTGCGGGTGCGGATCGACAAGATGCAGTCAATGCGGTGGATGTGTTAAAGCAGCATCCAAAAACCAATCCGGAAAGAATTCACTTATTCGCATTTTCCCGTGGCGGTATTATGGCACTATGGACAGCGATTTTGCGGGAAGACATTACGTCTGTTGTGACATGGGCGGGTGTGTCTGATGTTGTATTTACATATAAAGAACGAAAAGATATGCGTCGAATGATGAGGCGAGTCATTGGTGGGACGCCAAACAATATGCCAGATGCTTATCGTGAGCGAACAGCATTGTTCCGAGTAAAGGATATTGATGCGCCTATACTTATTATTCATGGGATGCTGGACATGAATGTGTCGTTTGAACAGGCGAAGTTGTTGGAACATGCACTCCAAGAACAGCGGAAGGTCTATGAAACATGGTATTTTCCGGAGTATACGCATTTCATTCCCCCGGTGATGAATGCGCAACTCGTACGGGATTTGTGTAGGTGGATGAGGGAACAGGCATAAAATATTGATGAGAAATGCTTTACATCTTCATTTTCACTGAACGATTTCAGGTCTGCTTTCGGTACACGATTCACGACAGCTTTAAGGGAGGAATCAAATAAGATTCCTCCTGTTCGGGGGGCCAGTATGTCTAGGAATGACGCAGCCATTCCTAGACATACTGGTTTTCATAATGCTATTGCAAACCAGTACCTGGCGCACCCCTACAATCATTCAGTGAAAAATGCGGTTACTTGGAAAGAAAAGAATAGATGACTTTCTATAGGAAGTGTAAATGCCCGAAGATGAAATTTCGGGCACTCTTGTACATTGAACTAATGCGTCCTTTTTTACTTGTAGCAGGGCCTAGGCTTCTTAATAAAGAAAATCTAGTAGAAAGTGAAGCTTCCTACAATAACAGTAGAAAAGATTATAACAGAGGCTTTAGCGGCAAAAATTGCATCTTTGGCCGCCACTCTACGTAAAGAGTCAGCAATTCTTTCTTCCCAAAAAGTATTTGCACTTTATATACTTGAGATTTTGAGGCGCGACGGATGAGTAACCGCCATACGATTATCGAGAAAAATGTGTAGGAATGCGACAAAGTCGCATTCCTACACATAGAAACACCTCGATGATGGTATAGCAGTTATTCGATCCAAAGCGCTCCAAAAGCAATTGTATACAGAGTGCCTAGTATATAATTTAGTTGTTTTTTGGCTAATCACTTTTACTACATTCTCTTAGAGAATCATGAAGTTTTTTAATTTCTTCGGTCTGTTTAAGTATATTCAGGTTCGTGCGTCTTATTAAATCATATATCGCTAAAAGCGTTGCGAAAAGTAAGATTATGAAGAGAATATCCATTTTTCCACCCACCTTTTTTCATGTCTACTAGTGATACGTTCTTGATGAATGAGAAGTTTCAATTTACCATAAAGAAAGACCGAGTAACACATTTCGAATGTGTTACTCGGTCTTTTGATTGTTACGCAGTCGGTCCGCCTTTAAGTGAGATATCTTCAGAAACCGTACCGAATTTCTTGAAGTTTTCGCGGAATAGGTCTGCTAGTTCGTTCGCTTTTTGGTCATAAGCCGCACCATCAGCCCAAGCATTACGTGGGTTCAGCACTTCTGCTGGAACACCTTCGATTGCAGTTGGCATTTCAAGTCCGAATATCGCGTTTGTTTCTGTTTCAACGTTGTTTAATTTGCCAGCAAGCGCTGCGCGTACCATTGTACGTGTATGTTTTAGATCCATACGCTTCCCAACGCCATATACGCCGCCAGTCCAGCCCGTGTTGACAAGGAATACTTGTGCATCGTGCTCATCGATTTTCTTCCCAAGCATTTCAGCGTAAACTGTCGCATGCAATGGTAGGAATGGTGAACCGAAGCATGTTGAGAATGTCGCTTCAGGTGCTGTAATACCACGCTCAGTTCCCGCAAGTTTCGAAGTGAAACCGCTTAGGAAGTGGTACATCGCTTGTTCTTTCGTCAATTTTGAGATTGGAGGCAATACGCCGAAAGCATCCGCAGTCAAAAAGACGATTGTTTTCGGGTGACCCGCAACAGAAGGATCGACGATGTTGTCGATATTTTGGATTGGGTACGCCGCACGTGTATTTTCAGTTAGTGAACCATTATCGTAATCAGGGATGCGTGTTTCTGAGTCAATCACAACGTTCTCTAACACAGAGCCGAAGCGAATCGCACCGAAGATTTCAGGTTCTTTTTCTTGTGATAAATTGATACATTTTGCGTAGCAGCCGCCTTCAATATTGAAGACACCATTGTCAGACCAACCATGTTCATCGTCACCGATTAGTTTACGGTCAGCATCTGCTGAAAGTGTTGTTTTACCTGTACCAGAAAGACCGAAGAACAAAGCAACGTCGCCGTCTTCACCAACGTTTGCTGAACAGTGCATTGGCATAATACCATTTTCAGGTAGCAGGTAGTTCATGATTGAGAAAATCGATTTTTTCATTTCTCCTGCATATTCAGTTCCACCAATTAAAACAATGCGTTTTTCTAAGGACACAATGATGAATGTCTCAGAGTCTGTGCCATCGACAGCTGGATCTGCTTTAAATGAAGGAGCAGAAACGATTGTGAACTGCGCTTCGTGTGTCAACAATTCTTCCACAGTTGGGCGGATGAATAGTTGGTGAACGAATAAGTTATGCCATGCAAATTCATTGACAACTTGAATCGCTAAACGTGAATCTGGATCTGCACCTGCGAATCCTTTGAAGACGAATAGTTCGTCTCTGTCTTTTAAATGAGTGATGACTTTATTATAGAGTGAGTCAAAAATTTCGGATGAGATTGGGCGGTTTACATTGCCCCAGTCAATTTTATCTTTAGAAGAAGCTTCTTCAACAGTATACTTATCCTTAGGAGAGCGTCCTGTATATTTACCTGTTTGAGCTGTAATCGCACCGTCTGCAGTTAGTTGTGCTTCACCGCGTGAAGTTGCTTTCTCAACAAGTTGTGGAACAGAAAGCTGTATATTTACGTTCTTTCCGGAAAGAAGACCTTTAAGTTTGTCGTCAATTTTAGCTGATATCATAGTTATGTACCATCCTTTGCGTATAGTCCCAATCAGTTGGGTAACATCACATTCTTGAATTAGTATAACACATTAAGAATAATAGTCTATACTAATTAAAAGTGCAAGTAATTATATGTGAAAGACAGAAAAGAAATTTGACAGATGCTCTGAACTTTCGTATTATAGGTACTTGAACGGATACTCTTATCCCGAGCTGGTGGAGGGGCAGGCCCTATGAAACCCGGCAACCTGCAATGACAAAAATGTCAGCGCGATGGTGCCCAACCTGAAGCAAGGCACAGTTCCTTGGACGATAAGAGTGAAGGGTACTTTTAAAATCAGGCCTTTCCTCATGTGTGTTGACGTGAGAGAAAGGCTTTTTTATATCGTTTAGCCCTTAATCCACGTGTATCGAGCTCAAAATGGCTTGAAGTCCATTCTTCTATATAAATTGAACTTATGATTTTCATTAACCTATAGCGGGAGGCGCTTTACAAGCGGTCGCCAAAGCGCCGATTGTTGTTAGGAAGGTTATTTTATTCGATATATAGAGTGTGGATTTTACATGGGACTTATGAGTACCGTATCAATCTCGTAGGATACTAAGGAGGAAATCGAATGACAAATCGTCGATTATTTACATCAGAATCAGTAACAGAAGGCCATCCGGATAAAATGTGTGATCAGATTTCAGATGCGATTTTGGATGCCATTTTAGCAGAGGACCCAAATGCACGCGTTGCGTGTGAAACAACGATTACAACTGGACTTGTGCTTGTTGCAGGGGAAATTACAACGACTACATATGTAGACATTCCAAAAGTTGTTCGTGAAACAGTAAAAGAAATCGGTTATACACGTGCGAAATATGGTTTCGATTGGGAAACATCTGCAGTATTGACGGCGATTGATGAGCAATCACCTGAAATTGCTGCAGCGGTTAACCAAGCGCTTGAAGCACGTGAAGGTTCAATGACAGACGACGAGCTAGAAGCGATTGGAGCAGGTGACCAAGGTCTAATGTTTGGTTACGCTTGTAATGAAACACCAGAGCTTATGCCGTTACCAATCAGCTTATCTCACAAGCTGTCACGCCGTTTAGCACAAGTGCGTAAAGACGAAGAACTTACGTATTTACGTCCAGACGGTAAAACGCAAGTAACAATAGAGTATGATGAAAACAATCGTCCGGTTCGTATTGATACAATCGTTATTTCTACACAACACCATCCAGACGTGACAATCGAACAGATTCAACGTGATATTAAATCGGTTGTCATCGAGCCAGTCGTACCTGCAGATTTAATCGATGAGAACACAAAATACTTCATTAACCCAACAGGCAGTTTCGTTGTCGGTGGACCACAAGGCGATGCTGGTTTAACAGGTCGTAAAATCATCGTTGACACATACGGCGGCTATGCACGTCATGGTGGCGGTGCATTCTCTGGGAAAGACGCGACAAAAGTAGACCGTTCTGCTTCATATGCGGCTCGCTACGTAGCCAAAAACATCGTTGCTGCAGAATTGGCAGACCGTTGTGAAGTTCAATTGGCTTATGCAATTGGTGTAGCACAGCCGGTATCGATTTCAATCGATACATTTGGCACTGGCAAAGTCGCAGAAAGCAAACTAGTTGAACTTGTGCGTGGACTGTTTGACCTTCGTCCAGCAGGCATCATCAAAATGCTTGACCTACGTCGCCCAATTTACAAACAAACGGCTGCATATGGTCACTTCGGCCGTACAGACATCGATCTACCTTGGGAGCAAACAGATAAGGCTGCTGCGTTGAAAGCACAAGCGGGGCAGACTGTATAATAAAGTCATGACGCTGGAAGAAGGGTTTTTACTTTTTCCAGCGTTTTTTTCTATCATTCGTAGTTTTCTCAATCAGTTGCCGAATAAACAGTAGATGGTAAAATAAATGAAATGCATATTTTACTGGAGGGAACAGCATGGCGAGTATTGGTCTTATAGGTATGTTATTACTCATTGGAGTCGTTGGTTTTTTCGTTTTGATTGGATTAGTTATCTACCTATTTGTCAAAAAATAAGCGCCGCCCAACGGATGTTGGATGGCGCTGTTATCATTTTTGCAAGCTTTTATAATACTGTCCTTTTTCTACGTAGCTGTTAATGATGCGGCGCATATCAGCACGATCTGCATCATTGAGTTCGCGAACGACTTTTGCGGGTGAGCCGAGGGCAAGTACGTTCGGCGGGATTATTTTCCCTGGAGGAACGAGACTGCCTGCTCCTATGAAGGCACCTTCACCAATTTCAGCGCCATCTAGAATAGTGGATCCCATGCCAATGAGGGCACTTTTTTTTATGGTACAACTATGCAAGGTGACATTATGGCCAATCGATGCTTCATCTTCTAAAATGAGCGGGAACTTTGGGCTTTGATGTAGGCAGCAGAAGTCTTGGATATTAACTCTTGCGCCGATAATGGTAGGTGACACATCCCCACGAATGACCGTGTTGAACCAAATGGATGATTCGGGACCGATTGTTACGTCTCCGGTAATCGTTGTATAGTCTGCGATAAATACAGATGGATCGATAATCGGTGTTTTGTCTTTATATGGATAAATCATCAAGCTCTCCTCTTTTCTCTTTATCATGTATAATTATCGTATCAAAGATTAGGTTTTTCGTGTAGCCGAAAAGGGAAATATAGAAAAGCATTATCTTTATTTAGCAGAAGTCCCGCCCCCTACAGGTTTAGATGAATGCGATTTTATTTTCCCATTCAATGGGTGTCAGGATGCCCGCTGAACAATAGAGGTACGCAAGCTAAGGTCGTCACATCCAAAGAACGGTGCCTTAATTTCTGCAAAAAAAGCGTAGAAATACGGCCAAACGAACCCTTCGTAGTTCGATTGGCAACGCCTGCATGACCTGCGTCGTGCAGGCCCAAGCCTCCGGCAGATGTCACGGATTTTGAAAGGAGTTAATCGAGCCTGCTCGATGCAAAATCTGGACGAAATTACGCCGAGGTGTAATTGATAAGGGGGAGGATGTCCATGTGGAAATGGGAAGCGGAAGGGCAGCCGAAAGCTGTTGTGGTCATCGTTCATGGTGCGTACGAACATCATAGTCGATATGCATGGCTGATACAGGAACTCCGGAGTAGCGGGTTTCACGTCGTCGCGGGAGATTTACCTGGACACGGAGCGAGAGCGGCCGGACAAATACATAATGAAGCATTTGATGACTATGTGACTTATGTGGAGAAACTATTTGAGGTCGGTATTCATGATAATTTACCATTGTTTATCATAGGGCATGGGCTCGGTGCAACATTGGCGATGCATCTCCTGCAAATCAAAAAAATGGAATGTGCAGGTATGATTTTGAGTTCACCGTGGCTAGCGCTAACACATTTGCCACCTAAGTTTTCAGCGATGTTGACCAAACTATCCTCTTCGATGCAACTCAATCATGCGATTAGTGTAGAATTATTGACTCGAAACGAAGAGTTGTACGAGGAAATGCAACAAGATGAGCTTTATAATCCGATTGTGACGGCGGGATGGTATAAGGAACTGCAAACACTTATGAAAGCGGTCTATGAAGGTAAAATTCATAATGTCCCAATCCTGCTTCATAGTGGGGAGCAGGATCGGATTTCAGATCCTACGTATGCAAAGAAGTGGTTGATGAATCAAGGACTCTCCGAATTCCAATATAAAGAATGGCATCGGCTTTACCATGATGTTTACCAAGAGCCCGAACGTGAAGAAGTGTCCTTATATACGCAATCCTTCATGAACAATGTGTTGAGATCGCTTGGATATGTAGTTTAAAAAAACGCCAAACTATGGCGTTTTTATTTTGGGATAAAAGGAGAGTTTATGTTGACAACAGTCGGATTTGTACGTCATGGTATCACGGCGTGGAATAAAGAGGGAAGAGAACAAGGGAGTCTGGATATCCCGCTCGATGAAGAGGGCATTGGGATGGCTAAGCGTGTCGCTGAAAGACTAGCGGCAGAGCAATGGGATATCATCTATACAAGTCCGCTCGTTCGCGCGAGAAGAACAGCGGAAATCATTGCACAAAGACAGCAGGGAATGGCGTTTGTTGTTGACCAACGTCTGCGTGAACCGAGTAGTGGGCAAATAGAAGGGACTACGGAAGCAGAGCGTGTTGCGAAGTGGGGAGAAGCGTGGCGGGAGTTACAACTAGGCGGTGAATCACATGCGGCGATGCTGGCACGCGGGATGGAATTTATGGAAGAACTGAAAGAAAAGTATCCGAAGAAACGTGTGTTGGTTGTTAGCCATGGTGGGTTCCTGGGGCATTTACTAGAATGGCTTTTGCCGGAAGGGAAGATAGCGGGGGATCTTGCCAACACCTCCTTGACGATGGTCGAACTTTCAGGTGGAAGCAACCGGTGTTCATTGCTTAATTGCACGAAGCATTTGCGACAGTTGAATTAAAATGATATATATATGGACTTCTAGCGAGTAGATACCAAATTCATAAACACCAACGCCACTTTATTTTGTCACGTATATGTATTGAAAGAAAAGTGGCAAGTAATAACAGAGTCCTTCGCCTTGTTCTCTCATAACTTTAGTCATAAAATCACCCAAAAAGGATGTGGCTTTCGTTTTATTTTTACATGAATGGGGAAATTACCCATTAAAATACTCGTATGAAATGATAAAGTAGAACTGTTACTTTTCTGATTATTTAAAAGGAGGGGGGGACCATAATGATTAATAAAGGGTTATGGGGGACTACAAGAAATAGGGATGTTAGCACAAAGAGGCGATACATATGAAAGTACTTGAAATCCATTCCTTCAAGGAGGGAATCCACCGAAACATTGCGATGCTTGACCGTCTAGGCACTGAAATGGATGCCATCCAGCAAACAGTTCAAGGGTTAGTTGTGATGGAGGATTCGCTGAAAGGTGAAGGGGGAAATGCGATTCGTGCATTTTATGCAGAATGTCACTTGCCATTTCAGCAATTTTTCAAGCTGTTTCAAATTCGCTTCGTGTATGTCTTAAAACAGATGGATGCGGCGCTTGACACACTCGAATCAAATCCAGCGGGTTTCATTCACGAAGGTTTTCTCAAAGACGAAGTTGAACCGGGGCTGAAATTGATTGCACAACTGACGGACAGTTTGACGGAGGAAGCAAATAGCATTATGAATCGCGTTGCCGACATCGTAGCCCTTCCACATCTTGATGATAGTGAAGTGCAGGAGGGGGTTCACCATGCTACAATCAAAAGGAAAACGACTGTCACACAATTGCATGAATTCGACGCAACCCAGACAATCGCATTAACGCCCATTGAGCAAGATCTTGCGACAATGGACACATGGATTGCCGATATTGAAAGGCTATTCACGGATGGCGTTACGGACATTCGTTTCTCATCAGATCAATGGGCAAACTTGTCTGCCCAAAATACACTGAAGACAGATTTAGTGCAACAAACAGCCGCCATGGCAGGTCTCCCCGTCATGATGGGCATAAACGGTCAGCCGACAACGCAGCTTGGTGCGCTGCTAGCAGGACAAGATCCGATTCGGTTTGGCTACGGATTTGTGGATGGACCGAATTTGCTGTATGAATTGGGTATTTTAACGTTTCCAGGTATGGCGACTTACGGGAAACCAATCACCAAGGTGAATGGAGCTGAGGATGCTGTATTACAGGCCTTTTTTAAGGAACTGGCCAAACAACCAAATTCCGCAGCACCTGGAAATCCCAATCCGATTGATCCAGTTACAGGCGATTACGTCATGATGAATCAAGGTGTGGTCCGTGTATCGAAGGATTATGGTCCGAGGGAATTGAGCCTAATCGATAAAGCGGGCTTGGCGGTAGCGAACTTTTTTATTTTAAATGACCTGAATACCATCAAAGATTCGAATGCCTCAATTCCAGAAAAGGGGTTAGCAGCAGCGTCCATCATACCTATTGGGAGGTTATTAAAACTCGATGAGCTTGACTTTATCCTTAAGAAGGAATCTCCGGCTGTAGGGGTGATTAGCTCTGGAAAAGGCGGGAAGGTTGCTGATAAGGGTACGGGTACTAATAGTAAGAAAGCCAACGGGGCTTATAAATTTAATTTTGTTGAAAATGCAAAAAAACATCTAAAAAATGTTGAAAATGTTAATACTAAAAAAGGTATTGTTGGTGGTCACAATATGGATGAATTTAATAAAGCATTGAAAAGTCAAGGTTTCAATCCAAATGATTTAATTGTGTCTAAAAAACCGCATCCATCAATTGAAGGAATTTATGAAATAGAGTATAAAATACCTAGAAAAGATATGGCTGGTAATATTGCCGAACCAGTATCCTATAAAAATATCAAGGAACCTAAAACAGTTTATGACCCATCTAAGATTAGTGATGACAAAATTTATCAATGGGGACAGGAAGCAATGCAGAACGGAAAAATAAATGGGAGACTTGTTGAAGGAACTGCTTCAAACGGTTTAAAATATAGAGGTTATCTGAATGAGGCTGGCGAAATAACAAACTTTTTCCCTATTATTGATTAACTAAAATATGATTTGATTGGAGGGAGAAAATGAGTGGAGAATATCAAGTAAATGAAAGTAAGGCAGATATTGATAAATTAATGCTAACATATTTTAATTTTATAAATGGAAAATATATAGAAAAAGCATTGAAAAGCTTTGCCGAAAGAGAAGGTTATGGACAAGAGATCGTATTTGTTTTTTTTCAGTCTGATTTGGATGAATATGATATGGCACAATTACCTAGACCTTTAGATGAAAAACATGTTTTGATAGAACTAGGTTACCCAGCAGTTGAAATTGAACAAATAGCTTATTTGGATTTTAAAACATTTTATGATTATTTGGACGAAAATGTAAAAAAAGAAACGAAAAAAAATCCAGAGAATACTGAGCTAACAGATTTATTGGAGGAAGTGAAACGTAGTTTATATATATAATTTTTTATAATTAAATAAAAAATACCCTCCATCATTTGACTGGTAATCAAGTTTTCAATAGTAAACAAAGAGCTAGCTATATCGTATAAACTGCTACCGATGTCAAGGATATTAAAAAAAGAGTTCATGCAACTAAGAGATAATTCCTATATTGAATGAGGATACTGGTGAATATAGAGATGTTGGAAGTCATCATGTTCATACAAGGTCTACTACCAAGGATGATATTAGTTGTGACTTTAAAAAGGATTTAGTAAAAGCTAAGAATATATGAAGATTTTGAGTAGGAATAATGTATTTTTTTAGTGTTGAAAATGTGGTGCCTGTCACTCATTTAATTAGACTTCAAATAGTGACATTGTTTGTAAGACCTTGGTTGGCTAGATGCCTTTCAAGGTCTTTTACCTTTTTGAGCTTATATAATAGTCAATCACGCCAAAATATTCTCAAGGCGGATTTAGTACACTCACAACGACTATCTGATTGATTCAACTACGGGCGATTATGCGTTCACATTTGAGGGCATGCGGAAAGTTGTAGGTGGAAATGGACCAGGAATTCCAGATGGTCTCACGCCTTATGCGATGCTCGGGGCACTGAACTTCTTTCCGGAAGATATCGGTATGATGGTTAACGCTGATGTGACAGCAATCGAACGATTAGAAGCCGCGGCATTCACTGGCGTAAAGAACTTAATGATGTGTTTATTTAATTTGGATATATTTTGGGGAATTAGGTACAATTGAATGATTTACCCGATTTAAAATATTCTTTCTTCCTATAGTCTTATAGACTATAATAGGGACGTTGGCTTATCGTGTGTTTGAGGTGATAGGGCTGATTGAAATAAAAGGAGTTGGGTAAATTGAGGTCAGTTAGAACGAAGATTGTGGCAGGGGCATTGCTCGTAATTTTACTATCATTAGCATTTATTTATGTCGTGACGAGCATGCAGATGGAGAAAAGTGCATCTACAAATATCATTGAAAACAGCGAAGTCACTGTCGATGAAATGAGTATCGGAATCCGAAATTTTTTGTTGCAGTATGAGTATGGCTTGGATTTGCTAATTGAAAATCCTGCTATTATCGATTTTAGGAAAACGCAAGATGGAACACCTGATGTGGATGTGCAAGCGCTGGAAGCTGGTGTGGATAAAGCTTTTAATCTATACCGAGAAAAGTTGACGGAAACGAGTGCAGTTGCCATTCATTATAACAATAAATATTCGAAGCTTGTGGCAGATGTGGAATTGCCTGAGGATTATGATGTAACGAAGCGACCATGGTATCAGGAGTTAGCCGAAAATCCGGGGCAAGTGTTGTGGACAAATCCTTATGTAGACGCTTTCACGGGTGAATATGTGATTACGGTCGCGAAAGCGATTATGGTAAATGGCAAAATGGAAGGTGCTGTTAATATTGATATTTTGCTGACATCCATTGCCAATCGACTTGCTGAATCGAATATGAAATTTGAAGGCTATCCATTTATTTTTGATCCTGAGGGTGTTGCGCTTGTGCATCCAACACTCCAAAGTGAAAGTGGTATGGAAAATGCATATATTGCAGCGATGTATGACGAAGGAAAATCGGTAGGGCATATGAATTTTGATGAAAATGGGAAAAAGAAAGTCGGTGCCTATACGACGTTAGAAGGCTTCGATTGGAAAATTGGTGTCGTCTATGATGAAAACGCTATCAAAGCAACAGCCGATGAAGCGAAGAGACTGCTGTTACTTATTGGAATTGCTACGTTAGTCGTAGTGTCCCTCATCTTATGGGTGTTGATTACCCGACTGATTAAACCGCTCTATTCGTTGCAAACAGCGATGGATCAAATTGCGGATGGCGATTTGAGTGTTCAGGCGGACGTACAGTCGCAAGATGAATTTGGTCGACTAGCTGAAAATTTTAATGACATGACTAAGAAGGTGCATGATGTCATTACGGTTGTCAATCGCTCTGTCGATGAAGTACGTATGGCTGCGGAAGGGCTGAGTGCATCCGCAGAAGAGACGAATGCAGTTAGTGAGCAAATGGCAGGGGCAATCGATGATATCGCATCAGGCGCTTCAAAATCTGCGCATGATACAGAAGACGTGACGACGACAGTTGATTTGTTAGGTTCTCAAATTATGGGTATTCATGAAAAAGCGGGTGTGATGACTGAAATTGCGACAGAAGCCGAGCAGGTCAATAAAGAAGGGCGAGATCAAATCCAGCAGTTACAATCTTCTTTCGTAGGTTCCCAAACGACATTGCGCTCGATGGAAGATGTTGTCGGTGAACTAGAGTCGAAAGTCGGTGCAATTGGTGTTGTGATGGAGACGATTACCGAAATTTCCGCGCAGACGAATTTGTTAGCACTGAATGCTAGCATTGAAGCAGCGCGTGCAGGTGAACATGGTAAAGGCTTTGCGGTCGTGGCAGATGAAGTACGGAAACTTGCGGAGCAATCAGCGCGGGCGACGGAAGAAGTAAAAGTGACGGTCCAAGAGCTACAAACAGGCTCACAGCAAGTGGCGATTCAAATGCGAGAAACAGGTGAAACGTTTATTGAACAGGAAAAAGTGGTAGAAGGAACGCAACAAACGTTCAGCAACATAGCTGAGCTGATGAACAAACTTGAACAATCGATTGGCAGTGTATACGACGAAGTGAACCGGGTAGTGGCACATAAAGAAACGGTTATGCAAACGATTGAAACGATGGCAGCAACGGCTCAAGAAACCGCAGCAGCGAGCGAAGAAATCAGTGCATCAACAGACGAACAACTTCGCGCAATTCGTGAAGTCGCACAAGCGGCGGATACATTGTCTGGATTGAGTGATGAACTGCATACTGCGATTAATCATTTTAAGATGTGATAAAAAGGAGCTGTTCCAGAAGTCAGTTTTACTGATTTTCTGGTCAGCCCTATTTTATTTGTACATGTTTTATTTCATCATTTCAATTCATTGAAAAAGTTGACGAGCATTTTCGCTGCCTGAGCACGCGATGTTGGATTATTTGGCATATACTTGAGATCCGAACCAGTTGCAATGCCAAGTTCGTGAAGCATGGAAATAGCATTTATTGTTTCTTCGTCGTAGCTTCCGAAGTTTGGAGACGGTGCTTGTTGCATTTCAATATAGTTCATACCGTTTTTTTGTCTACATGCACGGTGTAGCATTAAGGCAATCTGTGCGCGTGTTACTTTGCCATCCGGTTTGAAGTTTCTATTGGGATATCCTTTAACGATACCTAAATGATAAGCCGCCGCAATTTCGGCCGCGACGACGAATTCTAAAAACATTGTTGCCTTTATCTAAGTTGATTTTAACACCATCACGTATTTATTTTTCTTGAAAATAGGCTTTCGCTGCGGTATGCGTTGTATTAAAATTGTAAGTGTCACTCAAATAAACAATTAAAAAGATGGAAAATGAGTGTAAGATAAAATTTGGAAAAGCGCTTACTCTAGCCGTAAAGTATGTATATAGGCTACAATGGTTATGTAGAAAATCGAATTTTTCTAATAACTAATCAACAGATAGGGAGAAATGATAATGAAAGTGACAATATATGATGTGGCGAAAGAAGCGGGGGTCTCAATTGCTACTGTTTCGAAGGTAATCAATAAAACTGGACGCATTGGTGAAAAAACAAAAAGGAAAGTCCGTGCAGTTATAGAGGAATTGAATTATCAGCCGAATATGATGGCGTCGGCGCTGATGGGGAAGCAAACAAAAACAATTGGGCTACTGATTCCTGATTTGGCCAATCCATTTTTCTCGGAATTAGCAAGGAGTATTGAAGTCCGCGGACAGGAACTTGGCTACAATCTTGTCATGTGTAATACAGACTATCAGATAGAAAAAGAGGATCAATACCTAGCTCTTTTAAAACAAAAAAGTGTAGATGGGTTTATTTTGGCATCAGGATTTGAAAGGTTAGATAAGGTAGAACAGCTAATGAAAGAGGATATACCCGTGGCCATTGTAGCTCGTGATTTTCCGATGTTTACCGTTAATGCGGTGGCACTTGACGACTTCATGGGGGGGTATCAAGCAGCATCTTATTTGATTGGATTGGGGCATAAAAATATCGGAATCATTGCACGGGATGTTTGGAGTAATAGGGAACGAATCCGTGGTTTCAAACAAGCATTAGAAGAAAATCATTTGGAGTTTCCGAGTAACTTTGAGTATATTTTCGAAAGTACCGCGGAAGCAGGGAAATCGATTGCACATAAATATTTAAATGCGAGTAATGTACCGACTGCTATTTTTGCATGTAATGATTTATTAGCAGCAGGCGCACTCCAGGCCGCAAAAGATAATAGATTAAATGTGCCAGAACAGCTTTCTGTTGTCGGTTTTGATAATACCCATATTGCAAGGATTGTAGAACCACCTTTAACGACCATTGCACAACCGATTCAAAGTATGGGGGAAAAAGTAATGGACTTAATGGTTTCGATGATTCAAGGTGAAGAGAACGAAAAAATTCGTATTACGATGCTTCCATCCATTGTAGAGCGAGAATCTACTGCTAGATTAAAAGCTAAATAATTGCTTTTCTGATAAGTTAAATTAGGTTGACTCTTTAGAAAACAGGTGTTAAAGTAGGAATTATTAGATTTTTAATCGCTCTCATTATAAATAGAGCATTATTTTTAGCATTTAGATGAAGCGCTTAACCAAAGGGTGGTGTTTAAAGATTAGTTGACCCGTTTGAAGTAAAGAGAGGGTGCTAGAAGATGAAAGGTAATTGTTTGATTGTTCAATCAGGTGGCCCAACAGCTGCTATTAATAATTCAATGGTCGGCATTATTGATGAAGTTTTGTATTCATCATTTACGGGCACCATTTACGGCGCCACAGGTGGAATTCATGGATTACTAAATGAATCATTCATTACATTAAATCATCTATCTATTGAAGATAGATTTCGGTTGCGTTGGACACCAGGAGCCGCATTAGGGACATGGCGTTACAAATTGACATCCGCTGATTTTGAATCTATTATAAAAAATTTACGAAAAAAAAATATACGTTACCTTTTTTACATTGGTGGCAACGGCTCGATGAATGTAGCAAAAGAAATTGATGTATTTGCAAAAGCTGTTGGCTATGAATTATATGTGATTGGAATTCCAAAATCGATTGACAATGATTTGCTAGGTACAGATCATTCGCCCGGTTATGGAAGTGCAGCGAAATTTTTGGCGACTTCGGTGCTTGACATTAAAATGGACATGGCTAGCTATACAGAAAACAATCGAGTGACAATTATTGAAACGATGGGCAGACATACAGGTTGGCTTGCAGGTGCTTGTTCGTTAGCGGAAGGTATGGCTGATGATGAATGTCAAGTACTCATTTATATCCCGGAAGTACCATTTGACTTGCAAGATTGCTTGAGTAAAGTGGTAAAAGCTTATCATGAAAAAAGAAATACAGTGTTGGTTGTAGCGGAAGGAATACGACAAGGGAATGGCCAATTAGTTTGCGATGATGACCTAGAGTACGATGTTTTAGGAAGAGCAAAATTAGGTGGAGTTGCTGCTTACTTAAAGGAAATCGTTGAAGCACAGACAGGTATTGATACGCGTTCCATCGATTCAAGTATTTGGCAAAGAAGCAGCATCACTCTTGCATCCAAGACGGATCTAACGGAAGCTTACCAAATTGGAAAAGTAGCTTGGCGATATGCTATGGACGGTTATACCGGTGTTATGATTGGTATGAAAAGGGATACGAGTGTGGATGATTATCAAATTCTCTATGAAACGATTTCGTTGAAAGAAATGGCAGGACAGGAACGTTATGTACCCAAGGAATGGTATAACGACAAAGAAAATACAATGACAATTAAGTTTAAACAGTATGTATGTCCGATTATTCAAGGTGAAATGTTGGTTCCAATGGAGAATGGATTGCCGATATATAAAAGAGTGATTTAAAAAAATACTTTTCAAATCAAAAGTTAAGCGCTTACCCTTATCCCTTCATTATTAAGATTTAGTGATAAGGCTGTAGATTCTTATGTAGTCGTTTTTAGAGAACTGAACAAGGTAGGTGAGGGGCTTGAAAGAAAAAATTCGCTGTGCCGTAATTGGTGTAGGGAGATTGGGATTTGTTCATGCGAAAAATGCTGCAACTCGTATCCCGGGAGCAGAAGTCGTCACAATTGTTGCCTCTAGAAAAGAAAGTGCTGAGAGGGCAGCTTGTGAACTAGGTGTACAAAACTGGACGAATGATCCACAGGAAGTATTCGATGATCCATCTATTGATGCCGTTATTATTGTGAGTCCGACAAAAACCCATGCTGAATTAATCATTCGGGCAGCAAGAAGTAAAAAACATATCTTTGTAGATAAGCCGCTAACCGAAACGATAGAAGAGGCCGATATGGTTATCAAAGAAATTAACGAAAATAAAGTCTTTTGTCAGGTAGGATTTATGAGGCGTTTTGATCCTTCTTATGCAGAAGCAAGGAGAAGAATTGTTCAAGGCGATATCGGAGAACCATTATATTTTAAAGGGCTAAGTCGGGATCCTGGGTCTCCGCCTGAAAACTATATTAAGACAAGCGGTGGAATTTTTATTGATTTATGTATTCACGAGTATGATATCGCACGGTTTTTAATGGGAGACGAAGTGAAATCAGTTCAATCCTTCGGTGAAGTACTCGTTCACCCTTTTATGAAAAAGTATCATGATATTGATCAGGCATTGACCTTTATGAATTTCAAAAATGGTGCTTCGGGAGATGTAGAAGGAAGTAGAAATTCTACATTTGGCTACGATATTCGAGGAGAGGTTGTCGGTTCGGAGGGTGCCATCCAAATTGGTTCTCTTCAACATCATAATAATATTATATTCTCAAAAAATAAAAGCTATCATGATAACATTCCGAACTTCCCAACTAGGTTTCAGGATTCTTTTCTAAATGAATTGAAGCATTTTATCGACTGCATTCGAAGAAATGTAAAACCACTTGTTGATGAAATCGATGGGAAAATAGCCTTGGAAATTGCAGTAGCAGCAACTGAATCAGTTAAGAAGAGAGAATTGGTTTATTTATAAAAAATCTCTACGAAGGAGAATGGAGAATGAACACACTAACAGAAGCGAAAACAGCAACAAAAGAGGCAACAGCAACGAAACCAAAAACAATTCGTTTAACAATGGCACAGGCACTTTTAAAGTTTTTGGACAATCAGTATATTGATTTTGAGGGAAAAGAAAATAAGTTTGTGAAAGGTGTATTCGGGATTTTTGGTCACGGAAATGTTACAGGAATGGGAGAGGCACTTGAAAGACATACAGGTAAACTCACCTATTTACAAGGGAAAAATGAGCAAGGAATGGTGCATACAGCAGCAGCTTACGCAAAGCAAAAAAATAGGTTGGAAATTTATGCTTGTACATCATCTGTCGGTCCGGGTGCTCTCAATATGGTAACGGCGGCAGCAACGGCAACGGTCAATCGTGTACCTGTCTTACTATTACCAGGTGATATTTTTGCTAGCCGCCAACCGGATCCAGTACTTCAGCAAGTCGAAGTTCCGACTGATTATACAATCTCTGCAAGCGACGCATTTAAGCCTGTCAGTAAATATTGGGATCGCATATCCAGACCAGAACAATTAATGACAGCAGCATTAAATGCGATGCGTGTGCTAACGGATCCGGTTGACACAGGGGCTGTTACATTATCTCTACCACAGGACGTTCAAGCTGAAGCTTATGATTATCCAGAAGAATTCTTTAAGAAAAGAGTCCATTATATTGAACGAAGAACACCTTCTGAGCAAGCAATTCAACGAGCTGTTGAGCTAATTGCTCAAAAGAAAAATCCAGTTATTATTGCTGGTGGTGGTGTTCATTATTCCTTGGCGACGGATGAACTAGCCGCTTTCGCGGAAACGTTTATGATTCCAGTTGGTGAAACGCAAGCAGGAAAAAGTGCATTGCCTTGGAAACATAGCATGAATATGGGGAGTATTGGTGCTACGGGCTCGCTCGCATCTAATATTTTGGCGAAAGAAGCTGACCTTGTTATTGCAGTTGGTACAAGGTTGTCAGATTTCTCTACATCCTCCAAAACTGCTTTTGAAAATCCAGAAGTCGAATTTTTAACTATCAATGTAAGCGTTTTCGATGCATTGAAAATGGATTCACAAGCGTTAGTGGCAGATGCCAAAATAGCACTTGAACTGCTTACGAAGGCATTGAAGGCTAACAATTATCAAAATACACATCAAGCGGAAAGACTGCAAGGGCTGAAAATAAAGTGGGATCAAGAAGTAGATAAATATTACGCAGATGAGCGAAAAGATGGATTATCACAAACGCGAGTTCTCGGGGAAATTAATCAATTCATTGAAGACAAGGATATTATCGTTGCAGCTGCGGGGAGTATGCCTGGTGACTTGCACCGTTTATGGAGAAGTACAAACCCTAAAACGTATCATATGGAATATGGCTTCTCATGCATGGGATATGAAGTTGCAGGTGCACTGGGCATTAAACTCGCGGAACCTGATCAAGAAGTATATGCGCTTGTTGGTGATGGCAGTTACTTAATGATGCACTCTGAACTTGTGACAAGCTTGCAGGAAAATAAAAAGATCACTGTTTTACTGCTGGATAATAACGGCTATCAATGTATCCATAACTTGCAAGTTGGACAAGGTAGCGATGGTTTTGGTAATGAATTCCGTTATCGTTCTGAAGAAGATAATCGTTTGTCAGGAGCGTATATGCCAATCGACTTTGCAGCGAATGCTAGAAGTATGGGGGCAAATGGATATACGGTTCGTACACTTGACGAGTTACAAGCTGCATTAGAGAATGCAAAAAAAGAAACGGTATCTACATTGATTGATATCAAAGTCCTATCAGGAACATGTACAACAGGTTACGAATCATGGTGGCGCTTAGGGGTAGCTGAAGTATCTACCGATGAAAAAGTGCAAAAAGCACATGAAACGATGGAAGAAAAAGTGAAACAAGCTAGACAATATTAATAAAAAACAGGGGGAAAGAACATGTCTAAATTATTAGTAAAGTCAACAAAAAACTCAAACCAAGACGGTAATCTGATTACAATTACGCCGGAATCTGCTAACTGGGAGTATATCGGATTTGAGGTATACAAACTAACAGAAGGGCAAATCTTTGAACAAGAAACGGAGGATAAAGAAGTGGCTGTCGTTATTCTTTCGGGTCGCGCCAATGCTGCTACGAAATCGCAATCATGGCAAAATATCGGGAAGAGAATGAATATTTTTGAAAAGATCCCTGCTTATACAGTATATATTCCAAATGAAGACCAAATTAAAATAGAAGCATTAACTGAAGTAGAAATTGCTGTTTGTAAAGCACCAGGTAAAGGTACGTATGAGGCCAGACTTATCGGGCCGGAAGATGTCGATGTTGCAAAACGTGGATCAGGCAGTATGCAACGGGAAATTCACGGGATTTTACCAGAAGATAAGCCGGCCGATAGCTTATTTGTCATTGAAGTGTTCACACCAGGAGGAAACTGGTCAAGTTACCCGCCACATAAGCATGATGAAGATAATTATCCGCAGGAAGTTTATTTGGAAGAGACCTACTATCATAGAGTAAACCCGGCTGATAGAGGATTTGCAGTTCAACGAGTCTATACAGACGATAAATCCTTGGATGAAACGATTGTTGTAAGGGACGGGGAGGTTGTAATTGTGCCAGAAGGGTATCACCCTGTCTCAGCGCCTCCTGGTTATGATTTATATTATTTGAATGTCATGGCTGGTCCAATTAGAACTTGGAAATTCACGAACGATCAAGATCATGAGTGGTTAATGAAGTAAAACTCTTTATAATAAAACGCCTGCCGGAGGGATAAAGATGTCATCAGTCAATCTTCCTTTTAATTTGGGAATTCACCCTATTAACTGGGTTGGAGAAGATGTGCTAGAACATGGAGACTTCTACACATATGAACAAGTAATGGAGGAAATATCATCACTTGGATTTGTGGGGACGGAGATTAGTCGAAAGTTCCCTAAAGATCCAGTGGAATTAAAAAAAGCACTGGATCGATATAGCTTACAACTAACAACCCAGTGGAAATCCGTCTTTTTTTCGGATCCTAAACGGCATGATAGTGAACTGGAAGCCTATCGTAAGCATGTGGAATTTTTAAAGAACTTTGGTTGTAAAGTTGTCAGTACAGCTGAAATAGGCGGATCAATGCTTAATCAAGATCCGCGACGCGGGCAAGATGAAACATATGTCCAACGACTGGATAATGATGGTTGGGAATACATGGTGGAAGGGCTGAACAAGGCCGGAGAAATTTGCCGGGAAAATGGTATGCATCTTGTATATCATCACCATGCTGGAACAGTTGTGGAACAACCAGAAGAAATTGACCGCTTAATGGAAATGAGCGACCCTAGCTCTGTCTCCCTGTTATATGATACAGGGCATGGTTACTACGGCGGGAATGATCCTGTTCAATTATTAGAGAAATATCATGACCGAATTAAATATGTCCATTTAAAAGACATTAGACAGGAAGTATTAGATAAGGCGAGAACAGATGCGTACAGTATTCGACAATGCATTAGTAATGGTCTCTTTACAGTGCCAGGCGATGGGTGTCTAGATTTCACGGCGATTTTTAATAAGCTCGTTGAAAAAGGATATTCAGACTGGGCATTGATTGAAGGAGAACAAGATCCTTTAAAGTGTAATCCATATGAGTACGCTAAAAAATCAAAGGCCTTTATCGAAAATATTGTAGGGGAATTTTCTAATGTTAAATAAGAGATAATTTAAATCGTGAATTTGCATAAAGAAAGTAAATAAGCTTTCTTTATGCAAATAAAATCAAATTTTAGACCGGATTACCTATCATGAGGTAAGCGCTTTCATATATAGGGTTATTGTAGACGATTTTTAAAAGACAATAAATTTTTACTAACTTATTTTAAAGGAGATGTAAGTAAATGAAAGAAGTTATTCGCTGTGCTGTATTAGGATTGGGAAGACTGGGCTATTGGCATGCTGAAAACCTTGCTTCTAAAGTGAAAGGTGCCAAGTTGATTAGTGTTATTGACCCACTTGAAGGAAGGGCGGAGCAAGTTGCTAGAGAATTAGGGGTAGAAAAATGGTCAAGGAATCCAGATGATGCATTTGAAGACGATAATATTGATGCAGTTATTATTGTAACCCCTACAAGTACGCATGCTGATATGATCAAACGCGCTGCGAAAAATGGAAAACAAATCTTTATTGAAAAACCACTTACTCAAGAACTGGTAGAGGCTGACGAGGCAATCAAAGTTATTCAAGAACATAAAATAACGTGTCAAGTAGGGTTTATGAGAAGATTCGACCCAGCATATGCTGAAGCAAAAAAGAGAATCGAAGCTGGAGATATTGGACAACCACTGTACTTTAAAGGTGTAAGTAGAGATGGAAATGTACCACATGAAGAGTTTATTAAACATAGTGGCGGAATTTTTCTTGACGTTGCAATTCATGATTATGATATTGCCCGTTTTCTAATGAATCAAGAAGTAACTTCGATTACAACGACTGGGAATGTTCTACTGGAATCAAATAATTTTATGAAAAAATATAATGATGTAGATCAGGGACTATCATATATAAACTTTACATCAGGCGCTTCAGGAGATATCGAAACGATGAGGATTGCTCCATATGCATACGATATTCGAGGAGAAGTTATTGGAACAGAGGGTGCTATTCAGATTGGTTCTATGAGAAATAATGACGTTAAAATACTCACGAATAAAGGGAGTTATAATGATTTGATTCAGGATTTTCCTACGCGATTTCAAAATGCCTATTTATTAGAAATGATTCATTTTATTGAAAGTCTACAAAAGGGTGAAAAACCAGCATGTACTGAGATAGATGGAAAAGCGGCTTTGGAAATAGCTGCTGCTGCGACTAAATCTTTTAATACTGGGGAAACGGTTCATCTAGGGCTTCAAAAAGTAAAGTGAAGGATTGTAGCTTTTAAAAACTAATCAATAGAGGTGGGAAAATAATGAAGTTTGGTGTTTGCCAATGGTCTCTTCCAATCGATGGACCGTATGCGATACGAATGACCGCGGATGTAGGTTTGAAGGGGATTCAATTAGATATCGGCAGTTACAATCGAGGTTTTCCATTATCTTTGCAGGTTGTGCAAGAAGCCTATTTAGAATATGCAGAAAAATATGGTATTACAATATCTTCTTTGGCAGTCAGAGAACTAGATAATTATGGAATGACGAGAAAGGATGGAACGCCTGAGAAAGAGATTGTATTAAAGGCAATATCAAAGTCTATTGAGATTGCAAATGCCATGAGAATCCCAATAGTTATGTTAGCTAGTTTTGAGGATGGGGAAATAAAAACTGAGCAGGACTTTAATACAGTCGTTGATTGTCTTAAAAAAGCTTGTGAAGAAGCTGAGCAATATAATCTTATTATTGCAACCGAAAACCTATTGTCTATTGAAGAAAACAAAAGGCTTTTCAAGTTAGTAAATAAACCTAATCTTAAACTTTACTTTGATACTCAAAATTATTATTTAAGAAAAAATTATAATACTGCTAATATGGTGCGAGAACTTTTCCCATATATCTGTGAAGTTCATGTTAAAGATGGAGCCAATGGTTATTTAAGTGGGGCTTTACTCGGAGAAGGAGACTCTGGATTTTTTGAGACTATGAAGGTCTTAAAAGAGAAGAAATTTGATGGTTGGATTCATTTGGAAAATTACTATGATCAGCAGCCATTATCTTTACAGGGAGAAGATCCAATGGAGCTTTTGAAAAAGGATATTTTAACTTTGGAAAATACAGTTTCTTAACTTGATCTTTTAACGCAGAGGAAATAGCCCAGCTGAATAAGCAAAAAGTTAAAGGAAATAGAATACTTTAGAATGAGGAGGGATGAATTTTGCTTTTACAAGTAAAGGATGTCAGTAAGTCTTTCTCAGGCGTTCAAGTTTTACATAATATTAATTTAGACGTTGAAGAAGGTGAAGTACATGTTTTATTGGGAGAAAACGGTGCAGGTAAATCAACGATTATTAAAATCTTGACCGGTGCCTACACAAAAGATACAGGCGAAGTTTGGTGGGATGGAAAAGTTTTGAATGTAACTAAACCCAAAGATGCGATTGATGCAGGAATAGCAACGATTTACCAAGAGTTAAACCTCATTCCAGAATTATCGGTGATGGAAAACATCTTTTTAGGACATGAAAAGAAAAAAGGGAATAAGTATTCCCTTTTGGATCGTAGACAAATGAGAAAAGATTCAATGGTATTAATGGAAAGGCTCGGTCAAAAAGTTGATCCCGATGAACTAATTGGGAGTTTAGGTGTTGGACAACAACAATTAGTCGAAATAGCGAAAGCGCTTTCCCTTAATGCTAGATTAATTATTATGGATGAGCCAACTTCTAGTCTTAGTGCAAGGGAAGCAGAGGAATTATTATTGACAATTGAAAGACTTCAAAAAGAAGGAATCACGTTTATCTACATCTCACATCGTCTGGAAGAAATAAAACGGATTGGTAATCGAATTACGGTGTTACGAGATGGTGCAAATGTACAAACAGTACCAGTTGAAACAACTTCTATTGATCAAATGATTACATTAATGGTTGGAAGATCGTTAGATAACAAGTTTCCTAAAGTAAAATTTGAAAAAGGGAACGAAGGATTGAAAGTGGAAAACTTGAAACTTACGCCTGAATCAGAACCTATTAACTTTACCGCATACCAGGGAGAAATTTTAGGTATTTCTGGTCTTGTAGGTGCAGGACGAACCGAGGTGGTTAGAGCGATATTTGGTGCTGATCCAAAGTTCTCTGGAAATACGTATATATTCGGTGAAAAGACAAATATTCGTCATCCCAAAGATGCGATTGATGCAGGGATTGCGTTTATTACTGAAGATAGAAAAGAAGAAGGATTATTTTTAGATCAATCGCTTATTTTCAATAAAACAATTGCTAAATTGAACCGTGTTAAAAATAAAGGTTTAATTAGCACGAATGCTCAACAAAAGGTTGCAGACAACTATGTACAGGAATTAAAAATTAGACCAAATAATATCCATTTGCTCGCACGAAACTTAAGCGGTGGTAATCAGCAAAAAGTCGTTATAGCGAAGTGGTTATTTACTGAAGCGAAAGTATTCATTTTTGATGAACCGACAAGGGGAATTGATGTAGGTGCAAAAGTCGAGGTATATAACCTAATTAATAAGTTAGTAGAGTCGGGTGTTTGTGTCATTATCATCTCGTCGGAATTACCTGAAATTTTAGGTATTTCCGACAGGATATTAGTTATGCATGAAGGTGCAATCACGGGTGACTTAATGCGCGATGAAGCAGATCAGGAAAAAATTATGAAAGCTGCAACGGGAGGATGATTATTTGTGGAAAATGTTACGAGTACGGCAGGGGGAAAAGAGATCCCTCAACAAGATAAACAAGTGAGAAAATGGAGTTTGAAAACAGCACTTAATAAGTTTGGCCCGTTATTTGGATTACTTGGTCTGTCAGGTATTCTTGCGGTACTCTCGCCAAGTTTTTTACAAATGGATAACCTGATGAACATTGCTAGACAATCGTCCATTAATGCACTGTTAGCTCTGGGCATGCTATTGCCTATATTAACAGCAGGAATTGATCTTTCAGTTGGTTCAATTCTTGCGGTCTCAATTGTTGTTGCTGGTTTGGTATCAGTAACTTGGGGAATGCCACCACTTATCGGTTTGATTGTTTGTTTGGCAGTTGGGGCGATTGCCGGACTTATAAACGGGCTTTTACTAACTAAACTACGTTTACCTCATCCGTTTATATCTACACTTGGAACGATGAATGTTTTCCGTGGATTAGCGTTAATCTTAACTGGTGCTTCACCTATTTTTGGTTTTTCATACTTAATGAACTATGCGGGACAGGAAAGTATTGGTTTGATTCCTATAAGTTTCATATTAGTTCTCATTGTCTATGTCATTTTCCATATCTTCCTTACCAGATCGTCTACAGGAAGATATATATATGCGATTGGAGGCAACAAGGAGGCTGCACGTTTATCAGGAATTCCGGTTGATCGTGTGTTAATTATTGTTTATACATTGAGCGGTTTTATGGCAGCGCTTGGCGGTTTGATATTGATAGGTCGTACAAACTCTGCTTCACCTATTGCCGGGCTAACATATGAATTGGACGCTATTGCGGCTGTTATTATTGGTGGTGCAAGCTTTCTTGGAGGCGTAGGAACTGTATGGGGAACACTGATTGGTGTATTGATTATTGCGGTTCTGCGTAATGGATTAAATTTATTGGGTACTACCTCTGATCTACAAACTATTGTAATTGGTGCGGTGATTGTATTAGCAGTATATGTTGACGTTTTACGTAGGAAGAAAGGTTCGAAGTAGTGTGTGTGCCACACTACTTTATTGAAAAAAATGGAGGCGGAAAAATGAGGGATTATGTTAGATGGGGAATTTTAAGTACAGCTAGAATTGCGCAAGAAGAGCTTTTACCAGCTTTTTTGGATGCTAAAAACGCAGTTGTAACAGCAATAGCAAGTTCAAATGAGCGAGTTGGATCAATTGCTGAAAAATTTGGGATTCAAAAAATCTATTCTACTTATGAGGATTTATTGGACGATGAAGAAATTGATGCGGTATATATACCTTTGCCAAATCACTTACACCGAGAATGGGTAGAAAAGGCAGCAGAAAAAGGCAAGCATATTTTATGTGAAAAGCCGGCGGCATTAACGAAAAAAGAAGTGGAAGAGATGGTTGAGTTTTGTAATCAACGAAAAGTTATCTTTTTAGAAGCTTTCATGTATCAATTTCATCCACAGCATGAAAGGGTAAAGGAAATCATTGAATCAGGAGAAATCGGTGAAGTGAAGTTGATGCGGGCAAGTTTTTCATTTTTATTAGAGGGAACTGAAACGGATATCCGGACGCAGCGGGCTTTGGGGGGCGGAAGTTTATATGATGTAGGTTGTTATTGTCTACATTCAATAGTGAATATTACCGGTTCAGAAATTGATGAAGTTTTCGTATCGGCTCGGATAGATCCTAAATACGAAGTTGATATGTCAGTACAAGGAATAGCAAATTTAGACAATGGCATAAAAGCCATGTTTGACGTTTCACTAGAGCAAGTTAGAAGACATCAATATGAAATAGTTGGAACGAAAGGAGCAATTGCTGTACCACGTGCCTACGCACCACAATTATTTGGTGATGAAGGATTGATCATCGTTAGCACAGCTAAAGGTGAAGTCAGACAAGAAAGTATTGTAGGACAACAGTATAAGTTGCAAATAGAAAAAATATCCAAATGGATATTATCTGGTGATGATATAAATGCCGAAAAGCACTATGCACAAAAAACAATTTATAACATACAAGCAATTGAAGCTTGTTTTAGATCAATTGAAAAAGGAACATTTGTAAAAGTAGCAGCCGAATAAATACTTACCTGTAAACATGACTTTGAAACATTAATAGAGCCAAGAGGGGGAATGTATTTTATGAAGATGATTAGAAAGAAAATATTAGTTTTGACACTTTGTTCTGTACTTTTTTTGTTTGCGGCCTGTAATTCTGGTGAAAAAGACAACACTAGTGAAACTAAAAAATCTGACGAATCATATAAGTTCGGAGTCGTATTAATGACGTTGAACTCGGAGTATTGGAAAATTCAAATGGCTGGAGCGAAAGATGCAGCAGAAGAACTTGGTGTTGAGGTTTCATTTTTAGGACCGCCGGAGGAAACGCAATTTGAACAACAAGTAAAAATGGTGGAAGATCATATAGCTACTGGCGCAGATGCACTTATCGTTGCTGCAAGTCAACCTGACGCTATGGTTTCAGTATTAAAGAATGCGCACACAAAAAAAATACCAGTAGTAATTGCAGATGCAGACGTTAACTTTGATGATAAAGTGACTTTTATTGGCACAGAAAATTATGATGCTGCAAAATTAGGTGGAGAATATTTAGACGAATTATTAAATGCTGGAGATAAGGTAGCGATTATTAGAGGACAGTCTGGAAGCAAGCTTCATGATGAAAGGACTAAAGGATTTCAGGATGTTTTGAAAGATAAAAACATTGAATTTATCGTTCAAGATGCCCAAAGTGATCGGGTTAAGGCGGTTAATATTATGGAGAATATACTAACATCTAACCCAGATATTAAAGCAGTCTTTGCTACATCGGACGAAATGGCGCTTGGTGCTTACACAGCATTGGAAAATAAAAAAGCAACAGATATTCACCTTATTGGATTTGATGGAACACCTGATGGATTACAAGCAGTTCAAGAGGGAAAGATGCTTGCAAACGTAGCGCAGAATCCATACCAAATTGGTTATCAATCAGTACAATCAGCATACAAAGCAAAAAAAGGTGAAGAAGTAGAGAAAAGAATTGATTCGGGTGTACTTGTTATAACAAAAGATAATGTTGAAGAAGAAATTAAAAAAGTAAACGGTTATTTAAATAACATGCCTTAAACTTATTTTATTGGAGGCAATGATATGGAGTATTCAATTTGTAGTTGGACGTTTGGGAATGCGGCTATTGATAAAGTCATGCGTTTTGTAAAAAAGACAGGCTATGATGCTATAGAAATACAAGCTAGTCAAGCGATTCAATATTCGAAACTTATCACTCGATTATCCAAGGAATTAGATCTTAAAGTTAGTGGATTAACGGGGGACGCTGATTGGCCAAATGAACACAAAGATTTAGCTAATCGCAATCACTTAGAAAGAAATAAGGCTATCGAATATTTTAAGAAACAAATTCAAGCAACTAGTCTAATTCAAGGGAAATATCTGGTTGTTTGCCCTTCTGCAGTAGGAAAATCTGCACAGATGGGACAGGGATCAGAAGATTGGAATTGGGCAATTGACTCCGTTTGCCAGTTGTCAAAAATGGCAGATCAGGTAGGTATTGAATTGATTATCGAGCCACTTAATCGATATGAGAGCTGTATTGTGAATACAGCAGATGATGCAAGGCGTTTTGTAAAGGAAATAAATCATCCTAAAGTTAAAACGTTGATTGATACGTACCATATGAACATAGAAGAAGTTGATATGGTTAGTCCAGTTCAGAAAGTAATTGATATATTGTCTATCGTGCATGTGGCTGATAGTAATCGTCGAAGTCTTGGAAGAGGACAAATTGCATTCGCGCCATTTTTTACAGAGTTACAAAGGTTAAAATTTAAAGGAACTATTGTTGTAGAATGCAGTGCCCCTGGTGCGGATCCTTTTTTAGCTGAAAAGGACAATATGGACTGGATATATACTTATGCAGAAGAATCTCTAGCGTTTTTAAAGAAGAGTTTTGAAGATAATTAACCTTTTAAGGAGGGGGTACATTTGTTAGCAGGTGTATTTGAAGAAATAGGCAGTTTAGTTTTAGAAGAACGAGAAGATCCAACGTTGCAAACAGAGCTAGATGTAAAGATTAGAGTAGAAGCAGCTAGTATATGCGGTACCGATGTTCATATTTTGGCGGATCCGCCGGGTCATCCAGCAACAGCAGGCGTTGTTCAAGGTCATGAATATATCGGAGAAATTGTTGAAATTGGTAAAGACGTAAAAAATGTTGTGATAGGAGATCGAGTAGTAGTTGATCCAACGACAGTATGTGGATTTTGTCATTACTGTCAAACTGGACAACAGAATATGTGTGAAAATAGTTCATCGATAGGTATTTTTATTGATGGTGGTTGGACTTCTTATAGTGTTGTCCCAGCAAGAAATGTTCATAAGATTTCAAAAGAAGTCCCTGCTGAAATAGCGGTATTGGCTGAACCTTTGTCTTGTGTTATTAATGGAAGTGAAAAAGTAAATGTCCAACCGGGCGACAGTGTTGTTATTTTAGGTGCTGGTCCAATGGGGCAAATTTTTACCCAGGTGCTTAAAGCAGCGGGTGCCGGAAGGATTATATGTGTAGACTATTCAGATTACCGATTAGATTATTCACTAAAATCGGGAGCTACTCATACAGTCAATCCGAAAAATCAAGATGTTTTTCAGGTCGTAATCGAAGAAACTGGTATTGGTGCAGATGTTGTCATAGATTGCGTAGGATCGTTATTTGATCAAGCAATGACTTTAGTTAGAAAAGGTGGACAGATTTTACTAGTTGGGATGAATGAACATGCGCAGCCATTAATTAAACAATACGATATTACAAGAAATGAAATAACAGTTCAGGGTACATTTATTCAAAATAATGATTTCCCAAAGGTTATCAAAATTTTAGAAGCAAATTTGCTAAATTTAAAAGAGCTCATTACTCACAAGGTTACATTAAGTAATATACATGAAGGAATTGAGACGATGAAAAAAGGAGAAGCGATTAAGATAATTGTCTATCCAGAAGAAAAGTAACATAGAGAATTGATCGGGTGGAAAATAATTATGAGGAAAAAACAATTTATAACATACAAGCAATTGAAGCTTGTTTTAGATCAATTGAAAAAGGAGAATTTGTAAAAGTAGCAACCGAATAAATGTTTACCAGCAAATACGACGTTGAAACACAATAGAGCCGAGAAGGGAATGGATTTCATGAAGATGACTAAAAAAAAAATGTTGTTTTTGGCACTGTGTTCTGTACTTTTGTTGTTGGCGGCTTGTAATAATGGTGGTGAGAAAAATAGTTCAAATGGATCTGGGGAATTAGAGGGAGATGAGTCATATAAATTCGGCTTTATATTAAAGACGATAAATTCAGAGTACTGGAAAGTTCTAATGGCTGGTGCAAATGATGCAGCAAAAGAACTTGGTGTTGAGGTTTCATTTTTAGGACCACAGGAAGAAACACAATTTGAGCAACAGATAAAAATGGTAGAAGATAATGTGGCTAATGGGATCGATGCGATTGTCATTGCGGCAAGTCAACCGGACGCTATGATTACAGCATTAAGTAACGCTCATAAAAAAGACATACCAGTTGTAATTGCCGATACAGACGTTGACTTTGAGGATAAAGTTACTTTTATCGGAACGAAAAATTTTGATGCTGGAAAACTAGGTGGAGAATATTTAAGTGAATTATTAAACGATGGGGATAAAGTAGCGATTATTAGAGGACCATTTGGAAGTGAGACTCATGAAGAACGCACTAAAGGTTTTCAAGAGGCCTTGGAAGGTAAAAATATTGAATTTATTATCCAAGATGCAGAAAGCGATCGGGTCAAGGCAGTTAACGTTATGGAAAATATACTAACATCTAATCCAGATGTTAAAGCAGTCTTTGCAACAGCAGATGAGATGGCGCTTGGTGCACACACGACATTGAAGAATAAAAATGCAAAGCATGTTCTTCTCGTTGGGTTTGATGGAACGCCGGATGGATTACAAGCAGTTCTAAAAGGTGATATGGCCGCAAACGTATCGCAAAATCCATACCAAATCGGTTATGAATCAGTATACGCAGCATATAAAGCGAAAAAAGGTGAGGAAGTAGAGAAAAGAATTGACTCTGGTACAGCCGTTATAACGAAAGAAAATGTAGAGGAAGAAATTGGGAGACTGAACAACTATATAAATAAATAAAAATCCTTAAATCCGATTTAGTTGAAGGAAACGAAATGATGAAAAAAGGAAAGCAGTTAAAATAACTGTCTATCCAGAAGAAAAATAAAGAATGGATCAAGAGGAGAGTAATTATGGAGAAAAAACAACTTATTACAATGTTAGTTTCCTGTGTGGCCGTTTTATTGTTTTTAGTTGGTTGTAGTAAAGGGGCTGCTGAAGGAAATAAAAAGGATAACGGTACAGACAATAGTGGGAAACCTAAAGTAGCAGTTGTTTTGAAAGGTATAAATCAAGAATATTTTAAGTTAGCAGAAGCGGGAGCTAAGCAAGCATTTGAAGACTTTGATGTAGACGGTACATTTTTGGCGGCAGCTTCTGAGGTTGAAGCTGAAAAACTTATTAATATTCTTGAAGACCAATTAAATGCTAATCCGGATGCCCTAGTTGTAATGCCAAGTACTGAATCTACAATCCCAGTTTTAAAAAGATATCAAGAGAAAGATATCCCGGTGCTCCTCATAGATACCGACTTAGATTGGGATGGGAAAACGACTTATATTGGCACAGATAATTATACGGCCGGAAGAGAAGCAGGCAAGTATTTAGCATCTCAATTATCAAAAGGAGATGAAATTGCAATTCTTGAAGGAGTATCTGGAACTGCTGTAAGTGAAGATCGAATAAAAGGCGTTAAAGATGTAATGAAAGAGCTTGGCATTAAGGTGGTTATTTCACAGGCGGCAGACTTTGACCGTGTGAAAGCTGTGACTGTTATGGAGAATATTGTAACAGCGCATCCGAATATAAAAGGTGTGTTTACAGCAAATGACGAAATGGCAATGGGTGCTTTAAAGACCATAGAATCTAAAAAAAATAATATTGTCATAGTCGGAATTGATGGAACATCGGATGCTTTAGAGTCAATTAGCAAAGGTGGGGTAACCGGTACTGTAGAACAAAAACCTTATGATATGGGCTATATCGGTGTTGAAACTGCGTTGAAAGCTATTAACAAAGAGAATGTGGAAAAACGAATTGATAGCGGTGTAGAAATTATCACTATAGAAAATGCTGGCGATAAATCAACTGAAATAAATAAAATATTAGGGAAATAAAATTCCGACATAGTAAAATACGCAACTAAAACATGGTAAAGCGAGTGATAATATTGAAAAAAATAACGATTGGTATTATTGGTGCTGGAAGAATCGGGCGCTTACATGCTAAAAATATTATTCATATTCCGGAGGTAAGAATTAAAACAATCTCCGATCTATTTGCTGATAGTGCAAGAGAGTGGGCAAGCAAAATTGGTATTGAAAATGTAGTAGCAGATTATGAAGAAATTTTAATTGACAGTGAAATTGAAGCCATTTTTATTTGTTCACCAACGGATACACATATCCCAATTATTAAACGAGCCGCTGAGGAAGGAAAACATATTTTTTGCGAAAAACCGATTAGTTTCTCAGTTGAAGATACGGAAATCGCATTAGCAGCAGTAGAAAAGGCAGGCGTTAAGCTGCAGATTGGATTCAATCGCCGGTTTGATCGTAATTTATTGAAAGTTCGAAATACAGTGGAAGATGGCGTAATTGGTGAACCTCATATCGTAAAAATTACTTCTCGTGACCCGGCACCACCGTCGATTGAATACATTGAAAAATCTGGTGGATTATTCTTTGATATGTCAATTCATGATTTTGATATGGCTCGCTATGTGTCAGGAAGCGAAGTTGTAGAGGTTTATGCCAATGGTGGTAATCTAATAGACCCCGAGATAGAGAAGGCAGGAGACATTGATACTGCAGTGATTACTTTGAAGTTTGAAAATGGAGCAATAGGAATTATCGATAATAGCCGTAAAGCTGTTTATGGATATGATCAACGCGTTGAAGTTTTCGGGTCAAAAGGGAGTATAACAGTTGAAAATGATCGTCCAACAAGTGCGGAAATAAGTACAGAAGAAGGTGTGTTTAAAGATAAAGTAAAATACTTCTTCTTAGAACGTTATAAAGATGCGTATATTACTGAAACATATGCATTCATTGATTCGATTTTACACAATAAACCACTTCTTTGTACTGGAAATGATGGTCTACAAGCAGAGAAAATAGCGAAAGCTGCAAAACAATCATTAGTAGAGAGACGACCAGTAAAAATAACTAGTGAAACTTAATGAGAACTTTGAAATATGATCGACTTCCATACCTACCTCTTAATAAAGTACTCGTTTATTAAGGGGGAAATAAAAAATGAATAGGAGTAACTAGGTTGAAAAAGTTATCCGCATATCTAATTTCGACTATTTTAATCGTATTCATGTTAACGGCATGTAGCGAAGGAAGTGATAGGGAATTAGAGAAGAATGGCTCCGATGATACGCTAAAAGAAAAAGAGGTTTATGTTGTCCTAAAAACTCTAAACACAGAATATTTTAAGTTTATTGAGGCTGGGGCAAAAGCAGCATTTGAGGATTTTAATGTTAAAGGTACAGTTATTGCTCCTTCTGAACAAACCAACTTTATGGAACAAATCAATCAACTTGAAGATGTGTTGGGTAAAAATGCAGCAGGACTAGTATTAACGCCGAGTCAGCCGGATACGGTTATTCCTATACTAGAAAAATTTCAAGAGAAGAACATTCCGGTTGCCCTTTTAGACAGTGATGTTGATTGGGAAGATAAACTCACTTTTATTGGAAATGATGATGAGAACTCTGGAAAGTTGGCAGGAGAGAAATTGGCCTCGCAATTAGAAGTAGGAGATGAGGTAGCAATACTTGAAGGGATTTCAGGAACGCCAACAAGTGCAGCGCGAACTAAAGGAGCAAAAGAAGCGCTCGAAGAAGCAGGAATGAAAGTAGTTGCCTCTCAGGCGGCAGACTGGGATCGCTTAAAAGCCACATCTGTTATGGAGGATATATTACAAGCTCATCCGGGAATAAAAGGTGTGATTGGTGTTAACGATGAAATGGCGCTTGGAGCACTAAATGCTAGTAATTCTAAAGGAAAAGAAATTATATCAATAGGGATAGATGGTATTATCGGGGCAGTTGAGTCAATTAGTGAAGGTTCATTGAATGCTTCGGTTGCTGTGAAAACGTATGACATGGGTTATAAAGGTGTAGAAAGTATTGTTAAAGCAATGAATAATGAATCTGTAGAGAAAGAAATTACGACAGAAATAGATGTAATAACAGAAGAAAATGCGAGTGAAATTCTAGAAAATTTAAAGCGCATACTAGGCAAATGATTGTTCAATGAATTATTTAATTATGCATCTAAGGTAAAGCGCTTAACCTATTTTGTGAATGATATTAAAAGAAAACTTAAACCGAGGAGGAAGTTAAAATGACTGTATTACTTAACGAAGAAAAATTAACGGATTTAAAGAAAAAAGCATGTGAGGCAAGGAGTTTAATTATTGAAACGGTTCATCATGCAGGGGCAGGACATATCGGGGGCCCGATGTCGGCGGTCGATGTGCTTATTAATCTATATTTCAATGAAATGAATATTGATCCAGCAAATTCACAAGCAGCAGATCGTGATCGCTTTGTATTATCAAAAGGTCATTCTGCGATTGGCCTATACGCTGTTTTAGCATTAAGAGGATACTGCCCAATAGAAGAGTTGAAAACATTCGACGCACTTAACTCGCGTCTACAAGCACACCCTGATATGAATACATTACCAGGGCTTGATATGTCAACAGGATCACTTGGTATGGGAATTTCTGCAGCAGTTGGAATGGCGCTCGGTGCGAAGCTTCAAAATAAAGACTTCCGCACGTATTGCATGATTGGTGACGGGGAATCGCAAGAAGGGCAAGTGTGGGAAGCGGCTGATGTGGCTTCGAAATATAGGTTGGATAATCTCGTAGCGATTCTTGATTACAATAAACTCCAACAATTTGGCTGGAACGGTGAAGGAGAAGCGCGAGAAATTCCGGTACATGCACCTGAAAAACGGTGGGAAGCTTTCGGCTGGAACGTGATCAGCGTTGATGGCCATAACCCTGTAGAAATTAGTGCGGCCTTTGCTGAAGCACGTAAAGTAAGTGGAAAACCGACAATTATTATCGCCAATACCATAAAAGGAAAGGGTGTATCCTTTATGGAAAATGCTTATTTATGGCATTCACGTATTCCGACAGACGAAGAACTAAATACGGCAGTACAAGAACTAGAAATGGGGTTTGTAAAATGAAAAGTACACTATTGACGGAGAAAGTATCAATGAGAGATGCATTTGGTGAGACATTACTTCAATTGTCGTTGAAAGACGAAAATGTCTACGCGCTGGATGGGGATTTGGCGAATTCTACAAAAGTGGATACGGTTGCTACAAAGAATCCAGAGAAATTTTTACAAATGGGGATTGCAGAACAAAATATGATGAGTGTGGCGGCGGGACTTGCGTCAACTGGATTACAGCCTTGGGCCGTAACATTTGCAGCATTTCTATCCAAACGTGCGATTGATCAAATACAAGTTCAAATTGCCCAGCCGAATTTAAATGTCAAAATGGTTGGGGCCTACAGTGGTCTATTAACTGGATTGACTGGAAAAACACATCAGGCATTAGAAGACTTAGCTATTTTCCGTACCCTTGCCAATATGACTGTGTTAGCACCGGCAGACAGTGTAGAAGTCGAGAAGATGATGGAGGCTGTCCATCAGCATGAGGGACCAGTCTATATGCGTTTGGCTCGTGATCCATACCCGGTTATTTTTGGTGATGACTATAAATTTGAAATTGGGAAAGCAGTCACAGTAAAAGAAGGAACAGACGTCACAATTATTTCAACGGGAACACAAACAAGCCGTTCGCTTGAAGCAGCTGAACAACTCGAAGCGGAAGGCATCTCAGTATCGGTCGTTCACATGCCTACGATTAAACCACTTGATAAAGCAGCCATTCTTAAAGCCGCGGAAACAACGGGGGTCATCGTTACAGCTGAAGAGCATAGCATTTACGGGGGGCTTGGCAGTGCAGTGGCAGAAGTTCTCGTTGAGGAAAAACCGGTACCTATGCTGCGTGTAGGTGTAAAAGATCGGAACTCTGAATCAGGCCCGAATGAAGAAATGTTGGAGAAATACGAAATTTCACCTCGCCATATTGTGAAAGCTGTCCAAGAAGTATTGAAGAAAAAAGTCCTTTAAGAAAGTTTTTATCTATATAAGATGAACAAAAGAATCCCATGATGAACTAAGCGAAGGCAGCGGAGCTACCTAGCTTATAGTGGGAGGCATCCGTAAGCGCAGAAGCGTGCTAAGGAAAATAATTAGTTCAAGCTATATAAAAGATTGGAGAAGAGAACATGCAGACTAGCCTAGTAAAGGAAAAACTTTTGATTGATGGTGAGTGGGTCAAGACAGATGAAACGCATAAAATCTATAACAAATATACGGGTGAACTTTTTTCTGAAATTAGTGTAGCTGGTGAAGAATTAGTGAGTCGGGCTGTTGCCGCCGCGGTGACAGCTTATAAGAAAACAACATTTGCACCTAATGATCGATATACAGTATTAATGCGTGTAGCACAACTCTTAGATGAGAATAGTGAACGGTTCGCAAAAATGATTGCTGTAGAAGGCGGAAAACCCATTACGGACGCAAGAACAGAAGTGAAAAGATCGGTAGCTACATTTCAAATGGCCGCTGATGAAACGAAGAAGCTAGTTGGAGAAATTATTCCAAACTATAATGCGCAGGGGCGCTTTCTTTATACCGTGAAAAAGCCGATTGGTGTAGTAGCCGCCATTACACCGTTCAACTTTCCATTAAATCTGGTTGTGCATAAAGTTGCACCGGCTCTCGCCGCGGGGAACCCTGTTATTATTAAGCCAGCCTCTGACACTGCAACAGTCACAATTAAGTTATGTGAATTGCTAGAAGAGGCGGGAGTGCCTAAGGGCTATGTTCAATGTGTAGTCGGTAGCGGCAGAACTGTAGGAGAACATCTTTTAAAGGATCAGCGCATTGCCCACTATACGTTTACAGGCTCGCCAGGTGTCGGGAAGCATATCCAGAAGACAATCGGTTTAAGAAAAGCCACATTAGAACTAGGGTCCAATTCCGCTACAATTGTCCACGGAGACGCTGACGTTAAAAAGGCGGCTGCTAAACTAGCGAAAATGGCATTTGCTCATGCTGGCCAAATCTGTATTTCTGTTCAACGAATTTATGTGCAAGAATCGATAAAAGATCAATTTATGGAGAAATTTTTACAGGAAGTTTCGCTATTGAAAGTTGGAGATCCACTAAATCCTACAACCAATGTTGGTCCGATGATTAGTGAAATTGAGGCGGAACGGGTAGAGGGATGGGTAAATGAGGCACGGCAAGCTGGGGCTGAAATTGTAACAGGCGGCAAGCGATCGGGAAGTATCTTTTATCCGACTGTGATCACGAATGTTAAAAAAGGCATGAAAGTAGTCGATGAAGAATTATTTGCACCAGTTGTTACGGTTTCAAGCTATGAAACAATTGAAGAAGCGATAGATCTCGTCAATGATTCTAAATACGGCTTACAGGCGGGTATCTATACAGCGGACTTGAATTTATCATATCGAATTCCTTATTTACTTGAAGTAGGAGGCGTCGTCATTAATGATACTTGTTGTTACCGGACAGATCAGATGCCTTATGGAGGCGTCAAAGACAGTGGAAACGGTAAAGAGGGGCCGGCATATGCCATTCAAGAACTCGTTGAAACAGTTACAGTCGTCGTCAATATAGAAGAATAACTTAAAATGAAAAAGGGTTGATCATGAATGGATGTATTCAAAATAGCTGTTATTCCAGGTGATGGCATCGGACCAGAAGTGATTGAAGAAGGCATCAAAGTGATGAAAACAGCCACTGAATTGGATGGACGTATACGGTTTGAATTTACATACTTTCCGTGGGGGTGCGAATATTATCTAGCAAATGGAAAGATGATGGCTGATGATGGAATTGATCAGCTAAGATCTTTTGATGCCATTTATCTCGGTGCCGTTGGTTACCCTGGTGTGCCTGATCATATATCGCTTTGGGATTTATTGTTGCGGATTCGAAAAGAATTTGATCAATATGTCAATATTCGTCCAATTAAACTATTGAACGGCGCGCCGTGTCCACTTGTTGATGGAAATAAAGAAAACATTGATATGCTGTTTATCCGTGAAAATAGTGAAGGAGAATACGCGGGTGCAGGCGATTGGCTTTTTAAAGGAAAGCCGGAAGAGGTTGTTTTACAAACGGGTGTCTTTTCTCGAAAAGGCACAGAACGAATTATTCGCTATGCTTTTGAAGAAGCGGTCCGGTTGGGGAAATCTGTCACCAGTATCAGCAAAGCGAATGCATTGAATTATTCAATGGTATTCTGGGATCAAGTATTCGAGGAAGTAAGCAAAGAATACCCACGCGTTAAGACATACTCCTATCTTGTAGATGCTGCAGCCATGCATATGATTAAAGATCCTAGTCGCTTTGAAGTCGTTGTCACATCGAATTTATTTGGTGATATTTTAACAGATATTGGTGCGGCATTGGCTGGGGGAATGGGACTTGCGGCGGGCGCGAATATCAACCCAGAAAAAACCTGCCCATCTATGTTCGAGCCGATTCATGGTTCGGCTCCAGATATTGCGAATCAAGGTATTGCAAATCCGCTCGCGGCCATCTGGTCTGCAAGTCAAATTTTTGATTTTTTTGGATATGAGGATATTGGTAAGAAGCTACTTAGTGCGGTTGAAAAAGTAGTGGAAGAAAAATCTATAGTTACTCCAGATCTAGGCGGGAATGCGACTACGGCAGAAGTTGGGGATTGTGTTTCGAAATGGTTAGCAGAAATAAGTGCAACCGCTACTTTAAAATAATACTCACAAAAACATCATGAACTGGCTCGTACTCACATTCGACTGGTGAACACTTCAGATAATGCACCTATTTTTATTAGTTCAAGGGGGGAATTTCAGATGGCGTTGGTTTCAATGAAAGAAATGATGATTAAAGGAAAAAAAGAAGGTTATGCAGTCGGTCAATTTAATGTGAACAATTTGGAATATGCCCAAGCCATTTTACAAGCTGCGGAAGAAGAAAAGTCACCTGTGATTCTCGGCGTATCGGAAGGAGCAGCGCGTTATATGGGCGGTTTTACAGTTGTTGTGAATATGATAAAGGGGCTTATGCATGACTATGGAACGACAGTACCTGTAGCGATTCATTTGGATCATGGATCTAGCTTTGAAAAATGTAAAGAAGCAATTGATGCAGGCTTTACCTCTGTCATGATTGATGCTTCTTCTAAGGCGCTCACAGAAAATATTGAACTAACAAATGAAGTAGTAACGTATGCGCATACACACGGGGTTTCTGTAGAAGCTGAATTGGGTGTTGTCGGCGGGGAAGAAGATGATGTCATTGCAGATGGTATTATTTATGCTGATCCGGCAGAATGTAAAAAGCTAGTGGACAATACGAGCATCGATTGCCTTGCACCCGCACTCGGCTCCGTTCACGGACCTTACAAAGGAGAGCCAAATCTTGGTTTCGAAGAAATGGAAATTATCTCGAATCAATCTGACTTACCCCTTGTGTTACATGGGGGAACCGGAATTCCATTGAAAGATATTCAGCGGGCGATTTCATTAGGGACCTCCAAAATAAATGTGAATACAGAAAACCAGATTGAGGGAACGAAAGCAGTACGAGAAGTTCTATCGGAAGATCTTGATGTGTATGATCCCCGAAAATATTTAGGTCCGATGCGTGAAGCGATTAAAGCGACTGTGATTGGGAAAATGCGTGAATTCGGAAGCTCACAACGGGCATAAATTTATCCAGCAAGATGAGATGCATATAAAACACCCTCCTGAGGCTACCCCCTAATCTAAGATAATGAGGTAGTCTTAAGGGTGTTTTATCGTGTTTAAGAAATTTAGGATTATCCAGTCATAATCAACATTTTTTATTATTTGATGAGGAAAGTTAACTTGGGATGCAATTATGGAGGTGTATTGCAATGGGAGCATTAGAAAAAAGTCAGGTCAATGAGATTAGCAAGAAAGACCATTTTAATTTTATCGCGGTGATTTTTTGTTTTTGGTTTGCCATCTATATTTATGCGCCTGTCTTCGGCGTGTACATGCAGTCCATTGATTTTTCTTATTCTACGATAGGAATCATTTTAGGGAGTTATGGCATTACACAGGTTTTACTAAGATTTCCGCTAGGTATTTTATCTGACCGATTGCAAAATATCCGCAAGCAGTTATTGGTCGGCAGCTTTGTCATGGCACTTGTGAGTAGTTTATTGTTAGTCTTTTTTGATTCAGCAGTCATGATTTTAATTGCTCGTCTGCTTGCCGGAGTCACGGCATCTATGTGGGTGATGGCGACGGTACTGTATTCATATTATTTTAGTGCTGATAAATCTGCTAAAGCGATGGGTATTTTACAGTTTGTGACGGTTGCGACTCAATTTATAAGCATGGCAATCAGCGGTTATCTTGTCCATTTATTTGGCTGGTATTTTCCGTTTTGGGTTGGAGCGGCTGCATCAATACTTGGAATTTATTTTGCTTGGAATATTAAAGCAGTCCACAATGGAAAGGTTGAGGTGACGAAATCAAGCATCGGATTACATATTAAAAAAACGATCATAATCCCACAAATAAAAATGCTGACATTCTTATCATTGATCGCCCATGCAATTTTATTCATTACCATTTTTGGATTCAGTTTTATTGTAGCTGACACACTTGGCGTGCCGGAAAAATCTTTTATTTGGCTAACGTGTGCCTTTTTTATTCCGCACGCATTGGCATCATTAGGGCTTGTTTTTTACGAAATGGATAGCCGTTATAACAAGCTTGTACTGTCCACCAGTTTTGGTTTATCTGCCTTGTTTCTTGTACTCGTCCCGTTAGCGAACTCATTTTTTTTACTTAGTGTTCTTCATGCAGGAAGCGGTTTTACATTAGGAGTAATCTTTCCACTTTTACTTAGCGAAGTCGTCAGAGTTAGTCCGAACGATTTGAAAATGTCGGCAATGGGATTCTTTCAGTCTTTTTATGCACTTGGTATTTTTCTCGGTCCTTTACTAGCAGGTATGATTGCGGAAAGTTTCGGATTACATGAGGTATTTATTTTTACTGGCGTGCTTTCTTTAGGGGCAACGGTTGTTGTTATTTTGTTGTTTGAGTGACTCAAGCAAACAGCATCCGCGACTAGAGCAAACTTTCGTATTTATCCCGCTTAAAAAACGAGTTCATTTCTTTCGCAGTTACGCTAGCGTAAAATTGCGACTATCATCAGTTGGGCGTCTTGGCTTTAACAAGGCTGCTATGAACCAATCGCAGAAGAATTATGTTCCCGTGTCAATGTCGATGGTTTCTTTTTAGAATTTGACGATAAGCGTGCGAGAGATTTTTCGCCATTACGTTTCATTAAGAAGCAGAAAGTGATTTTGGGCTGAATTAAGTCCGAGACAGCGGAACTGAAAAGACGTGTGGGAGAAGCGAAGCAATACGTCCCAATCAATCAATTTTGCCTGAGTCTGCAATGCGAATGTGCCTCGGCGGGAAGTACTATTACAGAACAGGAGCAATAGAGCAAGTTACAGCTCGTTGTCAAAACTGCAAAGAAATTCTGAGGCTTAAAGGCATCACTAGTGAAATAAAACCTTCCTAATCCAAAAGAGACTCACAGCCCCTTTTCTTTTCAAAAGAAACTTTTTGTTATGGGCAGGAGTCTACTTTAAAGAATAGAATATACAATAAGGTATAGGTGTTTTCGTATAACGTTTCTACAGAACAGAATGGAGGGAGTTCCTACTAATGGAAAATAACCGGAAGAGCGAGCTGATTTCATGGATTCAATCAATCGCTGTCGCTTTTATCATCGCGCTTATCATGCGCCAGTTTTTATTTACACCGGTGATTGTATCGGGCGAATCGATGGAGCCGACCTTTGAAGATGAAAATAAAATCGTCATCTCCAAAATTTACAAGATTAATCGTTTTGATATGATTGTCTTTCATGCACCGGGAGTGGAGAAGGATTATATCAAGCGTGTCATTGGGCTACCAGGGGATGTTGTTGTCATGGAGAATGACAAACTATACATAAATGGCAAAGAGTACGAAGAACAGTATGTCGAGGAGAATAAAGAGCGAATTTTCGAGGGGCAAAAACTCACACAAGATTTTGAAGTTGAAGTGCCAGAGGGACATTTGTTTGTTCTTGGTGATAATCGTAGAAATAGTACAGACAGTAGAGATTTAGGATTTATCGATGAAAAAGCAGTTGTTGGTACAGTGAAATTCAGGTTTTATCCGTTTAAGGAGATGGGGATACCGAAATAAGTAAGGGGAGAGGGCACTACGGTGTTTCCAACGTTAACGACGGCTCGACTACGATTGACTGAGGTGCATGCGAACCATGCGCCGACCATCTTTGAGATTTTATCGAATCCGAATGTGGTGAAATATTATGGAATGGACCCATTTCATAGCATGGAGCAAGAGGAGCAGATTGTTCAGCATTTTAAGAACATATATGAACTAAAAAGGGGCATTCGCTGGGCAATTATTATTGAGAGGGAAAACAAATTTGTTGGCACGATTGGCTTAAATAATTTGGCGGTAGGCATGAAGAGAGCGGAAGTCGGGTTTGAAATCCATCCTGATTTTTGGCGAAGTGGGGTTACGTCTGAGGCGCTTCAAGCCGTTTTAGATTATGCATTTGAGGAGCTCAATCTTCATCGAATGGGAGCGGTGACGTTTCCAGAGAATCGTGCATCGATTGGGCTATTGAAGAAATATGGATTCGTGGAAGAAGGTAAGTTGCGCAGCTATCTTTTTCAGAATGGACAATCTCACGATGCGTTGATACATTCACTTTTGCATACAGATTGGGTGTTAGGTGAATAAGGAAATGAAGTAGAGCCTTTGCACAGTATTTATTTGTGTGGAGGTTTTTTTAATCGTCATGGCGATGATAATCAGTTCGAATATGATGACCATATCACTTATAGGCTTGTCGGCTCTACAAAAAAGGGCACGTATGATAAATTAAAGGGAGTGCGAGTAGAAGGGGTTACGAATTAAATGAGCGACTTTTTTGAACGGAAAAAACAACAATTGAATATAGATTTGAATGATGTACAACAGCAGGCAGTGTTGGCAACGGAAGGACCATTGCTATTGTTGGCTTGTCCGGGTTCTGGGAAAACGACGACGATGATTATGCGCATTGGCTATTTAATCGAGGAAAAGCATGTCAATCCAAGGCGGATCAAGGCGATTACCTTTAGCCGGGCGTCTGCGCGCGATATGACGGAGCGATTTACCCGCTTTTTCCCTGACAGTGAACAGGTGGATTTTTCAACGATCCATAGTTTGGCGTTTACCATTGCGCGAAGTTATTTGACGAAAATTGGCACGTCATTTGAATTGATCGAAGGCGGCGGAAAGGGTCGCCCTTCGGTGACGAAGCCCTTTTTGTTGAAAGGTCTTTATAAGGATATGCTAAAAGAAGATGGCACAGATGATGAGTTGGCGTCCCTTTCAACATTCATTAGTTCCATTAAAAACCGCATGATTCCGCTTGAACAATGGGAGACACTAAAAGGGCCGGTTGACAAGGCGGGGCGAATTGCGCGTAAATATGAACAATATAAATCACGTAGACAAGGGCATCTCTTGCTCGATTTCGATGATATGTTGACGATTGCAGAACAGGCGCTGAGAGAAGACGAGGAGTTGGGCAACCATTTTCGCAATCTCTATGATTATTTGTTGACGGATGAAAGTCAGGATACGTCTCTCGTGCAGCATAAAATTGTTGAGCATTTGGTGGCGCATCATGGCAACCTTTGTGTCGTTGCAGATGATGATCAATCGATTTATACATGGCGAGGGGCGGAACCGGATTATTTGCTGGATTTTCGGAAGGTGTACCCTGATGCACAAGTGTTGATGATGGAGCGTAATTACCGTTCGTCACAAGACATTGTTGAGATGGCATCGAAGTTCATCAAACGCAATGACAAGCGCTATCCAAAAGAGATGCATACAACAAACGGAAAATGTGAGCCGATTACGATTCGGCAACTGGATAATCCGAAACAGCAGTTGGAATATGTGACGTACGAATTGCTAGGCGAGACCGATCTGAATGAAGTTGCGATTCTGTTTCGCAATAACTCCTCATCGACGATGTATGTCAACGAGCTGCATCGGCGTGGTATTCCCTTTTTCATGAAAGATGCGGACGACAAGTTTTTCTCTCATTGGATTGTTAAAGACATATTGAATTTTATGCGACTTAGTTTCAATACGGAGCGCAAAGATATATTTGCGAAAATCGTCATGAAAATGAATCTCTTCATCTCCCGAAGCATGCTGACTAAATTTGAAAATGCGGCAACGACGGGCAATGTTTTTGATGCTTTTATTCAAACGGTTGATCTGAAAGATAGTCAGGCGAAAAAGCTGGCAGATTATAAAAAAGGCTATGCGGTTATTCCAGAAATGCGGCCGGAGCGAGTTATCCAGCTCATTCGGCATGATCTTGGCTATGAGGCGGCATTGAAAAGTAGGGCTGAAAAGTTTGGCTATCGCATTGACAATTTGCTTGGCATTCTGGATACACTGGAAGGCATTGCCGCGCAGTTGCGAACGATGGTGGAGTTTGCCAATCGCTTGAAAGAACTTGAAAAAGCCGTGCAAAATGCCAAGTTCAATCCATCGGATAATGCAGTGACATTATCCACCTTTCACAGTGCAAAAGGTTTGGAATTCCGGCGTGTCTTCATGATTGACTTACTGAAAGGTATTATCCCATCGGAAGAAGACGAGCATGAACAGGCAACATTGGAAGAAGCACGACGGCTCTTTTACGTTGGCATGACACGGGCGAAAGAACGTCTTGAATTGCTTTCTTACGGTCAGGATGAAGGAAAGACAAAGGAAGATTCCCGATTTGTCAATGAAGTGCGGGGATTATTGTTGAGGCCAAGGCCAGCAAAAGAAGAGCCAAAATCCGTGAAAGTGACAAAGGCATCGATTCCATTGAACCCTGAAGGCATTCAAGATAGCGAGGAGCTTACAGTTGGAACCACTGTCAAACATCGCGTGTTTGGACAAGGTGAAATTACTGGGCGTGAAGGTAACGAATTGCATATCCAATTTGGGGATATGGAAAAGCGACTCGACCTGGAAACGGTGCTGTCCCTTCGGCTTCTCGAAAAGTTGGTCATATGAGGAAGGTCATCTGGATTGGTGTAGCTGGCATGGCGGGGGCAATAGTACGGGTAGGCATTGGACAATTGGTTCATAGCGAATCAGGATTTCCGATTGCGACATTGCTAGTCAATATTGTCGGGACATTTTTATTATGTTTCATCGTTACAGGTGCTTGTCGTAAGCTATATGCGAATAAGCAACTACAGGATGCTGTCACGACAGGCTTTCTCGGTTCATTTACAACATTTTCTGCATTGAGCATGGAGTCGGTTTTGTTGATGGAAAATGGGCAGTTTATGCTAGCCGCACTGTATATGCTTAGTAGTGTTATCGGTGGACTTGCTGCTGGGGCATTTGGGTTTTATCTTGGCAGGAAGCAGGTGCAACGATGACGTTTTGGGATATAGTGATGGTCGGAATGGGTGGCTTTGTAGGAGCCGTGATTCGGTATGGGTTGTCGACAAAGCTGAATCAACAGCGCAAAATACCAAGAGGCACGTTGCTTGTCAATTTAGCGGGTGCGTTGCTCATTGGTGTTGTGTTTGGGTTGGACTTATCACGCGCGCTAACATTCCTTTTAGCATCGGGTCTTGCGGGTGCATTGACGACATTTTCGACATTGACGAAAGAGTTGCTAGAGTTGTGGCAAGATGGTGAGAAAAAGCGTGCTGTGGGGTATTTTTTATTGACGTATGTGGGTGGGATCGGGCTTGTCGTGGTTGGGTATTGGGTTGGTGTAGGTGTAGTTCATTCATTATGAATAAAGAGCAACACCCACCAATCCAGAAAGCATAATAACATAAATGGGATGCCAGTTGAGTTTGAATAAGGCGAGTAACGACAGGCCAAAAATCACGAATAAGCTACCTATATGCCAGGAAATATTCAGGGTAATGAGGTTATTGGAAAGCGCAAACTTTAATGCCGCATAGACAATTAACCCCGTGACAATCGGCCTGAGTCCATAGAAAATCGATGTAACGATAGGATAGTGATTTAATTTGCTGAAAAAGGTAGCTACAAGTAGCACGATGATGACCGAGGGGAGCAAGATTCCGAGAGCAGCCACGATAGCTCCGGTTATACCCGCCGTTGAATAGCCAACGAGAATCGCGCTATTGGCTGCAATTGGGCCAGGGGCCATCCCTGCAATGGCGATGATATCTGTGAATTGTTGGATCGTCATCCATTCGTATTTGGAGACTTCGGCTTCAATTACGGGAATCATCGCGTAGCCCCCGCCAAACGATACAGCACCGATAAAAAAGAATGACCTAAATAGTTCCCACAGTAGCATGATCTTCCCCACTCCTTTTTAGATTCCAGCACCCATGAAATACTCGAATCGATTTTCGTTCTTCTCTTTCTCTTTGCTTTCCTCCAACTCGATTTTGTAGCCGAGTTTCTTTTTAATAACGACCAAAATACTCCCAACCAAACCACCCAATACAATCACAAATAGTGGATGAATAAAGAACAGGACAAAGGTTCCTACGAGGAACATCCCAAATGTCGATTTGTCAATAATGGCTGTTTTCCCAACTTTGATAGCGGCATAAATAATTAAAGCGACGATAGATGCCCGAATCGCTACGAAGGCGGCCTCTATTTTGGGATTATCCTGAAAGAATAGATAGGCAATCCCTAATGATAGAACGATTAGAAAAGTCGGCAAGGATATCCCAAGCATCGCTGCAATGGCTCCTTTTACACCGGCTATTCGATGGCCGATAAATGTTGCGGAATTGATGGCAATGGCGCCTGGCACGGATTGGGCTAATGCGAAGACGTCGGTGACATCGTCTTTCTTTAACCAATTTCTTTTATCAACTACTTCTTTTTCGATTAAAGGAATCATGGCAAAACCTCCCCCGAATGTGACGGGGCCGATTTTAAAAAAGGTCCAAAATACTTGGATAATTATTTTCCATTGTTCTTTCATTATATTCCATCTCCTTGTTTACCTAATTACTGAGTCCGTTGATTTTGTGTGGGCTAGTAATCATTGTTCCTATCTATTAAGCTAGCAGTAGATGAGGAAAAGGTAAAATGCAACAAATGCATAAGGTATAAACGATTGTCATTCCCTACTATGTAGAGTGTACTATCATATTTTTACTTTTTAAAAGTGTTGGAGGTCGTGCTGATGAATATAACAAGTTTAAAAATGTTTTGTTTAGTCGTAGATGAAGGGAGTATTAGCCAGGCGGCGAGACTAAGCTTCGTATCGCAGCCAGCTGTCACAAGACAAATCCGTCAAATAGAAAATTTTTACGGGGCATTGTTGTTTGACAGAACCGAAGGGAAGTTGACAGTAACCGAAACGGGAAGAATGCTCTATCCCTTTGCCAAGGCCATTATTAACGACTTCAACCGTTCTAAAGAAGTCATTCAACAGGCAATAGGTGAGGGAAATGCTAGCCTTCGGGTAGGAGCATCTCCAACGATTGGCGAATATTTTCTACCGAGTTTACTAGGAAGGTTTAAAAAACAAACGCCAGAAATAAAAGTAACGTTAACCATTAAAAATACACCGAGCATTTTGGAGGATTTAGAAAACGATGTAATCGATTTGGCGTTAGTGGAAGGCATGGTAGAATCTAAACATTTTATCGTGAAGAAATTTGCTGAAGATGAATTGGTGCTTGTCTGTCCAACAGATCACGCATGGAGGGATAGAAAGGAAATTCAGATTGAAGAATTGGCAAACGAACGAATGATTTGGCGTGAATCGATTTCAGGTACAAGGCTGATTGTAGAAGACACACTGAGGGAATTTGGCGTGTTAGATACCATCGAAAATTATATGGAAATCAGCAGTACACAAGCGATAAAAAGCGCGGTAGAGGCAGGGCTAGGCATTAGTATTTTGCCGAGGTTAACAGTCGCAAGAGAATTGGAGCAAGGATATTTACAGGAAATAAAATTGCAGGGGATTGTAATGAGAAGGGATTTATGGCTGGTGAAAAAGCAACAGCGCTTTACGAGGACGAGCATTTCGAGTTTTGTGGAGTTTATTGCAGAATAAGCGCATGAAAAAGCAAGAAAATCTTAGTAACATGAGGGGGGGCTCGCTTTTTTATCACCTCTAAAAACCGAACTATTCAGACTACTAACTTCACACATGTAGTTTGAAGTGGTACATTAAGGATGTTTCTATAAATCTTACAATGATCTGGGGGAAATGGTGATGAACCTTTTTGAGAAAGAGAATAGCACTGAAGTAATCAAAGAAGGAACGTTTCTTTGGGAAGCCAATCAAAGCTACAAAGATAATGCGAATATTACAAAGTATATGAAATGGCTTGCTGATAATAATAAACCTAGTTTTGCAAACTACCAGGCACTTTGGCAATGGTCGGTTGATGAGCTTGAAGATTTTTGGGAGACGATTTGGGATTACTTTGAAATTGAATCTTCTACGCCTTATACAAGTGTTCTTGAAATTAAGTCTATGCCAGGTGCCAAATGGTTCATAGGGGCGAAGGTGAACTATACACAGCATATTTTGCGCAACAGTTCACCCGATAAAGTCGCGATTTATTCGGAGTCTGAGACCCGTCCTTCGCTTGAAATCACATGGGCGGAATTGACGAGAGATGTATTGATTCTGGCAACTGAGTTGAGGCGAATGGGGGTACAATCTGGTGATCGGGTTGGTGCATATATGCCGAATACTCATGAGGCTGTTATTGCGTTATTAGCAACCGTAAGTATAGGGGCTGTCTGGTCTAGCTGCTCACCTGACTTTGGTACGAAGAGCGTGGTGGACAGATTCGAGCAAATACAACCGAAAGTATTGATTGCGGTTGATGGTTACACATACGGCGGTAAGAAGTTCGACAGGCGCAATGAAGTGAAAGCGCTTTCGAAAAAACTGTCAACAGTGGAACAGGTTATCTACGTCCCGTATCTATTCGATGAAAATGAAGGTACTCCTATAGAAGGAGCAGTGATGTGGAAGGATGTCATGAACCAACCAGCAATCGAACTGGTGGATTTCGTTTTCGAAGATGTCTCTTTTGAACATCCTTTATGGATTTTATATTCATCAGGCACGACTGGTATTCCGAAAGGCATTGTTCATAGTCATGGTGGGATTGTACTTGAAATGTACAAGGTACACAATTTCCATTTAAACCTTAAAGAAGAGGGGAGCTTATTCTTTTATACAACGACTGGATGGGTGATGTTCAATTTACTTGTAAGTGGTTTAATAACGAAATCATCCATTGTTCTTTATGATGGGAATCCCGTCTATCCAGATGCTGGAAGACTGTGGCAGATAGCGGAGAAAACAGGGACGACAATGTTCGGCTCTAGTCCTTCATTTGTACAAATCATGAATAAGGTAGGCATTTCACCGAAGGAATCGTATGATTTATCGAAATTGGAAGGGATCATTTTAAGCGGGTCACCTGCGGGGCCAGAAGTTTTTGAATGGATGTATACACATGTAAAAAAAGATTTGTGGCTCACATCTCAAAGCGGTGGAACAGATATCGCATCGGGCTTTGTTGGTGCCATTCCAATAGAGTCTGTTCATGCTGGAGAAATGCAAGTTCGGACACTTGGAGTTGAAGTACAAGCGTTTGATGATGCAGGACAAGCTGTTATGGATGAAGTAGGTGAGCTTGTTGTCACGAAGCCGATGCCCTCTATGCCTATTTACTTTTGGGGAGATGTGGATAATAAACGCTATTTGGATAGCTATTTCGACATGTATCCTGGAATTTGGCGGCATGGGGACTTTATTAAGATTACGTCGAAAGGTTCTTGTATTATTTATGGACGCTCAGACTCTACACTGAATCGTTTTGGTGTGAGAATGGGTACAAGTGAAATTTACTCGAGTGTGGAAACCGTGGAAGACATAAAAGATAGCTTGGTTGTGAACTTAGACTTGCCTGACGGGAAATTTTTTATGCCGTTGTTCATCGTATTGAAAGAGGGTATTCAATTGGATGATGCGTTAAAGAACAAGATTGTAGAAAAAATTAGGGTGGAATGTTCACCGCGGCATGTTCCAGACGATATCGTCCAAGTCGATGAAATACCTTATACATTAACGAATAAGAAAATGGAGGTTCCGGTTCGTAGACTTCTGATGAGCGTGGATGAGAAAAGCGTAGCAAACCGCGATGCGATGGCAAATCCATCATCGCTCGATTTCTTTCAGAACTATCGAGATCAAGTAGTAGCCAAAAAATGATTGTAGGATAGGAAAAACCGAGTATACCATACTGTCATGGGAGTACTCGGTTTTTTTGTGTAGAGGAGTTTAGTTATTGAATAGGCCCCTCGTATTTGTTTTTAGCTTCTAACCCTCTAAGTATTGTTTGGGTAATCGGAATGGAAAAAGACTCTAGGCCTCGATCAGAGTCTTGTAGTCCCCAATGATAGATTGTTCCCATATAGCTTTGTGTAATGATTGTGATGACCTCATCTACAGAGTACTCTCTATCGATTGCCCCTTTGTTCATCGCTTCTTCGACCAATGAACGCGTGATTTTAAAGAGTGAGCGATTGGAATTCAAAAAGTATGTATGCTCATTTGACTCCAATGCGGCACTGTAAATAACCTTCATTAGGCCTTTTCCCATTTCTTCATCAAGAAACCGCATCATTTTTCGACTGAAAATAGATAATTTTTCTAGCGGGTCCATGTCCTTGGGGAAAGATTGGAAAACTTCAAGGTAGTAATCATCCACTTCGGTGAAACGAACTAAAAAAATATCCGATTTCGTGCGGAAATGTTGATAAAATGACCCTTTCGATGTACCACTTTTTTTGACGATTTCATCGACAGTTACGTTGTTAAAACCTTTGTCACTAAAAAGTTTTAAGGCTACTTTTAGTATCTTTTTTTTGGTTTCTTCTCCTCGTCGTTGTTTTTTCACAGGCTCTAGCAAAAAATAAACCTCCTCCGCTATTGACAGAATAGTTGTGAATCAATTAGAATCAGACTACAGTCTAGTTAGGTTATTATAACACCTTATTTCATTTAGCCTAAACTAAGCTATATGACGAATTATACTACAGAATAGCAGTTTACATTTCAGTTCAAAAGAAAGCGCTTTCTTTTAGAGGGGTAAATAATGGGGGGATTGTTATGGGGAAAGTCATTGAATCTAGTGAAATGAGAAAGTTGTTCAAAAATGGTGATCAAATCTTAACAGGTGGTTTTGGATTATCTGGAACGCCTCTTACAATTATTGATGAACTATTAGAGACAGAGGTCTGTGATTTGACAATTGTTAGTAATAATTTGGGGGATGAGGGACAAGGGCTTCATAAATTATTTATGCAGGGAAAAATTAAGAAGGCAATTGGTTCATTTTTCTCCATAAATAAAGAAGCGGTAGTTGCTTGGTCAAAAGGAGAGTTAGAAATCGATTTGTTGCCACAGGGTACTTTAGCTGAAGCAATTCGATGTGGGGGCGCTGGTATTGGTGGCTTTTATACGAGAACCGGTGTTGGAACTGAATTGGCTGAAGGTAAAGAAGAACGAGAGATTGATGGTGAAAGATATATCTTTGAAAAAGCAATTAAAGGTGACGTTGCGATTGTTAAAGCAGCCAAAGCAGATACAATAGGGAATCTCGTTTACCACACGACTGCGCGTAATTTCAATCCGATGATGGCGACTGCTGGAAAGATTGTCATTGCTGAAGTAGATGAAATTGTGGAAGTAGGAGAGCTGGATCCGGAATATATCGTTACACCACATGCTTATGTTGATTATGTTATTCAGAGTGCTTATTCAAAGATAGGGAGTGAGTATGTTGGGGCAAAATAAAAGACATGTGATTGCGAAAAGAATTGCAGAAGAACTGCAAGACGGTCAAATTGTTAACTTAGGAATTGGGATTCCGACATTGGTCTCCAACTATTTAACTGATAAAGAAGTGTATTTACAAACGGAGAATGGTTTGTTAGGAATGGGGCCTCTTGCAACGCAAGAAGAAGTCGATATTGATTTGCTAAATGCGGGAAAAGAGCCAGTTACTTATTTGAAAGGAGCCTCTTTTTTTAATAGTGCAGATTCTTTTGCATTGATTAGGGGGGGGCATGTAGATGTGGCGGTGTTGGGGGTACTACAGGTCGATATTCATGGTGAAATAGCCAACTGGGCTGTTCCGAATCAACCAATTTTAGGTGTTGGGGGCGCAATGGATCTGGTGGTTGGTGCTAAGAAAGTGATTATCGCATCTACCTTATTTGCGAAAGATGGAACGTCTAAATTGGTAAAAGAATTAACCTATAAAACTAGCGGGGTTCGCAAAGTAGATCTATTCGTTTCTGATTACGCTGTTTTTCAGTTTACAGAAGAAGGCCCTAAAGTCGTAGAGATAATTGAAGATATAACGATAGAAGAACTGAGTGGAAAAGTAGGGTTTGAATTAGAGCTTGTACCTGTTTTATCACGCGCTTAGTAGTGGAGGGGAAGGGGGAACTTCTTATGAATAAACAGAGAACGGTACTAGTAACAGGGGCGGCCGGCGGTCTTGGCAGTGTGATTGCCCAGGAGTTTACGAAACAAAATGACTTTGTGTATATTGCTGATTTGAATAAGGAGGCTGCAGAAAAGACCGCAAAAGAGCTAGGAGAAAATGCTAAAGGGATTTATCTGGATGTGACGGACGAGGAAGCGGTTCAATCAGCAATTGCAGAGATTATTCGTGAGAGAGGAACAATAGATGTCTTAGTGAATAATGCTGGACTTCAATATCGTGCACCGTTGGAATCATTTCCATTAGAAAAATGGAACTTGCTTATCAATGTCATGTTAACAGGTGTTTTCCTGATGACAAAACACGTCTTCCCGCATATGAAGAATGCACAATACGGCAGGATTATTAATATTTCATCGGTTCATGGGAAGTTAGCAACACCTGAAAAAATTGCCTATGTTGCGGCTAAACACGGTGTGATTGGTGTGACTGGAGTCACTGCATTAGAAGGCGCAGCGCATAAAATTACGGCAAACTCTATTTTACCTGGCCCAGTGAAAACAGAATTGTTGATGAATCAGATCAATGGATTAAAAGAAGATGGAAAAACAGAGAAAGAGGCACTTGAAGCAATTATGTATCCAAAGCAAGCAATGGAACGTTTTATCGAACCAGAGGAGGTTGCTTCAGGCATTATTTATTTAGCGTCAGATGCTGCAAGTGGAATTACGGGGGAACATATTAAAGTTGCAGGCGGAATGTAATTTGGGTAGGGGGAAATGTAGATGACAACGTATATTATTGACGGTTCTAGAACAGCTTTTGGAACTTTTGGCGGTGCGTTAAAAGACGTGAGTGATATTGATTTAGGTGTAGTTGTAACCGAGGAAGCGATTAAGAGAAGCGGGATACCTGTTTCAGACGTCGAAGAAATTATCTTTGGAAACATTATACAAACAAGTGGTAACTCGGCTTATTTGGCAAGGCATATTGGATTGAAAAGTGGAATGGTGGAGTCATCAAGCGCCTTGACATTGAATCGCTTATGCGGTTCTAGTATGCAGTCGATTGTATCGGGCGCACAGGCCATTTCTGTAGGAGATGCTGATGTGATTGTGGCTGGCGGAACTGAAAATATGAGTCTTGCTCCTCATGTCTTGAGAGGCACACGTTTTGGTTCACCAAACAAAGCGCCTTTAGTAGATGACATGCTATGGGATACATTGACAGATCAATATGTCGGTTGTGGAATGGGGATGACAGCTGAGAATCTGGCGGTGCAATATACGATTTCTCGTGAAGAACAAGATGCATTTGCGGTTCAATCACAGGAAAAAGCGATTCAAGCACGAGACAGCGGCCGATTTGCAGAGGAAATTGTACCCGTGAAGTTAAAAGGAAGAAGAGGCGTGGAAGTCCTTTTTGATACAGATGAGCATATCCGCGAAGGTGCAACTGTACAAGGCTTAGGGAAACTGAAACCCGCATTTAAGAAGGATGGTACAGTAACACCGGGCAATGCAAGTGGCATTAACGATGGTGCAGCGGCTGTTGTACTTGCCTCAGAAAAATATGTGAAAGAACATAGCTTGCAGCCTTTAGCAAAAATCGTTTCGTGGGGAGTAGCAGGTGTGGATCCTAAAATCATGGGGATTGGACCGGTGCCAGCGAGCAAAAAAGCACTTGAAAAGGCTGGGTTAACACTAGATGATATTGGCCTGTTTGAATTAAATGAAGCGTTTGCAGCACAATCATTGGCTGTTATTAAAGAGCTAGACCTCGATATGGAAAAGGTAAATGTCAACGGTGGTGCTGTAGCGCTGGGGCATCCAGTTGGTGCAAGTGGCACAAGAATTACGTATTCGCTAGCAGTTGAAATGAAGAAAAGAAATGTTAAATATGGATTGGCTTCGCTTTGTATCGGTGGGGGACAAGGTATTGCAATTATTTTAGAAAACGTTACGAACTAAAATTTGGTCGTAAAGGGGAGAGAACCGAATGGAACATACGATTGGCGATATCGAAAAAAGAACGGTAAGGAAAACGATGACACGCATACTTCCATTTATTTTGCTTTTATATGTGATTGCTTATTTAGACAGAGTGAACTTAGGATACGCAGCCTTACAAATGAATGCAGAATTGGCATTGACTGCTGAAGTTTTCGGTCTATTATCAGGTATTTTCTTTATTGGCTATTTCTTTTTTGAAGTCCCAAGTAATATGATTATGCACAAAGTGGGCGCACGCATGTGGATTGCACGTATTATGATTACATGGGGAATTGTCGTAGTGTTAACGGGGTTTGTAGAAACAACGATGCACTTGTATATTGTTCGCTTTTTATTAGGCGTTGCTGAAGCTGGGTTTTTCCCAGGTATTATTTTGTATTTAACATATTGGTTTAGAGCTAGAGAAAGAGGGGTAGCGACAGCCGTTTTATTATTGGCTTTACCAATTGGCGGGTTAATTGGTGCCCCGGTATCTACATGGATTCTCGATAATATTGCTTGGTATGGTATGGCGGGCTGGAGATGGATGTTTATTCTTGAAGGAATACCGGCAATTATATTAGGAGTGATTGTCGTATTTTACCTAACGAATAAACCTGCCAATGCTAAATGGTTATCTCAGGAAGAAAAAGATTGGTTGGAAGGTGAATTGAACTCCGAACGTTTAATAAGTTCCCAATTGAATAAAGTGTCTAAGAAAGAAATGCTAAAGGATTCAAAAGTATGGAAATTGGCAGTACTGTATTTTACGGGGTATACGGCTATCTATGGATTATCGTTCTGGATGCCAACGATTATTAAATCTCTATCAGCAACAGCCACAACAAACTTAGAAATCGGCTGGCTAGCAATGATACCAGCACTTGTTGGAATTCCTGCAATTCTATTTGTTGGTTGGAATTCAGATAGAACGAATGCCCATAAGTCTCATTTACTAGTTTGTTTTGCAATTGGGATTGTAGGCTTTATAGGCTGTGGTTTTTCGGAAAGCGTCTTTATGATGGTGCTTATGCTGGCAATTACGTCGGCTGGATTATATGGTTTTACGGGATGCTTCTTTGCTTATATGACATTCTTCTTCAGTGAATCTACAGCACCAGTTGGAATTGCACTTGTCAATTCATTCGCAGCATTAGGTGGATTTGTTGGCCCGATGATTCTTGGAATGGTGGCCTTCACTACAGGGATGTTTGTGATATCAGCTCTACTTGTAGTAGGGATTATCACTCTAATGACATTGAAATTGGTAACGAATAAAAATGAAACGATAGTCCAAAAAGTTCAGGTCAATGCGGGTTAAATATAATTAATAGTATTTTCCTTGTTAGAAAAAAGAGACACTTCGGTGTTTCTTTTTTTGAGGGGGAAGTTATATAAGGGAGGATGATTTCTATGTGACGATTCTATTGTTGCTAAATACCTTAGCTATTGTATACAGAAAGTCTGGGTTTCTATATTTTATTCTAGTTGCATGCAAAACGCTAAATCCTGTTACCATCCACAAATTCTGCTACAATGAAGTATCGATAAGATGGAAGTATGCATCTGATTTTCATTAAAAAAAGGAATGGTAGAGATGGCGAAAAAAAGTAAGCAAAAGAGTCCGGGAAATTTGATAAAGTCCTTGATAGTCCTTGTTGTTGTGGGGATAGCTGCAATCTATTTCCCAGAGTTCTTTTCGGAAGAATCAGAGAAACCGAGAGAGCAAGAAGTCATTCAGACGGATGATCAGACGCCGAGTGATGAGGACGTTAGCAAGGAAGAGGAGAAGGATCCGAGTCGAGGAGAGTTAATTCCTGTAGAGTTGGTCAAGACGATTGATGGGGATACGATTAAAATCAAGTATGATGGCAAGGAACAAAATGTTCGTTATTTGCTCATCGATACGCCTGAAACGAATCACCCGCAACTTGGCAAACAGCCTTTTGGTCAGCAAGCAAAAGAGCGCAATACTGAGCTGATGAACAGTGGAAAGCTAGAAATTGAGTTTGATATTGGTGGAGAAACGGATAAGTATGGTAGATTGCTTGCGTATATTTACATTGACGGTGTGAGTATTCAGGAGAAGTTATTGGAGGAAGGGCTGGCTCGTGTTGGCTATGTTTATCCGCCAAATACGCGCCATTTAGATGCTTATGAAAAGGCGCAAGAACGTGCGAAAGAAGCGGGTATTGGGATTTGGACGTTGGAAGATTACGTAACAGATCGTGGCTTTGATAGCGAGAAGTATCCAGAAGAATAATAAGATATGAAACTGCCGTAGATTCCTGTATTGCGGCAGTTTTAATTGATGCATACTAGTAGACTGAAAAACTTGATTTTTCTGTGCTTTTGAAAAGTGCTTGACATGCCTGTTGAACATGATAAGATTCAAAATAATTACTTTTACGTGCCGGCAGGATGCGGGTATGCAGTCGTTGCGACAGGACGTCGCGCATTTAGACTGCTTTCCTATATTTTTAAAAAGTAAACAATCACATAGATTATGAGAGATGGTCCAGTAGTTCGATTGTGAGCAGCAACAAGAGACTGAATGGTAGGTGTGAATTCAGGCAGCAATCCGGACAAATTACGCCATCCGTTTTTCTCAGTTTGACATGAAGTGGATGGCCGATTTAGCATCGGTTCATCAATTAGGGTGGTAACGCGGAGAACTCCTTCGTCCCTTTCCAAGGGATGGTAGGGGTTTTTTGTGTTTATTTTTTGGGACTAGCCTTAGTTATCATGATGTGCGAATGCATGCACTCGACTTAGCACTCCCAAAGACTTTAGTTTTGGAAAATTAAAAAATCAAGTTGTCTTGTCAATAAAGAAGGAGATGTTATCAATGAAAAAGGAACTAACTTTTGGAGTGTCAATTATCCCAATATTGGCATTAATGGCTGCGGCGGCCTCATCGATTTTTATTTGGAAGGCTGGGATGCATATCCCCTTGCTAATTGGGGTAGTTGTGGCTGCTGTTATTGCGAAAATCTGTGGTTGGAGTTGGTATGAAGTAGAGAAAATGATGGTCAACGGCGTATCCAGGGCATTGCCTGCTGTTTTTATATTATTTATTATCGGTATCATTGTGGGTACTTGGATTGCCAGTGGCGTTATCCCGACTATGATTTACTTTGGGCTATCGATGATTGAACCTTCACTGTTTGTCCCGCTCGTGGCACTTATTACTGGCATTGTTTCGATTACATTGGGAAGTTCATTCACTTCGATTGCGACGATTGGGATTGCTTTTATGGCGATTGGCGAAGGATTAGGCTTTGCTCCGGGGCTTGTGGCAGGGGCAGTCATTTCCGGGGCTTATTTTGGCGATAAATTATCTCCGTTATCCGATACGACAAATATTGCTCCGGCTATGGCCGAAACCGATTTGTTTAGTCATATTAAGCACATGCTCTGGGACACGATTCCAGCATTTGTCATTGCATTGATTTTATATTGGTTTGTTGGGAATTCGGGGGCGGCAGGCAATGCTGTTGATACAAATGGCATTGATGTTATTAAAACAGGGTTGGAGGGTGTCTTTACGATTCATCCGTTACTTCTACTTATGCCTATCTTCACCATCATTTTGATGATGAAGCGTGTACCCGCGATTCCAGCGTTGACCATTGTAGGACTGTTAGGGGCTGTACTTGCAGTGATTGTGCAAGGGGCTTCTGTTACTTCAATTGTTAAAGTAATGACAAGTGGATTTTCGGTAGATTCGGGTGTAAAAGCGGTGGATTCTTTGTTAAATAATGGCGGTCTGATGTCTATGCTAGGGACTATTGGTCTGTTAGTCATTGCGACTGCTCTTGGTGGGATTCTAGAAGAAACAGGATCTTTTGAAGTGGTCACGAGAAAAATGATAGCCGGTGTTCGCTCAACTGGAACGTTAATTAGTACGACCATCTTTTCGGCTTTTGTCGTGGCATTTGCAAGCGGTGCACAATTTTTGGCAATCATTTTACCTGCAAGAACATTTGTCCAAACGTATAAAGATCGAGGAATCGATACGAAAAACCTTTCAAGATGTGTCGAGGCGGCAGGTACTGTAGGGATTAACCTCGTGCCATGGAGTGTTCCGGTCGTTTTTGCGGTGAGCATTCTGGGGGTCAGTCCAGGTGAGTTTATTCCTTATGCTTTCTTCGCATTTCTCGTTCCACTTATTAATATCATTTTTGGTTTCACGGGCTGGACCATTACCAAGAAAAACTATCGTGATGACAGTGAAATAAAAGTTAAGGGGGAAATTTCGTTATGAGTGAAGTTATTCTACATGTATTAGGAACAGCACAAGACGCTGGCCTTCCGCATCCGAATTGTTTTTGTAAAAACTGTGCGGAGGCAATTAGCAATCCGGCGTATAGGCGTACTGCGGCGTCATTGGCCATTGTGTTGCCTGAAGAAAAGGCTTGGCATTTGATAGACGCAACACCAGACTTAAAAGAGCAGATGGCAAGCGTACAAATCAAACATCATATGCAAGGCCAGCTAATGGCGAGTATCTTTTTGACGCATGCGCATTTAGGTCATTATCCGGGATTATTGTTTTTAGGAAAAGAAGCGATGGGTGCAAATAAGGTGCCCGTAATGGCAGGTGCGAAAATGAAGAAAATGTTAGAGGAACAGGCCCCTTGGAGTCAATTAACAAAATTACACAATATTGACCTGCAAGAAATACGTGATGGACAAGCAATGGCTGTTTCACCTCATGCAACAGTCACACCTGTTGAGGTTCCACACAGAAATGAATTTTCGGAGACATTTGCTTTTTGGATTACAGGGACGGAGAAAAAAGTTTTGTACATTCCGGATATTGATCGATGGGAACAATGGGACACTGATATTTATGAAGCGTGCAAAGAAGCGGACATCTGCTTACTTGATGGCACCTTCCATTCTGCTAAAGATCTTGAAAAGATTGGCCGAGATTATCGGGAAATCCCTCATCCGCTCATGACAGAAACAATGGACCGATTACAAGATTTAGTTGAACAAACGGAGATTTATTTCATTCATCTCAATCACTCGAATCCTGTGATTGATAGGGATCAAACGATTCGCAAGGAGATTGAAATGAAGGGCTTTCATATTGCGGAGGAAGGTATGGAATTTGTTTTGTGAGGAAAGTGTTGAAAATCCTCGCAGGGAATATACCGAATAGATTCAAAACTTGACTTCTCACATGAACATGGTAAGATTCAAGCAATTGCTTTTGTGTAAAAGTAAACGAGTTTTAAAAATTGAATATATACGAGAGATGGTGCAGTAGTTCGATTGTGGGCAGCAACAAGAGACTGAATGGCAGGTGAGAATTCAGGCAGCAATCAGGATGAAGTACGCCATTGGTTTTTCTCAGATCATACATGAAGTGGATGGTCGATCTAGCATCGATTCATCAAGTAGGGTGGTAACGCGGAGAACTCCTTCGTCCCTTTCCAAGGGATGGATGGAGTTTTTTTGTATTCATTTTTCCAGACATCTTGCGCTTTTCTTATCAATCATCAAGGAGGAATTCATCATGTTTCGCATAAAGGCCGTGGTTACGCCCACTTTCATCGAGGCGTTAGTACTAGTAGTTGCAATTGTATCTATGATCAGTGTTAGTATTGTTAAATTTGGTTCGGTGCCACATTTGCCGATTTTGTTTTCAATTTTGTTATTGATTTGTTATGGGCTTGTGAAAAAAGTGTCGTACCGCCAGCTTGAAGGTGGATTAGTGGAAGGCGCAGGCGCGGGGATGAGTGCGGTGTTCTTGTTCTTCTTCATCGGTATTTTGGTCAGTAGTTGGATTATGAGCGGTACGATTCCGACGCTCATTTATGCAGGGTTTACGATGATTACGCCGTCTTACTTCTTTGCGATTGTGTTTGTTGTAACAGCAATTGTTGGGATTTCCATTGGGAGCTCCTTGACGACGGTGGCGACGGTAGGGGTTGCCTTTATCGGGATGGCGACTGTTCTTGATTTGTCATTGGCGATAACAGCAGGTGCGGTTGTATCAGGCGCGTTTTTCGGTGATAAGATGTCACCGCTATCGGATACGACGAACTTGGCTGCGTCAATTGTTGGGGTCGATTTGTTTGAGCATATTCGTAATATGGGGTGGACAACTTTTCCGGCGTTTCTGTTATCTTTAGTGTTCTTCGGCTTGTTGTCGCCAAGTGTGACGTTGAGCGAGGTTGATAAAATTACGATGTTCCAAGAGGGATTACTGGCAACGGGCATGATTCATTGGTATACGGTGCTTCCACTTGTGTTACTAGCTGTTTTGACGATTATGAAAGTGCCTGCACTGATGACATTGGCAATCAGTTCAGCGAGTGCAGTGGCAGTTTCTTATTTGCATCACAGTTATAGTGCACCAGAAGTGTTTAGCATTTTATTCAAAGGTTTTGTGTCAACAACTGGCATTGAAGAGATTGATGCACTGCTGACACGCGGTGGTATGGAAAGCATGATGTTTACGATTGGTTTGGTTTTGCTGGCGCTTAGTATGGGGGGCTTGTTGTTTACGCTTGGCATTGTTCAATGCTTATTGGCGAAAATCGAAAGCTTGTTGCGGAAAGTATCTTCGGTTATTGTGGCGTCTGCTTTGACGGCAATTGGTATTAACGTGTTGATTGGTGAACAGTATTTATCGATACTATTGACGGGGCAAGCGTTTCAAGGACAATATGAAAAAGTAGGACTTGCAGGTAAAAACTTGAGCCGCGTTATGGAAGATGCAGGAACAGTAGTCAATCCGCTTGTGCCGTGGAGTGTGTGTGGGATTTTCATTGCAGATATGTTAGGTGTGGGAGTGCTTACGTATTTACCATTCGCTTTCTTCTGTCTGCTGTCTCCGATTTTGACGGTGCTGTTTGGATTTTTAGGGAAAACATTGACGTATACAGAACAGAAATCAGCAGAGTGATGATAAAAGAAGAAGCTTCCCCATCTTATGGATGGAGGAGCTTCTTTTTATGGTGAGAAATCATTTGCGCTGACAGTTCAGCGCGTTCTGCTTATAGTTAGTCGATTTCCCCAGACAGTTCGGCGTCCATCTCTTAGGGGTCGTCGGTTTATCCCGATAGTTTTATTCTTCCTGACAGTCTCGCCTCCCCCCTCATTTTACCAAGAATGTCTCCCGATAATTCGTCGCATCTTTCAAAGCTTTTTCCTCTGCTGGAATGCGCACAGACAGCATCCAAATGTTAAGCAGTGTATAGAGAATAGCGGTTAAATAGGCACCAAACAGCAGGGGAAGGACGAGCAATTCGATTGTCACAATGACATAGTTTGGATGGCGTAGCCATTGATAAGGACCTTTTCGCACCACTGTTGCGCCTGGTAAGATGATGATTTTCGTATTCCAAAACTTCCCGAGTGACAGAAGACACCAAATACGTGCTGCTTGGGTCAACAGGAAGATGCCGAAAAGCACCATCCAAAAAGGAGAAAGATCGCGTTTAAAAACGATGACTTCTAATAGGAAGGAAATGAAAAATGTCGCATGCATCGCGACCATCACGGGATAGTGGGCAGCACCTGCTTCAAATGCACCTTGACTGCGCATCCATTTTTCATTGCGTTTCGCAATAAGTAGTTCAACCAATCGCTGCAAGATGACGGCTGAAAGGATAAGGGGAAAGAGCATCCTCGCTACACCTCATTCCCATTTCAACAATAGCAATTCGCCGCAAAAACCTGGTCCCAGTGCCGCCATAAGCCCATACTCACCCGCGACAGGCTCATGTTCCATAAATTGTTCAAGCACGTACAAAATCGTTGGGGAGGACATATTACCATTGTTGCGTAGCACATCGCGCGGAATGGCTGTTTTGGTTTGATCAAACGCTAGTGCTTCTTCATACGCTGTAAGCACTTTTTTGCCTCCAGGATGTGCGACGAAGTGTGTAATATCATCCTTTGTCAGCCCGTTGTTTTCAAGAAAAGCATGGACGAATGGCCCGAGCCAACTTGTAATAATGGCAGGAATGCTTTTGGAGAAGACGACGTATAGACCGTTGTTTTTTACATCCCATCCCATGACATTCTCGGAATCAGGCATGAGCTTCGATGTCGTCGCAACAATTGTCGGCATCGCTTTTTTCGCTTGCATTACAGATTGATCGCCCGCCACGAGGGCACATGCAATACCATCCGAAAATAGCGATACACCGACCAAATTACTTTTCGAATAATCGTCTTTTTGAAAAGTTAAACTGCATAATTCAACGGACAGCACGAGGACGTTCGCTTCTGGAAAAGCGAGACAGTATTCATAGGCCCTGCTAATGCCTGCTGCACCGCCTGCGCAGCCAAGTCCCCAGATGGGAATACGTTTTGTGTCGTCGCGGAATTCGATTTGATTCATAATGCGGGCTTCAATGCTTGGTGTGGCAATCCCGCTGCTTGAAATGAAGAAAATGGCATCAATCATTGACGCTTCAATCGGGGTCTCTGTTTTCGCAAGGCATGCCTGTACAGCTTGCACACCAAAGTCGACAGCTTGTTGAATATATAAATTGTTGCGTTCTTCAAAGCCATGTGTTTGCCCATACCATTCAAGTGGCATGCAGACGTTTCGTGTTTCAATATCGCCATTGTGAAACACGGTTAAAAGTCGTTCGATGTTCAGGTATTTTGCGCTAAAAAGGGAGCGCGTGAACGCGGTGGCTTGTTCTTGTTGCACGGCATGAGGCGGTTTGAGTGTACTAACCGAAAGAATTTTTGGCATAAGTCCCCTCCATATTCAAAATTAACGTATTGTGAATACTTCTAACGTACGCGGGACTTGTACAAAAGATGAATAAGAAAAGCGTAAGGCGCCTGAAGCATAGACAAAAAAGATGCCAAAGGAATGATTCCCTTGGCATTCTACTATTATTTATTGTTGATCCTGCGCAAGTTGTGCGCATAATTGCTGTAAACTTTCGATAAATTTCAAATCGCTTTCCTTCGAACGTTTTTTGGGGCCACGCAATCGTCCGCCGGCCATTCGGACCTTTTGTGCTGTATGGCGTGCGTACAATAGTTGGTCGATATTGTCTGCTGTGTACAGCCTGCCATTTTGATCAATTGGATGTCCTTTTTTCGCGAGGACCATTGCGGCTAGCCCATAATCTTGCGTTACAACAATGTCATCCTTTTGTACACGATTGACGAGTACGAAGTCGACTGCATCGGCACCTTTTGAAACGATAATGGTTTCTGCCCCATCGCGATGCATTTCATGTGCGGTGTCGCAGATAAGAATACATGGAAACTTGAATTGTTTGGCGATGCGTATCGTTTCACTAACAACTGGACAAGCATCGGCATCGATAAGAATTGTCGCCATCTGAGCAACCTCCCTTCATACTCTTTATGTAAAGTGTTGCAAACCTAGAACCTTTTCACTTCGCTCCATGTTTCATTATACCCATTGCAGGGGATATTGTATGAATAGAAGCAGGGGATCCGCTAATTATTGGCGAAGTACTAGAAGTAATAACTATGAATATGGAGGTTTTAAGATGTTTAAAACAATTGAAGATTTTTTGCAAAACTGGGGTCATGAAAGTCAATCGACACAAAAAATACTCGACGCTTTAACGGACGAATCACTTGCACAAGAAGTATCGCCTGAGGATCGGACACTTGGTCGCATTGCTTGGCATATGACAACGACACTGGATGAAATGGTGTCGCAAACTGGACTTGAATTTGAGGCGGCAAGTCATGAGACGCCTGTACCTGCGAAAGCTACTGAAATTGCCGAAGCTTATCGCGCGTCGAGCGCCGCAATGGTTGCTGCAATCAAAGAACAGTGGACGGATGATACATTGAAAGAACTGAAGGACATGTATGGTGAACAATGGACAGTCAGTACTATCCTCAGTATATTAACGTCACACCAAACCCATCACCGTGGCCAAATGACAGTTCTTATGCGACAAGCAGGCTTGCGTGTACCAGGTGTATACGGCCCGTCACGTGAAGAGTGGGCGGAGTTTGGTGGACAAGCACCGGCGCTATAATTATGTCTAATTAGAAGGAAAGATCAAGCAGAGGGTAGGTGCTTGGTCTTTTTATGTTCAGGAACTTGTGGGCGAGAAGTAAAGGCGCATTGCTATTCGTGCTCAATTCTGCTATATTTCGAAATTATGCATCTATTAAACTTACGCCGTAATGTAATTGATTGTGAAGGAGTTAGCAAAGATGAACCATTTTCGAAAGAGCGACAGTAAACACCTACAACGTAAACCAAACGTAATGTTTAATTTGAAAATGAAAATGATCTTGTTGATTGGTATTCTAATCATTGCGATTGTGACGATTATCGGGCTATTCATCGATCAATTGATGTCAGAGGCGCTGGAAACTCAAGTAGGGGAGCGGGCGCTTAGTGTCGCAGAAAGTATCGCGCGTATACCAGAGGTGGCAAAGGCGTTTGAGCATGAAGATCCAGCGTCCATTATTAATCCAATCGTGACGCCGATTCGTGAGGCGGCGGGAGCGGAATTCATCGTCGTGGGTAATCGAGAGGAAATTCGATACGCGCATCCAAGCGAAGAGCAAATCGGCAAGAAAATGATCGGTGAAGATAATGAAAGAGCATTGAGGCATGGGGATTCCTATGTTTCAAAAGCGGTAGGCTCATTGGGCAGTTCCTTAAGAGCAAAAGTACCGGTCTATTTAGAAGGACAGATTGTCGGAGTAGTGTCAGTTGGTTTTTTAGCTGACAATATTCAAGATGTCGTTAAGTCTTACAATCATCAACTGTGGTTTGTGTTAGTCATCATAGCGATTGTGGCCATTATTGGCGCGATTTTTATCGCATCGTATATTAAAAGGGTGTTGTTTGGTTTGGAGCCGGAAGAGATTGCTCATTTACTTTTTCAGAAAGAAACGATTCTCCAATCGACGCATGAAGGCATTATCGCCGTGAATCAAAATGGCGTTGTAACGATGATCAATGCTGCTGCAGAGCATTTACTCTCCGATCAAACCATTCATCCACAACAGTATTTGGGTAAGAGAATGAATGAACTATCTTTAGCCTATCAGCTTTCCGAATACTTAGAGGAAGATGATAGTCAGGTAGATAAAGAGATGATGATTGGTAAAACGACTGTGTTTGTCAACAAGGTTCCTCTTGCTGTGGAAGGCATGTTGATGGGAACGGTTTTTACGTTGCGTAATAAGACGGAAATCGATTTATTAACAAAAGAGTTGGCGAGAGTCCAGCAATATGCGAATGCGTTACGAGCTCAAACGCATGAATTTACGAATAAATTATACCTTATTCTCGGTCTGCTACAATTGAATCAGAAAGAACAAGCGATTGACTATATTCAAAAGGAGAGTACGCTACAAAAAAATTGGATTCACTTGTTAATTCGAAAAGTAGCGGATCCATTGGTAAGTGGGCTCTTATTAGGGAAGTTAAATCAGGCACATGAGCTGGGCATTGATTTGGTGATCCAAGAGGAGAGCGTCTTGACAACATGTTTAAGTGATAAGCAAAGTGAAGCATTGCTAACGGCTATGGGGAACCTAATCGATAATGCGATGGATGCGGTAAAAAGTAATTGTTCTTCGAATCAGAAAATCATACTTTTCTTTACGGATATGGGTCATGAGATTCTTTTTGAAATCGAGGATTCTGGAGAAGGTATACCAGAAGTGTACATAGACAGGCTTTTTGAACAAGGATTTACATCTAAAGAAGGTACACATCGTGGGTTTGGTTTAGCATTGACGCAGCAACTGATTACAGAAGTAGGTGGAGCACTTTACTTCGAAGAGGGAGAACTAGGTGGTGCTAGCTTTGTCATTTCTATACCGAAAGAGCCACAGGAAAGGGAAGAAGATTATGTGTGAAACGATTCAAGTACTAATTGTCGAAGATGACTTTCGAATTGCGGCGATTAATCGGCAGTTTGTGGAGCGGGTTGAAGGGTTTGCTGTAGTAGAGGTTGTGAAAACGAGCGAGGAAGCATTGGCTTATTTACAGAAGCAGTCTATTTTACCACAGCTAATCTTATTGGATGTGTATATTCCGGATACTGAAGGATTAAGTTTGTTTTGGGAATTGAGAAAAGCGTTTAACGAGATAGATGTCATTATGGTCACGGCTGCTAAGGAAGTCGTAACGATTGCTGAAACGCTACGTGGGGGCGTTTTTGATTATATTGTGAAACCAGCTGATTTTGAGCGTTTTGAGCAAACGTTAACAAGGTATAGGGATCGCCAACACCTTCTAGCATCGCAGACGGAGCTCGACCAGTCGGAAATAGATCGTTTGATGGGGGCGCAAATGTTACGTATTCCAGAAAAAGATACGGAAGGAACGTTGCCCAAAGGAATCGACCAGATTACATTAGATAAAATAAAAGAGGTCTTGCGAATAGGCGATGAAGCCGGGATGACAGCGTTAGAGGCGGGAACTAAAGTTGGGGTAAGTCGCTCGACTGCAAGACGTTATTTGGAATATTTAGTGTCGATAAAGGAAGCAGATGCTCAACTTAAATACGGTGATATCGGTCGGCCAGAACGGAAATATGTTCCGTGGACAAAATGAACAAAACAGTCAAAAGGCTTATTAGTGTTTTAACGTAAATAAACTTATGTATTGCGCCTCACTATGATAAATTTCTGAGTATAGAAAATTTTGAAATAGAGAAGGCTTTGTTATGGTGCAGAGACAGCTTTTGATGTGTATCCGCTTACATATGTAACCCTTCCTTTTCATGCGTGAACGTTTGTTTACGAGAAAGGAGAAATTATGTTAAGTATTATTGGGTTGATCACAATTTTAATTGTTGTGGTGCTGCTTATCAGTGGAAAAGTATCACCGTTTGTGGGTCTTTTGTTAGTGCCAATCGGTGGTGCATTTGCTGCTGGTTTCAATTTGGAACAGATTGGCGAATTTTTCACGAGTGGAACGCAATCCGTTTTTAGTGTCGTAGTGATGTTTATTTTTGCCATTATCTTTTTTGGTATTATGCAAGATGTGGGTGTTTTTGATCCGCTTATCAACAAAATGATTGCGCTTACACGGGGGAATGTCATTGCAGTAGCTGTTGGAACGGTTATCATTGCCGCGATTGCGCAAATGGATGGCTCAGGAGCTTCGACGTTCCTTATTACGATTCCAGCATTGTTACCTTTGTATAAGCGATTAAAGATGAATCCCTATTTATTACTAATGCTCGTTGGTACGAGTGCGAGTATTGTCAATATGGTGCCATGGGGTGGTCCATTAGGCAGAGTTGCTGCTGTGCTAGAGATGGATGTTACTGAATTGTGGAGGCCTTTGATTCAAATTCAGCTCATTGGACTTGTGTTGCTCGTTGTATTAGCGGTTGCCTTAGGGTATCGTGAAAAACGATTAATTGCCAAAAGGGTTGGCGAATTTGGAAAGACAGATGACATGGAGTCTGTTGTCAGTGATAAAGAGCCTCAAACGAAAAAAGCAGAGGGAAAACCTAAGTTTTATTGGCTAAATGTAGCCTTAGCGATTAGTGTGATTGCTGTGTTAGTATGGGGAATCATTCCGGCAGGATTTGCCTTTATGATAGGGGTTAGCATCGCTTTACCGATTAACTATCCGAATATCCAGGATCAAATGGGGCGTATTCAAGCGCATGCGCCGGGGGCTATTTTGATGGCGACTATTATTTTGGCGGCAGGTTCGTTTTTAGGGATATTAAATGGTACGGAGATGCTAACTTCCATTGCAACAGACCTTGTCACGATTTTGCCGGCGTTCGTCATTCCTTATTTACACATTATTATCGGAGTATTTGGCGTTCCATTTGATTTACTGTTAAGTACGGATGCTTATTACTTTGCATTATTTCCGATTGTAGAACAAATTGTCACAGATTTTGGTGTTTCTTCTCTATCTGCGGCATATGCAATGATTATTGGAAACATTATTGGAACGTTTGTCAGCCCATTGTCACCTGCTTTATGGCTTGCACTCGGATTGGCGGGACTTGAGATGGGGAAACATATCCGTTACTCGTTCATGATGATGTGGGGCTTCAGTATTGTCCTATTGGCGATTGCAATTGCAATGGGTGTTATTGTACTTTGATGGTTGAAACCAATTTCTCTTCGGGGGAATTGGTTTTTTTGTATTTAACCAGTAGAAGTGATGCCATTTGTGTGAAGTGAAAATGGAATGGTTGGTGACCAGGTTAATGGGGAGAGGTGAACTTATTTATAAAGTTTTCATATTTATAAATAGCTACTTGTGATTTGGATGAAATTCTTGTTTTTTAGAGCTGTTCAATGATTCATTTCACTGAATACTTAGATATAGTGGGAGAAACGTTGCTTTAAATTATAGCTTTCTCCGTATCGATTGAATGGTTATCTATTCTGAAAAAATAAAATAGTGCTATTTTTATATGTGTGTAGCTTTTCCAGTATCCTATTGCTATAATCATCTAATTATCTACGGGAGGGAAAGAGGATGAACAGACTATCACATAAAGAACTTGTTTTCATTAGCTTTATGTTATTTTCAATGTTTTTCGGAGCTGGAAACCTGATCTTCCCGGCGTTTTTAGGGCGTTCAGCAGGTATAGAAATGTGGTTGGCGCTCGGTGGATTTATCGTGACGGCGGTAGGGTTACCGATTCTAGGTGTAATTGCTGTTGGGAAGGCGGGCAGTTTACACGTGCTTTCTACGCGTGTACATCCATGGTTTGCACTGTTATTTCCTTTTCTCATTTATGTGTCAATTGGGCCTGGGTTAGCGATTCCACGGGCGGGAACGATTGCCTATGAAATGGGGATGAATCCATTTTTACCAGATTCATTAGCGAACCATTCGTTGATGTTATTATTATATACGATTGTCTTTTTTGCCATGGTGTTATGGCTTAGCTTATCGCCATCTAAGTTAGTCGATCGATTCGGTAAAATCTTGACACCATTATTATTGGCTTTGATCGGTATTATTTTCATTAAAGGTATCATTACGCCGATTGGGACATTTACAGCTCCTACGGATGTCTATGCAGGGAATTCGTTCTTTCAAGGATTTATCGATGGTTATTTAACAATGGATGCACTTGCTGCACTCGTTTATGGGATTGTCGTAGCCAACACGATTCGTTCGAAAGGGCTTGGCGATACGTCTTTAATTGCCAAATATACGATGTTGGCGGGGCTTGGTGCGGGGATTTTACTCGCCATTATTTACGGGATCTTAGGTTATCTTGGAGCTTCTAGCGCTTCAATTGGGGTTGCAGAAAATGGCGCGCAAACATTAACGATTGTGATGAGTGTGTTGTTTGGAGAAATTGGCACGGTTTTACTCGGCGTATTATTTACGCTCGCTTGTCTATGTGTGTCGATTGGTTTGATTATTTCATGCAGTCAATACTTCTCGAATACCTTCCCGATTCTCGCATATAAAGGCTGGGCAGTCGTGCTTTCTGTTATCAGTTTGACAGTTGCTAACTTAGGATTGAATCAAATTTTAGCGGTATCCGTTCCAATCTTGGGTGCGATTTATCCATTAGCGGTTGTACTGATTGTACTTGGTTTACTAAATCGCTATGTTAATCATTCGATTTACCTCTCAACAGTGATTTTTACTGGGGTATTTAGCCTGATTGAAACGATTAATCATACTTTTTTAGGGGATGTATTAGATAGCGTGTTAGGCTACTTCCCGTTGTATCAAGAAGGGGTAGGCTGGGTGTTACCAGCGATTATAGGTGTGATTGTTGGCGCGATTGTGCATAAGCTGAAAGCTCCAGTGTTAGCGAAATCATAATGAAATGCATAAGGGAGTCGTTTTTGAGAAATATCAAAAACGGCTCCCTTTTTCTATTCCATAGGGTTTAATGCTGACCTACAGTTATTTTCCCATTTTTCGAAGAAAGGGTGATGGGAAGTTCACCTGAGCCAAACACGGTGTGTGATTTTTTTTCATCGAAAATGGTGCTACTTCCATTAGTAGCCTGTGCAATAATTGTCGCATTTGTAGGAGCGTTAACCGTTTGAAGATCAATGCGTCCATTATCGGTCGTCATGTCAACTGGGTAATCGAGCGACTCTGCCAATAATTCGATACGCCCGTTATTTGCCTTTGCAGAGAGTTGGCCTTTTATGTCTTCCAGTTCAATTCTTCCATTATCCGAATCGATCGAGACGGAATCCGCTGTAATTTGTTTAAAATGAATGCGTCCATTATGTGCTTTCGCTTTGACCGTGGTTCCTTCTAAATGATCTGCATTTATTTTCCCGTTATCCGATTCCAGCGTCATCAAATCTGCGTTTATATCACTCACGTCAATGATTCCATTATCACTCTGAATGCGTAGAGTGTCATAATTTTTTTGTGGTACATGTACTTTCACAATGGTTGGCTTCGCCCCCAAGTTGACGGAAACAAGCTTCTGTTTCTTTTCTTTATGCACAATTGTTAAAGTGGATTCTTCCACCGTAGCTGATACATCGCCTGTTATATCGTATCCTGAAATTTCGATAAAAGCACCTGATGCATCTGTTGGAATCAGTTCAACATGGCCATCATTCATAATAATATCAATGCCCGTAAAGTCGTTATCTTCAATGTCGATTTCTTGGGTAACCGATTTTGGTTTTTCAATGAGTTGATAGGTGACAAGGCTACCAACAATACCAACTAGTAAAAGGAGAGAAGCGACAATTGATAGTCTTTTAATGTTCAGCATGCGTTAAGCCTCCTTTGACGAGTTTTTGGTTAAATTTCATATAGCGAATGAATCCATTCATAGAGGCCTTCGTAGCGTACAACATCCCGATTGTGATAAAGAGACCGAGCCCGCACAAGGCTAATGCGTTAAATAAGTCGAACAACTCAAAAGTACCAGGGACTAGTATAGGATTTAGCAAAATAAGAAGTGGCGCAGCAGTGAAGCCGATGCCCATGATCCAACCAGCAACAAGGATGCCCGCAAATGCGACAAATGGTCCAAGCACAATAATCAGGTTAAAGAATCCTAAGCCGATAACCGCCCATATTGCGCGCATTAGATTCCCTGTAGTAACAGTTGTTTCCGCCTTTTCAAGATGGTACGCAGCAGATAACTCTTTTCCTATTGTTTTTGGAGAGCCGAGAGAGGCTGCGATTTGCTCCTCGGATTTACCGTCTAATTGCCCAATTGTAAAGTACTCTTCATAGTCCTGTAAAATTTCCTGTCGTTCATCATTTGGGAGTTTTGTTAAGGTAGCTTGTAATTGTGTTAAAAATATTCCTTTATTCATTTGACTGCTCCTTCCTTGTCGTTTACTACTATATAAACTGAACTAAAGAATCCCACTAACAACGCTCGGCGCTTGCGGATGCCTCCCGCCATAAGCCAGGCAGAAAATCACTGCCAGTTTTACGGCTTTGGTGACCGCTTGTAAGGCGCCTTCGCTGGAGAGTAGATGGAAATCATAAGTTCAACTTATATAATTACGATTGAGTGACTGAAATTCGCCCGTTATCCGATTTCAAGCGAATTGTATGCTCGCCAGTACCAATCATTGTCCGAGAATTTCGTTCACCAAAGATGTCAATTTTACCATGGTTTGTTTTTGCGTGGATGGTCACGTTTTTTGGAGCGGCGGTAGATTGAATGGCAATGCTACCATTATCTGTCCGAAAATCAATGTTGCGATCGAGATGATTTGTTTGAAGCGTAATGCGTCCATTATCGGTTACCCCGACAACAGATCCAGTGACATGCTCAAGCTCGATCCGTCCATTATCCGTTTCAATACCAACGCTTTCCGCATCGATATATCGCATGTTAATACGTCCGTTATCTGTTTTCGCTCGCACGTGATCGGCTTGAATCTTTTCCGCCTCAATGCGTCCATTATCGGTTTCGACAACGAGTGTTGTCGCTGCGAATTCTTTCAATTGGATGCGCCCGTTATCGGTTTTAACATTGATCTTTTTTCCGAGCAATTTTTCAGCTGCAATGCGTCCGTTGTCCGTTTTCAGCGCAATCGATTGATACAATTTCTTTGGAATGGCGACATGCAGGATGACCGGTTTCATATTGAGGTTGAGCATGAATAACCAATGGCGTAAGTTTTTCAATCGAACGAACAGTGTATTTCCAACAACTTCAGCAGTCAGTTGTAATTTGTCATTCGTACTAACTAGTTCGACGGTCGTTACAGAACTGTTTGAGGGACTGACAACAAGTGCACCATGCTGGACGTTAATTTCCACATTTGAAAAGCTGTTATCTTGAATGGTAATCAATTCATTTGTCGAAGGTACTTCCACTTTATCTTCGATGAGTAAATACGAAGCGAGCAACTCTTCGGCGATTTTTTTAGGAGATCCTAGGGAAGTAGCAATCTCATTGTCCGATTTACCATCTTGGCGACCGTCCGTAAAATATTCTCGGATATCTTGAAGGATATCGTCTTTTTCCTCTGCTGGCAGTCTTTTCAAAGCCGTTTCCAATTCAACGATAAATTGGTTTTCAGTCATTTCGTACACCCTCCTCGATTAATGTATCCACGCCATCTGCGAAAGTCCGCCATTCTGCCAATTGTTCATGAAGGTAGATACGGCCCGTATCTGTCAGTTTGTAATATTTCCGAGGAGGGCCTTCCGTTGATTCCTGCAAATAGGTCGTAAAGTATCCTTCTTTCGTTAAGCGCCGGAGTAGGGGATAAACGGATCCTTCCGAAATGGCAATTTGATCCGAAATTTTCTGCACAAGTTCGTAGCCATAGCGATCCTGCTTATCAAGTAAGACAAGCACACATAAATTTAGGACACCTTTTTTAAATTGCACATTCATGTCACGTATGCTCCTTTCACTAGTGTTCAATGGATAGTACTGCCTCATGACAAGTACTTGATGACAACAATATATCATATGGTATTATTCATTGCAAGGTACTGATTAGGAAGTATATGAGTGACTGTTCCTACAAAGACTGAACTAACGAAAAAAGGATGAAATGAATTTTGTATGCTATTATTAAGTTTGAAATGAATTGATTAAATAGGGTAAAGCTATTGTGGATATACACAATTTCATGGGAGGTTTTTTTGGATGAATAACAATGATTTATTAATTCGCATACGATACGCACTTGATATAAAAAATGCAGTAATGGTGGAGATTTTTCAACTTGGTGGCGTTGAAGTGACGGTAGAAGAAGTACGACAACTGCTAACGAAAGTAGAAGATGAGAACAACATGGAATGTAGCAACGAGCTATTGGATGCATTTTTAAATGGGCTGATTATTTTTAAAAGAGGTAAACAGGAGCCAAAACCGGGGGAGCCTGAAAAACCAGTATCTGTGCTGGAGAACAATGAGCATATGAACAATATCATTTTAAAGAAATTGAAAATCGCCTTAACATTAACAGGCGAAGACATGCTGGAAATATTGGAAGAAGCTGGCGTAACTATTACCAAAGGGGAATTAGGTGCAGTGTTACGAAAAGCAGGGCATCGAAATTATAAAGAATGTGGCGATCGATACGTTCGCAATTTCTTAAAAGGTTTGGCTTTGAAGTATCGGGCTTAAGTCGATGTTCTGATGATTATTCAGTTGCACCGTAAAAAGCATCCATTTTGAGTGAGCTTCATTCAAAATGGATGCTTGTTATTTTACATAAAATGTTTTACAGCCTCTGAATCTGCCTCTTGATTGCATTATCTACATTTCATAACTATAAAATTACGCTGTGTTTTCTTTTATGCGTAGGAATCTGTTTTTAGATTTGACCCATGAATAAAAGGTTTTTTCTCTTTCCATGGCTTAGCTTGTTCTAACTGTGCAGCGAGCTGCAGGAGTGTTGTTTCATCCGCAAATCTACCCGTAAATTGCATACCAATTGGTAATCCTTTCGTGCTCCAGCCAAGGGGAAGAGAGATGGACGGCTGACCCGTAGCGTTGAACAAATTCGTAAAAGGCGCATACGTAAAGATTTGTTCTGTCCATTCGATAGCACTGATTTTGGGATTGTTCGAATTTAACATACCGATTGGTGCTGGTGGTGTAGCAATCGTAGGTGATAAGAGAACGTCGTAGTCCTGGAAAAATTGGCCCGTTATGCGTGAAACCGCAGCATTTGTATCAATGGCATCTAAGAGTTGAGAAGCGGACATCTCCTTCCCATATTGATAGCAAGCCCAAATGGCTGCTTCAATATTTTTTTCACTAGGTGTTCGATTGGAAAGTGTAGCCGCACCGTTAATCATATTATGAATATTGGCTGTCCAAATGCGAACGGTTGCCATGCTAAATGCCTCTGCATCATATTGGGGTGTAGCTTCAACGACTGTATGGCCAAGTTCCTTACATAAAGCAACAGTTTCGTGTAAAGCACGGAGACATTCTTCATCGACAGGAGCACCCGAAACTGGTTTGCCTGTCCAAGCAATTTTTAAAGGTTTCGGTGCCTTTTTCATCGCTTCTGCAAAAGGCATTGTTGGTGGCTCGGCCCAACCGTAACACCCGATATCTGGACCAGCGACTGCATCGAGGAGTGTTGCAGTATCCCGTACTGTTTTGGATACTGCAAATTCAATAGCAATTCCATTTAATGGTTCGCTATTCAAAGGTCCCGCTGGAATTCGTCCGCGTGTCGGCTTTAAACCAACCAGTCCGTTACAGGAAGCTGGAATTCTGATGGATCCACCACCGTCATTTGCATGCGCAAGTGGAGAAATACCCGCAGCAACAGCGGCGGCAGAACCACCACTTGAACCACCTGGACTATGATTCGTATCCCAAGGGTTTACTGTTGGCTTTCCGTATACGGTTGCTTCGGAAGTCGCATTGTAGCCGAATTCAGGTGTCGTCGTTGTTCCAACTGTGACAACTCCAGCTTTACGAAAACGAGCCATTAATTCACTATCCATCGGAAACGTAATGCCTTCGGCGAGTTTGCTTCCCATGCTAACAGGGATTCCTTTCGCATGTAGAACGAGTTCTTTAATGAGAAATGGAACGCCTTCAAATGGACCTTTCGGCAGTCCATTTTTTATTTCTTCAAGTGCTTTTTCCTCAACAATTGAAGCGACAGCATTTAACGTTGGATTAAGTTCTTTAATGATGTTTACTGAGGTATTAACCAATTCTTCCGGCGTAACTTCCTTCTTTTTTACGAGTTCAGCCAAACCTAAGCCATCGTACTTTGTATACTCTGATATATTCATGGTTCCGCCCCCTTTTTGTCAGTATAGATGAAAAAAGAGGGTAAAACTATTACCCGAAAGGATAGTATTCGGAAAATTGAATTAATAGTTGTGGAGTGATAAAGTAGAGGAAAAAGATAATAGGGGGAGACGAATTGCAGTTAACGAAGAGAGATTATGGCGAGATTCTTCATTGCTTAGAACATATTGCTTTTGACCCTGAACTCGATGATCCCAATCTCTATCGTAAGGCCGTATTATCCACTCTTTCTGGCATTTTGGGCTATCAGAAGTCTATCTTTTGGGTGGCAAATAAACATGGGGATCTAATCAATCCAATCGTAAATAATATTGAAGATAAAGTGTTGTTTGAATACCTTGAGTTTTTTCGACCATTAGATGTACTAATCCCGAGTAATCTTCCTCCTGGGACAAATACACAGGTCATAAGAATAGAAGATGTCATGTCGATTTCAAGTTTTAGTGAAACCAATTTCTCCAAAGAATTTTTCAATAAGCATCAATGTATAGATGAAATGGGTGTCTATATTTTCAATAAGGGTCACATTGTTGGCGTAATTGGGCTGATAAGAAAAGAAGGCGAGAATCGATTTAGTGAGCAAGATCGAAATCGTTTACGTTTTTTAGCAAAACCGATTGAAAGTTCTTTCAACGCTTATGAAGCGCTCTTCTGCGCTAAGGATGAAAAGTCGGAGGAAGAACAGCTGACAAGTAGAGAAAAAGAACTCGTCAAACTTGTAAAACAGGGACTCTCAAATAAAGAAATTGGTGACAAACTGTTCATTAGCGTAAATACGGTTAAAAAACACTTGCAAAATTTATATCAAAAAACGAACGTCGCGAATCGAACAGAGCTATGCTATCGCGTTTTTACATTGAAATAGTACAGAATTCCAGAAGATAGAATTGTATTGAGCCTGGTCCCAGGTTTTGATGTACGAACTTCATTTAATCCATCGCAAACAAGCATCTATTTTGAGTGAGTTTCATTCAAAATGGATGCTTTTATTTTACACAAAATGCTTCAAAGCTTCGCGTTTACTCAACGGTTTTAATGGATGCACCTCCACGAAAGCCTTCACAACTTCTGGATCTGTCTTCGCATACTCCCGCAATACCCAACCAATCGCTTTCTGGATGAAAAACTCTTTGGACTCGCTATGCTGCTTAATAATTTGGAATAACAGGTCTGTATCGGTTTCCTTTTTGAATTTCAACTGATGCAAAATCGCCGCACGGTTTGTCCACATATTGTCTGATTGCGACCATTCCAGCATAATTTTTTCCCCATACTCCCGATCTAATTTCACGATTCGCCCTACAAAATGAGGAGCAATCGTATCGATACTGTCCCACCATGATTTTGTTTCAATAAATTGAAGCAAGGTAGGGAAATCATCGATGGTTAAATGTTTCTTCATTTTCTCAATCAACGCAATCGCCGCATACTGATATTCACGTTCCGGGAGGTGATAGAGCTTCCAGGCTTCTTCAAAAAGCTGCCCAGGTTCTGGCAAAGTATATGCCGCAAAATGTTCTTTCAATAACTGCTTACGAAGTGGACTCTTAATGCCGAGAAAAGGGAAATGGTTTTTCAAATACGCTTTCATTGGTCCGGCTAGTTCCTCATTGCGATTTGCTTCAAATTTCTCCATAATGCCTGTGTAATCCCATGGTTTTTTCAATGGATTCATCTCCTATAGATGTTGATTATAAAAATTGTAGCATGAAAACATGAATCAATTACGCCTCGGCGTAATTGTGTCCAGATTTTTTTCGAGCTCGCTCGAAAAGCTCCTCTAAAAAATCTATGACATCCGCCGGTGGCTTGGGCCAACAGGATGTTGGTCATGCAGATGTTGCCACAGGACGTGGCGATCTTAGTCTGCGTACCGCTATCGTTCAGCCGATATTTGAACATCCACTGAACAGGAAACAAAACCGCATTCATTTCGCCACCTTTGAGGTGGGCGTTTTCTGCTGAATGAAGATAAATATGAAACTTCCGTATATTTGAAACGTAGTACATAATAATACATTATAAAGGAGATGTGATTAAAATAGGAAAGTTACTAGTGATTGGCGTTTCTGTAATCATTATATGGATGGCGTATCATTTCCTAACAAGAAATAAAAAGAAGCTCAAAAGGTTTCGACAAGAATGGGAAACGGGGCGCTTTTTCGCAGTGAGTGAGGATATCCAATCGGTATCTTCTTATTGGGAGAACAAAAAGCGTAGTCAATTAAATTATGCTGGTATCGATCAGTTGACTTGGGATGACTTAGCGATGCAAGAGGTTTTCCAGAAACTAAATTATACACAATCCACTGTCGGGGCGGAATATTTATTCAATCAGCTTAGAGATATCGATCCATCGTTGACACAGGTACAAAATAATGAGGAGCTCTATACCTTATTGGCCGACAATCAAGAAATAAGAGAAAAACTACTTCTGAACCTTTCCAGTTTAGGAAAACGAAATTATACAAATTCATCATCATATTTTTATGAAAATCAAGGCGATAAAATTAAACATCCTTTTGTTTATTTGCTGCTTGCTATCCTGCCGATTTTGTCAATTATTCTGATGTTTTATAACCTGACATCTGGGATTGTTATGCTTGTCGGTTCATTTTTAGTCAATATCATTATGTACTATCGAAACAAATCGGTGTTGGAAAATGAGTTATTCGCGGTTTCGTATGTTGCATCCGTCATTCAAACTGCCAAAAGCTTATCTGCTATTCAGCATCCCGAATTCAGTACTTATGCAAATGAGTTGAAAGAACCAGTACAGCCCCTCAAAAGAGTTGTGCTATGGACAAATATTTTTTCGTTTGGCAAAGAAAAAGTTGGGGATTTTGATGTGATTTTTGAATACATACGCATTATATTTTTATTGGACTTTATTTCGTATAATAAAATTATTAAAACGGTATCCAATCATAAAGAACAATACCGTAAAATATGGGAGCGAATCGGCGAACTTGATGCAGCGATTGCGGTTGCATTTTACCGGAAATCATTGGATACATATTGCACGCCAACTTTTACAGAGCAAGAAGAAATTGCATTTGAAAATATGGCCCATCCGCTGATTGATAAGTCCGTTACAAATACATCGACGCTTGGCAAAAGTACATTGGTTACGGGTTCTAACGCATCTGGCAAGTCGACGTACATTAAAGCCGTCGCAATTAATGCGATTTTGGCGCAGACAATTAACACAGCATTAGCGAAAAAATGGCGGATGAAACCGAGCTATGTCGCGACATCCATGGCTATCCAAGACAATGTGTTAGATGGGGATAGTTATTTCATTGCCGAAATCAAATCGCTCAAACGGATTACGCGGTTAATTGAAGAAGGCAAACCATGTATCTCCTTTGTGGATGAAATATTAAAAGGTACGAATACAATTGAACGAATCGCTGCATCAGCCGCGCTAATGGAGTGGCTATCTGTCCATAATGGCATCAGTGTCATTGCTTCTCATGATATCGAACTGACTGAGATGTCAAGACATCATTATACAAATTATCATTTCAGAGAATCAATTGCCAACGGTGAAATCCACTTTGATTATACGGTTCATCCAGGTCCTTCTACAACGAAAAATGCCATCAAACTTCTTGAAATACTCGGCTACCCTGCAAGTATAACGGATACAGCGAATGGGTTAGCAGATCATTTTACGGAACAGCGTGAGTGGGAAGAGATTGGACGAAGAGAAAAAGTGAGTACATGAAGCAAACATGCAATTATTGAAAGGAGAAGCGATGTAAATGGATAACAGTTATTTCGTAGGATGGGGGACGCTTGCGTTGATTAACGCAGGGCTTGCGCAAGGCAAAAACAGAAGTGGTTTTAATTGGTTTCTTCTTTCATTAGTATTAGGACCGGTTGCAACGTTTTGCCTTTTACTTGTAGATAAAAGATAATTCGCTCTAATGCGTTTCTCTATGGTAAACTATTTCTAAAGTCGAAATAAATACGTCTAGGGGGAAAGTATATGTCTACTGAAGTGAACATTATTTTCGTGAACGATCCAATCATCTCGGATAATTTGGCGGTTAAGCAATTTGTGGACAGGCAGCAAGCGGGTCATTGTTCTATACTAATTGGCGAAACACAGTATATTGTTGTGAAGGAGTGCAAGGAAGCGACACTTGAAAAAGTACGCGCTATAGCGGGAAATATTGCCCGTGATGTGAGTGCTCAAAAAGTATACACAGCCATTGTGGCAGAAGGTATATTGACCACAGCATTTCCAACGTTGAATAAAGACGCTGTTGTAACGGCATTTGTGGAAGGGTGGCAACTTGGAGCGTATCAGTTTGTTACGTATAAATCCGAGGTAACGGCCATCCAAACGGAGCTACACATTCAAGGAGATGAAGCGCAAGCTTTTGTGGAAGCCGGTAAAATCCGTGCAGAAGCCACAGCATTTTCCCGCGATTTGATGAATGAATTATCGAATGTCTTAAATCCAGCAACGTTCCCAGAAGTATTGAAGAACAACTTTGAAGGGACAGGCGTGGAAGTGACTGTGCTGGACAAAGACAAGCTTGAACAAATGGGGATGAATGGTGTTCTCACAGTTGGGCGTGGTAGTGTTTATCAACCTTCATTTGTAGAACTTGCTTATCAAGGAGATGCATCAAAGCCACTCGTTGCACTCGTTGGAAAAGGTGTGACGTTCGATACGGGTGGTATTAGCTTGAAGAGTGGAAGAGATTTGAGCGAGATGCGCATGGACATGGGCGGAGCGGCTGCAGTTTCGGGTGCGCTGACTTTACTGGCTAAATCGAAAGCAAAAGTCAATGTTGTAGCACTGATGCCAATCGTGGAAAATATACCGGATAGCACATCTGTACTACCTGGTGAAGTCATTACATACAAAAATGGCTTGACGGTGCAAGTTGGTAATACAGATGCAGAAGGGCGACTTATTTTAGCGGATGCGCTTATTCGTGCTGGTGAGTGGAAGGCCGAATATATCGTTGACATTGCGACATTAACAGGTGCCATTGCCAATGCGTTAGGTGCGGAACTTGCGGGTGTCTTTGGAGATGAAGCACTTTCGAGTGAGATGAAAAAAATTGGCGATGAAAACGGAGATTTTGTTTGGCCGATGCCATTGGTCGAAGCGTACGACAAGACGTTAGCTAGTGACTATGCGGATATGAACAATATGAGTTCATTAACAAGTGCGGGTTCAATCACAGCAGCGCTGTTCCTCCGTCGCTTTGTGCCAAAAGACAGTAAGTGGTTGCATATCGATATGGCGGGGATGATGAGTAAAAGTCAGGCAACGGGTTATTATGCAAAATCTGCAACAGGGTATGGCGCGCGTTTATTGGCGGATTTCACGACACATATTTCACAATAACAACCAAAGTGCTTAGGGAAAATGACTAAGCACTTTGGTTGTTTTTTTTATTCACTAGAGCGCCTTGCGTATTTGTATAAAGATAGTTATTGAAGTTGCCACATCCCACTGGGGTGTGGTATTTTTAGTGGTTTTTCTAACCCATAAATTACCGCTATTATTTTCTAAATCTTATAGTACAATGGAGTATTGCGGAATGAAGTAATTTCAAATCTATGAAATTACTAAAAAATACACAGTTTTGCTCTAATTAAATAAGGGTATCGTCAGACAAAAGAACTAATTTGAAAGGCAGTGATGAGATGTTTAAATTACAATCAATTAAAACAAAAATGCTTACGCTGACGGCATTGATGTTTTTGATCCCGAGCTTATTTATAGGATTATTTGAATACAAACAAGCAAGTAATTATTTAAACGTCATCGGAGAAGAGGGAATACAAGATAAGGTTCTTATTGCACTTTCAACAATTGCGCATCTTCAGCAACAAGTAGCAGAGGGAGACCTTTCAGTAGAAACAGCCCAAGAGATGGCGAAAACGCAGTTAGTTGGGACGTTGGGGGCTGATGGAAAACGACCGCTCACTTCGGCATTTACTTTCGGTGCGGATGGCTATATTACCATTTTAGATGCAGATGGTAATTTGCTTGGACATCCAACATCGGAAGGGGACAATCTTTATCAGGAAAAGGATCACAACGGCGTTTCTTATATTCAAGATTTTATTGAAAAAGCCAGTCAAGGTGGGGGATACACGCAATATATTTGGGAGGGCGATGACAAAATCGCTTTTTCAGTCAAAGATGAAGAGTGGGGCTGGGTGCTGAGTGGCAGTGCTTATTATAAGGATTTTAACCAGCCGGCAAATGAATTACTTACATCGCTGGCCATCACGATTGCCATTATTGCGGCAATAGGTATCCCGCTTGTGTATATCTTCGTATCTCGTATGGCGCAACCGATTATCAACGTTCGAGATGAGATGATGGAACTTTCTGAAGGGAATTTAGCTGTCGATGAAATGGCGAATAAGCGCAAAGATGAGCTTGGTGATTTGGCGAATAGCTTTAATACGATGTTGCGTAATTTAAGGGGAATTGTTACTAATATCCAAGTTAATGCGGAACAAGTAGCGGCAACAGCTGAGCAATTGAGTGCTAGTTCTGAAGAATCGAGTGCGGCAAGTGAAGAGGTCGCGGTTTCGATTCAAGTGATTTCGGAAGAAAATGTAGATTCTTTGCAAGGTACACGTGTGGCAAAAGGAATTGTACAGGAAATGAATAATAGTATCGACTCGATTACAAGTAGTGTGGTCGATTTATCGGAGACAGCAACGGCTACGGAGAACAATGCAAGTACAGGATTTGGTGTGTTAAGTCGGGCAAAAGACCAGATGCATCTAATCCAAAGTTCGAGCAACGAGACGTCGAAAATTATTTTATCATTAGGCGAAACATCGCTTGAAGTGGGGAAAATCATTTCGTTAATCGAGAATATCTCTAACCAAACGAATTTACTGGCGTTAAATGCTGCAATTGAAGCGGCGCGAGCTGGGGAGCATGGACTAGGCTTTGCCGTTGTTGCCAATGAAGTGCGGCAGTTGTCTGAGCAGTCCAATCATGCAACGAGTCAGGTCAATCAGCTCATTACAGACATTCAAACTAAAATAAACCTAACGGTGACAGCGGTACAAGAAGAGGAAAAAGAGATTGATCAGGGAAGAACGCTTGTCGATTCGGCGAGTCAATCATTGTCGGTGATTATCTCGGATATCGGTAATGTTACGAGTCAAGTGCAAAGCATTAACGTGGCTATACAAGATATTAATGAGAGTAGTGCAGAGCTTCTTCAAACAATTGGGCAAGCCGAGCAAGGGGCTATTAAAACGGTGGATCAAAGCGCCAATGTCGCAGCTTCTGCCGAGCAGCAGAGTGCAAGTATCGAGGAAATTACGTCTGCCTCTGAAACCCTCGCGCATATGGCGAGTGAGTTGCAAGATATCGTTGGGAAATTTAAGGTGTAGCAAATAGTTTGAGCGAAGATGTTTTAGATAACGAGTGATCAATCTAGACAAAGAATGCCCTTCTACACATTGAGAAATCGTGTAGAAGGGCATTTATCTGAATTCAGCTGAAGACTCTCACATCTATAAGTCGCGGGATGAATGCAAGAAGCCTTTCTTTCAGTGGAAGTTCAAACTCCGGCTGAATTCAGATAAAGCCTCCAGCGGATGTCACGGATTTTTAGGGGAGTTTTTCGAGCAAACTCGAAAAAAAATCCGGACGCAATTACGCCGAGGTGTAATTGATTATTCACATACAAGCACTTGTCTAGAAAATGTCCCTTTTTTCGCGATACAGCGATCGACGATTGTAAAGCCGGCCTCTTCAATCATGTGGTCGATTGTATCAATCGTCACAATGATGGCTTTCTTCGTAAAGCGGCGTGCTTCTTTAATAATGTCCAGCTGCTCATCCTCTGTAATATGGGTGAATAAATTATACGGCATATCAATAATCGTCACATCGTAGTCATTCGCAACTTCTGCAATGGGGCCGATTGTGACATCGCCTTGTAATCCGAAATGGGCGATGTTTTTTCGAGAACCTAGCACGACGAGTGGGTTAATGTCCCGACCGACGATGTCAATGCCCATCGATAACGCTTCAACTAATACAGTGCCAATGCCGCAGCAAGGATCGATCGCTCGAACGCTTTCAGGATGAGGCACTGCAATATTGGCGACTGCTCGGGCGACACGCGTGCTTAATGCTGTCGAATACATGTGTGGTTTTTGCTGGTGTTGGAACCACACAGCTTCGCTTTCAACATATTCTCCGAAGTACCATTTTTCGTCTAGTACCATAACGCCGAAAACTCTATCAGGTTGCTCTAAATCAGGTTCACCATCAATTCTCAAACCAATCTCACGTTCGATTTTCCGTCGTTTCGAATGGCCAATCTTTTTCGTCGTATCGAGATCAACCGTATTTAAACAGATGACTCGAAATGTTGATGTACCTAAAGTAAGCTGTTCAACTTGCTGCGCGATGTCTTCCAAGCTTGTTCCTTTATAGAACACATCCAATCGTTCTTTCATAAAAGGACTCCGACTTGGCGCAATGCCAATCGTACTTATTAATACATTGGCAGACACATCGAATCCGAAAAACGAACGCATCTCCAAGCGGCATAGATCATGCTCATCTTTATGCCGTACATAGGTGTAAATGTAGTCAGTAGCTTTCAATTAACTTTCATCCTCAATGGCTTCATTCAAACCGAAAACGAAGCGGTAAATTAATGCATAGATTTCTTCAAATGACTGCTCCTCGCTAAAACCTTCTACAAAGTCCAACGCAAAATTCACGTCCCACAAGCCATCTTCACCCGAAAACATGACACTGTATTTCACGCCTTCACCATGCAAATGTGCATCTAGATACGCTTTAATGGCAGGGCCAAATTTCTTCTGTAACTTTAAGCCGAATAATGCTGTATACGTTTCAAAAACATCATCAAATTCAAGCGCAATCGCATCGACACCAATGACTTCCAAAGCCGATGATTCCGCAAAGATGAATTCATTTTGTTGCTTTTTTAAATATGAAACAGCTGTAGAGAGAAACTCTTGTTTTTCCGCATGTATCAATTCTTCCGTCTCTTTATCACAACGTTCGATGACGTGGAAATAAAGCGTCTTGTTCGTGACGCTGACACCTTGAGAAAGCAATTGCTGTTTCTCCACATAATCCTTTTCCATATCAAATAACTCAATGCTGTTCGCGCGTATATTATTTGCGATATATTGTTCCATCTGTTTTTTTAACATTCGAGCCAACTCCTTTATCTTTCTCTAGTATAGCTTATATTGCATGGTTAGGCTGTTATTTTATCATGGTAGATGGCAGTTCATTTCCGAGTGTCGCATTTTATGAATTATATATACGCAGACCCATATCAAGTGCACACACAACTTGTCACTATAAGCAATATAATGTGAAAAATAAGAGGTGTTGCATGATGACATGGCTGATTATTTTGGCTTTTGCAGTATCATCGAGTATCGATAACTTAGGCGTAGGCATTTCTTATGGCATTCGTAAGATAAAAATTGGTGTGGGAGCTAATTGTTTAATCGCAGTTGTTTGTTTCGTATTGAGTATGGGGGGAATCACTTTCGGGATGTTGATATCCAAGATTCTGCCTGGCATACTCCCTGTGATTTTTGGCGCTTTTTTGTTAGTGGTTATTGGGATACGGGTCATTCTGTTGGCGAAGCCGAGTACAAAGAAGGATAAGGAACTCTCCACTATCAGTGGCATTTTAAAAAATCCGGAAGTAGCAGATATCGATCAATCGGGGCATATTGGTTGGTTGGAAGCGATATTTTTAGGCATTGCATTATCAGCAAATGCCTTGGCAAATGGTTTAGGTGCTGGCTTACTCGGTCTTTCACCGCTTGCGATTTCAATTACAGCGGCAATCGGCAGTTTTGTGAGTATATGGGTGGGCGTGAAGGCAGGTAGGAAACTAGCAGATGTGCGGATTGGAACCTTTTCGATGGGGCAATTTGGCACGATTTTAAGTGGGATCATTATTGTTATCATCGCAATAAGTACGTTTTTAAATTTATGATGGAAAGGCGGAATAACAAATATGTCATTCATAATGAAGGAAAAGGGGGTATCTCATTAGTCGAAAGCGGCTTTGAGATGCCCCTTTTTCCAATCGGTCATAAATCGCTTATGTCATTCATTGTCTGCATACCAAGGATTTAAATGAATCAACACTTCATCGACGTCTTCGTGTTGTGCCATAATGGTATCCCGAATCGTCCGCGACACGTCATGTCCTTCTTGAATGGTCATTTTTCCATGGACACCGATCCTCAAATCGACGAGAATATAATGCCCATGCTCACGGGCACGTAATCGATCGATACGTTTGACTTCAGGAATCGAGAGGATTAGCGTGGCGAACTCATCCAAGCGTTGTTGGCTAATATTTTTCTCCATCAGTACATCCATCGCTTCCTTACCAATGTCGTAAGCGAGTTTGAGGACTAAGAAGGAGACGATGATACCGGCAATGGGGTCACCGTATGACAGATAATGAATATCGTATAAATCGCCGATGAGTGCAAGCCCAATCCCTAAAACAGCAGCAAGGGAAGCATAGACATCCGCAAGATGGTCATAGGCCGTCGCGATAAGCCCCTTGCTATTCGTTAGTTTCCCGAGGCGAATGGTATAGACATACAGGGCTTGTTTCCAAACGAGTGAGATGAAAGCTGTGAGTAGTGCTAGTAGACTTGCTTTTGCTGGTTCCTCGAACAGTGCGGAAACTGCTTCATAGCCAATATAAATCGCGGCTAACCCTAAAATAAGCGCAACGATGGCGGAACTGATCACTTCTGCTTTCCCGTGCCCATATGGATGATCTTCATCAGCCGGCCGTTTGGAAATACGCATAGAAGTCAATGCTGCGCCAGTAGCAATGACGTCGCCGGCATTATGGAAACCATCTGCCAGTAGAACGGGACTTTTAAAAACAACACCGACAACCAGTTTAAGAATGGTTAAGAGGATATTACTGATGAGACTAATCCAAACCGCGATAATGGAGGCATTCTCATGTACTTCTTTTTTCATCATAAACAACCTCCCTTTAATATCTTTCCCCTGGGAAACAAAAACCCTTGACAGGTGCCTGTCAAGGGTTGGGGATTTTTAGAAGTATAAGTTTGGTTCACAACAATCATACAAATCACTCGCTTTTTTAAGACGTTTTGCAAGTATAACACTGGCACTGCGCTATAGCAAGTATCAGGAAGCTCTTTCTTTATGGACGATGACATAGTTAATTGTTAAAAATGGCAATGAGCAAAGCCACATCTCATGTTGGGCACGCAATGTCCCATCTGCTTGTTCATGGACGATGAAATGCTCCTCAAGTGGCAGTTTAAATAAGTGGTTCACTTTCCAAGATAAATAAATGCCTGCATCGGAATGGAGAGAGCTAAGCTTTTTACTTGTTAGCTGTAAAGTATCGCCTTTCGTATTCAGTTCCAATATGCCAGTCATTGTAGCAAATGGCAGTGGCAGCGCAATATTCATATAGGTTCTTCCTGCGTGCCTATGTTGGGCATATAATGCGACAAATGCTGTCTCTTTTCCAATTTTACGTAACCATGCTCTCACCTGATCTCTGCCGTCAACTCCGTCATGCAGTGCGAGTACATCGCCCGTCATTTCAACTTGCCGATTGTGCAGTGGCAAATTAATTTGATGTGTCTGTTGACTCACCAAACGATAAAGAAAAGCGAGTGGTTTAAACCATGTGCGCCATTTTACTGTGGCGAACAGTCGATAATCCGATGTATGTTCATAAAAATCAACAATGCGAGGGGCTGCGGTGATGTCTGAATAGCTCCCCATATCGTCAACAAGTCCTGCGTGAGGACTGTTCACCTGATTATCCAAAAAGCGTTCCCCGATATGCCATTTGCCACGCATAGCACTAACAGGAAATATAGGTGTTGCGAAAGAGGAGGGCGGAACGGATAAAGCCCATCCGACAATCCCGAACAACGCAAAGACGACGCAATTCAGAACCCCGTGAAAACGAAGCATAAAATCAATATCGACAGACGTGAGACCAAAACCGTTACCAAGTGCATACAGCAACGAAAAAATAATGGTTACACCAAGTGCACTAAAGGATATCCGGATGAGCCACCTTTGCAACGCCATGGTGAAAGGCGCTTGCCAGGCGATGAAGATTAACCCACTCAATCCGACGATATAGATGATAACTGACAGTAGCTCAATCCACCTAGAAAATGTAATGCCAACCGCTACAATCATTGGTGACACAATCATAATTATGCAGACAATGCGATAGGACGCAGGTTTATAGAGTCTTCCCAATAACCCGATAAAAATGGGCAGTAATAATGCCGAATAATGAAAATGAATGGTTGTTAACCAAGTGATGAGCGGGCTAAAGCCCGTATCAATGCCAGCAATGTAGGCGAAGAACCAACCGCCGCCGAGTGCTACATAAATCAGTCCGATATCAATTGAAAACTCCTCTAGATTGGTGAAACCCCTGCCAAGAAAACGTGACAAACCGTATAGCGCAATGACAAACGTAAACAATAAATAAACGACCGCAAATAGTATATCCCACTTCGAAGTCGGCATGATTTGCAGCCAGGCAATCGAGGTATAAGCGGGAATCGCAAAATAACCATACCGTTTCGCAAGCCAATCATCCTTTATCCTGATAAGCCTCAAAGCAATAGGCATATAGACAAGCTGTGCAACGGCTAATAAGAGGAATGGCCATGGCTCCGTAGTGAACAAGGACACCACTACAAATAATACAACATGGACTAGCGCAAAATTACGTATCGTCATCGGCAGAAAACGTCCCTTCATAAGAAAACACTGTGCCGATCAAAGGATTTCGTACCTTAACATGGATATGATAAAGTTCCAGCTCATCATCATATCGCTCCGTAACCGTTGCAAGTCCTTGAAAAAGGCGTGGCAATGGAATTTCAATCTTGCCAAGCACAAGTCGTTGTCCTAAGGATTCAATCGTTAAACTTCCATCATCTGTCACGTGTAAAGCCAAATCGGAATAGAAGAGATGTGGTTCTCCAAGGTAATCCTGAATGACCAAACGTTCCATATCAAGATTCATAAGTGCATTGAAATAGCGTCTTTGTTTACCAAAGTGAAAAATTCGTTCCCAGTGCACTTGGCTGTCGCCGGTATCACCGATAAATGCACGGTTTTGAATGGTAAATGGAATGTCCTTTCCTTGTTCAGGGAACAGCAATTTCCATCGAATGCCTGCTCGGAAAAATGGATAGAGCCATTTAGGTCCACCTTGAATTTCTTTCATTATGCCTGACGCTTTAAAAACGGTGCCTTCGGGTAAATTGTATCGTTGTTGGAGCAGCGGGTGTAGCCGATTGAAATCGTTGCCCATTACTTGTTTATAAATCGACATGCAGACACCTACCTTTTCCGTTTGCAGCTTGTCGCTGAAGGGATATCTTTACTCATCCACACGCCAATAATCGATAGCACAATGAGTGGGAAATTGAAAGTCACCGGATTGAAGGGATGGATAGTTGTAGCTGGATCTGCAACGATTGTCGCAATTGTCAGCAGTGGGAAGACCATAAGCTGTAAAATGAATAACTGCCGTTTATTGCGATAAACCAGCCAAACCAGCCCGAATAACACTTCCGCAATCCCAATTATTAGTACTGCTGTGGTGATGCCATTTTCTGATATGGGTAAGGCGCTGCCTATCATTGCGCGTTCTTCGGGATGCATGCCAATGATTTTAGGTATGAGGCCTTGATAAAGCCATATGAAGGCAAATAATAGCGTCATTAAATAAGTAGAGAAAAAGCGCATGTATTGGGAACGTGGAGCTTCCCCTTGTTCCAGCCAGCGTTTTAAAACATCAAAACTGAGTGCGGTTGCCCAGCCGATGAGTGGGCGGAAAATAGCTCTATCAGCTATTTCACCGGCTTTTCCGAAATTGACCTCGTAATCATATTGCGTTAAAAACTTCACATGATCTTCCTGTGGTTCATATTTCCAATAACCTCGACCTTCTCGAATGGGAGAAATCCATTGCTCCGTTCCGAAATGAAGGGAAGACGAGCGTGTGCCATCTTCTTTATGGAACGAACCGACGCTTTCCCCCCAACCTTCTACTTGCAGGAAAGGGCCGACTGTCCGTGAATAGACGAAGGCTTGGGGCTCTCCTTCTTTTTTCGGCAAATACGTAATGGAAGAGAATCGGAGATCCCATTGCTCGTGTCTGTCTGGTTGTTGCGATGCATCCCAGATGGCATCGATGTCTGTATAAATGGGTACTTCTACATAAATTGGCTGACGTTTCATTGAATTCACCTCAAAGTTATAGAACGAAAAATGTTGGGAATTGTTTCTTTGAAGGCTTTTCGTTGGCGGAATCCTGTTTGTATAATCCCCCATGATTTGGGAAAGATTAATACCAACAGTATACAGGAAATCGTAGGTGACGAGATGAGTTTTTTGGAAGATGGTCAGCAAGAAAATAACTCTAAAAATGTCCTTATTGAAGCAGTATTCAGGCAGCTAGAAGAGGTGTCCGATGTTGTTCGAAAAGAAATGATTACACCTCATGGAATGGTAACTGTTATCTATATTAGTTCGCTTGTGGATCATCTTAGATTTAAAGAAATGGTAGCTACTCCATTATTTAATAGGAAGGAAGATGTCTCGCAAACCGCTGAAGTAATCAAGCCGGCGACGGATACTAACTTGCTAGCTTGCATTATAGAAGGCAACACGCTGCTCTATGTACATGAAAAAGCGCGTTATTTCAAAGTCTATACATATAGTCCGCCAGCGAGTGCAATTACGCAATCTGATACAGAGTCGACGGTCAGTGGCCCGCGTGATGCATTTACGGAATCCTTGCAGACCAACTTATCACTCGTAAAAAGGCGCATTAAAAATTCGAATTTGAAAAGTAAAAACTATGTGATTGGAACAGAGACACACACAAATGTGTCGATTCTTTATATCGATTCTATTGTGAATCCCGAACACTTGAATCGTGTTTGTACAAAGTTGGATACATTGACGTGGCCTGGATTTGCGGATATTACGACTGTTAGTCAGTTGATGGAAGAGCATCGCTTTTCGCCATTTACACAGTATCATATGACGGAGCGACCAGATTCCACAATCGGTTATCTGTTAGATGGGCGTATCATTATTATGATGGATAATAGCCCAGGTGTCTTAATTTGTCCGAGTACATTTTTCGAGTTTTTTCAGTCACCTGAGGATGACTTTAATCGTTGGACGACGGCTACATTATTGCGTTGTCTGCGTTTTTTTGGATTCTTTTTGACGATTATGCTGACTCCTTTTTATATTTCAGCGTTGTCTTTTCATCCGGAAATGTTGCCGTTTGAAGTGCTCATTAATTTACAAGAATCACGCAGTCGGGTGCCTTTTCCTCCCGTGATTGAAGTGCTGTTTATGGAATTAGTTATTGAAGTGTTGCGGGAAGCTGGAACGCGCATGCCGACCAAGATTGGGCAAACGATTGGTATTGTTGGAGGGATTGTCATTGGAACAGCGGCTGTAGAGGCCGGACTTGTCAGCAATACACTGATTGTATTAGTGGCCATTTCAGCGCTGTTATCCTTTTTACCCCCAAGTTTTACGATGAGTAATTCAAGTCGTGTCATTCGTTATTTATTTATCATTTCGGCAGGCTTATTTGGACTTTATGGACAAATGATCGCATTTGCATGGCTTATGCATCATTTACTTAGTTTAAAGTCTTTGGGCGAAGACTATATGGCCCCTGTGCTGCCCCGGAAATGGTCAGACTTTGTAGATAGTGTTATTCGACTACCAACTCCTTTTCAAAAGTATAAAAAAGGAGTTTCAAGGGCAGTAACGGATAAAAAGGAAGGAAAATGATGAAGCCTACTAAAACAAAAATATTGAATGGCTATCATGTTGTGTTTCTTGTGCAGAATGTGATGATTGGCAGTACGTTAATTACATTGCCCAATTTGTTAAGCTCGGTTGGCTATAGCCAGTGGTGGCTACCGTTGTTGTTCGCACTTATCGCAAATCTGTTATTGGTACCGATGATTTGGCTAATGTCACGTTATCCAGACGACAACTTATTCGAGGTTCATGAGAAGCTGTTTGGGAAGTGGGTTGGGAAAGGGATTAATGGGCTTCTTATGCTTTATATAGTGATTTTAATCGCGGCAGTTTGTGAAAATTATTTAGATTTGATTCAAGTTGTTGCCTTGCCTGATCGAACGACGACTTGGCCAGTTGTCCTTTTCATGCTGTTGCTTGTCTATATTGTCAGTGGAGGCATCAAGTCCATTGCACGCTTTTGCATGATGAGTTTTTTTCTTGTGACATGGATGATGTATTTTTTGAAATGGGGAATGGTCGATGGAGATATTCGTCATTTGCTGCCGTTGCTCAATTTTTCGTTTGAAGAGTTAGTGACGGCGACTAAAAAAGGCTTTATTTCGATGGCAGGGTTTGAACTCATTTTGTTTTACTATTCCTATATTCGCCAACCACAACATGTCTTTAAACAAGCGTCATTAGGCATTTGGATTTGTGCTGTGCTTTACCTTATAACGGTTCTTGCGAGTGTGATGTATTTTTCCATCTGGCAATTGGAAAATGTACTTTATCCGATTTTGTATTTATTCAACGCGGTTAAACTATCTTTTCTTGAGCGGGTTGACGTATTGGCCATATCGCTTTGGATGTTTTTTATTTTAACGACGGCAGCTGCGTATTTATGGGTAGCAAAACGGGGCGTCGATGCCATTCGTGGAGCTGAAAACAAGCAGCATTTATCGATTATTGCTGTCGTTATATTTCTCTTCATCATTATCCCGTTCCCAAAAGAAGTGCAAAAAATGCTGTATGAACATGTATTTCATGTTAATTATGCATTTATGGTTTGGCCTATTTTGCTATGTGCCTTGCATGCAGTAAAGCCTAACAAAGAAGGTGTAAAATGAGACGCTTTTTATTCATTATTTGTCTCTCGGTGTTAGCAGGTTGTTCGCAGCCGGGGCAGCGGACGTCTGTAGAGGATTTGGCGATGGCAAGTAGTATGGCTTTTGATGTCATAAATGATGAAGAGATGCGCATGACTGTATCATTGCCACATCCATCAACTGGATCGAAAGAGAATACGCAAACTTATTCGGCCGATGTAAAGCTGATTCAAGAGGGGCTTGTCGAAATTTCCACGGAGTCTGATAAAATGATCCTGTTAAATCAGCTACGTACGATTTTATTTAGTGAGGATTTTGCCAGGACTGGGAGAATGGCAGAGGTGGTCGAGCATTTTTACAGAAACTCAACGGTAGGGAATAATGTTCGTCTGGCAATTGTGAAAGAACAGGCGGAAGATGTTCTGCGGGCAAAATTTACCGATAAACCGAATATGGATTCTTATTTGAATGACTTGTTACAGCCTAAGTTGCATACGTCATTTAGCCCTTTCACAACGATTCACGACTTTCAATATTCAGAGACCAATCCAGTGTTTTATTCACAAGTGCCGTATTTTGAGTTGAAAAAGGACTCGGTTAAAATCGTGAGTATCGCGCTATTCGATAGCGGTAAAATGATTGACACGATATCAAGTAAACAATCATCACTCATCCAAGCATTGAAGGGACTCGACAAATTATCACCGCTAGCCCTCACGATAGAAGAGGGCGGAAAAAAAGAGCTAGTGCATATTGAATTGATTAAAAATAAGGCGAAGATTACGAGTAATAAAAATCTGGAATCACCAAAGTTGTCCATTTATTTGAGCTTACAAGGAGCCTTATATGAATATAAAGGGGATAAAGATTTAGGGCAGGACAAGGAGTATAAGGAGTTAGAGAAAGCTATTAGTCAAGAAGTGCAAAAGGAAGTGGAGAAGTTACTGAAGAAGCTTCGACAATTAGAAGTTGACCCGATTGGTTTAAGTGAATATTTTAGAATGTACTATGATGGCAAGTGGACGGAGGAACTTACTAAGCAAATTATGATGACGGCAGAATATGAAGTGACTGTCGATTTCAATTTACTGAATACGGGGACACTGAAGTAGGGGGGAAAGCGCAATGATTTGTTGCGCTTTTTTAGGTAAAAAAATAAGGATAAAATAATAAAATAGCGTGGAAAATATAATACATTTAGAAAATAGAGGTCTGTTGTACTTTGGAAATGATCGATGTTTCCATAATATAGATAGAAAGTAACTTCATATAATATAGATGTAAACGTTTACAGGATAAATAAGAAAATAGTTTTATAATTATTTAATAGTTCTTGCAATGTGAGGAGCTATAAAATATAATTTATAAATATACATTTTGGTGAATGGAAGTGAAGATTTTATGGAGCATATGGGGATTATATCCTTACTACCACCAATTCTTGCAGTTATTTTAGCAATCGTAACAAAAAATGTTATCATTTCGCTATTTTCGGGTACATACATTGGGGTGTTAATTTTAGTTGGTGGTCGTCCTTTGGAAGCGACGATGGAGACAATCGGGAATTACTTATTTCCACAAGTAGCAGATGGCTATAATGCCGCTGTCTTAGTGTTACTATTTTTCATAGGTGGGTTTGTTGCACTGATGGAGAAATCCGGGGGCGGGGCAGCTCTTGCGATTAATGCAACTAAATACATCAACACGCGTGCGAAAGCGCAACTGTCCGCTTGGTTCGGCGGTATTATCATCTTCTTCTCGGATTTAGGTACGCCTTTAATAGTAGGTCCTGTATTCGAAAAGATTTTTGATAAAGCAAAAATTTCCCGTGAAAAGCTTGCGTGGATCATTGACTCTACTTCATCTCCAGTGGCGGTTTTAGTGCCGTTCATTGGATGGGGTGTCTATATTATGGGACTCATAAAAAATGAGTTTGATTTGTTAGGCATTAAAACTTCGGAATTTGATACGTTGGTACAAGTCATTCCGTTTCAGTTCTACGCGATTTTGGCGGTGACAATGGTGCCGCTTGTAGCGATTACAAAATTAGATTTTGGTCCAATGGCGAAGGCAGAAAGACGAATTCAACAAACGGGTGCTCTTTATTGGCCTACATCGACACCGTTACGGAAGGCCGATGAAAATGATGATTTAACAAAAGGCAGCAACGCAAGTTTGATTTTGTTGCCGTTACTTGTATTGTTCATTACACTATTTGGGTTGCTGATTTCTTTCGGTTTCCCGTTCGAGCCGGTACCTGGTAATGACTTCCGGGTGGCTTTATCGACAGCGTACTTATTCGCGGCTATTACGATTATCATCTTGATGTTGGTTTATAAAATAAAGAAATTTGATGAGATTTTCTCGATTTATACATCCGGTATGCAGAAGATGGTCTATGTTGCAGTGACGCTCGTTTTAGCGTGGTCATTAGGAAAAGTTATTAATGAGATGGGGACGGCGAATTTTATTGTCGAAGCGATGCAAGGCAATGTGCCTGCATTTATCATCCCAGCCATTTTGTTCTTGGTTGCGGCGGGCATGTCGATTGCGTCTGGAACCTCTTGGGGAACATTTGCGATTATGCTACCGATTGCCATTCCAATGGCAGTGGCACTTGATGCACATCTGCTAGTTTGTATTGGAGCGGTTCTGTCAGGCGGTATTTTCGGAGACCATTCATCACCGATTTCAGATACGACGATTTTATCGTCAACGGGGGCGGGAGCCGATCATATCGATCACGTGAAAACGCAATTCCCATACGCTGTTGTTAATGCATTGATTGCGTTTGTTGGGTTTGTGGTCGCGGGTATTACAGGTAGTGCATGGACGTTGCTATTGACCATTATTCTTTTAGTCTTAGCAGTGATCGTACTATCAAAACTAACTACGAAAAAGGGAGTTGCAGTATAAATGAAGCTTTGGGGCGGACGTTTTACAAGTCGTGCAGATGAAATTATGGAGCAATTTAATACGTCGTTGCCAGTCGACCATCGACTCTATCAGGAAGATATTGCGGGGAGCTTGGCGCATGTGACGATGCTTGTCCATTGCGATTTATTGACACCAGAAGAAGGTGAGTTACTCGTTGGTGGACTTCAATCGATTTTGGTGGATATTGAATCAGGTACGTTGAAAATGGAAGGCAATTATGAGGATATCCATTCATTCGTGGAAATGCATTTGACGGAGCGTGTTGGTGAGACGGGCAAGAAATTGCACACGGCACGTAGCCGAAACGACCAAGTCGCAGTTGATATGCGTTTGTATGCAAAAAACAAAGCGAAAGAAGTAATGGATAGCTTGCAAATGCTTATCGATTCATTGCATGAAAAAGCCGTGGCGAACAATGTGATCATGCCAGGGTATACGCATTTGCAACGCGCGCAAGTGGTGACGTTCAGCCACCATCTTGGTGCATATGCGCAGATGTTCAAGCGTGACAAAAAGCGTGTTGGCAATGCGCTTGAAATTTTGGATGAAAACCCACTTGGATGTGGGGCGCTTGCGGGAACGACACATAATATTGACCGTGAAGTTACAACTGCGCTATTAGGTTTTGCGAAACCGGTGGATAATTTCCTCGATGGTGTCAGTGATCGTGATTATTTACTTGAATTAATGTCGGATTTCTCAATTGTTATGATGCACTTGAGCCGTCTGAGTGAAGAGTTGATTTTGTGGAGCAGCCAGGAATTTAAATTTATCAATATGGCAGATGCGTATTCAACAGGAAGCAGCATTATGCCGCAAAAGAAAAATCCGGATGCGGCAGAACTGATTCGTGGGAAAACAGGCCGCGTTTATGGTTCACTATTCTCTTTATTGACAACATTAAAAGGATTGCCTTTGACATACAACAAAGATATGCAGGAAGACAAAGAGCAGTTTTTCGATGCGCTGGATACAGTGCTGGATTGTATCGAGATTATGTCTAAAATGATTGATACATTGCAAGTCAATGCGGATAATATGAAAGCGGCGATTAAAGCTGGCTTCCTGAATGCGACTGAAGTGGCGGATTACTTAGTGAGCAAAGGAACGGCTTTCCGTGACGCGCATGAAATCGTTGGGAAACTGATTATTTATTGTGAAGAGCAGAAAAAAGCGATTGAGGATCTGACAATCGATGAGCTGGCGAAATTCAGTGCGGATATTGCGGATGATATTTATGCATACATTGATTATGAAAACATCATTACAAAAGGCAACAAGGAATTGATGAAGCAAGTCGGAAAGTAAAATAAGATGAGGGCTGTCCTGGGCGCAAAGTTTTTTGCGAATAGGGCGGCTCTTTTTTGGTGGGGGAAAAGAATTTCTGCCGAAGCAAGCATACTTGTTTGTGGACCGCGCAAAGTGGTTGCCGAAGCGAGCAAACGTGATTGTGGACCGCGCAAAGTGGTTGTTGAAGCGAGCATACTTGTTTGTGGACCGCGCAAAGTGGTTGCCGAAGCGAGCATACTTGTTTGTTGACCGCGCAAAGTGCTTGTTGAAGCGAGCAAACGTGATTGTGAACCGCGCAAAGTGGTTGTCGAAGCACGCAAACCCGATTGCAAACCGCGCAAAAAAGCCACTCCATCCCCAGTGGATGAAGTGGCCCCCATTTCATTACCCCATAATATTATAACCAGCATCGACGTAAACAATTTCTCCTGTTACACCGCGTGATAGGTTGCTCAAGATAGCAATCGTCATATCAGCTACTTCTTCTTGTGTGACATTCCGTTTTAGAGGTGCTTTTTCTTCGATTTGAGACAAAATCGTATTAAATGAAGGAACACCTTTTGCAGACAATGTCCGAACTGCTCCGGCAGAAATGGCATTAACCCGAATGTTATCTTTTCCTAAATCGTTTGCTAAATAGCGGACAGAAGCCTCAAGAGCTGCTTTTGCGACGCCCATGACGTTATAGCCATCAAGCACGCGCTCCGCTCCTAAGTAACTCATTGTGACAATCGTGCCACCTTCTGTCATGAATGGGCGAGCTTGTTTAGCTGTTGCGATGAGTGAATAGGCACTAGTATCTTGTGCAAATGCATAGCCACTGCGTGTCGTTTCAACAAAATCATTTTTTAAATCTTCAGCATGTGCGAATGCTAGAGAATGCACAACACCGTGAATCGTTCCAACTTCAGCGCCGATTTTTTCAAAAGCTGCTTGAATGCTTTCGTCTTCATTAACATCACATTGGACGATGAGCTTCGCTTCATAACCGCCTGTGCTCAGTATTTTCTCAAGCTTAGTGAGTGAACGTTCTTTTCGATACGTGAAAATGACGTTTGCGCCAACTGTAAAGAGGGACTTTGCTACGCCCCAAGCAAGGCTGCGTTCATTTGCTACACCCATTACGACAATATTTTTACCTTTTAATTTCAATAAGTCTTCCATAGTAACCTCCCGAATTGGTCATGAAATAGATAATACCTATTATTAGTACCAGATACTAATAGAAGTATAACATACTCAACCAGTTAAAAAAATAGCGAATATATTTCTTGAATAAAATGAAAACGCATTCAAAACTGAAATATCCGTAATAATTAAAAATGCAGTTGACTTTATATTTATGCAGTCATATACTAAGTCTATATTGATTGTAGGGGTGAGCATATTGAAGGTTGGAATCATTGGTGCATCGGGGTATGGCGGGCTTGAACTAATCCGGCTATTGCATAATCACCCTGAAGTCGAACAAATCGAATTATTCACGTCGTCCGAAGAAGGTATCGTTTTTTCAAATAAATATTCACATCTAATGAATATGTATGATCAACCACTTCGAAAAATAGAGCACGAGAAACTGGCGAAATTTGATGTTGTCTTCTCAAGTGCACCTGCAGGCGTTGCAAGTCATTTACTACCGCCATTAATCGGCAAAGGGCCGAAATTGATTGATTTATCAGGAGATTTCCGTTTGAAGGATCTTGGACAATATGAACAGTGGTATAAAAAAGAGTCTGCTCCCAAGCAGGCAGTTGAGCAAAGCGTCTACGGCTTAACGGAATGGAATCACGAGGCGATTAAACAAGCGCAGCTCATTGCCAATCCAGGGTGCTATCCGACAGCGGTTCTTCTATCACTCTTGCCATTATTGAAAGAGCAATTGATAGATGCTTCAGGTTTAATTATCGATGCGAAGAGTGGCGTGTCGGGGGCTGGGAATAAGGCAAGCCAAATGACGCACTTCAGTGAAACGAATGAAAATACAGCCATCTATAAATTACATCAACACCAACATATACCTGAAATTGAACAGGCATTTGGGCTGTTTGCAGAGGAAGCACCGCCTATCACATTTAGTACGCATCTCGTTCCGATGACGAGGGGTATTCTTGCTACGAGTTATGCACCTGTTAAAGCAGGCGTAACGGAGCAACAGCTAGTTGCTTGTTTAGAAGAAACTTATGCGGATCATCCATTTGTGCGTGTGACAAAAGAGACCGATAAATTTGGGACGAATCAGGTGTATGGCTCGAACTTCTGTGACATTCATGTCAAAGTCGACCCACGAACAAACCGTGCAACAGTTGTCGCAGTGATTGATAACTTGGTAAAAGGTGCAGCAGGGCAAGCCATTCAAAATATGAACGTTCAATTTCAATTGGATGAATCGATGGGGCTCTCACATGTCCCAGCCTTCATCTAATCCGATTAGGAGGAGTAGTATGACGACAACTGTAGCACCCGTGAAACGTATTTCACGTAAAAATATTGTGTCACCTATTGGATTTAAAGCGGCTGGCATTCATTGCGGCCTTAAACATAAAAAGCATGATTTAGCTCTACTTATAAGTGAAGTCCCAGCAAGCGTGGCAGGTGTCTTTACGACAAATGCGATTCAAGCGGCACCTTTACTTGTGACGAAAGAAGCGATTCAACAGGCAGGAAAAATGCAAGCGGTTATCATTAACTCAGGGAATGCTAATGCGTGCACAGGTCAGCAAGGCTTGAAAGACGCATATGCGATGCAGCAAGCGACGGCAGAAAAATTGGGCATTGCGCCGGAATTAGTTGGCGTTTCATCGACAGGTGTCATTGGTGAAATGATGAAGATGGAGCCCATTTTGAAAGGGATTCAAAAAATTCAACCGAGCGCCGAGTTAGAAGGGGCCATTAATTTTTCACAAGCGATTTTAACGACGGATACGGTAACGAAAAATACAGCTTATAAAACAATCATTGATGGCAAAGAAATCATTATTGCAGGAACGGCAAAAGGCTCAGGGATGATTGCACCGAATATGGCAACGATGCTCAGCTACATCACGACAGATGCCAATATTGAATCGGTTCATTTACAAGCAGCATTGAAAGCTGTGACGGATGTAACATTCAATTCCATTACGGTAGATGGGGATACATCGACGAATGACACAGTGCTCGTTCTTGCAAATGGGCTAGCGCTAAATGACGCATTAACACCGACTCATCCGGATTGGGCACTATTTGTGCAAGCTTTGCATGCGGTGTCTCAAGACTTAGCAAAAATGATTGCGAAAGACGGAGAAGGCGCAACGAAACTCATCGAGGTGGAAGTACAAGGAGCGATTTCGGATGATGAAGCACGAAAAATTGCGAAATCCGTAGTCGGCTCACCACTTGTGAAAACAGCAGTCTTTGGCTGTGATGCGAACTGGGGACGAATCATTGCGGCTGTCGGGTATAGTGGGGCAACGCTCGATCCGAATGCGATTTCGATTAAAATTGGCACAACAACGGTCGTTGAAAATGGAGAACCAGTCTATTTTTCAGAAGAACAATTGCTTGTGTATTTAAAGCAACCAGAAGTGAAATTCACGGTTGCACTTCATCAAGGAAGTGGCCAAGGGGTAGCATGGGGGTGCGATTTAACATATGACTATGTCCAAATCAACGCAACATACCGCTCGTAAACGAGCCGTCATTAAATTAGGCGGCAGTATGTTAGAGGGTCTGAGTGACAGCTTTTTTACCAACTTTAAAGAACTCCAAGCGGCAGGAACAGATCTGCTTATCGTTCATGGTGGAGGCCCTGCGATTAATCTAGAGCTTGCGAATAGGCAAGTGACGTCAACAGTTGTTAATGGGATTCGTGTAACATCAAAAGAAGCCATTGGCATTGTGCAATCGACGTTAATTGGGCGCGTGAACCCAGCACTTGTTCATCAATTAAACAAAGCGTGCATTTCATCAATCGGACTAAGTGGCTTTGATGGCAATCTTCTGGAGTGCACAGTGCTAGATGAAGACGTATATGGTTTTGTAGGAGATATTCAGCATGTACAGACAGACTTGCTGGAAAGCATTCTTCAGGCGGGGATTGTTCCAGTTATCTCATGTATTGGTGCGACAGGGGAAGGCATACCGTTGAATATTAATGCGGATACCGTTGCAAGTGAAATTGCACTGGCGGTTCAAGCAGATAGTTTGCTGCTAGTGACCGATACACCGGGCATTAAAATCGAGGAGCAGGTGCAGTCGGTTGTGTCACCAGCAGCGATTGCTAAATGGATTGAATCAGGCGATATTTATGGAGGTATGTTGCCGAAAGTGAATGCTGCGCTTGATTGTTTAGGGGCGGGTATTCCGTCTATTCAAATTGTTGGTCAACAGTTAACAGGAACGGTTATACAAGCTGAGGAGGTTTTTTCATGAGTGCACTATTTCAAAACTATGCTCGACGCCCCGTTCATATTGTCAAAGGGCAAGGCACCATCGTAACGGATGCCACTGGGAAGGACTATCTCGATTTTATAAGTGGAATCGCGGTCGTCAGTCTCGGTCATGCGCATCCTGCTATTGTTGAAGCGATTCAAAAGCAAAGCGAAAAACTATGGCATGTCTCGAATTTATTTGAAAGTCCAGAACAAGAACAGCTAGCAGCTACGCTTGTGAAAGATACCCCTTTTGCCCATGCATTCTTTTGTAACAGTGGGGCAGAGGCGAACGAAGCGGCCATCAAATTAGCGCGTAAACATACACAAAAAAATGTCATCATTACATTTGAACAATCTTTCCATGGTCGGACGTTTGGCGCGATGTCTGCTACGGGGCAAGACAAGGTCAAGCAAGGTTTTGGTCCACTCTTAGAAACGTTCCGAACAATACCTTATAACGACAAAAAACAACTTGAAGCGGCAATTGACGATGATGTGGCGGCCATTATGCTGGAAGCGATTCAAGGAGAAGGTGGCGTGCATCAGCTTGATCCTGACTTTGCACAAGCTATCACGGATATTTGCCAAGCGAAAGGTATTTTATTAATCGTCGACGAAGTGCAGACGGGCATTGGCCGCACAGGGACACGTTATGCATTTGAACAGGCTAACCTCACACCAGATATTATGACGCTGGCGAAAGGGCTAGGCGGGGGATTCCCGATTGGTGCAATGCTTGGCTCGAGTGAGCTATTTACCTCATTTGGCCCGGGGACGCATGGCACGACGTTTGGAGGCAATCCTTTAGCAGTCGCTGTTGCCAAAACGGTAACGGATATCGTATTCCAAGAGGCGTTTCTTCAGGAGGTTAAGGAGAAATCGGATTATCTCATGCAAAAACTTCAGGTAGCTTTACCTAAAGAGCAATTTACGATTCGAGGCTCAGGTTTATTGCTAGGTATTGAATGCCCAGGTGATGTCGTACCACTCATTCAACAAGCAGAAAAAGCTGGCTTGTTACTTGTACAAGCAGGTGGGAATGTGATTCGTTTACTACCACCATTAACGGTAACGTATGAAGAAATGGACCAAGCAATTGATATACTTTCCTCCGTTTTACTTGCAGAACAACCTGTAAATGCTTAATGATAACTTGAATTAAAGCGTTCAGCGAAGCGCTATTCAGAATTAGACCTCCATCTAATTGAATAAACCAACTGGACCTGCTAGCAACGGCAGGTTCAGTTGGTTCTTTTTTTGTTATTCAGTACATAAATGACTATACAGAACTTTCATATTCCTGTACGGTAGACATACGAACTACTAATCGAAAAGGAGATTATGAGATGATAAAGAACTACTTGCCCTTTTTTATGGCATTCCTCTTATTGTTCACGGCAACTGGAAGTGCTTCAGCAGCACCACTATTTAAGGATGTAGATGATAATTATTGGGCGAAAGCTGAACTGGCCTATTTGGTTGAACAAGGTATAATCGTTGGCGATGCGACAACTGAATTCGGCATCAATCAAGAAATTACCCGTTTGCAGGCATCTGAAATGATCGTCAGGGCGCGCGGACTCGATACGACGAATCGTCCAGCACCTGATTTCAAGGACGTGAAGCCTGGTGACGAAGGATATGCCATAATCGCAACGATTGCGGACGAGGGGATTATGACCGGGACTCCAGAAGGCGAATTTAGACCAGATGTAAAATTAACAAGAGCACAAATGGCGAAAATACTTGTGATTGCCTTTGATTTAAAAGGAACAACAGCCTACTCTTTCCGTGATGTACCTCCGACAGACTGGTCGGCACCATTTATCAAAACTCTTTTTGTGAATAATGTTACTACGGGCTATGCAGATAATACTTTTAAGCGAGGAACATTCATTACGAAAGCACATTTTTCTATTTTTCTAGCTCGCATTCTACAACCCGATTTCAAGCAGTCATTTGCCTGCCACAAGTTGGATAATACAACGACTTATATGGTGAATGTGGCAGTGACAACGCTGTGGAAAGAGCCCAATAAGGCTCGTGTAGTAGATCGCCCGGCGGTTTCTACGCCTGTAGACATCTCGAAATGGACGACCAGCATGACAATTCCGCAGAAACAGTGGCTCGTAGGAAATACGGAATCACAAGCTTTATATGGGCAAGAAGTAGCCATTTTAAAAAGCAGCGGCAACTGGCATTATATTGCGGTAAAAGATCAGTACTCACCGAAAAACAAAGCCGGCTATCCAGGATGGGTTCCGAAAGCGCATATTACGGAAATGTATCCAAATTATACGGAATGTCAGCTTGCGATTGTCGATGGCGCAACAGCAGCGTTATACAATACAGCAGCGACAACGAGTAAATTTATGGACATTAGCTTCAATACAAGTCTTCCTATCGTTAAAGAAGAAGCGCAGTGGCTACACGTCCAAACGCCCGTCAATGGTGTGAAATATGTACGTAAACAAGATGTTAATATCGTGAAAGATCAAGCGGCTATCGCGAAACCAACTCAACAAGACATCGTCAATACGGCAAAAATGTTCGAAGGCCTTCCATACCTATGGGCAGGTACTTCAGGCTTCGGTTTCGACTGTTCAGGCTTAACGTACTCGGTCTATAAAAGCCATGGCATCACGATTCCGCGTGACTCCACTGTACAGGCGGTCAATGGAATAGCCGTTGCTAAAAACGACTTACAACCAGGCGATTTACTATTCTATTCATATAATAAAGGCAAAGGAGCAGTGCATCACGTTAGCCTATACATTGGCAACGGACAAATGATCCATGCGCCGAACCCTAAAAAGAGCGTCGAAATCATTTCTATCAATATGGAACCATATAAATCCGAGTTTTCGGGCGCACGACGTTATTTGAAATAAGAAAGATAAGCGCATGGCACCGTATAAATGCCCCGTACAAACACGATATGAAGTCGTGTTTTGCACGGGGCATTTTCGTCTGGATTTTGTATTCATTGATGCAATCGAAGGGACTTGGGCTCCGAACTTCATTAGCACTCAGCCCCTTTTTGATACATACAATAGAACAATGACAATGTAACGCCTGAAAGGATGTGTTTATGCGTGTATTCCAATAAGTCTAATCAAAATAAGAATTCCTCCTACACGCTAAATGATCTCCTAAAGGGAAGAGATCTTGAAATCGTTGCAGCGTCACTTCTCTTACTCGGAAAACTAAAGGTCGACTCGGTTCAGTTATATAGGGGGCGGCCTGTTATTGCAGTTTCATTATTAGGAGAATTTAAGAAGGTGAAGGATTCAAAAGCGGATGAGATGGCTGACTTTTTAGAGAAAAATGGCGACCTAACGTTAGATGAAATCGTTGAGAGTATAAAAAAGAAACTGCAAACGGAGGAGGGGAGAAATGGCTGAAAAGAATGGTTTTGATGGCAGCAAGTTTATCAATAAAGTCATCCTACTCATTTTTCTTCTGTTACTCATTTTCGGTTCAATGAATCTTGGGGAGTTGACGGAAGTAGCGGATATCGATTAGTCGTGCAAGGTGCGAGGTTGTCATCGAAAAGCGTCAAACTGTCAGCGAAAGCTCCGCAACTTTCAGGGGAATTTATCGGCACTATAGTGATAAAAGCCGCATAGGTCGTAAAAACCACTTCATCTACTAGGGTTATTTCCAATTAGATGAAGTGGTTTTTGGTCGCATATCAAAACAGCGCTACTTGTCGTTGCATCTTATTATGTTTCATTCGGAGTAAATCAGCCAACGTTGTGACACCTTTTGTTTCTAGTAAGTTTATTAACTCAACGAATAAATGGGCAGTTGTTAACGCATCACCAAGTGCTCGATGACGTTCAAATTTTGGAGTACCTAAAATGCTTGCATATTCTTCGAGGTCGCGCTGATCCCAAGTAGGGTGTAAGTAATCAAGCAAATCCATCGTATCAAAAGAACTTGGCTCATTGTATGTGCATTTGACACGCTGGAGTTCTTTTTTTATGACCATTGTGTCGAAGTTTACATGATGGCCAACCCATCCACCGCTTTTGGTGTCTTCAGTAAATTGCAAGAAGCTTTTGATGGCCTCGAGAGGAGGGGGGGCGTCTTGTACATGATGCTGTTCAATCGACGTTAACTGCGTAATATGTGTAGGAATGTCACATGCAGGCTTCACAAATGTTTGAAAGATGAGATCGGTCACTTGGCATTTCTCAATATAGACTGCGCCGATTTCGATAAGCCCGTCGTTTGCACCGATGGCAAAGCCGGTTGTTTCTGTGTCGAACACAGTGAATGACATATCGCGAAGTGGTGTATTCAACTGAATGGATTGATCAAGTTTATAGTCTAAACGTTTTCTTCTCCAAAACATCGTTCATACCTCCTGTCTATTAGAAATCGAAATCCATTGTTACAACTTTGCTAGTAAATGAGTTTGTAGCGTATGGACAGTCGTTAACATCGTGCGTAGTTCATCGCGTTCCCATTGACGAAGCGATTCAAATTGAATTTCTGTGGTGATTTTTTCATTCCGTAGATGCTTCTTCCAAGACATTTGAATTCTTGTTCTCAGCGCAACCTCATAGGCATGGCGAATATCATCCGCGAATCCCACCGATAATTCTCCTTTTTCAACGAGCCCATCCACTAATTGTAAAGGTGTGCGATTGATAATGTTTTTATGCACCCCGAGTATTTGTAAGCAATGATGTAGCGGGAATAACGCATGTTTCTTAATATCAATCACCTCCCGTTTCCCTTTTCCTTTAAATAAAGCAAGGAAAGACTGGGAGGCCTGTGGAATGGGTTTATTTTGCTCCTGCTGGGCCATATAATAGAGGAAAGTTTGTGATTTTTTTAGTTGTTCTTGCACCATATGTGAAAAATGTTTGTCTAAAGAGGCATTGCCATATAAAAAACGGAACGACAAAAAGTTATATCCGAGTAAAATGTAATTATCTGTTGCTTTAAGGGCCCAAGTACGGAGTCGCTGCTGCCATTGTGAAATAGAACCGCGCCATATAGCCTCGCTAGACATCATTTTCCCAAAACATCTCGTATAACCCGCTTGCTCCAGATGTACAACGATTTCTTCCCCGAGCATTGCAAAATAGTGATGTATTTGTTCTGCATTTTCCTCATCTACATCGGCATAGACGAGGAAATGATCCTGATCGGTTAACATAAATTGTTCACCTCGCGCACCGCTACCCATTTGGTACCAACCGAAGGGGACAGGGGGTAATCCTAGCCCTTGTTGTTCGAGTGCTTGTATAGCCGATTGTACACAATGTCTCGCTAGCCGATCATACAACTTCGTAATGATTTCGAGCGTGTGGATTGTTGAAATGTCATCGCTAATTAAATTTGAAAGCACATCATAGATTGCAGCTTTCACGACAGGTAAACGATTGAAAGATGCTTCTTCAATGGTTTTTAAAATCCCCATAGAACCACGATCTCTTTTAGAGAGCAAGTTGGAAAGTGTCACGACGCCGACTAAACGCTCCCCTTCCACAACAGGCAAGTGTTTGACGCCATACTTATACATGGTCGCGAGAACTTCATAGTAATAATCGTGGCGGGATACGGTATACAGTTTTTTTGTCATAATCTCTTTTGCTATGAAGGAGTTGGCAGAACCTTGGGCGATGACTCGCTGGACTAGATCCTTTTCTGTAATAATCCCCGTCAGTCGTTCATGTTGATCGACAACCATTAACGAACTAATCGATCGCTCAACCATTATGCGCGCAATCTCTTCTATAGCAGCATCTTCATACACAGTAATCGCTGGCGTGTTCATCAAATCTTCTACACGCCGCACATAAGGAGTGCTTACTCCCCATTCTTCAGCAGATTTTGCTTGTTCACCGAGGGAGGCGTACACATTTGCAAGTCGCGTAGACATGTTCTTTAATAAGGCATCGCGAACGGCTTCATAGGCTAATCGTTGTTTGACAACTGAAAAAGGGATTTGTAAGCAATAGGAGTCTTCTAACACCTCCATTTTCAGATGGTGCCGGTCAAGAGGGCGATTAACTTCGCCTAAGTAATAAGCAATATTGGAAAAGCCAATAATTTCTCCTTCCTGAATCGCTTCAAGAATGATGGATGTGCCAGCATCATCTGTTATAGATATTTCGGCCATCCCTCGTAAAATGATAAACAATCCTTCATTAGGTGTTTGAAAGTAATCGACTTTTTCAGATCTTCGATAATAGGTCAGCTTGCATGCCGCCAATAGCGATGTAAATTCCTCGTCTGATACACCTTTAAATAAAGGCAGGTCATGAACCTTGTCCACGAATTCTCGTTGTTCACTCGTTTCCATATTGAGTACCATCTCCTTACAGTAAAACCCCCTCCACTACTAAAGATGCTAGGGGAGGGGGGACATATTATCCTTCGAGCTCACGATATCCTGTTTCCGCTTTAAACTTGATTTCCGCATAATCGACTTCTTCTTTTCCTTTAGATGAAAGAAGTGTACCGATAATCGCTGCTATGAAACCAGCTGGGATTGAGACAATCGCCGGATTAGCAAGTGGGAAGATTGGCTCAGCCATGATAAATGCTCCACCACTTGGATCCATAACACTAGGGCTTATCACTACTAAGACGATGGAAACGATTAAACCCGTAAACATGGAAGCAATAGCACCTGTCGTGTTAAAGCGTTTCCAGTAGATTGTGAAAAGAATTGTCGGCATATTGGCAGCTGCAGCAACACAGAAAGCCAATGATACTAAAAATGCAACATTCAGTTTTTCGGCACCAAGTGCAAGTATAATCGAGAAAACGGCTACTGAAATAGCAGCAATACGCGCAGCTTGTACTTGTTGTTTATCCGTGATTTTTCCTTTTTTGAATACTTCAGCGTAAAGGTCATGCGCAATCGCTGATGCACCAGTCAGTACGAGGCCGGAAACGACTGCAAGAATGGTCGCGAATGCAACGGCTGCTACGAATGATTCGAGTGCAGCTCCACCCAATACAGCAGCAAGCATAGGCGCGGCCATATTACCAGCAGCATTTTCTGCAACAATTGCTTCTTCACCAACAAAGATGGCAGCTCCGAAACCTAAAATCATAATAATAAAATAGAACACACCAATAATCCAAACGGCATAAATAACAGAAGAACGAGCTGTTTTTGCATCTTTCACCGTGAAGAAACGCATTAAGATATGTGGTAAACCAGCAGTTCCTAAGAATAACGCCATTAGGACTGAAATGAGCCCAAGTGGGTTATCATAAAGAACACCTGGATGTAAGAAGTTTTCGCCGTGTTTTGTTGCCTGCGCAACTTGGTCAAAGAGCCCAAGAAAACTGAAGTTGGCTTTCATAAGCACAAGGAATGTGATAATGATTGTTCCAATCATCAGAAGGACGGCTTTAATGATTTGTACCCAACTTGTAGCAGTCATTCCACCAAACAATACGTAGACTGTCATCATGACACCAACGATTAGAACAGAAAGCCAGTAGTCAATGCCAAGCAGTAATTTAATAAGTGCTCCCGCTCCAACGAGCTGTGCAATCATATAGAAAAGAACAATTGTAATCGTATTTAAAGCAGCAGCAGCACGAACTTTCCGTGCTTGGAAGCGTGCGCCAATCATATCGCCCATTGTAAATTTCCCAAGGTTCCGAAGTGGTTCGGCAACGAGGAAGAGAACAACTAGATAGGCCGTTAACCAACCGATACTATAATAAAATCCGTCATAACCATTTAACGCTACAGCCCCGGCGATTCCGAGGAAAGAAGCAGCGGATAAGTAGTCTCCCGCGATAGCTAAGCCATTTTGCCATCCTGTTAAGGAACCACCAGCTGTGTAGAAATCACTTGCAGTTGATGTTTGCTTTGCTGCCCAATAAGTGACTCCGAGTGTTAATCCGATAACACCTAGGAAAATAGCTACTGATATAAAGTCCATTGATAAAATCCCCCTTTTGAGTGTTTTTTATATCTACGTAGACCGTTTTCAGTTTAAAACATTCTTTTTCAGGATTTCTTCTACATCTTTATCGAAACTAGCCGCTTTTTTCGTGTAAATTGTGGCAAGTGTCCATACGAGAATGAACATGCCGAACGAATACATCCATGTCCATGTGATTCGTCCGATTGCGCTGTTTTCAAGAATAGAAGTATAGGCTGTTAGAATTGGTAAAAGTCCATATGCAACACAGAAAAAAATCGTATAAGGTGTTAAAAAACTTTTTTTCTTTTTAGCCAGCGCTTTAAATTCCGGTGTATTAATCAGTTTTTCGTAATCTAACGAGGATGTAGTTTTGCCTTTTTTCGCAGGCCCATTTGTGTTGTTCACATTTACACCCGTGACATCGTCTACTGTTTTTACATTCATGATTTCTTCCCCCTTTTGTTTTGTGGTGTATTTATGATAGATTTCGTAATACGTGTTCTAAAGTATCCGATTCCCTTCATTGGATTGAAACCGCTTTCAATTGTTTGTTTATTTAATAATTGTTATAGAACACATAATTCACAATATCAAACTTATTATGAACAATCAACACATTTTTTGGAATTATTACAATTTACATTTTAATTATAACAAATAGGGAGAATAGGATGTAAATATATATTTGGTATTTGAACAAATAGTCTGGAAAGTAGTGGCCTATATACTAAAATAGTAGGCCACATATGTTCAAGTAAAGAATGGCTTACCTAATTAAAAATAGATAGATCTATTTTTTAACCGTCTACCCTTCTCTATTTTTAAATAACCGATGAACATGGGGGAGAAGTTCCCGTAGATATCCTGGTTATAGATTTTACGGTGTATCAAGTTGTCAGGGGGTTCCTCATAATGATCTGCGCTTACTATGACTTCAAATAGAGCATCTGGTAGTCCCTCAATTGCCAGGAGGTCATCTAGAAACTGATCCATTTTCTCATTGCTAAACGTTCCATCTATTTGGTAGTTGAGGTGTATTTTTGGTAGAACTTCGTTGCCTTCTTCATTGAGATTAAGCACTAATGAATCATCCATAAGCTTTTTGGCTTGTTCCTCGCGAATCGTTACGAATGTGTCGTTTCTGTAATAAGCGAGTAGATTTTCAATTTGCTGATTGGTGACGTTCTGTTTTGCTAAGTCGAGACGGATGTATAGCTCTAGTGGCGGGAAATTATCATTTTCGTTGAACTTCAAGTCTAAAAATGAACCGCCTGGTTGTTTGGCGGCATTCAGTGCAGTTTGAAAGGCGAGCGGGTAAGCATAACTGATTAGCTGGTCATATAAATCGACGACTGAAGGATTTTGCGAAAGGATCTCTGTCTGAATGACCTCGGTAAGTTTCCGTTCTTGACTGCCGATATCCACTTGAATAGTAGCCATCCCGATAAAAGTTGGTTCGTGTTCCGTTTGGTAGAAAACACCGATTTTATCTTCAATGATACTGCCTTTTACTCCCTTTAAATAATTGGCATCGTCTAAGATTGTGACCCGTAGTCCGTCTTCCGCCAGTGTTTCTACGACCATTTCTTTGGCCTGCTTTTGGATCTTCGGATTATTAATAAATTCATGGGCTTCTCTAGATCCACAGCCAGTTATAGTTAGTAGCACTATAACTAACAAGGACAATATAAAGGGAAGGGCATACTTTTTTCTCATGTAGCTAACCTCTTTTCAGGGGGAATAGGTTGTGGTGTATGTTGTAATGCCAAATTGATTCTAGTATAACGTGAAATGTTAGTAAGTGGGAGTACTTCTCTTTTTACTTATCCGAACAACTTATTTCTCGGGGAATAAAAAGCGATATGTATTGAAAAGTAGCTGACATTTATGATGAAATGGTAGCATTAGATAATTGGAGGGTAACTTTTCGAGGGGGGATGAATGTATCAAGCGTTTTTATGTATTCATCATCCAAATAATCACTACATGAATAAAGGAGGAATCCCATGAGAAAAATAGTGATAGCTCTGGCTGTCGTGATGCTATTTGCTGGGTGTGGAAATAACTCATCCGATGAAGTATTGGAACAGCAATCGACAGATGAAACGAACAAAGAAAAAGTGCAGACCGAGCAAGCCAATCAAGAACGGGAATATCTAGACAAGTTATATCAGACTGAGGAAAGTCTGAATGATGATTTGAAGGATTTATATGCAAGTAGTTCGACAAATGATGAGAAGGAGGCGTTGGCTGAAGCGTATAGAAGATGGGACGATGTGCTAAATGAAATTTACGACGTATTACAAACGACGCTTTCTACCACTGATGTGAATGAGTTAGATAACCTGCAACACGACTGGCTCAAATTTAGAGAGCGGCAGGCAGAAACCGCATTATCAGAGTTTGCGGACGGGTCATTTGAAAGCGTAGAGTATTTAAGTACACTTGCAGACCTAACGAAAGAGAGATGTTATTTTTTAGTCGAGAATTATATGAAATAATGAAAAGTAAATTATAGCAGAAGTGTATCAAGCAACAGCACCCCACTGCTTTAGCAGTGGGTTATTAGTATGCTACAATATATGGATAGTAATTGTATGAGCGAGTCACTGATTCAGCCTTTATCCATAATGTGTAGAGGGAAGGGAAATAGTATGATTTATGCAACAGGAATTGTCTCTTTTTTGTCAAAAAGCAGTGCGCCTAAATCAAAGATTTATATGAAAAATAGCCGTGTACATATGGAGATTATTGAAATAGCCGATCGGCATGTAACTGCAGAAGGTATACAATCTATAGAGATTACTTGTCGTTTTAAAGCTTCTCTGAATGAAGATTATGATTGCAGATCACTTGAGGATTATAATGGCAAAGTGAAACCTTTTTTACAGAGGTATATTAAGAATTTGATATATAGGGTAGAGGTTCATGACTTAAGGTATGGCTAACATAAATACGATTCCATTTTAGCAAGAATCTTATTCACGGTATTTTGATTATGGGCGGTCGAATGCATGTTTAGCTTTTTGAGTGCGTGATAATAATATTTTGATGATTCAATACAACGAACTTATCGTCGATTAGTGTGTCGAGCAATGTCAGCTGTTCATCTGAAAGGCCTTTTTCTGAAGAAATACATACACTTGCTCATTTTGAAAAAAAGGGTGTTGTTGAATGTCTTGGAGTTCCTGCTTGGTGCGTACGACAACGGGAATCTCGAATCCATATGTATCCTGAAGGAGCGTTTCGATTTGTTGAATATCTTAGGATGTGCCATCAAAAAGGACATTCCCTGTTTGGATGTAGGTGTGGACGTTTGTATAGGCCATCTGTTCGAACTGGGCTTTTAACGATTTCATATCTACTTTATTTCTCTTCCCAAGGTTAATACCTCTAAGCAGGGCAACAGATGACATGTCAATCACTTCAATTTAAGTTATTTTCAGTTACTTTTATTGAATCATAATCACCAGGAAATTGCTGCTATTTTGCGGTTCTCTGATATAAAGAAATTTACTAACCAGGCGGTGTCGCCAAAAATGAAGTAGAGGAGAAATGCTTGTGAAGCGAATCGCAATTGATATGGATGAAGTGCTTTCGCATTTTAGCGACGGCTGTCTTGAACTATTCAATAAGGAATTTAACGAACGGTACACAATTGAAGATTTACAAGGGAAAAAATTAGCGGAGCTAGACAGTAGATTTGCAGAAAAGGTGGAACACTATTTGGCGAATGACTCATTTTTTCTAGAGTTAAAAGTGATCAAAGACAGTCAAGAAGTGCTCCAGAAATTAAGAGCGCACTATGAAATTTACATCGTAACGGCAGCAATGGAATTTCCGGCATCACTCGCTCCAAAATATCAGTGGTTGAAACAACATTTCAGCTTTTTGAACGAAAAGCACTTCGTTTTTTGTGGAGATAAAAGCATTATTCAAGCCGATTATTTAATCGATGATACGCCAAGCAACCTGGATACGTTTTCAGGACAAGGCATCCTCTTTACAGCCCCGCATAATCGCGATGTAACGGGTTATAGGAGGCTTAATAATTGGCAAGAAGTTGAGGCGTATTTTCTTTCACCAAAAGCCGTCACTAATCTGAGTTGTTCAATACATATTTAAATTCAGAAAAGTTCATTAGCATGTACTTCCTAAAAGCAACTCCTTTCTATACAATTAGTTCTAAGCAGATTAATAGGATAAAAGAATAGTGAACCTCGCTATTTTGGTACTTCCTGAACGTCTGGCGAAGAAATCTATGTATTGGAAAGGAGTTTTTTCTTGTGAAAACAGTTGCTTCGCTTCTTGTAGAACATTTACAAGCATTTCATGTTACGCATGCATTTGGTATTCCAGGTAAAGCGGTTGTACCCCTTTTGTTAGAAATGGAAAGCAGTTCGATGTCCTTTGTATTAAGTAGGCATGAGGCTGGTGCTGGGTTTATGGCGGGGGGCTATGCAAAACAAAATGGAACGTTAGGTGTGGCCGTTGGAACATCTGGACCGGGCGGCACGAATATGGTTACTGCCGCTGGACAAGCGATGGCTTATCACTTGCCGGTGTTATTTATTACGGGGCATCCCTCGGTGAAGCAAAGCGGTCGGGCGATGGGGCAAGATTCGAGCATGTTTGGTACAGATATCGTTAAGATGTTTGAACCTGTTACGTTATTTAGTGCACGTGTCGAGCGTGGCGATCAATTTCCGCTCTATTTACAGCATGCGCTAGAATGCGCATTGACGGGGCGCAAAGGTCCTGTTCATTTATCGATTCCGGCAGATGTGTTACTTGAAGAAATTGAGCCATTTACATTGTCATTACCAAGCCTTCAGCCGGCCATTTCTCCCTATCTAAACGAAGTGAAATTATTGCTTGAACAAGCGAAGAGACCCTTGCTGTTTCTTGGAAAAGGTGTACATAGTTCAAATGCTTATGAAGAGGTAAAGCAGTTATCCAAAGTGTTCGGCATCCCCGTAATTACGACGCCGGGCGGAAAAGGTACAATTCGGACAGATCATCCGGGATATTTGGGGCCATATGGTCTTGGGGGAACGGAGGCGGCAAATGATTATTTGCAGGCTGACGTAGACTTACTGATTGTCATTGGCACAAAATTAACGGATATGACATTGCCGAGCTTCACGGAAGCTATGTATCCTAAGCAAGTGATTCAGTTCGATATCGAGCCGACATTTGTCGGGAAGTCTATTCCTGTACCGACTGTATCGGTGATTGGAGATGCGAAAGTCAATTTACGAGCACTGTTGTCAATTGCTGAACTTAGTCACATGAAGACACAGGTTCCCGAGTTTGTGGCTAAGAAAATAGAAATACAGCAAGGGAGTCACAATTATTTATCTGCTGTGACGGCTATCCGATTGATGCGGAAGTTTCTTTCGGACGACACGATTCTTTTTGGAGACGATGGGAGTCACACGTTTTATGCGATTGAACATTACGATATTTTGAAGGAAGGTACTTTTATTTCAGATGACGTGTTTGGAGCAATGGGGCATGCCATTGGTTATGCGATTGGTGCGAAATTTGCAACTACAGACGTACAGATTGCTTGTTTAACAGGGGATGGCTGTATGATGATGCATGGTGCAGAAATCTCTGCTGCTGTTTGTCATGATTTGCCTATCATTTTTGTTGTACTCAATAATGGACGGCTTGATATGGTCGATAAAGGGATGCGTTATAATATGGGGCGTTCTGTTGGTGCCGTTTACGAATATCCTGCAAATATTGCTTTATTTGGTCAGTCATTGGGCGCAGCATCATTTAGATGTGTGACGGAAAAAGATGTGGAGGAAGCCTTTCTGTCTGCGATGGCCCATCGAGCGCCAACCGTTATCGAAATTATGGTAGATCCTGAAGAAGTGCCACCGACATTGAAAAGGGGTTCATGATATGGAGAAAGATAAAGGCTATGAAATATTAAGGAAACTAACGGGGAATGCAAGTATGGATGTCATTGAAAACTTACAATCATTTTCTCCGGATTTTGGCAATATGATAATTGACTTTGGCTTTGGTGAGATCTATAGCCGCCCTCTATTCGATTTGAAACAGCGGGAATTGATAACACTTACTTCGCTCATTACACAGGGAGCCGGTGAGAGACAACTGACGTTCCATTACAAAGCAGCGCTACATGTGGGGCTAACAGTAGAAGAAATTCAAGAAATCGCGATTCAATGTGCGGCGTATGCAGGTTTTCCGAAGGCGGCGTTTGCATTAGAAGTTCTGAAAAAGGTTGTTGAAGGTGAATAAAGAGGGGGAGTATTGTCGGTGATTCAATGGGAGCCATTTGAAAAGTTTGTAGAAGCACTCATGGAAAAAGAGCAAATACCGGGTGTTGCGGTTGCGTTATCCAAAAATGGACAAACGATATATGAGCGAGGATTTGGGGCTAGGGATGTAGCGGCGAATGAGCCGGTCACTCCGGAAACGATTTTCGGTGTCGCATCGATTACCAAATCATTTACTGCGCTTGCGATTATGAAATTGGTGGATATTGGAAAACTTCGAGTCGATGATGCGGTGATTAAGTACTTACCCGACTTGCAATTCGTGGACTATACCAACATGGAGACTATTAAAATTCATCATCTCCTTTCCCATACAACAGGACTTGCAACGATGGAAAGGAAAGAACATCTGACAACATTTGAAGAGCATATCCATTATTTAAATGAAAAAGCGTGGACTTGGTTAGGGAAACCTGGGGAGTATATTTGTTATAACAACGACACATTTTTGCTATTGGGTGCGATTATTGAAAAGATAACAGGTGAAAGCTATCAGGACTATATAAAGAACACTATTATAGATCCTTTACAGATGGCGAGAACGACTTATAGTCTTCTTGATTTACAGCTGCTTGAGAATGTCACACAGCAATACGTATTGGAAAAAGGTAAGCCGGTTGTTTGTCCATGGCCGACGTTGGGGAATTACGCTGTCGGAGGGGGAATTCGTTCGACGGTCGTTGATTTATTGAAATACGGTAATGTCTATGTGGATGCACTTGAAAAGAATATCGTCAATGACTCCTATCGATTGCAAATGGTACAGCCCGTTCAGCGAACACATGGTAATAGCTATTATGGATTTGCGCTGCAAACGACGCCTGATTATGAGGGTGTGACGTTAGTTGAACATGGTGGAGGACAGCCGGGTGTATCGTCGAATTTTGGATTTGTTCCTGAAGAGGGAATTGTGGTGGCTGTCTTAACGAATCTCAGCGGGGTTAGCGCCGATGCAATTTGGCTTGCGGCAGTGAATACTGCATTAGGTCTCCCGGTTGATGAAAAGAAAAGTACGCATCCTCACTTTGATATGACGCAAGAGCAGATGGAGCGTTTTGTAGGGACATATGTGTCAGATGAAGATGCGGATATTGACATGACAATCACCGATCAAACGATGATGGCAACCATTGATGATACTATGTATACACTTCGAGCAAGTGACGAGCAAACACTTGTCATCGACTCACTGGATAAGCCGATTCGCTTCTTTTTCGATGAGAATAATAGTGTATGGGCGTTGTTTATTGGGCTTAGGATGTTTGTAAAACGTGCGTAATTAGTATATAGAATCTATTCATCACAAAACCCCCGCTTTATGTGAAAGTGGGGGTTTGAAATTTATTCTCCTGTTTCTGGTGAAAATGTACGTTGGCCGAGTTCTTTTTCGTAGATGAATAAAGCATTTTTGTCTTCGCCAATGCGTTTCAAATACTCGATATGTGTATCGAAGGAAGCTTCTTCTTCAACTTGCTCGTCCAAGAACCATCTTAAAAAGGAAATGGTCGCATGTTCTTTTTCTTCCCACGCCAAATCTGTCAGTTCATAGAAATTTTTCGTGACTGTTTTTTCTTGTTGTAACCCTGCTTCAAAGGTATCTAAGATGGAGCTGAAATCAATTTTAGGTTCGGATGTTGCAGAAAATTTGGCTTGGAAGCCTCGGTCATTTAAATAGTTGTAAATTTTCATGCCGTGAAAGCGTTCTTCCTCGGCCTGTTGGAGATAATAGTTGGCAAAGCCGCTGTAATTATTGTATTCGCAGTAAGCACCCATTGCCATATACGATTGGGCAGCATCGAATTCGTTGTTCATTTGTTTGTTAAGCGCATCTGCTAATCGTTGACTAATCATCGTGTAGCCTCCTCTTTTATAATAAATCATCTATTACATAGTATAAACGATTTACTATCCACAATCATGTAATCTGTTTCGACAAAATTCTTTGGATTTTTTATCTTCATTCAGCAAATCTTTTTGTACTGTAAGCTAAGCGTCAGCTACAGAAAACTCCCACCTTCATAGGTGGCGGGATGAATGCGGCTTTGTTTTTCTGTTCAGTGGGTGTTCAAACGCTTGCTGAACGAGAGAGGAACACAGGCTAAGGTTGCCACGTCCAAAGAACGGTGCTTTAATTTCTGCAAAAAAGCGTAGAAATACGGCAAATCGAACCCTTCGCTGTTCGATTGGCAACGCCTGCATGACCTACATCGTGTAGGCCCAAGCCTCCGACGGATGTCACAGATTTTTTAGAGAAGCTTTTCGAGTGAACTCGAAAAAAACTGGACGCAATTACGCCGAGGCGTAATTGATTGAATTGAATCGAATAATTGGACCATAGTAATACCGAACAAAAATGTTGGAGAGGAGGTTTTAGTGTGGGAAGAGATAATCATCAAGGAGCTAGTAAAAACGCAGCATCTTTGCCGCAAACACCCAAAAAACAAAAAATCAAAGCGGGTGCTATGAAAGAGGAAATTTCGATGGAGTTGGCGGAACTCGGTAACTTAAACCCGAAGCATGAGCCTATGACGCCGAATCAACGTCAAAAAAGCGAATCGGAAAAGACGTATAAGTAAAGGGTACATCAATAACCATCCATATTCCTACGGGAAATGGGTGGTTATTGCCGCATAGTTCTCAATGCTTGCTTCATACTACGTTATAAAAGAAATGAAGGGAGCTGAAAAAGTGGATGCAGCACAAAGACCTCCAGAACTCCAACAGTTACAAGAACAGCTTCGGCAACTAGAACAACAATTACACGCCCACCAACAGCAACTACAAGAAACCACTCCATTGCAACAACCGGCACAACAAGCACCACAATCAGAGTCGCAGCAACAACCGGCACAACAAGCACCACAATCAGAGTCGCAGCAACAGTCACAACAAATAGCACAATCAGAGCCGCAACAACAAGCACGACAGCCAGAATCACAACAAGCGAACACAGACAAACAGCTTCCTCACTACTTTACATTACCTAAAATTGTCTCGACTGTAGATATTGGTTATCTTCAAGAGATGCTGAGCTCGAATTTGCGTGCGGTAAAGCAGTATCGGCAAGCTGCACAAGATTGCCAGCTTCCTGATTTAAAACAACAATTTACGGAGATAGGGCAAATGCATTTGGCGCATTACAATAATTTATTACAATTCTTGGCTAAAAATGGAGGCGAAGCGCAATGACTTTTTTGAATAAAATCAAAAACCCTAAGACGCAGGTTTCTACGAAAGCAAATGTCGACGATAACGATATGTTGAGTGCCGCACTGGCAACGGAAAAAAACATGTGTGATACCTATGTAAAGGCCATGCAAGAGGCAAGTCACGACAATTTCTATTTACTCCTTTTTGACATGTTTAAAGAAACATCTCGCGAACGGCGGAAATTAGTAGACCTACAGTTTCAACATGGTTGGTTGACGCTGACAAAGGCACCTACTACAGAAGTAGCGGCGCTTGAACAGGAATTTAATGAGGCGAAACAGCAACTACAATAATCCGTAATTATATGGACTTCCTGCTTTCGTTATAATAGAACAAAGGGGGAGTGGGATTATGTGTTTGATTAATTTTCATTATGGGGAGCATCCGAACTATAAATTGATTGTTGCAGCAAATCGGGATGAATCCTATGCACGTCCGACTGCGGCGGCTAATTATTGGGAGGATTATCCGAATCTATTAGCAGGTCGTGACTTGCTTCATTTGGGGACATGGCTAGGGGTTACGAAGTCCGGTCGTTTTGCAGCATTGACTAACTACCGTGACCCGGCGGAATTCGATGTGGACAAGCAGTCGCGTGGTGATATTGTGAAGGATTTTTTAACGGATATTGTTTCACCAGCTATATTTCTAGAAACGTTGAATAAAAATAAGGATGCGTATGCGGGCTTCAATGTCATTATGGGCGATGCGAATACCTTATTTTATTATTCAAATAAACAGGCAGAGATAGTAGAAATTCCGACAGGGACGCATAGTTTGAGTAATCATTTGTTGAATACGCCTTGGCCAAAAGTGACGAAAGGTCAGTCAAGGCTTCGAGATTATGTACTGCAACATGATGTGATTGAACCAGCTTTGCTTTTTGACATACTACAAGACACGGAGATAGCAGCGGATGGGCAATTGCCGGATACAGGTGTGGGATTGGAACTTGAGCGCCAATTGTCACCGCTTTTTATTAAAACACCTGATTACGGAACGCGCTCTTCCACAGTCGTTTTGCTTGGTCATGATCAACGGATCACTTTTGTGGAACGTACATATTTGAATGGGGAACTAGCGAGTGAAAATCGCTTTGAGATATAGGGGATTCTTGAATTTTTAATCGTGAATGAACCGCGCAAAGTCGATGCTGAACCGAGCGAACCTAAACCGAATGCATCCCGCCATTTCAAAAACTATCATAATACTCTCTTTACTGACGAAATCCAGCTGTTCGTGAGATAATAGAGGAAGAATGAGAGGCTGATAAAAATGACATTTCAAGATTTTCGCTTAAGCAGTGAGATTACACGGGCGCTCGACGGGCTTGGGTATACATCACCTACAGAAGTGCAGGAGAAGGTCATGCCAGCAGCGATGGCAAGGCATGATTTGGTTGTGAAATCGCAGACGGGAAGCGGGAAGACGGCGGCGTTCGGCATTCCGATTTGTGAGATGGTGAATTGGGATGAGAATAAGCCACAGGCGCTGATTTTAACGCCGACGCGTGAGCTTGCAGATCAGGTTAAGGAAGATATAACGAACATTGGTCGTTTTAAGCGGATTCGTGCAGCGGCTGTTTATGGGAAGCATCCATTTGCTTATCAAAAAGAAGAACTGAAGCAAAAATGTCACGTTGTTGTCGGTACGCCCGGGCGTGTCTTGGATCATATTGAGCGTGGGACACTTGTGCTGGACCGCATTGATTTTTTCGTGTTGGATGAAGCAGATGAAATGCTGAATATGGGCTTTATTGACCAAGTGGAATCCATCATTAATCGCTTACCGAAAAATCGGACGACGATGTTATTTTCTGCGACATTACCAGAAAAAATTGCACAGTTAAGCAGTCGTTATATGAAGGAGCCAAAGCGTATTGAGATTGCGTCAACCGTTACATTGACGGACCAAATTGACCATTCGCTTATCGTTGTGAGGGAGCAGCAGAAGTTTGACTTGTTGCGCGACGTGACGGTCGTTGAAAATCCGGATAGCTGTATTATTTTCTGTCGTACGAAAGATCAGGTTGATACGGTCACGGAGCAGCTTGAGCAACTGTTTTATACATGTGATGGACTACATGGTGGAATGATGCAGGAAGATCGCTTTGAAGTGATGGATGCATTTAAACGTGGTGAATTCCGTTATTTGGTGGCAACGGATGTTGCAGCGCGGGGAATTGACATTGACAGTATTACGCACGTCATTAACTACGATATCCCATTGGAAACGGAAAGCTATGTCCATAGAGTAGGGCGAACAGGGCGTGCTGGCAAAAGAGGAAAGGCGATTACATTTGTTACTCCGCATGAAGAGAAGTTTTTAGCAGATATCGAAGCGTATATTGGCTTTGCCATTCCGCAGCGCAATGCGCCATCGAAGCAATCTGTGGATGCAGCGAAGGATGCATTCATTGCCAAGCTGGAAACACGGCCTAAACTGAAAAGGAACAAAAACGAACAAGTGAACAAGGATATTATGAAGCTCTATTTCAACGGTGGGAAAAAGAAAAAGCTACGTGCCTTTGATTTCGTCGGCACGATTACAAGTATTCCTGGTATCACTGCTGAAGATATCGGTATCATTAAAATCCAGGACACGGTGACGTATATCGATATCCTCAATGGCAAAGGGAAGCTCGTATTGAGTGAAATGAAAACGAAGACGGTTAAGGGGAAGCAATTGAAAGTGCATAAGGCGAATAAATAAGGTATATACATTGAAAAAGGCTAATCCTCAACATAGGATTAGCCTTTTTCAATGCCATTAGATACCAATAAAATAGCCAAGTGTAATAAAAAGCACACTGGAGATACAAGTACCGATGCTGGCAAAGAGTAAATACTTACGTATATTCATGCCACTCATTCCAGAAAAGTAGCAGACGAGATGCCGCATGCCGGGAATGAAATAACCGAGTGTGACGGTCCATAATCCGTAGCGATTAAACCATCTTTCGACAAGATGTAATCGTTGTGGTGTCAGGCTTACCCACTTTCCGTATCGCCGCAAAAGAGGTTTCCCAATTTTTCGACCAATGGTATAGGTAAATAACGTGCCAGACAGGACACCGAGTGCGACGATAATCATTGAAAAGAAATAACTCAGTAACCCAATGGATGCAAAATAGCCCACAAAAGTGACAACAATTTCATCGGGGATGGGAAGACCGAAAATCCCGATTGCTAAAAAGAAATAGACAGCGAAGTACCCATAATCGATGATAAAATCTTGGAATTGTTGCATGTAGATTCACCACTCGTTTGAGAAATTTTTGGCGATATTATCGCCTATTGCTGTATCCATTCTCCAACCGGTTGGCCTACTTTTACCTCTGTATTCAAGTGAACTGTCGGTGTGAAGTCTGGATGATTTTCAACGAAAAGAATGACGGTGGAACCGAAGCTGAAATGACCGAATGCATTTCCTTTTACACATTCTTTTGATGCGTTAAGGATCTGGATACTATTCACGTTTAACGCGCCTACTTTTACAATCGCCATTTTACCGTAAGGCGTTTGTACCTCGGAAATTAATCGATGATTGGTGGAAAATGGGCTCTGTCCAAGTCGCAATCCTAAATTATTCACTGGGTAGGATACACCGCCAAGTGCATAGCGAGAGATCAATTCACCTGTCATTGGATAATGGAAATGGTGATAATGACTAGGAGAAAGATAGAAGATAAAGTAGAAGCCATCTTTATAAGGCGAAGCTTGTTTGTCAGTGCCCATGATTTCGTCCAGCCGGTACTGGTGGTCTTTGATAAGGAACGTCTGAGAAGCATCAATTTGCCCCATCCCACTCAGAACACCATCGACGGGAGAAATCATCGTGTTCGGAGAATCATCTATTTGACGGCGTCCCTCTTGTAACTGTCGTGTGAAAAAGGCTTGTAAGCTTTTGTAATGGTGAAGTGGGTACTCCATTTCCTCTTCATTGATGTGATAGACAGTAGAAAATGGTCGTACGAGTGGTTGGCTTAATCGTGAAGTGGTAAACGACTTTAAAAGTGAAGAAGAAACGGGGTTGCCCGTTAGCTCTACAAAATATTTAAACAATGTTCTTTTCATATGTTCCATCTCCGTCTATTCAATCTAGTTACCTCTTTGTAAAGCGAATGGTGCTAACCATTAATAGCGCTAAGCTGAGTGTTGATACAATGAAAAATAATGGTTGCATATAGGGAACAAGGAAAAAGCTTAGTGTCATCGCAACTCCCGCTGCTGTAATTGGAACACCGCAAAACACACCGTCAAATTCTGTAACATTGTAGCGAGCAAGACGGACTGCGCCTGCTAATACGTAAAAAACAGTAACAAGAATACCTGCCCAAGGTGTTGTATACATAGCTGTTTCGTAAATTAACAATGCTGGAGCTAAGCCAAACGATACAAGATCACATAACGAATCGAGCTCTTTACCAAAAAGTGATTCCGCATGGTAGTGTCTCGCCACCATACCATCGAAACGGTCTAGTACAGCTGCAAGAAAAATGAAAACCAAACTCATATGATGTAAGCCATTCATAATCAAAATAATAGCAAGGACGCCAAAACTAAGATTTAGTAATGTAATGGCATTGGCCAACTGAGCCTTAATTTTTGTTGCATCAAAATAACCTGATAAAAACATGAAATCCCTCCTCACAACATGTATATGAATTCGTGAATGATTCATAGCCCTATCTTCAACTACTAAAGAAATAATAATACCACATTTTAGTGCAGTAAGTGCTGATTTGCGATAAATACTGAAATAGCCCAGTTCTTTTTAACCCCCCCTCGTTGAATAAAGAAAAATCCATGTGTACATAGGATAAGAGACATATTAGAATAGTTATGGGTCAAAATCCTAATTTAATCACTTTTGTAGACAAATAACTTAGCTGATTAGATACAATAGTCAGACAAATGTACTAGTTATATGATAGAGTAATAGAACCAATTATTTTTGAAAAATGATTGAAATGCGGATGGGCCTTTGTGCTTGTAATGGGATGCAATTGAACTTAAATTGCGCATTTTATTATAGGAGACGTATGGAAAGAGAGGTTGAAGATCTATGCAACATATGCATGGAACTCATGATATATCATTGGTTGTACTGTCATTTGCGATTGCTTTTATGGCTTCACTCACAGCTCTTGATACGGCGAGGAGGGTTCATTTTTCAACTGGTTGGCAAAGGAAGCTATGGTTGCTAAGTGGTTCGTTCGCAATGGGAATTGGGATTTGGGCAATGCATTTTATTGCGATGATTGCCTTTGAATTGCCTGTACCAATTTACTATGATTTAGTTCTGGTGTTCGTTTCGATTATTGTTGCGATTGCAGCATCTATGTGCGGCCTGTACTTTAGTTGCAAAACAAACATGAATATCGCGAAATTAGTTGTCGGTGGGACCATTATGGGGATCGGAATAAGCGGCATGCATTATATTGGAATGGCTGCAATGGAAGGCATACATATTACTTATCAGCCCGTTTACTTCGTTGTTTCAATTTGTATAGCAATCGGTGCTTCGATTATTGCACTTATGCTGACGTTTCGATTCCGTGAAAGTCAACAAGGAATAGGCAACAAAGCAAAAATCGTTAGTGGAATGGTGATGGCCATTGCCATTGCAGGTATGCACTATACAGGGATGTTTGGAGCAAGGTTCATACCAGACCATCAAATTGCAGAAATCGATAAGACATCTCTTGATATGGATGCAGTCGTTACAGCTGTGACGATTAGTACAATTGTTATACTTGGAATTGTGTTGGTGATTTCGTTTGTATTGGATCGAAGATTAGATGAAGAAATTACCTTTAAAGATGCTATTCTTGAGTCCGTATTAGATTGTTTAATTATTATTAACAATAAGGGCAATATCATCGAATGTAATCCTGCGGTGACAACAACATTTGGCCATGCGCGAGAAGAGCTAATTGGTCAGCATATGGAGCAAAAACTGTTGGGGCGGTTAGCTGAGAATAACGTAGAAACAGAAAAAATACAGTACAATCAACGTGTAGAAATGACTGGTATTCGCTGTAATGGGGAGACATTCCCAGTCGAATTGACTGTGACGAAAATTAAAAAAGAAGGATTACCCCTGTTTACGGTATATATGCGCGATATAACACAGCTTAAGCAATCGGAAGAAACAATCTGGAAAATGGCTTACAGAGATTCTCTGACGGGTTTGCCCAATCGCCGTTTTTTTAGTGAACATCTGAATGTGTCGTTAATAGAAGCAGAAGTGCATGAGACAAAGCTTGCTGTAATATTTTTAGATTTGGATCATTTTAAGCTTATCAATGATTCTATGGGACATGCTTTTGGCGATATATTATTAAAAAGTGTGGCGGAAAGACTACGTAAATGCGTAGAAGCACCGGATATTGTTGCGCGAAATGGTGGCGATGAGTTTACACTTATTTTGCAGGATACAAATGACCAGTTAGCAGAAACAGTCGTTGAAAACATTATATATGCGTTAAACGAACCGTTTGATCTTGGAGAACAGGAAGTCTTTATCTCGACGAGTATTGGAATCTCGATGTATCCAGCAGATGGAGAGGATCAGGAAGTTCTTGTGAAGAATGCAGATACTGCAATGTATGAAGCGAAAGAACAGGGGCGGAATGGCTATTCATTTTTCAAGGCTGGACATGAGATGAAAATGTTGAAAAAGCATCAGCTGGGGAATGAGCTTCGAATGGCGTTGGAGCGCGATGAATTGATTTTACACTATCAACCGAGACTTCATATGGGGAGCGGACAAATTATAGGGGTAGAGGCGTTAGTACGCTGGATTCATCCTGAAAAGGGATTCATCCCACCTGATGAGTTTATTCCGCAAGCTGAAGAGCTGGGATTGATCGTCCCGATTGGTGAGTGGGTTTTACGAACGGCGGTTGCTCAATGTAAAAAGTGGCAAGAACAAGGTCTATCATTGCAAATGTCTGTCAATCTGTCCGCCGTGCAGTTCCAAAAAGCAGATATTGTAAAAGTGGTTTCAGAAACATTGCAGCGCGAGGAATTAGCGCCTGGATTGTTAAATCTGGAAATTACGGAAAGTATGATGATGAATGCAGAGTACTCTATTCGAGTATTGCAGGAGTTGAAAACATTAGGCGTGCAGCTTAGTGTAGATGATTTTGGGACAGGGTATAATTCGCTGAGCAGTTTGAAGAAAATGCCACTGGATTACCTGAAAATAGATCGATCCTTTATGCACAATATTCCTGATGATCCTGAGAATACAGCGATTGTGAAGGCAATTATTTCGATTGCACAAAGTTTGAATTTGAATGTTATTGCGGAAGGGATAGAAGAGGAGCAACAACTCGCATTTCTTCAGCAACTTCATTGCCATGAGATACAAGGCTATCTAGTCTGTCGTCCAGTCCCGGCTCAGGAGTTGGAAAGGTTTCTAGCTGATTATATGAGTCTTCAGGTATTGCAATTACTTGACGGTAAAAGTGCCAGTGAGACAATAAAATCCAGCTCTCCGTTGTGAAAATGGAGAGTTGGATTTTTATGTCGTCTATGCTTGATTATTTCTGTAAAACAGCGTAACGTTCACGCATTTTATTTGTAGCAACAACCATGTTTTTCAAGGATGCAATCGTTTCTTCGTACTTTCTTGTTTTTAGGCCACAGTCTGGGTTGATCCAAAATTGACTTGGCTCAAGTACACCAAGACCTTGCTCGATGATATCGACCATTTCTTGCACTTCAGGTACACGCGGGCTATGGATGTCATAGACGCCGAGACCGATTCCTTTATCGTACGAGAAGTCATTGAAGGCAGAAACGAGATCACCGTGGCTTCGGGATGTTTCAATGGAAATAACATCTGCATCGAGTCTACTAATGGAATCGATAAAGTCATTGAATTCGCAGTAGCACATGTGCGTATGAATTTGCGTTGTATCTTGCACGGAAGCCGTTGACAGTCTGAATGCATTGATGGCCCATTCGAGGTACTCATCCCACTCTGATTTTTTTAGTGGCAAGCCTTCACGAAGAGCGGGTTCATCCACTTGGATAATGTGGATGCCGGACGCTTCCAATGCTTCGATTTCTTTACGCAGGGCAAGTGCAATCTGATAGGTAACATCTTTACGTGAAATATCATCACGTACAAATGACCAGTTCAAGATGGTCACAGGACCTGTCAGCATCCCTTTCATCGGTTTATCCGTTAAGGATTGAGCATAGACCGACTCATCTACAGTCATTGGGTCGATAAAGGTCACATCGCCGTAAATGATAGGCGGCTTGACACAGCGTGAACCGTAAGAAACGACCCAAGCTTTTTCAGTGAAAACAAAGCCACCCAATTTTTCGCCGAAATATTCAACCATGTCATTTCGCTCGAATTCGCCATGAACGAAGACATCCAGCCCAATATCCTCTTGAATATCAACCCATTGCTTGATTTCATTGCGGACGAATTCACGATATTGTGCATCTGTCGATTCGCCTTTGCGCCATTTTGTTCGTGCGCGTCGTACTTCTGGTGTTTGTGGGAAACTACCAATTGTCGTTGTGGGTAACAGTGGCAAGTTGAATGTTTCTTGTTGCTTGTCACGACGTTCTTTGAATGGTGCGTTTCGTGTGCTATCTTGTTCTCTGATACTTTGAACGGCTTGCAGTAAATCAGGATGATTTCTTGCGGGTAGTTCCGCGAGCTTTTGACGTGCAGTTACACTTGCTACTACTGCATCAGCGATAGCTTGATTCCCTTCGCGTACGCCTTTCACAAGCGTTGTGACTTCCGCAAGTTTTTCATCTGCAAAAGCAAGCGATGCTTTGATCGTTGCGACAAGTTTTACTTCTGATTGTACAGTAACCGGAACGTGCTGTAGACTGCTTGAAGGTTGTACCCAAATACGATTCGCTGGCACAAGCTGTGTCAATGTACCGAGCAGAGCTGCTTTATTCTGTAAATCTGCACGCCAAATATTACGTCCATCAATTAGGCCAACAGCCAGTACTTTATCAGCCGGGAACCCATGAGTTTGTAAGTGCGCAAGGTTTTTCTCAGCTCCTTGTGCAAAGTCGAGACCGATTCCAGCGACAGGTAGTGCGATAACTTCTTCGTATGATTCCAGTGAATCGAAGTAGGTTTGTAACATAATTTTAATATTCGGGGCTGCTTCTGTTAACTGCTTGTAAATCTCTTTGACGGTTTGTAGGTCTTCTTTTGTCAAAGAGGTTGAAAGGATTGGCTCCTCTAGTTGAATCCATGTAGCACCCGCTTCCGATAACTCGTTCAGAATTCGGCTGTACAGGGGAATGAGCTGCAAAATGAATCCTGGAATATCTTTTTTCTCAAAGCCTTTTGATTGTTTTAAAAATGTATAAGGACCGATTAAGACAGGTTTACCATCAATGCCTAACTTTTCTTTTGCTTCGAGATAGGCTGTAAGTGGTTTGTTTTCTGTTAATGTTAGTTTTCTCTGCCTGTATTCAGGCACGATATAATGATAGTTTGTATTGAACCATTTCGTCATTTCAGATGCAACGGCGTCATCATTCCCACGTGCAATCGAGAAATACGTTCTAAGTGATACCTCTCCACCTTGCCAGCCGAAGCGCTCAGGCACCATTCCGAACATCACCGCTGTATCGAGCATCCGGTCGTATAACGTGAAATCTCCAACAGGAATGAAGTCAATGCCTGCATCCTGTTGTTTTTGGAGTCGTTCCAAGCGAAGTTTTTCGATGTCAGCTAGAAATACATCCTCTTCTAATTTTCCAGCCCAAAATGCTTCGAGCGCTTTTTTCCATTCTCTGTTGCCCCCGATATACGGGTAGCCGATCGTACTGCTGATAATTGACATATTGTTTCGTCTCCTCTTTTTGTGAAATGAAGAAGTGTTTATTATTTTTAGGTAATAAAAAAACACTTCTAACGAGGGTTAGAAATGTTTACGTAGTTGATTCCGTTGAAACGGATTTTGCGTGCCTAAAGGCATACAAATCATTTGCGTTTGCATTCTAACACTCCCTATCGACCGTAGGGTAGAGCGTTATAGAAGTAGGCAGCTATCTGGCTTCAGCAAATTTGCTGTTACAGTGGCGGGACCGCGCCGGATTATCGTTTCACCGGCTTCGCTATTAAGATCTAATGAATATATCTTTCATCAGACCACCTAATTCCATTGCTTTACTATTCAATTATCGATGTCTTCAACGCTAACAGATGAAAAATAGTCTGTCAACTAGAGTATAAGAATGATTTAGGATATTTGGAGATTCATCTATCATGATTCGAAGAGAAATGGTTGAACATGTTAATTTTTCTTAGTATATTAGTAGTGAAAGAATAATGAAAAAGGCAAACTTGTCGAAAGGCAAGGGCGCAAAGCTATGGGCCTAACCAACTCACGTTATATGGTTGCCAGGTTGCCATTCTCCTTTTTGGAGTCTTGGCTATTTCAAAAAGGAGAATAGAATTGAAGAATATCTTTAAGAGCAGCTTTATGTTGCTTCTTGCGTTGTCCGTCGCATTTTCGGTGAATCTAGAGGGGGCAAATGCCGCTGTGAAAGAAGTCCCGAGAGCTACTTGGCTTTGGAATACACAGGATATTATCAATCAAGCAGACGAGCAACTTCAGTTTCTCGCTGATCACCAAGCGAATATTGTTTATTTACAAGTGAATCCTTCAATTAAGAATCATGTTTATTATGCATTTATCCAAAAAGCAAATCGGTTAAATATTGAAGTACATGCACTCGATGGTGCGTCAAGTTGGGCAAAAACGACAGGTCAATCACAAGCAAAAAAGTTTTTTGACTGGGTCGAGCGTTACCAAAAAAATGCACCAGCAAATGCAAAATTTACAGGGATTCACTTGGATGTGGAGCCGTATACATTGAAGGAATGGACATCGAATTATAAGCAAACTGTATTGAATTTCCAAAAACTAATGGTTGAGTCGAAGAAAAGAGCAGATAAAATGAAGTTGCCTTTAGCGGCAGACATTCCTTTCTGGTTCGATGAACAATTTTATCATAACCAATTTGGGAATGGTGTCCTGTCTGAATGGATGATTGACAATACGGATGCTGTAGCAATTATGGCTTATCGTAATCAGGCAATCGGTTCCAATGGGATTATTGAATTGTCTCGTTCTGAGATGGAGTATGCGGAATCTGTAGGCAAATTAGTTTCCATTGCTGTTGAAACAAACGCTACCTCTGAAGGTGCATACTTAACGTTTTATGAGGAATCGGCGCAGCTGATGGAGCAACAATTGGCACTTGTTGAACAATCTTTTCAGGGGAAAACAAGTTTTAATGGCTTTTCAATACACTCTATCAATGGTTGGATGGAGTTAAAGAAATAATGAAAAAAAGCGGTAGCCTAACGTATTCGTTAAGTTACCGCTTTTTGGTGTTTTGGTGAATGGCTGATTATATTGTTCACCATGTGCTTCTTGAGTAGCCATAATGTTAAATTCAAAAAATCCGCTAAAGGGAGTTCCTTAGCGGATTTTTTTCGTTTGCCTGCGTGTAACGAGTAGGGGGAAGCGCAATACAATCAATGCTGTTATGGCCCCAGCCGTATCAAGCATGACATCTTGAAATGATGGTGTGCGTCCTCCTGTTAATGATTGGTGGTACTCATCAGCCATCGCAATGAGGAAGGTGATGATAGCAGCCGTCCATGTACGAAAGCCATGCTTCGGCAATACAAAGTAAACCGCCAATGCGATCAAGCCGAACATGAAGAAATGCGCGCTTTTTCTAAGCAAAAACTCTACAAAGTAGTAATAACCTCGCTCTTCAACAGAAACGGTGATGCCCCAATAAGGGATTTCTAGTTTCGACAGTACGGATTCCAGCGGCTTCCCTGGCAACCAATGTTCAAGATCCGGTACGATAGATTGTTGCTCATATGTCTGCCCTGATGACACAAATAACACAGCAAGCAGGATTAAAAGTAAAATGATTTTTTTCATATGCAAACAGTAGCATAAAAACTTGGTTGCTGTCATCTATACAGACATCGAAATGAGACGACTGTGATATCTTTTTATCGTTGTTAAACTATCTTAGTTTCAAATAGCTTTAAATCGAGATTTTTAATTTTTCAGAAATGAATCGAAAGATGTGAAAATAATGAAATCCTGATACTTTTCTAGTGTTTATCACCATTCTGTAATTGAGAGTATTATTTTATTTATGAAAATAAGAGTGAATATTGCCTGTAGAAGATCCCTTTTCATCTGGGAACTTAGGCTGGGTCTATTGGACTGAGTGCATTTTTACTAGTTCTCTAGCCGTTGGAATTGGATACCTTTGACAATTGTAAATTGGGGTGGTATTCATATATATGTACTAAAACCTATAAGAGGGAGATGTTAGGAATGTCAGGAATTATTCGCGTAACACCTGCAGAACTGGCCGCAATGGCGAACCGCTATAATCATGAGTCAGGTGAGGTTGGATTGCAGATTGGTCGTCTCGACCAAATGATTGGCGAACTACAATCATCGTGGGAAGGGGCGTCAAGTGCTGCATTTGCGGAGCAATATGAGCGTCTTAAGCCACATTTCAATGAAATGCGTGAGTTATTAAGTGAAGTTGGCCTCCAGTTGAATCGTGCAGGAGAAGCATTGCAAGATGCGGACCAGCAAATTGCAAGTCAAATCCGAGGCTAATAAAAGCAGTTGGGGGCGTCTTTCTCGCAAGCAGAAGGCGCTCCTTCTTTTACATAATGAGGTGAAAAAATGTATATAGAAATTACGGTTGATCTTACGAATTATGATAAGGACGCATTTGACCTTAGACTATCGGATTACCATACGATGAAAAAACTTATTGATATTGCTTGGCAGGCCAAGTCCATTTCAGAAAAACAACGTGAAGGGCATTGGGTGCGTGTTGTAAATAAAAACAAATTATTTCCAGGGCATTTAACGTTGGCACATTGTGGGGTTACAACGGGGGACCGGATTGAGATACTTTAAATTCATTTGGCAAATTTTTTGTACTGAAGGCAAAGCATAAGCTTCAGAAGTCACGCACTTTTATAATTGCGGGGGAAAAAAGAGAAGTATTAGCCAATCGGGATGGAGCTCAAAGCCTTCATCTGGCACATGCCACAGATTTTGAAAGGAGGAATCCGTGATGTCCAAAAAGAAAACCACTTATTTAGAAGGTTTGTTGGATGCAGAAATGAATGAAGTAGAGAAAAAGGTCACTTTCGTTTTTCAAAGAGAGCGTATTGGTTTGAAAAGCAGTGCGGAAATCGAGTTTTTGAAAGAGGCGGATTCCGAAATACGGAAAGAACTTGTCATGACAGATGATGAGTTAACTATACAGGCTGAAATTCCGGAGTCGTTTAAGCGCTTTGAAGCGCTAAAATCTGAAGATGAAAAGACAAGATGGATTTTTGCTTACCAGCTTGTCGAGAAAGTAAGGACCCACGCCTATTCTCGTTTAAGTGTTGTCATCTGTCCAGAAAACATCGTCTATAACACAGGGATGACCCCTTTTTTTATTCATTATGGCGTAATGGATAGCTTACCCCCCTTTGAAAAAAATGAAGAGCGTGTCTGGCTTGAGACAAAAGCGGTCGTTGCAGCAGTAGTGGATGGAACTAGAACGTTTGAAGAGTATGTAAAATATCACGAGGCTCTTGATTTGAAAACAGTTGATGCTTCGATTATGTCGATGCCTGATAGCGAATCATTAGTTGCGTATATAAAAGAACAAATCGAGCAAGTAGAGGAAAAAGAAAAAAGTACTATAAGATTGCCGCGTAAAAAGTGGAAGACGTCTAAATTTTTGTCAATTGGCCTTGGGACATTATTGATTCCAGCATTTTTATTTGTTATCTATTATTTTGTTTACGAGAAGCCCAAAAATGAGGCTTATTTAGATAGTCATCAAAGCTTTTTAGCAAAAAAGTACAGCGAAGTTGTCACTGTACTAAGTCCGCAAAGCGTGAAAGACATGCCATATGTTGTGTTATTTGAACTTGCTCACTCATTTGTAGTCAATGAAAGATTGGAAGAGGAACAGAAAAGGAACGTGTTGAATAATATCACACTCCAAACAGATGAGGAATATTTGAAGTATTGGATTTATATTGGTCGTGGTGAGGCTGAAAAGGCAATTGACTTGGCACGAGCAATGGAAGACGGCGAACTCATCACATATGGTCTATTAAAAAGGCGGGAAGAGATCCTGGCCGAAAATGATCTGACTGGTGAGGAGAAACAGCAGCTTCTCAAAGAAATCGATAATGAAGTCGAAGAGTACGAAAAGCTGATGGAGCAAGAACAGGAACGGAAGAATGAAATTGAATTGGAAAAAGAACGGAAAGAAGCAGAAGAACGGGAGGCTGAAAAGGAGCCGGACCCCAAAGAGATTTTAGAAAATCCACAGGAAGACGCACCGGAAACCGGACTAGTAGAGGAACAACCTGCTTCTGACACTAACTAGAATGCCAATGATGAAATTATAGAAGAAGGTGTATACAGTGTTACAACTTTGGCTATTTTACGATCGCTATTATCAGCGTATTGCATGTAACGAATACGAATTCAAACAACTAACAATCGGAGCTGAAATTGCACATGATATTACTATGCAAACATTTCCGTTTCCGCGCGGTCCGATAACAATCGATGAAGGAAAAGATGGTTTTATTGTTCATGACGGAGATGTAGCGCTTGGCCGTCTGACGAAGGAGACACCCGTTTCTGTTCCACGAAAAGGAAGGGTTTTGAACCTGCATATAACGCCTAGCCTACGTCGAAAAAAGACTTTTTATCTTCATTATGAAAATGAAATCAGGTTTGGAACGAATGATACATCTGCTACCATCAACCGATTTGATAATGTTTTTCCGGAGAGTGAAGTAGGCATCTTTTCCCTATTGAAGACGGCTGAAAGATGGCAAATTGACATGACCTCCGACTGTCTGCTGTATGTGAATGGTGAGAAGCGATCAGGAGATCTATTCATTGAAGTTGGAGATGTCATCCAATGGGGCTTCATGGAAATTCAGTTGGTTGAAGAGGATATCCTTGAAGTGTCCGCTATTTGCGAATTTCAATCCAACCTTCCAATCGTTGAAGTGCCAAGGTCCGAAATGGCGAAAATGTATCCCTCTTATAGGCGAACACCAAGGATGATTTATGATATACCGGAGGATAAAGTGACGCTCACGTTCCCATCGCAGGAAAGTGAAGACACGAGCCGTGGATTATGGCTAATTTTGGCCCCGCCCCTTGTTATGCTTGTTGTCATGGGACTCGTTGCACTACTCATACCACGTGGAATTTTTATCATCATGTCGATTTCGATGTTTCTTTTGACAATCGTCACTTCAACTGTCCAATTTTTCAAGGACAAGAAAAGGCGGAAAATGAATGAGGAAAAAAGGAGACGCGTCTACACAGCTTATCTGCAAAATATGCGGGAAGAGCTTTATACACTTTCCAAAAAGCAGAAGGATGTCCTCGCCTATCATTTTCCTTCGTTTGAACAGATGAAGCAAATGACCAATTATTTGTCCGGTAGAATTTGGGAACGTGCGTTGGAAAGCCATGATTTTCTTGAATTCAGACTTGGGACAGGAAGTGTTCCTTCCAGTTATAAGCTTACTTTGTCTTCAGGGGATTTGGCGAATAGAGAAGTTGATGATTTATTGGAACAAACTCAACGCATGGAAGCGGTCTATAAGGAAATCCCTTCAGCACCGATTACGGCTGGACTTTCTAAAGGGATTCTAGGGCTTGTCGGAAAAGAATCCATCATCAGGCGAGAGCTTCAGCAGTTAGTTGGACAGCTTGCTTTTTTTCATAGTTATCACGACACACGATTTATCCATATTTTTAAAAATAGTGATTATCAGGCTAATGAATGGATGAAGTGGCTCCCTCATTTTACGCTGCCCCATATGCATGCAAAAGGATTAATCCACAATGAACAGACGAGGGACCAGTTATTATCTTCACTCTATGAAATGATTCGAGAACGGGATATCGATGAAAATAAGGGGAAAGTGCATTTCTCTCCCCATCTCATCTTCATCGTTTCTGATTATACCTTACTAGCGGAACATGTCATTTTAGAGTACTTGGAAGGGAAGAATCACGTAGAGCTGGGGATCTCTGTGATTTTCGCCGCATCTGCGCAAGAACGGATTACAGAGAATGTACATACGCTGGTCCGTTATGTGAATGAACGAGAAGGTGACATCATCATCGATGCCAAAAAAGCCGTACAGATACCATTTAAGCTGGATGAATATAATCCCTCGACGAATGAACGCTTTTCTAGAATGCTAAAAACGTTAAACCACCAAGTCGGTATAAAAAATTCAATCCCGAATTCCGTTGGTTTCCTTGAAATGTTCGGTGTGAAAGAAGTCAATCAGTTGCCAATTGAACAAAATTGGTTGACGAATGAATCAGCTAAATCGCTCGCAGTGCCGGTGGGTTTCAAAGGAAAGGAAGATCTTGTAGAACTAAACTTGCATGAGAAAGCGCATGGACCGCATGGATTGCTTGCCGGGACAACTGGTTCAGGGAAAAGTGAATTTCTCCAAAGCTATATTTTATCGCTTGCGGTGAATTTTCATCCGCATGAAGTTGCGTTTCTTCTAATTGACTATAAAGGTGGAGGAATGGCGCAACCATTTAGGAACATTCCGCATCTATTAGGAACGATTACAAATATCGAGGGAAGTAAGAACTTCAGCATGCGTGCGCTTGCCTCTATTAATAGTGAATTGAAGCGGCGCCAAAGACTCTTTGATCAGCATGTTGTTACACATATTGATGATTATACGAATTTGGTGAAAGAGGGGCAAGCGGAGGAACCTTTGCCACATCTGTTTCTCATTTCGGATGAATTTGCAGAGTTGAAAAGTGAGGAGCCAGAATTTATCCGAGAACTTGTCAGTACTGCGCGAATTGGACGGAGTCTTGGTGTCCATCTTATTCTGGCTACGCAGAAGCCTGGTGGAATCATTGACCAGCAAATTTGGAGTAATGCTCGTTTCCGTGTGGCATTGAAAGTACAAGATGCGTCGGACAGTAAGGAAATTTTGAAAAATAGTGATGCCGCCTCAATCACAGTGACAGGACGAGGGTATTTACAAGTTGGCAACAACGAAGTATATGAATTGTTTCAATCGGCTTGGAGTGGAGCCCCTTATATGGAAGAAACGTTGGAAGGGGAAGACGAAGTATCTATCGTTACAGACCTTGGTCTGTATCCGCTGTCGGGTATCAAAACCAATTCAGGGAAGCGAAAAGGTGGGCTAACAGAAATTGAAGCGGTCACCGATAGAATTGCCCAAACCCAAAGCGCTATGGCCATTCAAAAGTTAGCGAGCCCGTGGTTACCACCACTTCCGATGCGAATCGAACATACAGAAATCGCATCGTTGAATCATTCAACATTACCGATTGGTTTAATTGATGAGCCTGAAAAACAGAGCCAAACCCCTATTGCCTACAATGTCATGGATGATGGGAATATTGGTGTCTTTGGATCTTCTGGATATGGAAAATCTTATACACTTCTCACAATACTACTTGGGATCTGCAGAAATTTGACATCAGAAGAAGCAAATCTATACATTTTGGATTATGGAAACGGCTCACTATTACCGCTTAGGCAGCTTCCTCACACAGCAGATTATTTCACATTGGATGAGGAATTGAAACGAGAGAAATTAGTGAAATTAATCAAAGAAGAAATTGCACGAAGAAAAATCGCATTCCAACAGGCGGAAGTAAGTAATATTAATATGTATAACCAGTTATCAGATCATCCATATCCACTCATTTACATCGTTGTCGACAATTATGACATTGTGAAGGAAGAGATGGAAGAGTTTGAAATGCAGCTAAACCAATTTGGCCGTGATGGTCAATCACTTGGCATTTATCTTTTTGTTGCTGCAACGAGAGTGCAGTCTGTGAGACAGTCGCTTATGAATAATTTGAAGGTGAAGATTGTTCATTACTTGATGGATACCTCTGAAGCGTTCACGATTGTCGGACGTGTACCGTTTGACTTGGAACCGTTTCCTGGAAGAGCAATCATTAAGAAAGAGGAGTCATTCTTCTCGCAATTGTATTTACCGGCAACTGGAGAAAATGATTTTGAAGTATTGGAAGCTGTTAAAGCAAACGTTCAGTCATTGATTGAACAAAATCGCACATATAAGCATCCGCTACGGATTCCAATGTTGCCGCTTGAGCTTTCTACGGATAATTTTGGAGCATATATTGAGGGGAAATCAGAAGCAGGTGTCATTTCAATTGGATTGGACGAGGAGAAAGTGCAGCCAATTACAATCAATTTCAAGAGAAATCATCACTGTTTACTGATAGGTCCAGCACAACGCGGGAAAACGAATATGTTGAAATGGATGCTTCATACACTGGCAGATCAGGAAGCAGGGTTTGTGGCCATCTTTGATTCATTTGATCGTGGGTTATCGTCATTTGCACAGGAGACGCATGTGAATTATTTAGAAACGAAAGAGCAGATGATTGAGTGGTTAACAAGTGCAGAGCAGTTCTTCATGCAAGCGGAAAAAGAATATGTTGCGCGCGTGCAACAGGGGGCAGGGAATGTAGCTGTTCTACCGTCTTATTTCTTCATTGACGGTTACACAAGGTTTTTACAAACCGTAGACATCGGTATTCAAGACCGCTTATCCAAGCTGATGAAAAATTACGCCCATCTAGGGTTTAATGTCGTAGTGTCCGGAAATAATGCGGAAATTACAAAAGGATATGATGCATTTACAAACGAATTAAAATTAGTGCGTCAAGCCCTTGTCTTTATGAAAAAATCGGAACAGACATTGTATACAGTTGCATATGAACGGAAGGAGCAAGAGCTTCCGATTGGTTATGCCCATTATATTTTGAACGGAAAAGACATGAAAGTTCAAACTCCGTTCTATAAGAGTGAGAGGAAGATCTTGCAATGAACAGCAATAAGAAAAAAATGACTAAAATAATAGCGGGTATCCTGCTGATTTTGGCGATACCGGTATTGTTCTTCCAACTTATGGGCGGAAGTCTTCTTAACATGAAGGGGCCGCAAAAGCGAATGATTGCGATTGTCAATGAGGATCTTGGCGATGCCAAAGACGAGGAAAGTATCGAGATGGGGAAGGAAGTTGTCTCGATTTTAGCAGAGGATTCATCATATGAATGGAAAGTGATGGGGCGTGGTGCGGCTGTCAATGGACTGAAATCCAATCAATACGAAGCGATTATCTATATCCCATCCGATTTTTCGGAAAATGTCATGTCTTATGATCAGGAAAACCCTGAGAAAGCGGAATTCACCTATGAAGTACAACGCCAGAAAGATAGTTCAAAGAAAGAAAAAGTCTTACATGAAATTGAAGCGGCTACAAGTCGTGTCAATCAAAAAATTTCTACACTTTACTGGAGTTACGTCGCACTCGAAATGGATCATATTAAAAATGAGTTCATCAATATTTTAGAGAAGGAAACAGAATTCCTCGATGCCATGTCGACCTATTATAAGCCGGGGTCGGAAACCATGGCAGAAGAGATGAAGAAGCAAAAAGAGCTGGTGGAAGAACTTCGCTCCACGATCGGAGATGTGAACGGCGCACATGATGCACGGATTGAAAATGTGGATTCGTTTGGACAGCAGCTTGAAGGATTTGTTACTTATGTTGAGCATTATAAGGATTTTCAAGGAAAACAGAAGGAAATTCTTCTCCATGTGCAAGATAGTAGTCTTGAAAAAATTCAAGCTACCGCAGCAACGCAAATGAAGCAATTCAATGACTCGGTCATTGCGCTTGAAAAAAACAACGAAAAATTGAACAGCGAAATTCAAAAAGTGAACGAAACCATTGATGGCAATAAAGAAAAATTTAATAATCTTTCAGCACTACGTCAACAGCAGGTCGATCGACAATTAAAGGATCTACTTACTGTACAAGGCACGGCCATCGATCGTTACAATGATTCTATTTTAAAGAACCTGAAAAAGGGAATTGCGGACGGGAAAGACGGTTCTGCACAACCAGAAGCAGGCGATGGATTGCCTAATCAGGAAACGATTAAAGCGTTGAAAGAAGAAATGGAACGCAAGGCGAAGGAAAAATCTGAAGCGACACCAATAGGGTTAGCAGAAGAACAAGAGAAAGTGAACGGGATTTTATCTGCGCTCGCTGCCCTAAAAGCGAAAGTGGAAGAAACTGAACCAGATTCTGAATTCGTTGCAGAACTTACACAACTTGAAGTTGAACTAGGAGCTGTGACAGATTCGATGTCCAGCAAGTCGGGACTATGGAGTGGAACGGCAAAAGCTGACGCAGATGACTATTCGACAGCATCGACGAACTATGGGAGTCTATACGGAAATTATGCTTCATTGCATGGAGAGTACAAATCAGTTCAGCAGATTTTGAAAAACCATTCGGCGGATACAGCAAGGTTACTAGTGGAGATAAAAGAGAAAGAGTCTGCCCTACTTCAGCATGAAGCATTAACAGCAGATAAGAAAAAAGAGTTGGAAGAACTCTTCAGCCAAGGCATTGCCAGTAGTGAAACGGAGGCATTACTCGCTTATTATGCAACGCTTCAACAATTTGGATTCACGCTCGATGAACGTGGACAAGGTGCTCATCGAGATGAAATTTTGAAAGATGAAATATTAACAACGCTATTGGAAAACGTTGTTAGCATCAGTGAGGATGAACTTGAAGGTTGGAAATCGGTAGAAGGTGGAATTCCAGAAACACAAATGGGGATGAGTGACTTGGGCTCCACTTTTGCGGCTATCATGTCGGGGTATGAAGAAACTGTTCAAGAGCAACACACAGCCTTGCTCGCTGATTTACATTCGATTGACGAGCAAGCGAATGTCTTACTTGCACAGATTCAAACACCCTCAAATATGATTCCATCGGGAGAACCGGTTTCGACTGTTGGTGAAGGCGAAGTGATGGCGGGGCAACAAAATGTGGGCACGCAGCTTGTGTCGTTGAGTAGTCTCGTGAAATCCTTGTCCGAAAGGCAAGATGGAATTGTCAATTACGCAAGCGACTTACATGGAAAAGCAAATAATCTAAAAGCCACATCCACAGTGTTTAGCGATAAATGGCAGTCAAATGTTGAGGCCATGTCGATGTTCCAAGAAGATATCCAAGAATTTCTTGCCAATACGTACGTCGATGGACAGGAGAATGGTTATGTATTCAATCATCTTGTCACGCCCTTACAGGTGAAAGGGGAGGCAGCCGTGACGGATGAAGTGAAAAAAGTTCCTCCGGTCATTCTTTTTATCATCTTGCTTATTAGTAGTCTATTGATCGGTTTCTTTAGCCATACATTTAAGCAAGGATCGATTGGCCTGCGTTTAGGGATGATTGGCCTCCTATCAGTACTCGTCGGATTAATCATCAGTCTGTATAGCGTGAATATGTATATTTTGCGGGATGATCGTGCAATTGAGTGGACAATTTTTACCGTGCTCTTGCTGTTGGCAGGCGCAGCAGTGATTCGTACTGCGCTGGATGTTGGACAAACGGTAGGGTGGATTGCAAGTATTGTCTTGATGTGCCTGTATATTAGTCCATTACTTATTTTGGGTGTACCGGAAATTGCGATTCCAGATGTATTGTCAAAAGTGTTTATTTCCATTAAATATGAACCCGATACCCTTTTTGGATGGGGGGCCTCCATAGCGGGAATGATAGCCATCGTTATGCTAGCAATCTCATACTTTATCAATCGAGATAAAGTCATTGAAACGGCTGTGGAGGAGTAAGCATATGAAGGGGAAGATGATCTGTCTAACTCTTGCAGCATTTGTCAGTGTATGGGGATACAGTTCGACGAGTGGAAGTGCTGATTCGGATGATTCGATACACGATTTGGAACCGTTGTTGTACGATAAACTCAAATTTAAACAAAATACCGATTATCTACATGATAACAAGAAAGTCGAAATGAAAAATACGATTCCCGTCAAGCAATTCGACATTAACTTTGACGGGAGTAAGCAGCTTCCTGAGAGAGGAGATACATCCTACCTCTTTCAAGAAGCAGAACGTGGAAAGAAAGGTACAGTTGCAGTAAGGTCTTCTGAAATTGGACTTTTTACCATTGAGCATAAGGGCAGGAAGGAGGAGGCCGTAAGAAAACCACAAGATGAGCAACTGGCTGGAACAAATGTAAGAACGATGGTTTTTGTCGGCTTAATTGCAGTAGGTATACTATTCTTGTTCGTCTTCCTTCTTCCCAAATTAGTAAATGAGCCTGCCGTGAGAACAAGGACTGTTATCAAGTAATCGATTTAAAAAGAATTGGAGGGGTTTATATTGCCAGCTTATTATTACTTGTTAAAAGCGGAAAAACAACAAGAAATCGTGAAACTTAATAGTTGCCAAAGTTCGTTGCAAGGAGTACAAGGGGAATTCCAGCAAAATACAGATAAATGCCTTGAACCGGAACTTACGTTAAAGACATGGCATGGGAATCATGCAACTAATTTCGATAATATCCGGGAAGCCGGAATCCATATGCCTTATGTAGAAATTGCAGGAGCGCAATTTGCCAAAGTATACGATGCGATTGCCAAAAAAATCGCAGCACTCCAATTGGAGATTGAGGCGATTCAACGAATAATTGATCGAATACTGGCAGAACAAGCGGCACGGGCAGCAGAAGCAGCAAAATCAGCACAGTAATCAGACAAGGGGGAAAAATGATGGCTACAGAAGTTAAAATTGTGTATGCAGATGTGGAAGCTCAACTTGCCGACATGAACAAGGCAGCCGAGTCACTCAAACCAGAAGCGGAAAAAGCGATTACAGGCAACACGCTGGATGTTGTGACGAAATTGACAGAGTTATCGACACAACTGGAGCAACTTTTGGAGAGATATCAAAAGGTGCTCCTTGCGAATTGTCAAACGACAACTAATTCTATTGAATTCATGCGTGAATCAGATGAAAAAATATCGTCTGTCATGCAGTGTACCGTGTCTGGGCCGATGAAGGTGACGCCATGAAGGTGTTAGATGTCGATCCATTCCATGATGGACTCCAACGGAATCTCGCCATGCTCAGCCGCCTGGAAAGGGAGATGAAAGCGATTGAGAACACCGTTGAAGGACTCGTCGCATTGCAAGATTCTTTGAAAGGACAAGGCGGTGACGCAATCCGGGCATTTTACGGTGAATGTCACCTGCCATTTTTACATTTTTTCATGACCTTTAAGGATAAATTTGATAGTACACTCATCCGTATGAATTCTGCACTTGACGCACTAGAGCCAAATGCGAGTGGCTTCATTCACCAAGGCTTTCTTGAAGGAACCGTCGAAGAAGGTTTAAAAGATATATCCCAAGTGACCGATAATCTAACAACCGAAGCGAATCAAATCATGGATGAAGTTGCCGATATTATCCGCCTTCCGCATTTGGATGATAGCGATGTGCAGCAAGGCGTGAATGATGGAAAAAGAAAACGTGATGAAACTATTACTAATTTACATCAGTTTGATGCGGAACAGACGCAGTCACTTTCAACGATTGAAAGTGACTTGGGAACAATGGAAAGTTGGCTAAATGATTTAGAAGATCTTTTTGAAAATAAACTAACGGGAATAAACTTTCCAAAATCAGAATGGATTGTATATTCTATGTTGAACCCCTTAAAAAGAGATCTAACTCATCAGTCAATGTTCGATACGCCCCTATCTATGATGGGAAAAGCTACAACTCTCGGAGGCGTTTTTGAAAAACAAAACCAGTTCCCTTATGAAAATGCATCTCTTTTTAATAATCGAACTTTTTCAAATGCCGGATTGAATACTGGGTTCCTTCAATACATGACTAACATAAGTACTAAAGCGAAAAAAGAGGATTCTACAAAACAAACCTCGGACACTGACTTTTTCATAGGTGGAGATACTGTAAAGGTCAATGAATATGTAACGGTTACCGGCGGCGCAGGTATGTATAAAAATGATTGGTCCGGTTTTGATGGGTATAGCACAGGAGATAACAAAATCGGCGGAAGTTCAGAGGCCAGTTTGATCCATGGAAATGTGGAACTTGATACGGACATTATTGATGGGGGAGGGACTATAAATGTATTAAAAGGTTCAGCTAATGCAAGAATCGGCGGGGAATCTGTGTTAGGCTTGAATTTGCCGCTGCCATTGGCAAAAGTTCAAGGCTCCATTTATGAGGCAGAAGTTAAAACACAACTTGATAGAGAGATTCCCTATATTGGAAAAGTGGTAGGTGGAACCGGAATAGGTGCTGGCGCAAATATTGGTACCGCAGAAGCGTATGCAGGGTTTGATAAAGGCTCAATTGGCATCGGTGCAAAAGCATCCGTGCTGGAAGCGGAGGTCAACCCAACAATCGGGATACCATTCACAGATATAGATGCGAAGTTAACATTTGGTGTATCCGCGGTCGGTGTTGGGGGGGAAGCAAAGATTGGTAAAGAAATAGTGATAGACTTACGTTTATTACTTGGGGCCAAAGTGGGGATAAGCTTTGAAAATGGATCACAATAAGTTGCATTCTACTTAAATGCTGAAAAAGGAGTTTTTATAATGAATAAACAATTTCAATCAAGATCAATCGATAAAGGAAATGACATGTTGCCAATTGGCACAGTACTAAAGATGGATGGTGTTGAGCCTTTCATCATGATTTATGGAAGAAAACAAAACCAAGTAGACGGTGACGGGAAAATGTGGGATTATGTTGGATGTCCATATCCGCAAGGGCATATATCTACGAATACGAATCTTTTTTTTCAGCACGCAGATATTGCTGAAGTCGTATTCAAAGGGTTGGAAACAGAAGGTGAACTAGCTTTCCGGAAAGAGTTGGACAGACTACTAGCAACAAAAGGTGTATAATAACTTACTAATAAGTCTTCAGTAATTTTAATTCATGATTGGAGAGTCTCGAAATGAAGAAGCTACTAGGAATTTTATTCGTCGCAATACTATTAGTCGGTTGTAATGCCACAAATGAAGAACAACCGAAGACAGGAGATGAAGAAAACGTGGAAAAAGATAAAGAGCAACAAGCGCTTTCGATGCAAGTATTGAAAGCGGACGAGGAAAATGGCGTCACATTGGAAAATGAGATGTATCAACAATTGTCAGGGCTTGTAGAAGAAAATCCCGAAATCGGAGTTGCGGACGACTTTAGTATTCACGGAATTGACCTTGTAAAAACGAGTGCAGGCGAGAGTGTCATGTTATTTCTAGGTATTAATCGATTAGAAAAAGGGATCAAAGATATTACACTAGAATACACGTTAGGCGTTGAGACAGAAGGTACTGTGAAATATGTGTTCGATCGTGAAGAAATAAACTTACTTGAACCATTTGCAGGTGTTATTCAGCCAAACCATGCAGTTCCATTTACCGTTCCGGTTACAGCAGAAGGAGAAAAACTACTCCAATTGATGACCGATGAAAATAAAACTGCGAAAATTGAAAACGCTAAATTTGAATTGGAAAAATAAAAAAAGTGCTACAGCTTTTCACGAGGTTGTAGCACTTTTGTATTTAGAAAAGTGATGGAGGTTCCGAAAACATGAAGAACATCATAAGGAATATACGGGAAGTATTGAAACAGTCCGCTTCTGAAATAAAGGCGAATTGGAAGTTAAGTCGATGTGTACAGGGAAAAAGAAATAAGATTTCCATGTATGTATTAGTTTATATGAATACCGGTTTTTTTCTAGTCTACGTAAGTCTTTGTTTTATTTCCATACTTTATATTTTGTTTGGTATTATAGGCGGCGCAATTTTAGGAATCAAGGAGAGTCCATATTGGTTCTTATTATTCCTATTACCAATCGCAGCAATGCCCTTTTTGTATTTTGTACATAACATGTGGACATCGCATTATACCAGCTTTAAAAACGAATATTTATCAAAACATTCGATTCAAGTGCATCAAGAGAAATGAATTATTTCGTAATATTGGGTGCTTAAATCTGATTGTCAAATCGGTTACTGGTACCTATCGACTTTCAGGGGAACAACGTTTTTTAGTGCCAAAAGCGATTAGTTTAACGGAAAGGAGGGGCCAAAAAAAACGATAAAAGAACACTTGATACAAATAAACTATCTTATTTGAGATTCCAAACACCTAAGGAAAATAAAACAAATATAATTTCGTTTTTCTTGACGTTTCTTTATATTGCCGGAATGATTCCCATTGTTGCAATCCCTTTTTCGACCATATATTTTAATTGGGCAATTGTACTAGTCGGGCTATTACATATTTGGGCACTCATTTATATAATCGCGCCATACAAGTTTGAGAAGTCTTATTATCTAATTTCGGAGTATACGGATTTATCAACACATATATCTATTTTTTGGCAACGCAAAAAATAATGTATCTTCATACAGGAGTAGAAGGGAAAATGCCCTTTATGATAGGATTAGTTCTCTTTCTAGGTTTACTGCTATTGGTAAATTGGTTGAATATCAAGGCTATTTATACGGGGGCGCATCGTAAAATGTAACAGATGAAGAGTATAAATATTAGATGGCTATCATTCGCAGGATTAGGCTATGTGTTTGGTCAGCTTATTTTATCATTTGTTTTTAGCGAATCTACAAAAATGATGATCTTTATTTTTCTAATTTTAGTACTATCTATATTCACTGCGTATTTCTCTATTTTTATTCACCGCTATTTTTATATTATTAAAAACATGGATTTTGTCAAACAGGTGTATCCGGATTTCGGTTTACCGAAGAGTGAAAGATATAAAAGGCCAATAAAAAATAAAGGGAAGAAGAATAGGAAAAAGAAAAGGTGAGAATTCATGGCAGTTTTTGTATTGATGTTGAAGGAGTTTGAAAACGAAGATAGGATAGTATATCTATACGGACCAAACGAGAATTCAATGGGGCGAATTGAGTATGATAAAAAACATGGGGTTATTAACCAGCTCTCACCCATTGATTCACAAGAGTTCGCTGATGATTTCTTCTTTAAGAGAGCAGGAAGACGTCTTTCAAGAATGATTATTAAAGAGAATCAGAACTTTGTTGATCGAACAACGATAGAATCTTGATAATTGCTAATGAGTTAAGTAATTTTTATTAGATTTAGTTATGCAAGAAATCTAACGATTAACTACTTATAGAAGGTGAATCTTTATGGTGAAGATGAGGCTGAAAATTGAAAACGACTCAAATAAATTAAAGTATGTATCGATTATCAGACAGAATAATGGAGCAAGTATTCAAGAGAATAAAAGAAAGATAGAAGATAGCAATGTGGTACTAGAATGTGAGTACTTTGATACAGAAGAATTAAAAGACTTCAAGAAAACAATGGAGGCGTTGATAAACAAGGGGGCTGTTGTGTATTTGTTTCAAGGGAATAGAGAGGTTCAGATTGATTATATTAGTAACCTGATTCGTTCGCACGAGCAGATTGCTAAAGACAGGGTAGAGCTAGATTCCGAGTAACTTTTATTAATCCAAAAGAATGAAATTTCTTCAAAATAAAAAGCATCGGTGCTGTAACCGGTGCTTTTCTTGATTCGGCATGAGATACTACTTCGACATCATCAATTTTTTTGTATCATGGCCTTTGAATTTGATAGTCAATTTCAAGGTTGTATAGTCCATCACTTCAAATGCTTCTGCAGTGAGTTTGATTAAGTCTTCATCATCTGTCTCGGGGTCAATCGAAAGTTCTTTGAAAATCGTATCGAGTTTGTCCATCGCTTGGTTGCCCTTCAGGTAAGCGTCTTCCATTTTGTTTTCATACGTAGCCTCTGTCTTATCAGGTTTCTCCTCATAATTGGCGGTCAAAGCCATTTTCATTTCCTTTGTATCAATGGCTACATCAAAAGAAGTAAACCCATATTTTTCTCCAAGAGATTTTTCTTTATCTTCCGTATCAGATGCGTCTTGTTTGACGATGTTTTCATTGCTGCAAGCGCCTAGTAGTAATATGACTACAATCATAGCGACGATCGATTTCGTTTTCAATACGCTCATCCTTTCAGTCTTGGCTACCTTCAATCTAACCGAAGGGGAAAGGAGTTATACGGTTTTAACTTGATTCTGTAGAGGTTCCTTAATTCTGCAAGTAGTGGGATGAATACGGTATTATTTTATTTGTTGGCTCAAGTTAAGCTTTTGGCGAAGGCCCCAGATTTTTTCACGGGAAGTGAGAAAGACTCCTAGAATGACAAGTATTCCCCCTGCAGCTTGAAATACTTTCAATGATTCGCCGATAAATAACACAGCAAATAGCGCAGCGAAGACAGGGATAAAGTTTAAGTATATGCCTGCTTTATTGGCCCCTAGTCGAATAACGCCTGTATTCCAGCAGATGAAAGCAACGATGGAAGCAAAAATGCCCGTGTAAAGAATGGAAGAAATCGATGTCACGGACCATATAATATGAACGGCTGGATTCGTAACTTCATATATAAAGAAAGGGAAAAGCATAATGATTCCGATAAAAATACTCACTAAAAATGTTGCATTTCCTGGTAGTTTTCCAGAAAAATGTTTGACTAATAAAGAATAAGCACTCCAACAAATAACAGCTACCAACATGATGATATCTCCTAGGTTAAACGAAAACTGCAGCAAACTGGCAAGAGAGCCTTTTGAAATGATAAAGAGTACCCCAATTAGTGAAATTACTGTTCCGATCATTTGGTTTCTTGTCAATCGCTCTTTTAAAAAGATAAAAGACAGTATGTATATCAGAATAGGCGTTGATGTGTTCATCAAGGAAGCATTGATGGACGTTGTGTGATGAAGCGCGATATAAACAAGGGTGTTAAAACTTGCCACGCCCGTGAAAGACATAAAAAGCACAGCAGGAAAATGTTTGCGGATCGTAAGCCAATCACGTTTTAAAGGCACCCAAGCGAGAGGCAGGAAGACAATGCACGCTGTACACCAACGTAAAAAGGCTAGTGTAAAGGGAGGTAATTCATTGGCTACTGCGCGGCCGATCACGAAGTTGCCACCCCATAAAATCGTTGCAATGAGTAATAATAAAAACGGTGGGATTTTGTTCATTCCCATAAAGACCTCACTTTCATTATAAAGAAAAGATGCTCGTCAGACTCCTAAAAAGAGCAAGACAATAGGGATGGTAATGATACTGATTAATGTTGTGACAAATGTAGTGAAAGATACAAGATCTGGCTCCGTACCAAATTGTAATGCAAACATCGTCGTATTCGCGGCTGCGGGCATTGCAGACTGTACAATAATGACTGCTTTTAATAAGTCGTTGACAGGCATAAAATACAAGATCCCAGCTGCAATCAATGGAGAGAGCACCATTCTGATGACGATTACCGCAGAAACATAACGGTACGCGACTTTTTTACGAGCGATGGCTGCCAGTTGCATGCCGAGTACGAGCATTACAGTTGGAATCGAAGCGTCTGCAACGAGGCTAATACCTTCCATTAATGTTTTTGGAACGGAAACAGCGGCAAGTTGTAGACCAACCCCTAAAATGGCAGCATAGATGAGTGGCATACGGATGACACGCTGTAGGGACTGGCGCCATGTTGCTTTTTCCTCTCCACCAATGGAAGCGAAAAAGATGCCGAGCGTGTTCATGAGTAGCGATTGGAACACCATCATAACAACTGCGTAATCGAACCCAACGGCGCCAAATGCGAATAAGACAACGGGGGCGCCATAGTTCCCACTATTCATGAAGACGCCGCCGAGAATCATTGCAGAGCGTTGAGGCCGTGTTGTTTTCATAGCCCTTGCCGTAAACCAGACTACGATAAATAGCACGAGTGTCAGGAGTAAACTAAATAAGACGATGTACAAGTAGTCCATCGTAAGTTCGTTCGAATAGAAGGTCCGAAATGCTAAAAACGGCGACATTAAATAGAGGGCCGCCGTTGAAATGGACTTGATATCGAAGCCTATTAATTTTTGCCCCATATACCCAATGAAAAAAATAATAAAGACCGGTAAAATAATCATGATTAAATCCATTGCCGTTCATCTCCAACAATATGACTTATTATAACTATAGCAGAATTCAGATAAGTCAACTAGGGCATTTGGAAGAAAATCACTCTGATATGCGTTCCAGTTGCGCTTTTAGTAGGATCGCGTGATTGTGAATGGGGTCTTTGGCAGCAAATAGTAGTGTAATTTTCGTTGTTTGTGCAAGCGTGTATAGCTCTTCGAATTTTTGGCGTTTTACTTTATCGTTATGAAGTTCATCCAAATAACGTTCTTCAAAGGCTGTAAATTTCTTGGGATCATGGGCAAACCATTTCCGAAGTTCACTGCTTGGCGCAACATCCTTTGCCCAATCGTCGAGTTGTGCACGGGCTTTTGTCACACCGCGTGGCCATAGGCGATCGATGAGGACGCGATAGCCGTCATTGGGATTGTACGGTTCATAGATTCTTTTTAAGGTGATTTGTTCCATGAGTTTTCCTCCTTAGTTGTGAAAGGCTCTTGTTTCTTAATTTTAGCAGTAATTTAGCTGTTCAGTGTCGGAGGAGGAAAGATTTTATTGTTTCGCATAAGACATTTGCTTGCAATAAATAGCCATACCTTTTCGACAGAATTGCGAACTTCTGCACTTGAAGGGTGTATAGGTTGAGAGTATGGTAAAATGCTAAAGAAGAGGTTAAAAATGATAATGGAGTGAATGGATTTATGGGGAATCATGTAACAAAACCGTTTAAAAAACGTAATTATAAACCAATGATCATTACATTATCGGTTGTGTTAATTGGTGCGATTGCTGTGCTATCAGGCATGCGAGGGCAGAAGGATTTTGATGCATTTGATGTGACGATTTTACCGCTCATGAATGCCATTTTGAACAGCTTTACATTTGTGTTCTTGGTCTGTGCATTGCTTGCGATTTTGAAGCGCAATGTCACTGTACATCGCCGCTTTATTTACGCAGCGTTTACGACGACATTCTTTTTCTTACTGACGTATGTCACTTATCACTATTTAGCGCCATCGACACCATATGGCGGCGACATGGCGGGGCTCTATTACTTTGTATTGATTACACATATCGTGTTGGCGGCGGTAATCGTACCGCTTGCGTTGACGAGTGTAGCTCGTGCTTGGAATATGGAAAATGAGCGCCATCGAAAAATTGCGCGTTGGACCATGCCGATTTGGTTGTATGTGAGTTTTACAGGCGTATTGGTGTATATTTTGATTTCGCCTTATTATTGAGAATAGCAAAAGCCTTCCAGGGATTTTTCTTGGAAGGCTTTTCACTATGGAAAGATTAAGGATTTGTCTTTCATAAGAATATGTGCGGGTTACTGGCTATATGATTTTGTCAGAGGTATTGCAGGAGGCATTCCCTAGCGTTGGTAGTAAGATTCTGTAGTTCACCTAAACTAGCAACAACTTGGCAATAACTTTCGAGTAGAATAAAGATGAATAAGGAGATGAATGCATGACAAAGAATCAAACGATTTTAATCATAGAAGATGAAGAATCCATCCTCGATATCCTCGCATATTCCTTGCGCAAAGAGGGGTATCGTGTGCATGGCGCAGCTACGGGTCAAGAAGGTTTGCGTTTGTTTGAAGGAATTGGGCCGGATGTTGTGATATTGGATTTAATGTTGCCTGATATGAGTGGCTTTGATATTTGTAAGCAGTTAACAGCGATGAGCACTGTTCCGATTCTGATGGTGACTGCGCGGGATGATATTGTTGATAAAGTGCTTGGTTTGGAGCTAGGCGCAGATGATTATATGACCAAGCCGTTTGATGTTCGGGAAGTGGCGGCGCGTATTAAAGCACTATTACGTCGACAAAAAGGCACTGCCTTCACAGCCTATTTACGGATCAATGATGTTGTGCGGATTGAGCCTCGTTCACATACGATTTTGAAGGGGGAAGAGCCTGTACCTTTAAAACCTAAAGAATATGACCTGCTTTTGTTGTTTGCGCAACATAAAAACCAAGTTTTTTCCCGTGAAGAAATACTTGATACGGTTTGGGATTTTGATTATGACGGAGATGCCCGTACAGTCGATGTCCATGTGCAGCGGTTGCGCAAGAAACTAGGGGCTTCCATTATTGAAACAGTATTTGGGGTTGGTTATAAAATGAGGGGGATGTAGACCGGTGAAGTGGACAATTCAACGGAAATTCGTTGTTGGGTACTTCATTTTATTCACATTGGCTGCATTCATTGTCGATCAGGTGATGAAGGACTCGATGGAAGCAAACAGCCAGGTCATGATAGCCAATGAAGTAACGAAGCTACAACATACGACGAGAGAACATATTAAGCAATTTGCCTTGATTCACCCTCCGCAGGCTGATTTGTTTGCAGAGTACGGCAGTACAATTGCGCAGGAATTAAGCAGGTTACATACACAAAGTGTTGCAGTATACGATACGGAAGGTCTTTTTTTATATGAAGCGATTGCGATGGAAGAGCCTTTATTAGTTGAAAATCAAACCTATCAAGTGAATGTAGAGGGCAATCCTACTTCTGAATTAGCAGTAGCGTTTAAAAATCAATCGGCATTCACACGTGTAAATGTAGCAGGTGGCAATCTGGTTTACTTTTCTTACCCTTTATATATGCATGACCAGTTTTATGGAGTTCTACGTTTTACAGGAGATTATACGAATTTATTTGCGGCGAATGACAAGGTATTAGCTAGTTTTAGAGTACTCATCATTTGTTTATTCGTAGGCGTCTTTTTAATTTCCTTTTTGCTAACGAGACAAATTATTAAGCCATTGCTACGATTAACGGCTGCCACGAGGAAAGTAGCAGCGGGAGATTACGGCGTTGAGGTACAGGTGAAAACGAAGGATGAGCTGGAAATGCTGGCGACGAGTTTTAATGATATGCAGCAAAATATCCAGCGGCAAATTGAGATGCTTGAACGGGAAAAAGATAAAGTTGTTCAAGCAGAAAAGAGTCGAACATCCTTTTTTAATAATGTTACGCATGAATTAAAAACGCCTCTTGCGACGATTTCGGGTTACGCCCAAATTATTGGAGAACAAGACTTTAATGATCCTGTATTTTTACAGAAGGCTACTAGGAAGATTCGTTCGGAAAGTGAGCGTCTTAATCGAATGGTCATTGAGTTGATTGAGCTATCGAAAAGAGAAGTAGCACCTCGTTTGAAAAAGCGTGAAGCGGTTCAATTGTTGCCACTTGTCATGTCGATTAGTGAGGATATGGCATTGAAGGCAGGACAGCGACAAATGACAATCGATGTGACGGGGGAAGATATTATCGTTGATGGTAATCGCGATGAATGGCGACAAGTGTTTAGTAATCTTCTAGATAATGCTGTGAAATATGGTGTGAGTGGTACAGAAATTGTCGTTGCAATGGAGAAAGAAATGATTAGGGTGACAAACGATAGTGAGCCAGTTTCCGAACAAATTGCTTTGCATGCATTTGAACCTTTTATTCATACGAAAGGGAAGGGAAGCAGTGGACTTGGCTTGGCTATTTGTCAACAAATTGTTACACGGCATGATGGGATAATCGCCTTCGACTATGAGGATGGACGAGTGACGGTTTCAATTTGTTTTCCTATTTAGGTTGAACTTATGATTTTCATTTACTATCCAGCGGAGGCGCCTTACAAGCGGTCTCCTCCCACCGTAAGCCATCCGCAAGTGCCAAGCGGTGTTAATGGAATTTTTTATTTCAATTTATCTTCATTCAGTAGAAAACTCCCACCTCGATAGGTGGCGAGATGAATGCGGTTTTGTTACCTGTTCAGTGGATGTTCAAACACCCACTGAACGAAGATAAAGCCTCCGGCGGATGTCACAGATTTTTCAGAGGATTTTGGAAGGCAACCTAAGTTCGCCGCGTCCTGCGGCAACGGTTGCATGACCTACTTCCTGTAGGCCCCGAGCTCGAAAAAAATCTGGACGCAATTACGCCGAGGCGTAATTTATATAGTTAGCAACAAAATGGTAACATCTACTGCGAGGTCAGCAATATGTCATGTGTATTCTATAAATGTACAGATGATGAGGAGGAATGCATGATGCATGGAAAATTGAAAGGATTGGCATTGCTGACGGCAGTCAGTTTGTTGGCGGCAGGTTGTTCATTGCAAGGTAGTGCAGAAACGCAAAACACGATTGTGGTTAATGAGGATGTTCAACTGGAAAGTTCGTTGGTAGACAGTAGTTTGGACGTATCTCGACAGCAGGATATTGAAGTGGGGAGAAAGATTGCCTATACGGGAATTGTAAGGGAGTCTACTGATAACCGACTTTATTTTAATGAAAATGGAAAGTTTCATTCATTGGATTTAAAGAATGGGGAAGAAAAGGAACTTGCAAAACGAGAGGTGTTTGACATGTCGGAAAATGGGGATTGGGCGATGTCTTATGCAGACGGAGAAATTTTCATTCATCATTTAAACAATGGTGACATGCAGTTGCTGGGGAATGGTTCGCCGGAGGAATCTACTTTTATTGGCGATGAAGTGGCTCATTTCGATTATACAACCCATTTATTGAGCCTTATGAATATGGAAACGGATGAAACGACTACTTGGGATTTAAGTAATTATCCGGATGCGACGATTTCTTCTATTAAAAAAGCGGGCGATGATGTCTACCTTGCTGCGCGCGGTGAAGAGGAAGGTTTTAGTATTTATCGATTGAGTAGTCAGGGAGAGATTACGTCTGTTACGAACCTAGAAGGAAAAGGTATTTCATATTCCGAGTTTGATCTATTACAAAATGGTTCTGTCATTTTTAACGGTGACTATGATGGGAAGACAGGGATTTTTTATTGGGATGAACAAACAAAAGATGTGCAACAACTTGTGGCAGGCGGAAAAAGTGAAGAGGGCATATGGACACCGTTCTATAAATTATCCCCTGATGAAAGTAAGCTCCTTTACGACACACCTGTGCAGATTGAAGATAAGTTTAAAGCGAATGTCTATATGGCCGAACTTGTGGATGGGCAAGTAACAAACAGCGTACGAATTATGGAGAATGCTGATTTATATGCGGTTATCTCCTATTCGGGTGATTGGAGCAAGGATTCTAAAACGGCTTATATTATGACTTCAAAGGATGATCATAAGTATGTAGGAGACATTGCTGTATTTGAGGTGAATGACTAAATGATAAAAGTTGCAAGGGCTGAGTAGCGGGCTCTTGCAGCTTTTTTGAATCCATGAATTGTTCACAAGAATGTCCACTAGGTGACGGCACTTTTTTTCTGCTTGTTATATACTTAGATTAAGTTTGTGGCGGCCATAATAGGGTGTATGGTGGTCATAATCTTGTTCATGCCGAGCATAACAGGGACCATGGCGGTCATAACACGGCGCGTGCCGGTCATAAATAGAAAGGATTCGAGTGAATTGCAGCTTATTGTTACATTTATCATTTTAGGCATTAGCATTGTTTTATTCATGAGCAATCGCGTACGTGCGGATCTTGTGGCGATGCTGGCGTTATTAGCATTCGTTTTGACGGGGATTTTAGATGCGACAGAAGCACTTGTTGGCTTTTCCAATTCCGTAGTTATTATGATTGCGGGTTTATTTGTCGTAGGAGCCGGTATTTTACGAACGGGCCTGGCCCAAATGGCGGGGAACGTGCTGTTGAAGTCATCAGGTGATAGTGAAAAGAAGTTATTTATATTGCTTCTTGTCATTGTCGCTGCTGTTGGGGCTTTCATGAGCAATACGGGGACGGTTGCACTGATGTTGCCAATCGTTGTTAGTGTGGCCGTTAGTATCAAAAGCAGTCCGTCGAAGTTTTTAATTCCTTTATCGTATATGGCGAGTTTTTCAGGCTTGTTGACGCTCATTGCTTCTCCACCGAACTTGATTGTCAGTCAACAATTGGTGGACAATGGCTTTGAAAAGTTAGGTTTCTTTGACATTACGCCAATTGGGATTATCGGTGTCGTGGTAGGTATCATTTATTTATTTGCGGTTCGCAATATTTTATTGCCGAATGAAAAACGAAGAAATAATTCGAAAGACGAGCATAAGTTGTCTCCAAAACAGCTTGCTTCTGATTATCAATTAGGTGGCAACTTATTCCGCGTAAGTGTACCGGAGGATTCCGCAATGATTGGCAAGCGGCTGGCACAATTAAAAATTCCGGGAACGTACCAATTATGTATTTTGACTATTGAACGTAAATCGACGGAAGGCATTAACTTATTGCCGATGACGTACCAGGAAATGGCTGGACCGACGAGTGTGATTCAAGCGAAGGACATTTTGCAAATCCAAGGTTCGTTGAATAATATCGAGAAATTAGTGGCCGATTTTACACTAGAGATTGAACAAGGAGAGTCAGAAGCTGACGAATTGGTATCGAAGCAGCTTGGTATTGCGGAAGTGTTGCTGACACCGCACTCCAGTCTAATTGGTGAAACGATTCGGGGCATTAACTTTCGGGAAAAATACAATTTGAACATTCTTGGCATTAATCGTCGAGGTGAATATGTGTTAAAAGAAATGTCGAAGGAGCGCCTGCGTTTCGGAGATGCTTTGTTAGTGCAAGGCTCGTGGGATGAAATTGAATTGCTCGCGAGGGAAACACGTGATGTCGTCGTTGTAGGACAGCCAAAGGAACATGCCAGTATGGCTGCGGCGAACGGCAAAGCACCGATTGCGGGCGGCATCATGTTATTAATGGTGTTATTGATGATTTTTGAAGTATTCCCAGCAGTGATTTCGGTGTTAATTGGTGCGGTCTTGATGATTGTGACGGGCTGTGTGCGCAATATGGATGATGCGTATAGTAAAATTAACTGGGAAAGTATTGTGTTAATTGCGGCGATGCTGCCAATGGCGACAGCACTAGAGAAAACGGGGGGGATGGTGTTGCTGTCGGAAGGGATTATTAGCATACTCGGTGGCTTTGGAGCGCTAGGCGTGTTGGCGGGTATTTATTTTATCACGATGGTGTTTGGTCAATTTATTAGCAATACGGCGACGGCTGTGTTGTTTGCACCGATTGCTATGAATGCAGCTATTAGCTTAGAGGCGAGCCCTTATACGTTTTTAATCGCTGTGGCGGTCGCTTCCAGTATGGCGTTTGCTACACCAGTTGCTTCTCCGACAAACGCGCTTGTCATGACGGCAGGCAACTATAGGTTTTTCGACTTTGTAAAGGTCGGTGTACCGTTACAAATTGTGATGTTTATTGTCATGATGATTGCGATACCGATCGTGTTTCCATTGTAAATGATATGCCTATGTACAGTTGTTTCATTTAATGAAGCAAATGCTACATAGGCATTTTTGTATAGAAGAATGTTCAAATTGGAAAAACGATGCTATGATTATATTTATCAGAATAATTTAAAAGAATAGAGGTTTTAATGATGAATCAAGTCGTATCTTTGAAAAATGTATCGTACCAAAGAGGGAAGAAAGAAATTTTACAGGGGATCAATTGGACTATTCAACAAAATGAGCATTGGGGTATTCTAGGCTTAAATGGCTCGGGGAAAACGTCGCTGCTTAATATTGTGTCGGGCTATCATTTTCCAACCTCAGGTGAAGTAACGGTTCTCGGCAATCTATTTGGGAAAACAAGTTTACCAGAATTGCGCAAAGAAATCGGATTTGTCAGTAGCTCGTTGGATCGTTTTTCGCCATTTTTTAACACGGAAAAGGTAGAAAGAGTCGTTGTTAGTGGCAAGTTTGCGAGTTTTGGGCTACATGAACAAGTGGCACAAGCAGATTGGGAGAAAGCCGACGCATTACTTGAAAACTTGCGGTTGATGGATTTAAAAGGGAAGCCTTATCAACAGTTGTCTGAGGGAGAGAAGAGGCGAGTATTGATTGCCCGGGCATTGATGAATGATCCTAAAATGCTTATTTTAGACGAGCCGTGTTCGGGATTGGACATTTTGTCGCGTGAACAATTGCTACGCGTTATGGAGGACATTGTTAACAAGGACTGTCACATTGTTTATGTAACGCATCATATTGAAGAACTCGTGAAAGAAATTACGCATGTGCTGCTATTGAAAGACGGAAAAATAGTTGCGGCGGGACCGAAAGAGGATGTTCTAAAGGACGATTATCTTTCTGAAACGTATCGTGTTTCTTTGACGGTTCGTTGGGATGAGGAACGTCCGTGGTTGGCGGTGAGTAAAGAAGCGGCAAAGAATTAATTTGTCAAAGCCTTATTCTATAAGGGCACCTGTTGAGCAGATAAGTAACAAAAAAAGGGTTATAAGTTAAATTAATTGTAAATAAAGGTACTAATTACTTATATTTTCATAATTGGGCTATCGTTAGTAAGTCCTATGGTTTATACTGAATGTATATGAATCGTTGGACCAAGAGGAGGAGCAGTCTATGAAGTTATTTGGCAAATTAGTATTGGCGTTTACTACGGTGGTCATGATTTTTGTCGCGTTAAGTTTGTATAATTTATTTCAAGCAAACAAATTAAATAACAATGCAACATCTATGTATGAGGATGGAATGATTCCAGGGAACTACTTAATTGAAATTGGGCAGTTATCGGAAAACACACGGGTGAATATGCTGACGAGTCTTGTATTTAAAAATTCAAATAGCAATGGACAAACGAGAGAAAATTTAGAAGAGCTACAAATGTGGATTGGAAAGTTTGAAGAGACGAAGATGGATGAAGCAGAGCTCGCAATATTTACAGCGTTTAAGGACAGTTGGAACTTGTTTGATGAACGTGTACATAAAAATTTAGCTTTTATTGAAAATGAGCAATGGGCAGATGCGGAACAAGGGGTACAGGCTGGAAAAGCGTTGTTTGAAGAGGCGCAAGCACATTTCACGGAATTAACAACGATGAATAATACTATTTCGGAAGGCATGATGGAGGAGAGTCAAGCCGTTTACGACGACGTATTACGCTGGAGCATTATTTTAATCGTCGTGAGTATCTTATTGGCGATTCTCATTGCTTACCTATTCAGCAAGCAAATGATTCAGCGATTAGCGACAGTGGTCACTCGTGTTCGAGAAATCGAAGATGGTGATTTGCAAGGACAGCAGTTGGTGCTCGCAGGGAAAGATGAGATCGCAATGCTTGGCACAGGCTTAAATAATATGCAGCTAAAGCTAAGAGAAGTTGTGAGTGGGGCATTGGATTCTAGCCAACAAGTGTCGGCGAGCTCAGAAGAATTATCTGCGAGTGCAGAAGAGAGTATGGCGGCGGCTGAGTCGGTTGCAAATTTGTCGCAAGACTCAGCAGATGGCGCGGATAATCAGCTTCGTAGTGTCAATGAAATATCTGTAGCGATTGAACAATTGACGATGAATATGCGGGGCATTGCCACGAATAGTGAGCAATCGAATCGTCAGTCAAAAGAGGCATTTGAAAAAACACAAGTAGGTGCACGAGCCGTTGAATCAGTAAATGGGCAAATGCATTCAATTGCAGAGGCCGTGTCGGAGACCGCCGTATCTGTGCAAAGTTTAGAGAATAAATCGAAAGAAATTGGCGAGATTGTTCATATTATTACGGGGATTGCAGATCAAACGAATTTGTTAGCATTGAATGCAGCGATTGAAGCGGCACGTGCAGGGGAACAAGGAAAGGGCTTCGCCGTTGTAGCGGATGAAGTTCGCAAATTGGCAGAAGAATCACGTGTGTCAGCGGAAGAAATTTTCAACATGGTGCAGGAAATTCAACTTGAAATACAGGAAGTCTTGAATTCGATGCAGCAAGGAACAGAACGTGTAGAAAACGGGCTTGTCAAAACAGAAGAAGTTTCCCATATTTTTGGTGAGATTGAACAAATGGTTGCTAAAGTAACGGAGCATGCTGCTGAAGTAAATAGCTCAGTAGAACTGATGGCAACTATTAATAATGAGATTGCAAATTCTGTTGAAGCCGTTCATGCAGTTGCTGAATCGAGTGTGCTCGCTTCGCAGGAAAGTAGTGCAGCATCAGAGGAACAGCTTGCCACAACAGAGGAGATTACAGCGGCAAGCGAAGCGCTCGCGCATATGGCAGAAGAATTACAGACATCGATTCAGCATTTTCGATTGTAACACCTAAGTCGGGAAGGGTGTCGTTGCTAAATAATCGACGTGGAAAAGTGATGTGATGGAGTTGCAAATTCATTTGGTAGCAAAGGATACATTAGAGGCAGAGGGTATTCGCTGGCTAGTTGAAACGCATTTGGCGGGCGCAACGATGATGACATTTGCATCATTGGAAGACTATGTCCGTCAATTTAACAACGAATCGCCTGACTTGCTTCTATTAGATATGGATGCATGGATTCAAGAAAATGAAGGTATTGGGGAATTGCTACGGAAAATGACTATGCGCTGGATAGGCATTTCTTCGGAGCGTATTTTTCAAACTGCATATCGAGGACTGCAATTTCATGCGGAGGATGTCTTATTCCGCCCGTTTTCTCCAACGAACTTGATCAAACAAATTCAACAAGTTCGCTATCAGTTGAGAAATGAACAGCGTGAACAGGCAAGAAGGCAGAGCAACGAAACGGACTCATTTTCAATTGATTACCCGGACTTGTTCTTTACGGAAAGCATGCCTGCAAAGGAGCTGACCATGTCCGCTTTTTTGACGAGACAAAACGATTCGTTACCGCTTGTGTATGATGCATTACAGGGTTTCCCATTTACGAAAGCACATAAACTGTTTGCTCTTGCCGAATTTGTCCTTTGTGTGCATGATGCAAAGGATCAGGCGTTTTTTCATGAAGAATACCGTACATTTCTTGTGCAATGGCGAGAGCAAGTAGGCAAACCGCTAGCAATTGTCAGTCATGAATCTGCTGTCCAATTGTCGACGAAAGAAAGCTATTTACAAACGAAGAAACTAACCGAAAAAATCTTTTTTGAAGGATACGATATTATACTATCAAATGAAAAGCAAGTTCACTGGATGCCTATTGACCCGTTTTTGACTCCATTGGAACAGCGTAAATGGATTGAAATGTTGGAGAAGCAGGATGCGAAGGGAATTCGAGAGTGGGTTGAGAACGAATTCCTAACGTATCAAAAACCGTATCCCGATCCGGAAATTGTCCGTGTTCGACTGACAAGTGTACTTGCCCAGATTCGAAGATATATGAAATCGTATAATATCCAGACGGACGAGTGGGAAGACGCTTACTATGCCGTGTTTCAACAAATTTTTCAAAGTCCGATCATTTATGAGATTGTGCAGGAACTGTTGGCATTTACTACACGTTTGATAGCGGTTGAAGCTGCCAATTTGCATAACCGAAATGGCGAGCAGACACTCGTTGAAAGAACAAAGGCGTTGATTGAATCGAATTACTGGGATGCGCAGTGGGGACTTGCTGATTGTGCAGATTCCCTGCGCATCAATAAAAGTACGTTGAGTCGACGATTTTCAGCCGAATCCGAGCAGTCCTTCCGTGTTATCTTACATCAGGTACGCATACAGGAAGCAAAGCGTCTACTGCAGGAAACGGATCTATCGATGGAAGAAATCTCGCAGTTAGTAGGGTATACACATCAAAGCTATTTCACAGCGAAATTTAAACAAGTTGAACAGTGTACCCCTCATGCCTATCGTACCGGCGTCAACAACTAACACCCTAACTCATAATTTGTGAGTTAGGGTGTTTCTTTGTGGGATAAATTATAAAATAATCTTTTATCGATAATTGAGTGTTAACAAAACATAAAAAAAGCACTAATTTATAAATTAATATCTGAACATTCGCTATATAATGGGAGTATCAAAGAATAGGAGGAGTTAATTATGAAAGCGATCGCAGCAGAAAAGGTCATTCGATATAGAGGTACTGAACTCAATACAAAGGGCTGGTTACAAGAGGCAGCACTACGTATGCTGATGAATAACTTAGATCCAGAAGTAGCGGAACACCCAGACAAACTTGTGGTCTATGGTGGAATCGGAAAAGCTGCCCGAAACTGGGAGAGCTTTGAAGCAATTGTCAAATCCTTAAAAGAACTCGAAAATGATGAAACATTACTCGTTCAATCTGGTAAACCGGTTGCCGTTTTTAAATCACATGCGGATGCACCACGTGTCCTCATTGCGAATTCAAATATCGTTCCGGCTTATGCAAATTGGGAGACGTTCCATGAACTCGATAAAAAAGGCTTAATGATGTACGGACAAATGACAGCGGGAAGCTGGATTTATATCGGTTCACAAGGAATTGTACAAGGGACGTATGAAACATTTGTAGAGCTTGGGAAAAAGCATTTCAATAGCAATTTACAAGGAACAATTACGGTAACAGCAGGACTTGGCGGCATGGGTGGGGCACAGCCACTTGCAGTGACAATGGCTGGCGGTGTTTGTATCGGAATTGAAGTAGATGAGACACGGATCGATCGTCGTATTGAAACACGTTATACAGATGTGAAAACTGATTCATTGGACGAAGCTATTCGTCTAGCGGAAGAAGCGAAAAAAGAGGGCAAAGCATTATCAATCGGATTGTTAGGAAATGCGTCTGATATTTTACCAGAAATGATTGCACGTAACTTCATTCCAGATGTACTGACAGACCAAACGTCTGCGCATGATCCGTTAAATGGCTATATCCCTTCAAAAATGTCACTAGAAGATGCTGAAGTACTGCGTACAAATGATCCAGAAGAATATGTGAAATTATCAAAAGCATCTATGGCTAAGCATGTGCAGGCGATGCTTGACATGATGGCTAAAGGCGCAATTACTTTTGATTATGGCAATAATATTCGTCAAGTTGCGAAAGATGAAGGCGTTGAAAATGCATTCGATTTCCCAGGATTTGTACCTGCTTATATTCGTCCGCAATTCTGTGAAGGAAAAGGTCCTTTCCGTTGGGTAGCATTGTCAGGTGATCCAGAAGATATTTATAAACTAGATGAAGTGATTTTACGTGAATTTAGCTATAATGAACACCTTTGCAATTGGATTCGTATGGCACAGGAAAAAATTGAGTTCCAAGGTCTTCCATCACGTATTTGCTGGTTTGGTTACGGAGAACGCGCACGCTTCGGGAAAATTATTAATGATATGGTAGCAAGCGGTGAGTTAAGCGCGCCAATCGTTATCGGACGTGACCACCTAGACTCAGGTTCTGTTGCTTCACCGAACCGTGAAACAGAATCGATGAAAGATGGATCGGATGTTGTGGCAGATTGGCCAATTTTGAATGCGATGATTAACGCTGTTGGTGGGGCAACATGGGTATCTCTACACCATGGTGGTGGCGTTGGTATGGGGTATTCCATTCATTCAGGAGTTGTCATTGTTGCGGATGGAACGAAAGAAGCGGCAGCACGTATCGAGCGTGTATTGACAACGGATCCGGGTATGGGTATTGCCCGTCATGCGGATGCAGGCTATGAAATTGCGCAAAATGCAGCACGTGAAAAAGGCGTTAATATCCCAATGCTTGCGAAAGGACAGGATCAGTCATGACAAAACCTCTTTGGATCAAACATGCAGCACAGCTGGCAACGTTAGCTTCCGATACGGCAGGACCTCGCTCTCAACAAGCGATGTCCGACCTCGGAATTATAGAAGATGGTAGTTTGTGGGTTGAAGAAGGTGTGATTCAAGCGGTCGGAACGACGATAGAACTTGAACAGCAATACGCTGAACGTGCGCATGAAGCAGAGGTTGTCGATGCGACAGGACGTCTTGTCACGCCTGGATTGGTAGACCCTCATACACATGTTGTGTACGGTGGAAGTAGAGAACGGGAATTTGAAATGCGCTTAGAAGGCGCAACATATATGGATATTATGAATGCAGGCGGAGGCATTCATGCAACAATGCGTATGACACGTGAGGCGTCAGAAGAGGAATTGATCCAACAAACAACATGCCGCCTCGATTCGTTTCTTGTCCATGGTGTCACGACAGTAGAAGGTAAAAGTGGCTACGGCATGAATTTGGAAACAGAATTGAAGCAGTTGCGTGTGATGAAAAAATTGCAAGAAACACATGTCATCGACCTTGTCCCAACCTTTATGGGGGCGCATGCGGTTCCAGCTGAGTATAAAGGGCGGGAAGATGAGTTTGTTGATGTGTTAATCAATGAGATGCTTCCTGTCGTTGCGGAAGAAAAACTTGCAGTATTTAATGATGTATTTTGTGAAAAAGGCGTCTTTACACCTGAGCAATCTGAGCGTGTATTAGAAGCGGGCAAACAGTATGGCCTCATTCCTAAAATTCACGCAGACGAAATTGAATCTTACGGCGGTGCAGAGCTTGCGGCAAAAGTGGGCGCGATTTCAGCAGAGCATTTATTAAAAGCATCGGATGAAGGGATTCAGGCAATGGCTAAATCAGGCACGATTGCGTGTCTTCTCCCATCGACTGCATTGTATTTACGTGAGGAAGCTGCGGCAGGACGTAAAATGATTGACGCAGGTGTTGCCGTTGCGATTTCAACAGATTGTAACCCTGGTTCATCACCAACGACATCGATGCCACTCGCGATGAATCTAGCGTGCATTTCCATGCGTCTGACACCAGCAGAGGCATTGACGGCTGCCACGTATAATGCAGCTTGCGCGATTAAAAGCGAAGACAAAGTGGGTTCTCTTGAACTAGGAAAACAAGGGGATGTCGTGGTATGGGATGCGAAAAGCTACCAAGAAATTCAGTACTTCTTTGGCGTCAATCATGTGAATTCGGTTTGGAAAAAAGGGGAACAAGTTGTTTGATTAATCCTTAAAAAATGCCTACGCAAAGCTGTCTCCTAACGGGAGTGCAGAGTGCGTAGGCATTTTTGAGTTAGTTACACCTGCTTCGTATACGTGTACATTGGCAGGGAGTCATCTTCTCCTTCGAATCCAAGTCGCTTGTAAAAATCAATAGCTTTTGGATAGGAAATCAGCACTTTTGTATAGTAATCCTGATACTTATCCAACATCATTTCCATCATGACTTTGCCGATTCCTTGTCCTTGATAGACGGGATTAGTTAATACATAGTGGAAATAGGCAGTCATCACACCATCCGATAGGGCGTTGGCTAAGCCTACAAGTTGATCGCCATCCCAGGCAGTGACAACGGAATGTGAGTTGATGATTGCTTCATATAATTGATCGGGAAAGTTGCCGGATTCCCATTCTAATGATAAGAATAAGTGTTCAAGTGCTTCTTTCGTAATGTACTCCAATTCAAAGCTATATTGTATCGCCATAAAAAATCAATCTCCATTCTAGTCAAATTTATGATGATTCTAGTATAGCAATAATTGGTGGAAGATTTATACGATTAGTTATGGAAAGAATGTTTTAATCTTTGCCAGAAAGGGTATTTATATAGACCTTGATTTGTCCGGATAAACGTCTGTGATTGTATTGCATAAAATTAAGAAGGGAGACCAACGACATGAGTAATCCCGAGCAGAAAAAAGCAGAAGACAATCACAAAAAGAATGCCATTGGATTGGATGACAACATCGCGGGGATGCTTTGTTATATTTTTATTATTGGGCTCATCTTTCTCTTTATGGAAAAGGAGAATCGCTTTATCCGTTTTCATGCATTACAAGCGGTCTTTCTAGGAGTTGCTCTATTTATTATAAGCCTAGTATTGGGTGTAATTCCGATTATCGGTTGGTTGGTGAGCCTGCTAATGGGGCCAATTACCCTTGTTCTGGTTATTTTTATGATGTACAAAGCGTATCAAGGAACGTCCTACAAGTTACCATTCATCGGCGATATGGTGGAAAAGCAATTGAAATCTTAAAGGGAATGTCTCGCTTGCACGTTATAAGAGGTGAAAAAAGCCGCCCTTTGGTCGACCATACATCGACGTAAAGGGCAACTTTGCTTTAGAGTGATTCAACTAATAATAGTATTGTAAGCCCTTACAAAACTAATGCTGCAATAATTCCGAAAATGAATAATGGAATATTATAATGGAGGAAGGTTGGGACACATGTATCCCAAATATGATGATGTTTGCCATCCGCGTTCAGTCCAGCTGTAGGTCCGAGCGTACTGTCAGAAGCAGGGGAACCTGCGTCTCCTAGCGCGCCGGCTGTGCCGATTAAAGCAGCTGTTGCTAATGGTGATAAACCTGCAGCCATACAAATTGGCACATAAAGGGCTGCAAGAATTGGTACGGTTCCAAAGGATGAACCAATCCCCATTGTAATAATAAGTCCAACAGATAACATAACAATAGCCAATACTAGTGGGGAAGTGCCGATGATTCCCGTAGTTGCTTCAACAAGCTCATTAATTGAACCCGTTTCTTTTAAAACTGTAGCGTAGCCTGAGGCGATTAGCATAACAAATGCAATCATACCCATCATGCCAATTCCTTCATTGACAACTCGGTCGCCTTCGAACATTTTAACAACTCTCGTACCAAACAGGACAATAATTCCAACAAGTGCTCCAAGAACAAGACTCTCGGTCCAAAGCTGCGTACCTAGCGCCGCGATGATGGCAAGTACTGTCATGGTGTGTTGGAGACGCCATGTTGTATCCGGTTCGTTTGGAGCGAGGCTATCTGCGATATCAATGTCAGGCATATCGAGTTTATCTGCTTCTTTGGCAACCCGATCTTTACTGTAGGAAATAAAGACAGCGACGAGCAAGCCGATAACCATTCCAACTCCAGGAAGAAGCATGGACATCGTTACGCCTTTTAAGGCAATCGGCATCCCGTTCTTTTCCATTTCGGCTTGGATAATCCCTTGGAAGATCAGACCGAAACCGAGTGGAATAGTCATATACGGTGTTTTCAATCCAAATGTTAAGGCAGCTGCAACCGCACGACGATCCAGTTTCATTTTATCAAAAAGACCGAGTAATGGTGGTATTAAGATAGGGATAAATGCAATGTGAACAGGAATCGCATTTTGCGATAGCATCGCGATGCCTGCAATTGCCAATACAAGCCACTTCCGTTTGCCGTTAAAAACAGCCAACATGCGACTGACCAACATCCCTGTAATCCCCGACATCCCAATCATTACTGCGAATGCCCCAAGTAAAATATAACTCAATGCTGTATTGGCTTGTCCGCTCATACCTGAAACGAGGACATTAACGGTTTCGACAAGTCCCATTCCCGAGACAATTCCAGCCGTTAAGGCGGCAAGTAATATGGCGAACAACACATTGATACGTGCTAAACTGAGCACAACCATTACAAGTACACTGATTAATACTGCATTTCCCAACATATCATCCCATCCCTTCGCAATTGTGTAATTTCTCTTTATTTACATGAAAATGGAAATTCTGCTTAATCAAGCTTTGGCGCCCCTTTGTAAGGTGCCAAAGCTCAAGTATTTATCTATTCACCGCAAAAGAATCAGTTGTTCGTTTTTAGCCATTCAGCTACTTGTTTAATATCCGTAGAGAAGATGCGATCCTGAGTAATGGAAGGCACAACATCACGCAAAGCTTGTAGTTTTTCACGTGTATAAGAGGACATCTTATCTACACCGCGATATTCAGCAGCTTGTAAGCTACAGATGCATTCGATCGCAAGCACGTTTCTTGTGTTGTGAATAATCATGGATGCATGACGAGAGCCGATTGTCCCCATACTTACATGGTCCTCCTGATTGGCAGACGATGGAATCGAATCGACACTTGCAGGGTGAGCGAGTGTTTTATTTTCCGAAACGAGTGATGCCGCCGCATATTGCATAATCATTGCACCCGATTGAAGACCAGGCTCTGGGCTTAAAAATGGTGGTAAATCATTCAGCTGTGGATTGACGAGTCGTTCAATACGACGCTCGGAAATATTGGCTAACTCCGCAACCGCGATCTTCATGAAGTCCATTGCGAAGGCAATAGGCTGACCATGGAAGTTACCCCCAGAAATGATGGTTTCTCCGTTATCAAAGATTAATGGATTATCTGTTGCCGCATTGGCCTCGATCTCCAGCTTCTCTTTTACATAATCAAGTGCTTGCCAAGAAGCGCCATGTACTTGTGGAATACAGCGTAGAGAATAGGCATCCTGTACACGGATTTCCCCTTGGTGTGTTGTCAGTTTACTATCTTGCAGGATATCCCTCATTCGTTTCGCGACATCCATTTGTTGTGGATACCCACGCGCTTCATGAATAGCTGGATGGAATGCATCAATAATTCCTTGGAGACCTTCGATTGTCATCGCAGAAATCCATTCACTTTGATAAGCGAGTTTTTCGGCTTCTAAGTAATTGATAACCCCCATAGCTGTCATCGCTTGTGTACCGTTGATAAGTGCAAGACCTTCTTTCGCTTGCAGCACAATCGGTTCAATGCCTTCACGAGCTAACATAGCTTTACTTGGCACTGCCACACCGTTATCAAATACTTCACCTTCCCCAATCAAGACCAGTGCAAGATGGGATAGAGGTGCTAAATCGCCAGAAGCGCCGAGTGAGCCTTGTTGAGGAACAACAGGGTGCACTTGTTTGTTCAATAGCTTAACGAGTGTTTCAACTAAAACAGGACGTACACCAGAGAATCCTTTGAGTAACGCGTTCAGTCGCAAGAGCATCATGGCTCTTGAAACGATTTCTGGGAAGTTGTCACCAACTCCGCATGCGTGTGAACGAATGAGATTGAGCTGTAAGCGTGCAACATCATCTTCTTCAATTGTTACATCACTAAATTTCCCGAACCCAGTGTTGATACCGTAAATTGTTTTTTTGTCCGCAACAATTTTTTCGACAGCTGCTCGGCTCGCAAGTACTTTTTCCATACTACTTGCGGCAATTTGAACCGTTGCCGCTTCGTAACAAACTTTGTGAATTTGCTCCATCGTTAACGTGCTTCCTGTTAGTTCAATCATGTTGAATGCCTCCTCGTGATTTTTCGACTCCGTAGAAAAATGCTCTAGTATTAATGTACTTCCAGTTTGTTCAGTCATGATAAAAAGCCTCCTGTAGTTTTATTTGTAGTGCTCCGTTGGCATGCAAAAAGAGGCGACGACGGCATACTAAAATGCCGCCATCGCCTCCTGATATCTAGTCACTATAGGCAATGACAAAAATATTCAATTTGAATTTGCTTCGTTTAGATATGATTAATACCTAATCCAAAAGCTTCGTGTTCCAATCCTTTTACAGGAGCACCAATTGTACCGTAGAAGGCAACGGCTATCCATTCGCCCTCATTTTTATTCGTATAGGGTTTTCCTTTTACGATGGCAAACCGAAGCCCAACAGTGCGCTTCATATCGCCAATTGCAAATTGACCCCTTGTTACGCCTTCGAGCGCTTCCAAAATTGCGTGGTATAAGGCGTGATTTTCGCGGTAAAGTTGTTCAGCAACGATGTTCTCGCGTTTGGCCGCTGTCTCAACCGCAGCAATTACTTTTTCCATATTCATTGCGCCTACTTTGCCAGTACAATAGTTAACATCCTTTAACTGTGATTGGAAATGTAGCACTTCCTGATCGTCCAATGTCGATAATAAGACGGCTAGTTTACCAATAAGTATTTCCTGACCCATGAATCAAAACCTACTTTATTAAAAAGTTCTATCTACTAATGTCTACCTCCATTGTAAGCATTTTCTCTCTATTGTGTCAACTGACTAATTAGAAAAGAGTGAAATATGGGCTGAAGTAGTAGATTGTTTGAGTTAACGTCTAGCTAGTGACAATGGTACAATGAATGATATCTACAAATAGGAAGGACTTATCGAACAATGAAAATTACTGAAATCGAAATCTATGCAATCCATTTACCACTTTACGAACCATTTGTTATTAGCTATGCATCGTACGATTATATGCCATCAATTATCGTGAAAATCACAACGGATACAGGACATGTAGGCTACGGAGAGAGCGTTGCGGATGACCATGTCACAGGTGAAAGCTGGGAAGGGACATTTGCGGTGCTGAAAAACACACTTGCCCCTCAGTTAATCGGTGAAAATCCAGTAAATATGGAACGTATTCATGAGAAGATGGATGCGGCCATTTATGGTTGCCCAACTGCTAAGGCTGCTATTGATATCGCGTGTTATGACGCTGTTGGTAAGGCGCTAGGTGTTCCGGTCTATGATTTATTGGGGGGAAGATATCACGAAGAATTCCCAATTACGCATGTGTTGAGCATTGCACCACCAGAAGCGATGGCAAAAGAGGCGGAAGAACGAGTTGCTGCTGGTTATCGTTCGTTGAAAATGAAGGTAGGTACGCAAGTTGCGGAGGATGTCAAGCGTATTGAAGCGGTACGAGCACGAGTTGGAGATGACATCGCCATTCGTGTAGATGTCAATCAAGGTTGGAAAAACAGTGCGAATACATTACAGGGTCTCCAGAAGCTTGCGCATTGTTCGCTCGATTGGTTGGAGCAACCTGTATTAGCAGACGATATAGACGGTATGGTAGAAGTGAAATCCAAATCTTCCGTGCCAATGATGATTGATGAAGGCTTGCGCGGTATGCGTGATATGCGTGAAATTATTGCCAAGCGGGCTGCTGATAAGGTGAATATTAAACTAATGAAATGCGGTGGGATTTACCCAGCGACCAAGCTTGCACATATGGCGGAAATGGCTGGCATTGAGTGTCAAGTAGGCTCAATGGTGGAATCATCTGTTGGTTCTGCTGCGGGCTTCCATGTAGCCTTTTCGAAAAAAGTCATGACAAGTGTTGAATTGACGGGACCGTTGAAGTTCAGCAAAGATATTGGAAACCTGAACTATGATGTGCCGTTTATCCGCTTGATGGACAAGCCAGGGCTAGGTGTTGACGTTGATGAACAGGTGCTAAAAGAACTAACTGTATTCTCGGAGAAGGTTAGTATATGAAGCAACAGCATCGATTGAAAAATGGTAAAGACGTTACAATTATGTCGTTAACAACGGATCACCTTGAGGATATTTTAGCGCTTCAACAACAAGTGATAGCAACGTTGACATCAGAGTCCTTTTTACAACCATTATCAGAAGAAGAGTTTCTATATTTATTAAACGGCAAAGGGTTCATGATTGGGGCTTATGACAAGGAACATTTGATCGCATTTAGAGCTATGTTGGAGCCAGACCTAGATGAGGAGCATTTAGGAAAAGACGCAGGACTGCCGAGAAGTGAGTGGCCGCTTGTTTTGTATTCCGAAGTTTCGAATGTCCACCCACATTTCCGGGGAAATAATTTGCAAGTAGTGCTCGGGAAAATCATTATGCAAAAAGTCGATGAACAGCGATTCCGCTATGTTTGTGCAACGGTTGCACCATTTAACATTGCAAGTTTGAAAGACAAATTTGCGCATGGTATGCAGATTGTTGCTTTGAAAGTGAAGTATGGCGGTTTGCTCCGTTATATTTTAATGAAAGACTTAGCGAACGTAGTCGAGCCAAATGGCTTTACTGACAGTTGCCAGATTCCTATGGCAGATACAGAACAGCAACAGCAGTATTTGCAAGAAGGATGGAAGGGAACGGGTATTGAACAAGTGAATAATGAATGGTTTGTTTGTTTTAAAAAATAATTATTAATTTATAAAATCCTGACTCATAGTTACTTGATGAGTCAGGATTTTTTATATATTTCATTCGAATTTAATGGTTCTAAAAGGCTCAATAATACCTTTCTGAAAAATGACTATACGACTACTATTCGATAAGTTATACTAGGTAATAGGTTCAGCTTAAAGCAACGGAAATATCACCTTTTAATGGGGGCGAAAGGGAATTGATTTATGCGTGTAATCGAACTTGATTCAGCAGAAGCCTTTCATCCCCGTAGATTGAGTGTGCTTATTTCACGATATTGGAGGTAAAAGTTTTGAAGTTTTCAGTTGGTAAAAAGTTATGGAGCGGGTTTTTGGCAGTGCTTCTTTTAATGGCCATTGTCGGCGTGACAAGTTTTACATCACCTTCAAAAGTTCATAACGAATATAGTGCAATGTTAGATGGAGAAATTACGAAGGTGGTATTACTCGAAAAACTACTAACTACGCAGTCTAAGATTTCCAATGACATTCGCGGTTATTTGTTATTTGGAGAAGAATCCTATTTACAAAACCGTGATCAACAACGTGAGACTTTTGAGCAGCAATGGGACATTCTTAATCAGATGGCTTGGACGGATAGAGAGCGTACATTAATCGATGAACTAAAAGAAGTACGCGAAAGTTATGTTGAAATCACAGATGAGGCGCTTGCTAAATTTAACACGGGTGATAAAGAAAGGGCATTAAATATTGCATCCGATGCTGCAATTTTTCAAGGGATCATGGAAGAGAATATTAATGAATTGATTGACTTTCAAAACGAGAGTACAAACCAAGTGCGCCAAGATGCTCAAGATTTGCTGACTTTGATTCGTGTGTTTACCATTGGGTTGATGGTTGTTGCATTTATCGTTAGTATCGTTGTTGCAATTGTTATTAGTCGTAGCATTGCACGTCCAGTTGGGAAAATGACAACGGCATTAACGGAGCTAGCAGGTGGAAACTTTGTGATCGAGCCGGTGACGATTCGTAATCAAGATGAAATCGGTGAAATGGCGACTGCATTTAACAGAATGGCGAAAGACCTTCGTAGTATTATTTTAAATGCGCAGGGGTCTGCGGTTGAACTAGCGGCCCAAGCAGAAGAGCTATCCGCGAGTTCAGAGGAGAGCCTTGCTGCGTCTGAAATGGTTGCTGAAATTTCGGAGAATAACTTGTTAGGAAGCGAATCTCAAGCGGCGATTGTCAATGAGACGAATCTAGCAATCGGAGAAGTCGTTACGGGCATTAATCGAATTACAGAAGATAATGAAACGATGCTAGTTTCAACGGAGGATGTTGTTCGACTGGTCGAAGAGGGAGCCTCTCTCATGGAAGAAGTAAACGGTCAAATGACAGTGATTAGTTCGGCAATTGGAGAGTCAGCGGGCATTATGAGTAGCATGGCTAGTTATTCGGAGGAAATCCGGAAAGTGACATCCCTGATTACGGATATTGCTGAACAAACGAACTTATTGGCACTCAATGCAGCAATTGAAGCAGCCCGTGCGGGAGAGCATGGAAAAGGATTTGCAGTTGTAGCAGAAGAAGTGCGTAATCTTGCTGAACAGTCTAAACGCTCAGCTGGAGAAATTGGTACGATGATCGATACGATGATTGGCAATGTTGGACAGGCTGTTTCCAGTACAAAAGGTGGTAGCCAGCGTGTGGAAGAGGGGCTTGTTGTGACAGAACGTACACGTGATGTGTTTAATCGTATCGAACAAGCAGCAAGCGATGTTGGTGAAAAAGTGACGACTGTTTCTACCGCTATCGAACAGATTCGAACAATGACGAATGCAGTGGCTAATGGATCTATCAAAGTACAAGAGCTTGCTGTGGAGTCGTCGTCGGCGGCTCAGTCAACAAGTGCCGCAACAGAACAGCAATTAGCTGCCAATGAAGAGATTTCGTCCAGTGCACAATTGCTAGCAGAGCTTTCAGAGAAATTGCAAAGTGATATGAGTCGATTTAAAGTGTAATCATTAAGTAGAAAAAGACATCCTTTAGTCCCTGTTATTAGGAGAGAAGGGTGTCTTTTTGCTAGGTACATCTTATTAATTAGATAAAATAGACATAGTAATTTACAAACTATTAACACAAATATTACCTATTCGTTACATAGCGCTTGCAGTTATCCGATAAAATGAGTTTAATGAACTATCGAATGGAGAGAATCTTTTTTGATGATGTTGAAAGAAAATCATTTACAAACATTACTTTTTAGTATTCTAAGATATAAAGACATTCAAACGGTTTTTCAACCAATACTTTCTTTGGAAAATGGGGTAGTGCTTGGCTATGAGGCGTTAAGTCGAGGGCCAGTAAATACCCCTTTACAAAATCCTGAAAAACTATTTACATATGCAATGGAAAACAATCAGCTTTGGGAATTGGAATCACTTTGTCGGACAAAGGCATTAGAATGTGCGCATAAGCTTCATATAAAAGAAAAGCTGTTTTTAAACGTTAATCCTAATATTATGAATGACACGAAATTTAGGCAAGGGTTTACGAAGGACTATTTAAGCCGATTTAAGATGGATGCCGAAAAAATTGTTTTTGAAATTACCGAGAAAGAGGCAATTGTAAATTTAACACATTTTAAACAAACCGTTACTCATTATAAAGAACAGTTGTATCAAATTGCGATTGATGACGTAGGGTCAGGCTATTCTGGTTTGAATATTTTAACGGATATCCATCCTCATTTTGTGAAGTTGGATATGCAGTTAATTCGTAACATTGATGTGGATAGAACAAAGCAATCATTAGTGAAGAGTTTATGTGAATTTGCTACGCATTCTCAAATTGAGATTATTGCTGAGGGGATTGAGACCAAAGAGGAATTGGCAAAGCTCATTGAATTAGGCGTTAGTTTTGGACAAGGCTACTTTATTCAAAAGCCGAATTCGAATCTATTGCCGATAAGGGAAGAGGTCATTGCGTTGATTGTTGAGGAGAATAAGCGTAAACAAAGGCAATTGTTCAAACGAATTACGGATACATTTGTCAAGAAAATGTCTACTGCTTTACAAACACTTGATGGTAATGTGCTAATTGACGAAGTGAAAGCACTGATGGATCAAGATCAAGCGATACCAGGATTTTGCATTATAGAGCATAATTGCGTAGTAGGCGTGATTACGCGTAACCAATTGCATTTAAAAATTAGCGGCCCTTACGGTTATAGTTTATATAGTAAAAATTCAATAACTGAAATTATGGAAGTGGATTTTTTGCAAGTCGATAGTCATACACCCATTCATCAGGTAGCAAAATTAGCGATGATGAGAGAGCCTGGGCAACTGTATGATTTCATCACAGTGACGGAAAACGGCGAGTATTTTGGGATTGTGACAGTGAAAGAATTATTGGAGAAGACAATGGAAATTGAAGTGAATTTTGCGAGACATATGAATCCGCTGACAGAATTACCTGGAAATAATTTGATAGAGCAACAGTTGCAACTTTGTTTGGAAACAGACGAGGGGTATGGTGCTCTTTACTTAGACTTAGATAATTTCAAGCCTTATAATGATGTGTATGGTTTTGAAAAAGGTGATCAAGTGCTTATACATCTTGCGGACCTGTTGAAAGGGATTGTATCTCGGGATGATTTTATTGGGCATATTGGTGGAGATGATTTTATCGTCATTGCATCGCCAGAACAAAGTGTTTTGTATGGCCAGCAAATCATTGAACAGTTTGATGCCTCTATTGAACAGTTTTATTCGAAGCAGGACGTGGAGAATGGTTGGATTGCTTCAAAGAATAGACATGGCAAAGAGGAGTTGTTTCCGATACTAACGATCTCGATTGCAGGAATCATGGATCATCATTTCCAGTCTACGTCTGAATTAGCAAAGCAAGTGAGTGAAGTAAAGAAACAGTGTAAGCAGTTGGTTGGCAGCAATTATTTATTCCTAGAAAGTTGATTTGTTTCAAAGTAGGAAAAAGCGGAGTGCTATGTGCATTCGGCTTTTTCGATGCTTATTGTTGCCTTGTTTGTACAAGAATGGTAGAATGCAATCCCAACATCTCTTTTCCATATGTAAATTCACAAAATGGAGGACTTGTCTTATGCAGCAACATCCTGATTTTGCGTTTGAATTAGAGCGCCTTACCTACACGAAACACTACATGCAGCAACTGTTAGAAGAATCGCAACGTGACGTAAAATCCTCTCAAGACGAAATTCGCAAATCAATGGCAGACTTGGAATACCTAGACTCTAGTTTAAGTTATATTAATATTTTAACGAATGCGCGTTTTTTTGAAATGGCTCGTACACAAAAAGAAGGGCTCGAAGCGATTCAATTGAAGCCGTATTTTGCGCGCATTCATTTTCGCAAAGAAGATGAGCCGGATGAATTACTTTATATCGGCAAGACTTCGTTATTTCATCGAGAAACGCAAGAACCGATCATTGTCGACTGGCGTTCGCCTGTTGCGAATGTTTATTATGATGGCAGGCTTGGCGATTTGACGTATCAAGTGCGTGATGAAGAGTTTGAGGGGCATCTCTACTCGAAAAGGCAGTACCGTATCGAAGAAGGGGAGCTCCTGGCGATTCGTGATATCGATTTAACGACGAATGATGAGCTTCTGCAGGAAGCACTCGCTGGCAAAGCGGATACGCGTTTGACTGAAATTGTATCGACGATTCAAGCCGAGCAAAACGCGATTATCCGCGCAAACTTGAAGCAACCCATTATCGTCCAAGGGGCGGCAGGAAGCGGTAAAACAACGATTGCATTGCATCGGATATCGTATTTTTTATATACGATGGGCGAGCATTTTCCATCTGAGAAATTGATGATTTTGGCACCGAGTAAATTATTTATGGATTATATTGGAGATGTACTGCCGGAACTTGGTGTCGGTCGAATTTGTCAGACGACTTACACGGAATATGTTCTGAATGCGACCGGATTGAAGCTGAAATTAACGGATTCAGATGCCAAATTGGAGCAGTTAACAGCAACTGAAAAGCTTGATTCTGAAGCATTGTTTGTGACACGCGTGAAAGGGACGCTCACATATAGAGAAATGATGCAGCGTTATGTGCACAAGTTAGAACAGGAGATGGCCGAGCAATTTGAAGATGTCTATATTGAAAAGTATCGGATTATTAAGGCTTCTCGCTTGAAAAAGCTGTTTCTTAAAGAGTTTGCTTATATGCCTGTTGAGAAACGATTAGAGCGCATCAAAATTATTTTACAAAGTGATGTCAATCGAAAACGTAAGCAATTGTTAGCGATGCTGTCGACGAAATACGAGGATGCTCTAGATCGAGCGCTTTACGGTATCCGCGATGATGCAAGGCGCAAGGCGAGGTTAACGCTTATTTTAGATGAACGCGATGAAAGACTGCCTGCCATAGAAAAAGAAGGCAAGAAGACCGCTACCGTTTATATGCGCAGATTTAAAAAATTCAACATTAAAAAGCTTTATCGAGAATGGCTGACTGATGAACAGCTACAAGCTAACCTTGCCGCTAACTGGTCAGACAAGGAAAGAACAACATTTTTTACGGCGCATCAGAAGGAGAGATGGGAGCTGGAAGATTTAGCAGCTCTGTATTATTTACATGCCAAGCTGAAGGGCGTCGCAGATGCGTGGAAAATGCGGGTTGTGTTTATTGATGAAGTGCAGGATTACAGCGAATTTCAGCTTGCTGCCTTACAGGATGGACTGGAGACAGATATGTTTACAATGGTTGGCGATTTGGCACAAGGAATTCACAGTTACAGGGCGTTAACATCATGGGATCCGGTCAAAACATTATTTCCGAGGGCCACGTATACGACATTGCAAAAGAGCTATCGGACAACGATTGAAATTATGAACTTGGCGAATCAAGTACTGGAACAGATGGACGAAAATCTACCACTTGTGGAACCGGTTGTCCGTCATGGAAGGGAACCGGAATTCTATGATATGCCAACATTTGAAGGCGATAAAATCGCGCAGTTGTATCGAGAAATTATTGGGCGAGGGCATCGGTCGGTTGCGCTTATTTGTAAAACACGAACAGAGGCGGAAAATATTCATATGAGGTTGCTCAAATTTGACCTACCTGTCCAATTAATCGGGAATCAATCAGATCTTAGTGGAGAGAGTTTACTCATTGTTCCAAGTCACCTAGCGAAGGGGCTGGAGTTCGATGCAGTACTTGTCGTTGCATTCGATGAACCATTTCGGGATCATCCAATTGATCGGAAATTGCTGTATGTAGCAATGACAAGGCCAATGCATGAATTGCATATGGTCGGTGTGTTAGGGAATCATATCATTTCTAGAAGAAACCAGGACGCATGAATTTCATCAAGCGTCCTGGCCTTTTTGTGCATCTATAAAGTTAAGAAAATAGCTATAGCTACTTAACCAAGAGTGCCTTCATCAAAGGTCGGAATGTGTCTATCGCCAGTAATATGATGTTGCTGAACTTGTAATACTTTTAAATAAAGATCCATAACAATTTTTTCTCTTAACGTGCTAAACGTTCCTTCTGGTTCAGTCAATATTGGTGAAAAATCAAGTTCAAAGAAGTTCGCACCCAGTAACTCACCGTATGGTTGCTCGTTATACTTGACAAGGTTTTGGAAGAAATACTTATCTAAACGAGGAACTTGATCGTTGCATTCATTTAAGAAATGGGCTTTGCTACTATCGGAAATCCCAATAATTGGTCTAGTTAGAAAGTCTCCTTGTGTAAGTTCCGCAAATCCGGAAAATGGGACATCAGCAATTCGATCCCGCAGTGCTCCATTACAAGCGCTTGAAGAATATTCAATGTCTTTACGAATAAACCCTGACACGAATAATTTCGCTCTTGTTACTTCAAAAAAGTCAGTAGTGCCAATTCGGAGAAATCGAACCGGTACAAGTTTAACTTGATTAAGAAATACATTTTTAGTTACTCGTTTGATCTCCGTTGCAGCTGGAGTTAGTGTAATGTCTGATTCTACTACAATTTGAAGCTTTCTTTCTGCTACTACAACCGGTACTTTAATAACTGGGCTGGAGGCAGTTATTGTGGATGGAACAAGTTCATCATTTAAAGGGATTTGTTGCACCGCCGCTACTTCACAAGCAGGTTCAATGGGGTTTGGTTGACAATTATCGCTCATAAAAAATCATCTCCTTGGTTTGTTTTGTAAGCTTACACTCCTACATTATGTCGGATTCGCTTTTTGGCACGGGCAAAACAACCGTTTTACTGGAATTTGTCCAAGTTATGAAGGAAATGGTCATTTTTTAACCTTTACTCCTTGTTCTTGTAATAATTGGATGATTAACTCCAAAGTGATATTCTCATGCAATCGCCTCGTATTTAATTTCGTCTGGGGGGCCTTGTTAGTATCAAGTAATGGGGTATATTTAATCTGTTGTTCAATAACCCCTTCCAGTGACAATATGCCAGTCGCTGCCGCACATGTCCCATCCTGTAATGGTGTTGCGAATTGTGTAGGTGTAAAATGACAATTTGTCAGGATAATATTCTTAGAGATTTCTTTAATTCGTATGTCCTCTTCTTCAAATACAACCTCTTCCTCTATACACATTTCAATCGTGTATTCTCCTACTACAACTGGAACCCTAATTTTTATAAAATCATCGGTATGCTTCGAGTGACTTGTTTGGGATGAGGGATGTATTGGCGTCACGGTAGATTTAGAATAGAGTTGTTTTTTGGGGGGATGTGAAGAGTGACTGTTTGTTAAATAGAGGATTTCATGAATGGAAGAATGGACTAAATGACAAGAGGGCTGTGCCGGGTAATAGGTGGATGTACTTATGAATGTAGTATCTACTTGAACGCTTTGTGTATCGGGTGAGTCTAGAAATGCAAAGGTGTTTTGACTGACCTCACCAAATAGAGGCGCATGGAGAAAATCGTTAAGTGTGACAACAGTAGAAAATGGGCTTTGGATTGTCTTGCAGTAAATTTGACTAGACTGAGGGGAGACATTCCGATTTTCGGTATCAATAGCGTTGGATTCTGAAGTATGTATAGGCTCAGATTCGGTTTGCGAATCAATCACAGGGGCTGTCTCAGCATCCTTGCTAGTTTGAACTTTTTTCAAAGTATGAATCAATTGATGGATTGCGGTTTGTCGATTTTCATTCAGAGTGTCGGGTAGTTCATTTGCGTTATCTACTTTAATCTGTCTAGGGGATGTGTCAGGAATTGAGCTAGGTATAGGCTTAGATTCGGTTTGCGAATCAATCACAGGTGCTGTCTCAGCATCCTTGCTAGTTTGAACTTTTTTCAAAGTATGAATCAATTGATGGATTGCGGTTTGTCGATTTTCATTCAGAGTGTCGGGTAGTTCATTTGCGCTATCTACTTTAATCTGACTAGGTGCTGTCTCAGCAACCTTGCTAATGTGAACTTTTTTCAAAGCATGAATTAATTGATGGATTGCGGTTTGTCGATTTTCATTCAGAGTGTCGGGTAGTTCATTTGCGCTATCTACTTTAATATGTCTAGGTGCTGTCTCAGCAACCTTGCTAATGTGAACTTTTTTCAAAGCATGAATCAATTGATTGATTGCGATTTGTCGGTCTTCATTTTGAGTGTCGGGTAGTTCATTTACGTTATCTACTTTAATCTCACTAGAGGGGGTGTTAGGAATTGAGCTAGGTATAGGCTCAGATTCGATTTCTGTACCGATTTCATCGTTTATTTGAGTGGCCAGGCTTGTTTGAACGTGCTTTAATGTATCAATCAATTGAGAAATACCGATTTTTTTGGCTTCGTTATGAATGGTGTCCAACTCAATAAGATCATGCGCATGATTTACTTCAATCTGGCTAGGGACTGGACCGGGTTCGGAACTATCATCCGTTCTTTTTTGAAGGGCCGAAATAGGACTCTCATCTGTTTCAATACTCACTTCGTTATTATATTCATCATGAGGGGAGTTATAGGATTCTTGGGTAGCCGTAGAAATAGATCGGGTTTGTTGTATGATTGTTATTCGCTGAATTTCCTCATAATTAATCCACGGAGCTTTCATTAGACTCCACTCCTAATTAAACTAATGTCCCTATCAATTTATGCTTTATGGTTGCTTATGGTCATTAAGAAAAATATGCCCACAACAAATAGACTAGATACATTTGTTGTGGGCATATTTTTTTCAACCTGTATGAATTTGGTCGTATGGAAAGCGATAGGCTTCTTTTTTTCTTTTTGTGAGTAGGAAAAATAGCGTTAATGGGCCAATGCGTCCCATAAACATGACGGCACACAACAGCACTTTGCCAATCGTACTCAATTCTCCAGTGATGCCTGTCGATAAGCCAACGGTTCCGAAAGCGGAAAAAACTTCGACCGCTAACAACAACATAGGCAAGTGTTCGGTAATGGTCAATAAAAAAGTGATCCCAATACGAGAAAAGCACTTACTGTCGTGATGGCTAACGAGCGAATGAGTACCTCGGTTTTGATTGTTTTGCCAAACAAATGTGTCTCTGGAATGCCTCGAATATAATCGATTGTAGCGAAGACAACAATGACAAATGTCGTGAGTTTAATTCCCGAGGCTGTCGATGCGCTACCGCCGCCGATGAACATTAAAAACATCGTAAATAGCAAAGAAGAGTCTTCCATTTCACCAATTGGCACAGCGTTAAATCCAGCAGTCCGCGGTGTAACGGCTTGGAAATAGGAAACGAGTACTTTTTTTACGAATGGAAAATCACCAATTGTTTGGACGTTGTGGTATTCCAGTAGCAGCAATGTAAGGGTCGCAACACCATTTAATACGAGCGTTCCGATAATCATGATTTTCGTATGCAAGCTCCATTTGCGCACCGGTTTATTGGCAAATAGGTCCAGCATAACGACAAAACCAATGCCACCTATGATGAACAGCGATGACAAAATGAGAAGAACTACCGGGTCCCCAGTAAATCGAATTAGATTGTCCGGAAATAGTGAGAACCCCGCATTGTTAAAAGCCGAAATAACATGAAAGATACTGTAATAGATTCCGTTGCGCCAACCGAATGTAGGGATCCAGTAGATGGATAACAGAACGACTGCAATACCTTCCGTAATGAGTGCAAACGAGACAATTTGTCGTACCAATTTCACCATGCCACCAATACCCGATTCGTTGAATGATTCTTGAATGTACATTCTGCTTTGCATCCCAATTCTTTTACCAAATAGGACGAGAATGGCTACGGCGAAGGTCATGAGCCCGATACCACCAAATTGAATGAGTACAAGTAAAACAATTAGCCCGAACAAGGTAAGTGTCGAAGCGATATCAAAGACACTAAGCCCTGTCACAGTCGTCGCGGACGAGGCTGTAAATAAAGCATCCGTCCAAGTAATTGGGTGCGTCGTTGCAACAGGTAATTTCAATAATAAGGTCCCGAATATGATTAAGAGAAGAAAACTACCTGCAATGACGATAGGCGGAGATAAATGCCGTCTAGCCTGTTTGTCTGCGCGCATATGCATCTCCTCTTACTCACGATTCTTTACTTTGGATTTCCTTTTTCCATAAAGTTGTAAACCTTGATTTACGCTCACTGAAGATGAAACGACTCGATGGCTTCGTATTTTGGTGTCTTATGTGGATGCACTGCAAAAAGTGAGAATGATTGAACCAGTACTTCGATTGGCTTGAAGGTTTCTTTTTCAATGGAGACTGGCCCAGAGTCTTTCCGTTTCTTCGCAATTGTAACATGTGGCACGAATCGATTGAAAAGTGGTAATGCTAGGTGATGGCTAACTGCAGTATTAATTTCCCGTTGTAAAGAAGTTAATGGTACACAATGATTGATAGCTAAATACACAACACGTGGGCCGGAAGATGACCCGAAATACGACAGCCCATCTATATCAATTGAAAAAGACAAGTGACGACCTGCAATCACTGCTAGCATCTGCTTCAGCGGCGAAAGACGATGCTCGGAAACAGCGCCTAAGTAAAGCAGCGTTACATGGAAGTCCTCAATATGTGGAATTACTTTATAAGTATCACGCAAGCGGTATCGTTCCCTGACTTGTTCAACTTGTGCTTCAAAATGCGTTGGAACCTTGACGCCGATGAAATAATGCTGTTCCATTCGCTGTTCCTCCTCTTCTATTACAATGACTTTCAAACTCTATTATAGCCCAAATAAGTCGAATTAAGCCGGATACTTAGCGCCATCTAATTTGCACCAATAGATGAAATTGAGCAACATAATGGCGAAACTAGAAAAGGTAATCGCAGAAAAATCAACTACAAGTAACTTCATCATAATTTCTACTCATTCACTTGTACGCAATGCACAATGATTCCTAATTTGCACTTGGAAAGTTGAGCATTGGCATCCAATTGTTCCATAGGGTGAAGCGATGTATGATAAACTTAATCAAATAATTTAATATTCAGACGGTTATAGACTTTGGATTTACACTAGGGTTTAAAACGTATGAAACAGTGTTAAATTAAATGATTTAAATAATTTCAACAAGTAGATGCATAGAAGCGCTAGTTCTCCGTAAATGTATTTTTAAAAAGGAGGAAATGGATATGGTAAGAAACAAAGAAATTGCTAGGGGCAAAAATGAAAAAGTAAGCACGGTTGGAAATAGGGCCGTCGTTTACGCAGGTGAAGGGAAAGTTGAAGTTCAGGATATTAGCTTCCCAGATTTAGTATTAAGAGATGGTCCTGGCGTGAATCCGAAAAATGTGGGAAGAAAGTGCCATCATGGTGTCATCCTAAAAGTGATCACAACGAATATTTGTGGAAGTGATCAGCATATGGTTCGTGGTCGAACAACTGCTCCAGTTGGCCTTGTCCTCGGACATGAAATTACAGGTGAAGTCATTGAAGTAGGACGTGACGTAGAGTTTATAAAAAAAGGTGATTTAGTCTCGGTTCCGTTTAATATTGCTTGTGGGCGCTGTGTCTCATGTAGAGAGCAAAATACCCACGTCTGCCTCAACGTTAATCCGGATCGTCCAGGCTCGGCCTATGGTTATGTAGACATGGGGGGCTGGGTTGGCGGTCAATCTGAATATGTCATGGTTCCATATGCAGACTTTCAACTACTCAAGTTTGCAGACAAAGATCAGGCGATGGACAAGATTCTTGATTTGACAATGCTTTCTGATATCTTCCCGACTGGGTATCATGGTGCATATAGTGCCGGAGTAAGACCTGGATCTACGGTGTATATTGCTGGTGCAGGTCCCGTTGGATTAGCAGCTGCTCATTCGGCACAACTATTAGGAGCTTCGGCAGTCATTGTCGGCGATCTCATTCCGGAACGATTAGCGCAAGCGAGAAGTTTCGGTTGTGAGACGATTGACTTAAGTAAGCACGATGATTTAGGCGAACAAATTGAGCAAATTCTAGGTATTCCGGAAGTGGATTGTGCCGTTGACGCTGTTGGTTTCGAAGCACATGGGCATGGAAAGGGACAAGGCGAAGCGCCAGCAGCTGTACTCAACTCCATTATGGACATTACCCGTGCGGCCGGTAAACTTGGTATTCCAGGATTGTACGTAACAGGCGATCCAGGTGGAATTGATGAAGATGCGAGGGTAGGGACGCTAAAAATTCGTTTCGGCCTAGGTTGGGCAAAAGCACATACTTTTGTAACAGGGCAAACGCCCGTTATGCAATACCATAGATATTTGATGAAATCGATTTTAAGCGGCAGAGCACAAATTGCGAAAGCAGTGAATGCGACAGTTATTTCCCTCGACGAAGCACCTGAAGCTTACCAAGCTTTTGATAAAGGGGCAGCAAGGAAGTTTGTGATTGATCCCCACGGTACGTTAACTAGGTGAAGATTATTAAAAACTAGGAGGATGGTTGAAAATGACGAAAATTAATTTGGAAGTAGCAAAAAAACTAATTGAGAGTGCTGAACAGGAATCGAAAAACTTAGGTGTCAATATGGTAATTTCAGTTGTAGACCAAGGTGGGAATCTCATTGCAAAACACCGAATGGATGATGCCTGGATTGCTAGTATTGAAATTTCTCAAAATAAAGCATGGACGTCTGTTGCTTTAAAGGCACCGACAGCAAATTTAGCTGACGCTACAGTACCAAACGCCGAACTTTACGGGCTAACTACTACAAATAGTGGGAAAATTGTTGTATTCGGCGGAGGGATACCACTTGTAGCGGATGGTAAAGTCGTCGGTGCTGTAGGGGTAAGCGGAAGCTCAGTTCCAAACGACGTTAAAGTGGCTGAAGCTGCTGTTCGAGCATTTGAAAATAACAAAGTGCCTGTTCGGTAAGGAGCTGTAACTAGATAGTAAGCTACTGTCTTTTACATCTTAGAATGCTATATACGTTGAACTAAAGAACCCTATTAACAACGCTTGGCGCTTGGGGATGCCTCCCGCAATAAGCCTGATGGAAAGCCACCATCAGTCTTATTGCTTCGGCGACCCCGGTAGACGCCTGCGATGGAGATTACGTGAAAATCATAAGTTCAACCCATATAGGGAAGGTTTTAGTTTGCTAATTGTAAAAAACAGTAGTAACAATCTATTATTCCATAAGAAATGACGAGAATTTAACAACTCGATAGGGGGAGTACTATGGAGAAGCATTATGAGGTAATTGTTGTCGGAGCAGGGTCAATGGGAATGGCTGCCGGTTATTTTTTAGCAAAACAAGGGGCGAAGACGTTACTGATTGATGCAAATGATCCGCCACATACACAGGGGAGCCACCACGGCGATACGCGAATTATTCGCCATGCTTACGGTGAAGGACGAGAATATGTTCCTCTTGCACTTAGGTCCCAGGAGTTATGGAATGAGCTCGAAAAGCAATCCCATCACAAAATATTTACACGGGTAGGCGCCATTGGCTTTGGCCCTAAAGGCGAATCTGCATTTATCGATGAAGCGATTGCCAGTGGAAAAGAATATAATTTAGAAATTGATCTACTCACAGGAAAGGAAATGAATGAGCGTTGGCCTGGGCTGACTGTTCCAGATGATTACATCGCTTTTTATGAGCCTAACTCAGGGTTTTTATATAGCGAAAATTGTATCAGAGCTTATCGAGAGCTAGCGGATTACCATGGTGCTGAATTTTCTATGAACAATCCGGTTGTAGACATTGAGGCTTTCGAAGATACTGTTAAGGTGATCACAAAGAACGGAACATTTACTGCAGACAAGTTAATTCTTAGTGGTGGTGCCTGGAATAGAAAAATAGCCCAAAATCTTAATCTTGATTTGCCAATAACACCAACTCGTCAACCTGTCGCTTGGTTCGAGGCTGATGAATCATTGTATAATACGAATGCATTCCCTACTTTTATGGTTGAAGTTCCGACGGGGGAGACAAAAGCAATCTATTATGGGTTTCCAACGTTTGGTGGATGTGGTGTGAAAGTCGGAAGACATGAATATGTCGACAAAATAGATCCGGATACGATGAATCGTGACTTTGGTTCTGACGACAATGATGAGGGACATATTCGTGAGTATTTAGAAAGATTTATGCCGCAAGCAAATGGAGCGTTAAAGAGAGGGGCAATCTGTATTTATTCTAGAACACCAGATGGTCACTTCATTATTGATAAGCATCCAGAATATCCTCATATTTCTTTTGCAGCTGGGTTTGCTGGGCATGGTTTTAAGTTTGCGAGTGTTGTTGGTGAAATCTTAACTCAATTAGCTTTAACAGGTGAAACAGAGCATGACATTACTCTCTTCTCAGTCAATCGTCCGGCTCTAAAAGCATTGTTGGAGAAGGCTTCTATATGAATTTTATGAAAGCGCTTACAAATGGAGCTTAGGGGTAGATAATTAGCAAACGCACGTTGATCTTGACTTAGAATACTTACCAAATGATTAGCATCCTAAACAAAATTTTTTAAAATAACCTTACGTTCACAGTAGTTGACTTGTGGTGGTTGATATTAAAAAAGAAAGGAGGTTGTCATATTGGTAGTAGCAGAAGTCGAGCTACAAGGGACGGATACCTCGAAGGAGATCTCTACTAGCGTCAAAAAGGCGGTTGTGGGCGCAGCGATTGGAAATTTGATAGAGTGGTTTGATTATGCATCCTACGGTTATTTAGCTGTAGTTATTGCAACGGTTTTCTTTGCACCGGGAAACGCAACGGCGGCATTGTTAGGAGCATTCGCAGTATTTTCCGTTTCGTTTATTGTGCGACCGATTGGAGGGCTTATTTGGGGGCATCTTGGTGATAAAATCGGACGTAAGCGTGTCTTGGTTCTGACAATCATTATCATGTCGATGTCAACTTTTGCAATTGGTATTTTGCCAGGCTATGCAGCAATTGGCGTGATGGCACCACTGTTATTACTTGTTTGTCGCCTCGTTCAAGGTTTTTCCGCATCAGGAGAATATGCTGGGGCAGCATCTTTCATATCCGAATACGCGCCGAATTCACGCCGAGGGCTACTTGTCAGTATGGTACCAACAAGTACGGCGGCTGGACTCATGTTAGCGGTCATTATTGTATCGCTTCTTGAATTTAACTTGACTAAAGAAGCCCTATACAGTTGGGGATGGCGAATTCCCTTTCTCTTATCGGGTCCCCTTGGCATAATTGGTTTGCTGATTCGACTTAAGCTAGAAGACACTCCGTTATTTAAAGAAATGGATAGGTCAGAGAAGAAACCTAAACCAAGTTTATTCCAGGGGGTTAAACAAAACCGAAAACAAGTACTCATCGCTTTTGGGGTTATCTGTCTAAATGCAGTGGGCTTCTACACGATTCTTAGCTATATGCCGACATACCTTACGCAGGAGTTAGGCTTTGGGGTTATGAAAGGAATATTGATTACCCTCGTCTCTTTAGGTACGTACGTTCTCGTACTCCCGTTCGTTGGAATGCTAGCTGATCGAATCGGAAGGAAGCCGGTCCTTATCGGGGCTTCTATCATGTTTGTATTATTCACATATCCCGCTTTTTGGTTATTATCCATTGGAGGTCCTTATGCAATATTGGCATTAGTCATGCTTGGATTTGTACTAGCTGGAAATGATGGGGTACTTGCCACTTTTCTGACGGAGATGTTCCCCACATCGGTACGTTTCAGTTGCTTTGCGTTATCGTTCAATACCGGCAACGCCATCTTTGGCGGGACAGCACCCCTGATTGCCACCTTTTTAATTGCTAAAACGGGTAATACGTTTGCCCCAGCCTTTTATTTGATGGGGGCTGCCGTAATTGCCTTTGTCTTCCTCCTTATGACAAAGGAGACGGCGAATAAACCTTTAAGAAATGAATAAGGGCAGTAAGCTGCCAAATAGAATGAGTAATCGAAAGGGGAAGAAATAATGAAAACACTTGAAGGCCTAGCAAGAACAAAAGTAATCAAAAATGGAGAAAAAGTGATTCCTACTTTCTCAAAGGCAGAAATGCAACGACGTAATGATAATTTACGGAGAGTTTTAGCAGAAAAAGAGATCGATGCGGTGTTATTCACTTCCTATCATAATATTAACTACTATAGTGATTTCCTATATACGGCATTTGGTCGTAATTATGGACTCGTTGTAACGCAGGATAAGCATGTTACGGTTTCAGCCAATATCGACGGCGGTATGCCTTGGCGCAGAAGCTTTGATGACAATATCGTTTATACAGATTGGCAAAAAGACAATTACCTCCACGCGGTTAAGAAGGTTTTAAGCGACTCGGGCAACATTACCCGCCGTCTTGGAATCGAGGAAGATCACGTAACGCTCGAAGTACGCCAAAAAATACAAGATGCATTTCCTGATGCCGAACTGGTAGACATTTCAAAAGCGACGATGGCACAGCGCATGTTCAAATCAGCTGAAGAGATTGAGCATATTAAAAATGGGGCACGAGTTGCTGATATAGGTGGTGCAGCAGCCGTTGAGGCAATCGATGTAGGCGTTTCTGAATATGAAGTAGCTCTGCATGGAACACAAGCGATGACGCGTGAAATCGCCCGTCTTTACCCGCATGCTGAATTAAGAGATTCTTGGATCTGGTTCCAATCGGGTATTAATACAGATGGTGCGCATAATTGGGCTACTTCGAGAAAATTAGAGCGTGGAGATATACTAAGCCTAAATGCATTTCCAATGATTGCCGGTTACTATACGGCTCTTGAGCGGACTCTATTTTTGGAAGAAGTATCGGATAAGCACCTTGAGCTATGGGAGATTAACGTTAACGTGCATAAAAAAGGCCTTGAATTAATCAAGCCAGGTATGAGATGCATGGATATTGCAATTGAATTGAATGAAATTTACCGTGAACATGATTTACTCCCAAATCGGACGTTTGGCTATGGACATTCCTTTGGTGTACTTTCCCATTACTACGGGCGTGAAGCGGGTCTTGAGTTACGAGAGGATATTGAAACAGTACTAGAGCCGGGGATGGTCGTTTCAATGGAGCCAATGATCATGGTTCCTGAAGGTCAACCAGGTGCTGGAGGATACCGTGAGCATGATATCCTCGTAATCCACGAAGATGGTTCTGTTGAGAATATTACGGGTTTCCCATTTGGTCCAGAACATAACATTATTAAAAAGTAAATGCCTATTGGGAAATTCGATATGCAGTTTTGCTCTCGATATTGCAAAAGCAAAAAATGCTAAAGAGAGATATATATTTTAGGGGGAATTATAATGACTGAAAAAACATTGACGGAAAATAAAAAGAATTTTTTGTGTGCAGAGCCGGGAATTCAATTAATTAAGGCTGGAACTTACAAGCTCAATGAATTGAGCGTGTTACGTGGAACTCCGAACCTAAAAGGACAGATTATTGACGTGCCACTTACTGCTGAAAAAGCAGAGTTAACGATGGGGTACTTTGCATTACAGCCTTCGGAGGACTATTCAGCAGACTTTAATTTCATTGAAGTGAAAGTGGTTACAAGTGGAACAATGATTGTTCGCGATGTTGAAGGGAATCGATACGTAGCGGAAGTTGGCGATGTATTAATCTTTTCTCCTGACACAACGGTTATTTTCGATGGTGAAAGCAATGGAGAAGCCGTTTATTTCAAGAATATATTAGCTAATCCTAGCTATTTATAATTTTAAAAGCGTGTCTACGGAATACTTGTAGGCACGCTTTTACTTTTTTCCCGCATTAATGGGTAGAAAGACTCCCACTTTAAAACTTAAGTAGAAATACGCTAAGGATAAGTGGGAGATCAACTGCCCGTAAAAGCCCGATTGGTTCAACTAACAATCAGTGGGGGATAAGGAAAACCCCTACTGATTGAAGTTTCACTTTATCATGTTATGTTAACCAAGCCTATGTTGGCGAGAGAGTGATTCGATATTAAGAGCCGTTTGAATCCAGAATTGGCAATGGGGTGAAGACAAACTGTCTTGAAGGAGTTCTTCAATTTTTTTTATTCGATAACGTAACGTATTACGGTGAATGTGTAGTGTTTTTGCAACTACTTCACGGTTAAAGCTGTTCAGTGCAAGGCACTTTAACGTTTCATAAAGGATTTCATCTTGTTCAAAATGTAACTCCTCGGGTAACAATTTGTTTAGAAGATTGTGTGCGTCAGCCGGGCTCATATTTCCGTAAAGAAGGATTTCACGTTGGAATTGTTCGGTGAAGTACGTTTTTCCAGAATTGCTTTTAAATTGGACAATTGCTGCTAGCGATTTTGTACTCTTATAACTTGAAACGAAGGACAGTAATTCTCTTTGCCGATCACCTATTACAATAACGGGAGAAAGTTGATTATGGATGGTCGCTAAGTGTTGATTTAAAATCGCTAAGCGCTTCTTCAACTCGGAATTCTCCAGGCTTGAAGAAAATAACAGCACTACTTGATCATCGTATACTTCGCAAAATCCACTAATTTCCTTCTGCTGTTTGAACCACTTGTTGCAGACTCCTCGGATTAACCCTAACTCTAAAAGTGTTTGTGTAGATAAATGAATATTGCCTGAAAGAATAAGCCCCGCCATCCATTCACCTGCTGGTTTTAGGCCGATTTCAAGCATTTTTCTATCAACAACAATATGAGCCGTCTCCAAATTTTCAATCAGAAGTCCAAGCACTTCTGATTGTAGTTGCCAACGCTTTATATTTTCTTCCTGCTGAAGCATGTAAATATCGATGAGTACATGAGCTGCATGTTCAAGTGCAAGCGAATGATACTCGGTTAAGATATCATCATTATGGAGAAGCCAAAGTGTCCCGTATTCATTTCCTTCTATAAAAATAGGAACGGCAATTATATAAGGAGTGGCGCTTTGTAAATGAATAGCCTGAACATGACGTTCTATTGTGTGTGTTTTAAAATTAGCATATGATTGTTCGTTTTTTAATTGCTCGGCAAAGGTATTTATTTTTGTAGAGAGGTTGATTGGTTGTTCATCTTTTGGACTGGCTTCTTCCAATAATGCATTTGTTTCGTCGGTAAATAGTACGGTGCATTTGAGAAATGAAGCAAGAATTTCGCAAACTTCATTTCTGTCATTTGCAACTTGCATCAGTTCAGTAAGACTTGTAGGAACTTGGTTGACCAATTCTTTATTTTTAAATTGGCGTTCCATTATTTCTTGATGGATTGCACGGGTTACTCGAACGAAAGGAACATGAAAGGATACCTCCATTATTGGAATAGAATACTTTTCGCCAAATTCTAAAAGGGCAGGCGGGCACTGTGTTAAATAACGTCCTGTTGCAAGGATAATACCGGAAATTTGATGCCTTAGTAGTGAATTGAGGAATTTTTCTTCTGATTTCCTATCCGCGGGCCATACTTGTCCGCATGATAATAAAAGCTCTTGGCCTTCAAGAAAATGTGCCACATCATCATGATCAATTACGTGGACCCAGCTAATTTTTCGAGCTAACCCACTTCGTCCAGACCGGATGATGATCTTTTGTAATTCGGGCAAACGTAACGATTCTTGTACAGTGATCATACACTCACACCCCCATGGTTATATTGTAATGAAAATTTTAACTATTGCAAATATAATCGGCGAAATGCTCCTTATCGATGTTATAAAGCGACACAGTGATTTTTGGGATGAGTATTTGAAAGGAAAACAACGTGTGGATACATTCGTGCCATTCACTGAATGAGTTGCATATAGTAAGGTTGTGGCCTAGGCGGTTATCAGGGAGGAATGTAGTTCAAATCCTCCCCGATAATGCCTCCGGCGGATGTCCTAGATTTTCAGAGGAGCTTTTTACAAAAGCGGAGAATGTCGTTTAGCCTCGGCGGGCTTGCCGCAAAAAGCATGATTTTCGCCTTTTCAGAAAGACTGAAACGACCTGAGAGGCTGGCATTCGGAGCCTAGACGAGAGCGAATTCGAGAAAATCTGGATGTAATTACGCCGAGGCGTAATTGATAGAATGAAAGGGGGATCTCGTGGACAAATCATCAAAAAATGAAAGGCGGATCGTTGCCGGAAACAGTAAGGATCGGCAGTTGGAGCAGTATCGAGTGGATAACTTCGGCAAGAAGATGACAACTAATCAATCGGTCAAAGTTTCGAATGATGAGGAGTCATTAAAAGCGGGTGTTCGTGGCCCGACATTAATGGAGGATTTTCATTTTCGTGAAAAAGTAACGCATTTTGACCATGAACGAATTCCAGAGCGAGTTGTTCATGCAAGAGGGTATGCAGCGCATGGGGAATTTGAATTGTACAAATCGATGAAGGAATTTACGACAGCGGGATTTTTGCAGGAGCCTGGCACAATTACGCCAGTATTTACGCGGTTTTCGAATGTGGTAGGCAGTTCAGGTTCTTCTGATACAGTCCGCGATGTCAAAGGGTTTGCTGTAAAGTTTTATACGGAACAAGGGAATTATGACCTTGTTGGCAATAACATCCCGGTATTTTTCATCCAGGATGGTGTGAAATTTCCAGATTTAATTCATGCCATTAAGCCGGAACCGAACAATGAAATTCCACAAGCTTCTTCAGCGCATGATACGTTTTGGGACTTCGTCGCCAATAATCAGGAATCTGCTCATATGGTCATGTGGCAAATGTCCGACCGAGCGATACCGAAAAACTTTCGCATGATGGAAGGATTTGGTGTGCATACATTCCGCTTCGTCAATGCTAAAGGAAAGTCCAGATTTGTGAAGTTTCACTGGAAACCTTTGCTTGGGGTCCATTCGCTTGTGTGGGACGAAGCACAAAAAATAGCAGGGAAAGACCCTGATTACCAGCGGCGTGATTTATGGGAATCGATTGAGCATGGCAATTTTGCAGAGTATGAGCTTGGTGTCCAGATGATTAATGAAGAAGAGGAATTTAAGTTTGATTTTGACATTCTCGATGCCACAAAGTTATGGCCTGAAGAACTTGTTCCCGTGCACATTATCGGCAAAATGACGTTAAATCGCAATGTAGATAATGTCTTTGCGGAAACGGAGCAAGTGGCTTTTCATCCCGGAAATGTCGTTCCAGGAATTGATTTTACGAATGACCCACTGTTACAGGGGAGGTTGTTCTCTTATTTGGATACGCAGCTGATTCGATTGGGGGGGCCGAATTTTACCGAGATTCCTATTAACCGCCCTGTTTGTCCATTTCATAATAATCAACGAAATGGCTATAGTCGCCAGACGATTAATGTTGGTCAAGTGAGCTACCATAAAAACTCCTTAGCGGATAACACGCCGTCCACATCAACTGCACAAGAAGGCGGCTTCGTTCATTATGCAGAAAAAGTAGAAGGGCGTGTCATTCAAGCGCGCAGTGAGTCGTTTAAGGATTTCTTTTCGCAGGCAAGACTTTTTTGGAACAGCATGTCGCCTCCGGAGAAACAGCATATTACGGATGCATTCATTTTTGAGTTGGGGAAAGTAAATAGCCGAAGTGTCCGGCAACAAGTGGTCAACATGTTTGCCCATGTCGATCAACAGATGGCGACGGCCATTGCGGAAGGCATTGGCGTCAATCGACCAACCGGACAGCAATCGTCTGTTACCGCAGTATCCCCAGCATTGAGCCAGGCAAATACCATTAAACTGCCGCAAACATTGCGGGTAGGTGTGTTGATTGGCAATGATTTTGACGGTGCAGAAGTGAAAGAAGTTATTCGCATGCTCAAACGCTATGGTGTCACAGTAGACATTGTGGGGGATAAGTTAGGTTCAGTGCGTGGGACGGATGGGCAGAAGGTGATGGTGAACGCAACATTTTTGACAACAGACCCTGTACTGTTTGACGCGTTATACGTTGTAGGAGGAACCGCAGCGAATCAGGCAAAGTTTAACTACAATATCGAATACTTTATCGACGAGGCCTTCAAGCATTACAAACCGATTGGCTTTGCGAAAACGGGTTTGCCATTTTTTGAAGCATCGAATGCGAAAGCGGGGCCTGGGATTGTATTTGCGACTGATAATCCGCATTTTGATCAAGTATTTATTAACGCCATTGCACAGCAACGCTTTTGGAAACGTCAGGTTTATTAAACAGGATGCCGCTCCTATAAGTAATGGGGGCGGTTTATCTTCATTCAGCAGAAAACTCTCACCTCGATAGGTGGCGAGATAAATGCGGTTTTGTTTCCTGTTCAGTGGGTGTTCAAACACCCACTGAACGAAGATAAAGCCACCGGCGGATGTCACAGATTTTTTCGAGCGAGCTCGAAAAAATCTGGACGCAATTACGCCTTGGCGTAATTGATCTTTGCCCTGCTAAGGAGTCTGAAAATGATGTATACTAAATTAGAGATGTTGAAAAGGAGAGGGATAGCTATGATTACAACGGTTATTTTCGATTTAGACGATACATTATTATGGGATCAACAAAGTGTGGCGACTGCATTTCGAAAAACGTGTGAGCGAGCGGCGCAGGTGCATGATGTAGATCCAGCGGTACTTGAAGAGGCGGTTCGAACAGAAGCAAGGGCATTATATGCGACGTACGATACATATGAATTTACACAAATGATTGGTATTAACCCATTCGAAGGGCTATGGGGCACGTTTGATGATGAAGGAGAATTCTTTCAGAAGATGAAAGCGATTGTGCCAGGCTATCGTCGAGAAGCATGGACGAAAGGATTGCAGCGTATCGGGATTGACGATGCAGGACTAGGAAGTGAGTTGGCGGAGTTATTCCCGCAAGAGCGTAAAAAGCATCCTTTCTTATATGAAGAAACATTTAGCGTGTTGGACAAGTTGAAAGGTCGTTATAAGCTAGTGTTGTTAACGAATGGTTCGCCAAGTTTACAACAGACGAAGCTTGAAATCACGCCTGAAATTGCTCCTTATTTTGATCATATTGTCATTTCTGGTGCGTTTGGGAGAGGAAAGCCAGACTTGTCGATTTTCCAACATGTGCTGGAAATCTGTGATGTAGCTGTGGAAGAGGCCGTAATGATAGGTGATAATTTGATGACGGATATTCTAGGGGCGTCACGAGTAGGCATGAGTTCTGTGTGGATTAATCGTGAGGACAAGGAGTTGGCAGAAGGAAGTACGCCAACTTACGAAATTGATGATTTAGAAAATCTATTCCCGATTTTGGAGACGTTGGCGAAGGAAGAGACTGTTCGATAAGGAAGCTCGATTCTTTTCGGGTTACTCATCTGGGATTGTCATGTCATGATGCTGGATTGTCGGTGAAAGTCCGCTAACTGTCCGTGTAAACCGTGAAATTGTCAGTACAAAAAACACTTCATCAACCTAGCTCACACTAGGAGATGAAGTGTTCTTTTTTTATCTCAGCTTATAGATCAATCGCGATAACATCATAAATGTCTTCAAGCGCTTTTAAATGCTCGACGTTTTCTTTTGCAACATGATGATCGACCGTTAGCATCATGATGGCATTGCCGCCGACTGTAGATCGACCTACTTGCATCGTTGCGATGTTGATATTTTCTGCAGCAAGCATCATTCCTACACGTCCAATTGCACCTGGTTGGTCTTTATGTTTGATAAACAGTAGATGACCTTCAGGGCTAATATCGACTAAGTTGTCATCGACTTTGACAATACGTGCACCAAGTCCGTTCAGTAATGTTCCTGAGACGCGTCGAATGCCACTTGCTGTTGTGACTTCGACTGTCACTAAATTCGAGAAACCTTTTGTTGTAGATGTCTTATGTTCATTCACCGCTATGCCGAAACGTTCTGCAAGGAACTTCGCATTGACATCATTGACATGATTGCCAAGATTGCGTGTTAATAGACCTTTCAGTGTGTTACGTGTCAGTGGCCGTACGTCAGACTCCGCTAGTTCACCTGAGTAGTAAATATTCACTTCTTCGATGACTTTGTTAGATAGACGAGATAAGAAAATCCCGAGTTTCTCCGCCAAATCAAAGAATGGTTCGATTTTTGCAAGCACTTCTTTTGATACAGAAGGAAGGTTAACTGGATTGCGAACGGAACCAACGTTGAAGAAGTTTACCACATCTCGGCTCACGTCAATCGCTACGCTTTCTTGTGCTTCAATCGTACTTGCACCTAAGTGAGGTGTTGCAATTACTTCTGGCAATGTTAGCAGTTTGTGATCAACAAATGGTTCTGTTTCGAAAACGTCAAGCGCAGCACCTGCAACTTTTTTCGATACAATCGCATCGTATAATGCATCTTCATCGATAATTCCACCGCGCGCACAGTTGACAATTTGTACGCCGTCTTTCATGATTTCAAATGCTTCTTTATTAATCATATGCTTCGTTTCTTTCAATAAAGGCGTATGGACCGTGATGAAATCAGCTGCTTTTAGCACTTCTTCTACTGTACCTAACGTGATGCCCATTTTTTTCGCTTTTTCTTCTGTTAAGAATGGGTCATATGCAATGACGCTCATGCGTTGTCCTTTGGCTCTTGCTGCGACTTCCGCACCGATTCGTCCTAGGCCGACAACACCGAGTGTTTTGTTTTTCAATTCCACACCGATGAATGATTTACGGTCCCATTGTCCATTTTTTAATGAATTGAATGCTTGTGGAATTTTACGAGCAAGTGACATGAGCATTGCCATTGTATGCTCCGCGGCAGAGTTCGTGTTACCGTCTGGCGCATTGACGACAATGATCCCTCTTTCAGTTGCCGCATCTAAATCGATGTTATCGACGCCAACCCCCGCACGTCCAATCATTTTTAAATTCGTCGCATTTTCAATGAGTTCACGCGTCACTTGTGTTTGGCTTCGGACGAGCAAAGCATCATAGTCTTTGATTTTTTCGGCAAGTTCTTCTGGTGTGTTCGTTGTATCCATAACAATATTGAAACCTTCTGCTTGACGTAATGGGAAAATACCATCTTCGCTGAGTGGGTCGCTAATTAAAATATTATAAGCCATTTAAATCAACACTCCTTCTTGTAAGTAAACTTGTTGTGCAGCTGCAATACCTTTGCCTAATTCGATTTCTTTGCCGACTTTCACAAGCCCGATTTCAATCAAGCTAATCGTTTGAAGTACATCAGCTGGAGAACAATAACCCATATGACCGACACGGAAAATCTTGCCGCTCAAATGTTGTTGCCCACCAGCAACTGTGAGCCCAAACTCTTGTTTAATGACTTTTCTGAATGCTTCAGCGTCAAAATCTTCTGGTTTAACAGCCGTTACAGTTGGAGAAGCATCTTCATCAGTTGTCAATAAAGGAATGTCCAATGCTTTAAAAGCTGCGCGTGTCATGTTCATCATTAATGTGTGGCGTGCGTACACTTGCTCTAAGCCTTCTGCATCGAGAAGCTGAAGTACTTGCTGCAGCCCGAACAGTAGGGACAACGCAGGTGTAAAAGGTGTTGTATCTTTCAACAAGTTATCGCGGTATTTCGTTAAATCTAAGTAAAAACCACGTTGTGGATTGGATTCAATCGTTGTCCAAGCCCGTTCACTTGCTGCGATAAATGTTAGGCCCGCTGGTAGCATAAAAGCTTTTTGAGAACCTGTTACCATAATGTCGATGCCCCAGTCGTCCATCTCCGTTGCAACACCACCAACGCAAGACACACCGTCAACGATGATTAGAGCATCAGATACTTCACGAACAGCAGCTGCTAATTCTTTGATAGGATTCAAAATACCCGTAGATGTTTCGCAATATGTAGAGAAAACAGCAGTGATTTCTGGATGATTTTGAACAAATTCTTTGACGTCTGCTGGTTGTAACGCTTGGCCCCATTCAACATCCAAACGGTGGGACTTAATGTTGTAGGCATCACAGATTTTTGTGAAACGATCACCAAATGCGCCTGTTACGATGACGAGTACTTCATCACCTGGTTTGACTGTATTAACGACAGCTGCTTCTAAGCCCGCTGTTCCACTACCGGTAATAATCGCAACATCTTGCTTCGTGCCAAATACGCGTTTTAGTCCCGGAGCAATCTCTTGTAGCATTGCAGATGTTTCTTTCCCACGGTGGCCAATCATTGGTTGGCTCATTGCGCGCTGAACGCTCGGTGGAATCGGGCTTGGTCCTGGAATTCTTAGTAGTTGTTGATCTTGTAACATAGTTAATCTCCTCCTAGTTTTTTAAAATCAATTGCGCCTTGGCGTAATTGCGTCCAGATTTTGAGGCCAGCACGATGCTGGTCATGCAGTCGTTGCGACAAGACGTCGCGTATCTTAGACTGCCCTCCTTAACTCCTTTCAAAATCTGTGACATCCGCCGGAGGCTTTATCTTTGTTCAGCGGGTGTTTGAACACCCTTGAACAGGGAGAAATACAACCGCATTCATCCCGCCACCTATGAGGTGAGAGTTTTCTGCTAAATAAAGATAAAAAAAGCTTTCCGTCCCCTTACACATTACATGTAAGGGGCGAAAAGCTTTATTAGCTCACGCGGTACCACCCTGATTTACTGTCAGTTGCTAAAATTCGCATGCGACAGTCTTCGTTAGCATGCTTAACGCGCATGGGACGGATTGACCTACTACAAAGTTCAGCCAATCTATTCCGGAGTGCTACTTTACGTTGAAATCACTGATTCTCACCAACCATCAGCTCTCTTGAGATTTCATCACCTAAAGCATGTCTCCATCATTACAGTTGAAGTTGCTATGGAATTAAATTACGCCTTGGCGTAATTGCGTCCAGATTTTGAATCGAGCTTGCTCGATTGACTCCTTTCAAAATCTGTGACATCCGCCGGAGGCTTTAACTTGATTCAGCAGGGGTTTGAACTCACTTTGAAAGAGTACATATGTAGCATTTATCCCACCACTTTTAAGGGGGAAGACTTCTGCTGAATGAAGTTAAAACTTATCATAACAAATGAAAATCAATTGTCAAGCACTGAATTTACTTTAGTTTGATAAATGACAGCCACTTCTTTTTTCTGTAACCGTTTTCTTTCCCATGAAGTCGGAATGGTAGTGAGTTGAGACAAATAGCTGTATTATTTTTGATGAGTATAAAAAAGGAGTGGATGTAGTTGTATTCTGCTAACAGTAAGATATTTAATTCAACAGCACTTTCCGTGTTGGATCTTTCACCCATAAACGAAGACAGTCATGCAAGACAGTCTTTTAAAAATAGTGTAGAGCTGGCGCAACATGTGGAGAAATGGGGCTTCAATCGCTATTGGTTGGCGGAACATCATAATATGCCGGGTATCGGCAGTTCCGCGACATCCGTACTGATTGGTCATATTGCAGGTGCAACGAACAGTATTCGCGTTGGTTCGGGCGGGATTATGCTACCAAACCACGCACCATTGGTCATTGCCGAGCAGTTCGGGACACTTGAATCGATTTATCCGGGAAGAATTGACCTAGGACTTGGTCGTGCACCAGGTTCAGATCAGGCAACTGCTTATGCATTGCGTCGGACTTTGCAAAGTAGCGGAAATGATTTTCCGGAACAACTGGCGGAACTTCAAGCGTATTTTGAACCGAATCGAGACGCCCGTGTTCGCGCATTCCCAGGTGAGGGACTTGACATTCCGATTTGGTTGCTTGGTTCAAGTGGTTTTAGTGCACAATTGGCGGCACAGGAAGGGTTACCTTTTTCGTTCGCTAGCCATTTTGCACCTGCCTATACGATGCAGGCATTGCAGTTGTATCATCAAAACTTTAAACCATCTAAATATCTTCAAGAACCGTATGCGATGCTTGGTGTCAATATCATCGCCGCAGAGACAGATGAAAAAGCACACTGGTTGGCGACTTCACAACAGCAACAATTTCTTAGTTTAACGAGGGGGACGCCAACGCGATTACAACCGCCAATCGATAATATGAATGAAGTGTGGTCTGCACAGGAACGAGTGGCCATTGAACAAACGCTCGATTCTCGTTCAACAATTGTCGGGAGTCCAGAAACGGTCAGGGAAAAGTTGATGCGTTTGATTCAAGAGACGAAGGCAAATGAACTCATCATTAACTCACAGATTTTCGATCAGGAAGAACGTTTGCGTTCGTATGAAATTGTTGCAGAAATGATGAATTAATCAAATAACAGTACAGCCACAATCCATCTGATTCGGATTGTGGCTGTACTTATTTTTTCTTTTGTTTGTCTTGCTGTTCCCAAATTCGAAGGGAAGGGTATGGATCAAAAGCCCATTCGGTGCGCCCGTTATATTTATACATTCCGTAATGGAGGTGGGGCGGGAAACGACCAGATGTTCCTTCCTTCCCGTAGCCGGAACTGCCGACATAGCCGATAATCGTTCCGGGCTCAACGATGTCTCCGACTTTCATGCCCTTATTGAAATACGCTAAATGGGCAAAGTAATGGTACGTATTGTGATTATCGCGAATGCCGACACGCCAACCGCCATATTCATTCCAGCCCATGACTTCAATGATGCCGTAAGATGTAGAACGAACTGGAGTGCTATATCCGGCGAACAAATCGGTGCCTTCGTGAATCCTTCTGCCGCCCCAGCCCCTGCTTGCACCCCATGTCCCTTTGTAGCTGTAATCGAAATTGGTTGGAATGGGAAAGGCATGTTCGTCTAAATCGATTGTCTCAAAATGTTGATATAATTGAGCGATTGTTAGGATTTGGTTAACGGTCTCAGCTCGCTCGTAATAATGCAATAAAGCGGATTGGAAGCCTTTTTCCGTTTGCCCGTAGCTGCTTAAAAAAGTGGCCATCGTGTAGAGGATATCTTCGGGGTCGTTTGCATTTGCCACCCCATCTTCATTACCGTCGAGCCCTTGTCCGTCAAAAAAAGCGATGGAGTCAGGCGACGTATCTTTTTTATCGGGATTGAGTGCTCCCGTCCAAAACTCTTCCGAAAATTGAATGGCAATTGGTCCTTCTTTTTTCGTAATATCCGTCCGAACTTGTTGGATATTACGTTCGAACTGATCGATGGCGGCTAAGTAATGCCAAGGGACAATAATGTTGTCAAATTGTAAATAGAGACGCATACGCTCTTCTAACATGTCGTCATTCGTTGGTTCATTATTCGCTGAAACAACTGTGAAAAACAGCAAGAACCAAACGGTAAAATACGTCGGTAAAAGCACCCAGTGACGCACGGAAAAACCTCCTTTTGCTACGTACTTATACGATTCCCTGATTGGCTGTTTTCATGAGTAGACAGTGATTGGAAATCATCGGGAACGGATGATTTACTTTTACACTTGTTTTAATATACAGAATAAATTATGATATATTAAAACATAGAGTATTCAATAAAGGGGTGGTGCTGTTGAGAATATTTGATATGCATTCGGATCTGTTTACGGATATAGCTTGGCGGAGGAATAATGGTGAAAAAGATGTTTTTGACCGAATTCATTATCCGCGCTTAGTAAAAGGCGGTGTAGACTCAATCATTTGTGTCTTTTGGGTTGAACCTACATTTCGTCAGGACCCGATTACAAGATTCCGAACCATTTTCCAGCTTGTGATGGAAGATTTATGTACGTCAAAACATGTAAATATTTGCCGGTCAGTAGAGGAGATGACGAAGGACGCAAATTCTAAGAAAATCAATCTATTTTTGGGGCTTGAAGGAGTAAGTTTTATAGAGCAGTGGGGCAGTAAGACGATGGGGACCAATATTGAAACCGCTTTCTACGAACTCCATGAAGAAAAAGTAAGACATGCTATTTTTGCATGGAATGAGTGGAATTTCTTGGCGAGTGGCACGGGATCCGAGAATGAGCCGACTCAATATGGGCTTACCAAATACGGGGAGCAAGCTGTGCAGAAGGCGAATGAAATGAATTGGATTCTTGACGCTTCTCATCTTGACGAGACTTCATTTTGGAACATGCATCATGTAAGCAATCAACCCATTATTGCCTCTCATAGCAATGCGCAAGCGCTGTGTCAACATGAACGTAACTTGTCGGATAATCAGCTAAAAGCGATTGCAGCAGGCGGAGGAATTATCGGATTGAATGCTTACTCTGGTTTTGTAGACAAGGTGAATCCAACGTTAGATCGTTTTATCGATCATGCAGCGTATATTGCTGACCTTGTTGGTCCGGAATACGTGGCATTTGGTTTTGATTTTATCGATTATTTATCCGCATATAATTTAGGGGCACCGTTCTCAGGAGGCACAATTGGTTTAGAGGATGTCACAAAAATACCAGATTTACTAGATAGAATGGTGGCTAGAGGTTTCTCAACTAAAGAAATAGAGGGAATTAGCTTTCATAATGCTTATCGTTTTATTGAACAAAATATGAGGCTATAAATTACAGGGGGAATGGAAATGGAAAAGACGCTTATTCAACCCGATGATATGATTACGCTATGGGGAATTATTGTCGTGTGGGCGGCAGTTAGTATATTTTTAGAACAGAAATATAGTTGGGCAGGCAAAATTTCAGGGGCAATCATCGCACTTGTGGGTGCAATTATTTTATCGAATACAGGAGTAATTCCGACCGAATCACCCGTGTACGATGCTGTATGGACGTTTATTATCCCGTTAGCGATTCCATTATTATTATTTCATGTGAACTTCAAAAAGATTTGGCAAGAGAGTGGAAGACTGTTAATCATCTTCTTACTAAGCTCAATCGGTACAGTTGCAGGTACAATTATTAGTTTCTTTTTATTGAAAGATCATATTCCATACCTCGATAAAATTGGTGCAATGATGAGTGCCTCCTATGTAGGTGGAGGCGTGAATTTTGCGGCGATGACAGGGAAATTTGAAACACCAGGTGAAATGGTTTCCGCCACAATTGTTGCGGACAATCTAATGATGGCTATTTATTTCGTTGTGTTGATGATTATTCCTTCCTTGAATTTTTTCAGAAAGCGTTTTACACATCCACATGTGTTAAGTGTGGAAAGTGGAAATGCTGTCAATGACGGTAAAACATTAGCGGAAAGTTTTTGGAAACGCAATGAGATATCGTTAAAAGATATAGCATTATCGGTGGGGACGGCCTTTTTTCTCGTCATCGTTTCTTTTAAACTAGCAGCATTTTTGGGAGACCTAATCCCATCGGGTGACGATGTGTCATTTGGAATGAATTTATTAAAAGGTCTTTTCGGGGATAAATACTTAATACTGACAACGATTACGTTTTTAGCGCTCGCTATTTTTCCAAAATACTTTGCAAGCATCAATGGGAGTCAGGAAATTGGGACATTCCTTATTTACTTATTCTTTGTGGTGATAGGGATACCCGCGTCGATTCCACTTATTGTCCAAAATGCGCCATTATTACTCGTGTTCGTTGCGATTATCGTTGGGATTAATATGCTCGTTTCACTGACGGCAGGGAAGCTATTAAAATATGATTTGGAAGAAATTTTGCTCGTGAGTAATGCGAATATCGGTGGTCCGACTACTGCAGCAGCCATGGCAATCGCAAAAGGTTGGAAGAACTTGATTGGACCGATTTTAGTTGTTGGAACAATCGGTTATATCATAGGGAACTATATTGGCACTACGTTAGGACTGTGGTTTGCGACGATGATTTAACAGGGAGGAATGAAGTTCAATCCTATCTCATAGGTCCTGGGCTCGAGAAAAATTGGATGCAATTACGCCAAGGTGTAATTGAAATAGGGCGAACCTGGTAGTCTTTGAACTGCCGGGTTCGTTTTGAGGTATATGAACTGTATCTGTGTGCCTTATGCATTTCATATGATATGATGATGGAAATCATAGACCAGAAGAGGGGGGATGTTATGTTTGATGGACAAAAAATCAGGCAATTACGGAGTGAGCAGAACCTTTCACTGAAAGAGCTATCCGAAAAATCGGGTGTCAGTTTAAGTATGATTAGCCAAATTGAACGAAGAAATACGGATCCAACTTTAACGACATTGTACAAACTTTGTAAAGGATTGGATGTTTCTATATCCACCCTTTTAGGGACGGACGAACAAACGACGCAAATTGTGCGAAAAGATGAACGGAAAATCATTACATTTCCACAGTCGCATTCCAAATATCAATTATTAACGCCTATTAATGAAGGGACTATTGAAATGATTATGATTGATTTGGAAGCGGGACAAGAGGATGCGCAACTGATAGAGCATTCTGGCGAAGAGTGTGGTTATGTCATTAAAGGTGAAATGACGATTATTCTTGGGGAGGAAGAATACATTTTGCGAGAAGGCGATAGCATTCGGTTTAAAAGTACAACCCCCCATCGCTTTTTCAACCATTCAAGTGAAACTGCGACTTCCATCTGGGCAATGACAGGACGAGTGCTCTAATTTTACGGTTAATTCACTGAAAATATGAAATAGTAGTGCTGGGAATGATACAATGAGTTTTGTATTCATTTACTAAATAACAGGAGTGATTGAACGTGGAAAAACTACAATCGATGGAACAATTTGAGCAGCTGAAAAATGAGGAACGCACAATTTTTATGTTTTCTGCAGACTGGTGCCCAGATTGCCGTGTAATTGAGCCGATTTTACCTGGTATCGAAGCGGATTATCCGGAGTATACATTCATCTATGTCGATCGTGATGACTACATTGATCTATGTGGTGAGCTTGATATTTTTGGCATTCCAAGCTTTATTGCGTTCCATAGTGGTGTAGAAGCAGGGCGTTTCGTTAGTAAGGATCGCAAAACACAAGCCGAGATTGAGGAATTCTTGAACAGCTTGTCGGCGTAATTTGGGGGATTTATGCAAGTTCACGTGAAGAAACAAGGGGGAAATATAGATGAAACCGATTATTGGGATTACCACAGATGTAACGAAAGAGGATAAGCTTTTTGTCAATAGTGAGTACGTGGAGGCTGTTCTCCGTGCAGGGGGATTGCCGTTCATCATTCCGGTTGGTATTGAGGGGGATGTCCAACAAGTAGCGGATAGCCTAGATGGTCTTTTATTGACAGGGGGAAATGATATTAATCCGATCTTGTTCAATGAAGAGCCGCATACACATCTTGGAGAAGTGACGCCAAGCCGAGATGCTTGTGAACTGCCGCTTGCTCGTTACATGCTCACAACGGAAAAACCAATATTGGGTATTTGCAGAGGTGTGCAAATCTTGAATGTAGCGGCCGGGGGAACCGTATATCAAGATTTACATAAACAAAACGAAGAACAAATGCTGCAACATGCACAAAAAGCGCCGAGATCCCACCCGTCTCATTTTGTTCAGCTGGAAAAAGGGAGCGTACTTGAAGCGATTGCAGGAAGCGAGCGAATTCAAGTGAATTCCTTTCACCATCAATCTGTGAAAGATGTGGCACCCGCCTTTAAAGTGACGGCTGTCGCGAGCGATGGCATTATTGAAGCGGTAGAGGGGACGGGCGAGCAATTTGTAGTAGGTGTGCAGTGGCATCCTGAGTTACTAGCAACAAAGGCTGATGCTGTTTCGCTTGGGCTGTTTGAACGATTTATCGGAGCGTGTAAGTGAAGTGATAAGAAGAGATGACGAAAAGCTGGGCGTATTTTGCTCAGCTTTTTGCATGCAAAAATGTCAACATTTTTTCCGGATAATCTGTGAAAATGGCTTGGACACCAATGTTCTTTAAGGCTAAGGCATATAGTTCTTCATTGACGGTGAAGGTTCGTACAGCGATATTCTCTGCTAGCACTTCTTGTATGGCAGGTCGCAGCGCTGTCGGAAAAAATAGATGGAGTGCATCGGTGGGAATAGTACGCATATAGTCGAGCGGTTTCACCAGCACCTCCATAACTAGAGCGGCAGTTTCTAGATGTGGAGCGAGTTGTTTCACTTTTTGAATAGCACTGTGATCGAAGGAGGATAAAATGACACGTCGATGCAATTGCATAGCTTCGATTATGTCAACCACTTTTTCAATCATTCCGTCATACGGAAAAATATCGGATTTGAGTTCGATATTTAAGCGGTGGTGCGTATTTGAAAAGCATTCAAGCACTTCTTGGAGCGTTGGGATACGTTCATCTTGGAAGTTTGGCGCAAACCAACTTCCGAAATCATACGTTTTTAGCTCCGCAAGTGTTAGGTCTTTTACAAAACCAGAGCCGTTGGATGTCCGATGAATCGATTCGTCATGGATGACAACGAGTTCGCCATCTTTTGTGAGATGGATATCGAATTCAACACCCGCGATGGGAAGGTGAGCTGCCTCACGAAAGGCGGCTAGTGTATTTTCAGGATGGGTTCCAGATGAACCGCGATGTGCGTAAATATCCAAATTTTAACCTCCTTTTAATTTCGTTTATTGTAATATGCACCAATCGTCGATGTAAATACCATTGGAAAAGGGATGTCCTCGATTGAGAACATCCCTTTGTTTGGTTGGTAACATTGTAGATTTGAATGATATTTTTCATCCCGATAATTCGGGGAATAATTTCCGTAGAAAGGATCAAACTTTCAGTGCCGCGGTCATTGTTCCACTGGGTGTTTTCTAACCTAAGCAACGCAAACCCTACCAACTTTTGCGTCCTTGCGACCCTTTAGCCGCGCCAGTGTGAATAAGTATGCTCAAAAACATTACGTAGAATGCCAGATATTCAAATCTTGACAGTTACCTATGTGTTAACGGAATAAATTATATCAGTGAAATCAGGAATTGTCAATAATAAGATGGAAGGTTTGTATGGAATGCTTTATTTGGAACACGCTATTCGTGATGGAGGTGAGTAGCGGTGAGTGATAAAAACAACAAAAATAACACGGAAAAGGATCGCGAAACGTATGGCTACGGCTATGATCGAAGTGTAGACGATTTGAAAGTGATTGGTCAAAATGAGGCGGCAAAGAAGAACAATGCTCAATCAAAAAAGACCACTTAATCTTCAGACTAGCCACTGATACAAAAGAGCAACTGGATGTCTGGCATCGCATTCAATGCCATTCACTTAGTTGCTCTTCTTCCGCAATTGCTTGCAAATCATCGGCAGTGATGGTGAAGACTTGATAGTCTGAACGGTCTGCATATTGTTCTGCTGCTTTTTTGACGAACTTCGGTGAACCATCGTTTTCTTCGTCATAGACAATGAGGATACCGTCGGAATTACGCATGAAAAACTTATCTTTTTCGATAAATTGCCAAGGAGCCTCATATGGTCTTTTTGTTAGACTGGTATGAAAATCTGCTTGTGCAACAATACTGTAGTATTTTTCTTTCTTTGTGTCATTCCAATTTTTCTCTTGTTCAAGGAACGGAGTGATGACAGCGTATTTTAACTCCGTATAGTCCTTTTTCAGTTCGATGACAACTTCCGCGGTCCACGTTTCAACGCCTAATTGCCCACTGATAATAATCCATTCCAACCCTTCGTCTATCAAGGCGACAAGCCGTTTTTCCAATGCTTTTTTTATAAATCGAATCCCGGGGTGCTTGTCATCGAATATACCAAGCTCATGTTGCTTATATCCCGTGACAACTAGTCGTTTGACGATGATGTTCGCCTCCTACAATTCTATATGTACTAAAAACCAGCTCCTAGCGGAAGCCGGTTTAGTTTATCGTTAGTTTAACAGAAATCAGCTATGTGCAGATAGTGCTTCAACTTGACTCTAATTTTTTTCGGAAGGGAGAGCTGTTAGCGGATTGATTTCCAAGGTAAGCTGATCTATTTGTTGTTCTAACGTATTCAACACGAGCAACTTGGCATTTAGCTGTTGTTCATAGGCTAAAGATTGAGCTAACAGTTTTGCAATTTGCCGGTCTAGCTCGTCAATCGCAGGTGTCAAGTCTATTTGTTGTCGTTTTACATCTGCGAGCTCATGCTGAAGCCTGTCAATCGTCGTATTTTTTTCGTTTATTTCTTGTACTAACTGTTGTTGCTTCGTTTCATATTGGTTGCGTTCTTGATTGGTCATTTCAATTTGGCTGAGCCACTGTTGATGGACTTCCTGGAGAAGTTGAATGAGTCTCGCTTCGAGTTTTTCGATGGTCGTTTGATAGTGTGCGATTTTGCTATGTAGGGCAGCGACTTGTTTGTCATGTTTTTTGTCGCTGGATGGAGGGGAAGTCGGTTTGTTTTTTAACTGGGAAATGACTGTAGTGAGTTGTGTATTTACCGTCTGCAAATCGGTTTTGGTTGTTTGCAAAGCATCAATTGTAGTGATGTATTCTTTGTTTTTTGCTTCGAGTTCATGATACTCACCGGATTGCTTGTCGAATGCTTCGGATACCATATGTAGCTTTTCAACTAACACCTTATTTTCATTCGTTAGTTGCTCATTTTCTTCTGTAAATCGTTCGACTAATGAATAGTGATAGCTATTTTTGTATTTTTGCACTTCCTGTTTATATTTGGCTAATTCCGCTTTTAGGAAAATAATCATTTGTTGGAGCTGGAGGGGGTCATGATTTTTGATGTATTCACTATTCATATTTACACCTCCTATCACAGCTTATTTCGGGAAGTTTGCTTTAGTGAACGATTAGAATTGTTCTTTGAGTAAGGTGATGATTTCTTCAAAGTCTTTTTTATTATCGACTATGATACGTTCAAGCTCCTCTAATATTTCCACTTGAGCATCTCGATTATCATTTTGAGAAGTGAAACGCTGGCTATTCATCAGCATATAGATGATTAACATATTCAATGTACGGTTTTCTAAAAAAATAAAACTATTATCCTTCTTATCTTCTGTTCGTTCATGTAGCTGTTCCTTCATAAACTGGCGGAGTATATGCTTGACGAATACATCTTGTTCATTGCCATGTACTTCACTCATTGTTTTCCTCCTGTCTATGCACAGTGCCATTGAGATTGATAGGATTGATGACGGTAACGCCCTCTTTTTGTTGATCGCTAAATGCAAATCCCATAATGCTGCCTGCGTAATCCGCGTTAGCTATCCATTTGATTTGAAAATTGGAAAATGAAATGGTTTCATCTGGGGCAATCACTGTTTTTCCGGAAGGTTTAAGCCAAAACTCTTCTATATTGGCTTTGTCATTAAGTCGTTCCCATCCCCCGGCATTTTTCAATGATTGTTTGAAGTTTTCATAGGTATACCTTCCGGAAAAGGAGAATGGAGAATCGGTTGGAATTTTGATGCATATATAAGGGTTGGTAATCGGCTGATTGCCGATATTTTGTACATGATAAGAACCGAGGCATAAGCTTTCATGTTCAGGATTATGAGAAATGTTTAATGAATACGTAAAGTAACTAATGATTGCGGATTTGTTAGACTCGCGGTTGGCATGAACCCATTTTTTGATTTCATCTACGTAGGATTTTGTTTGTTGATGGAGCTGCACAATCTTGTCTCCCACATCATTGCTCATGATTTTCTACCCCTTTTCTGCAAAAAAATAAAGAGAGGAATATCCTCTCTTTACAGTATGTTTGGATGTTAGTTGTTAGCACCATTCCCCGATATTAGTGACAGCAATTGCCGTGGCCGTGACCCTCATGAGGGAAAACAGAAGGGCATTGTTTCGGGCGCATTGGTGCAGGGCACATCGTTGGTATTTCCTCTCTTGGTTCACAGAAATCTGCTAGGAATTCAACAGTTACTGGGAATGTCGATTGGATGCTTTGGCAAGTTGTTACGGAGAGGGATAGGGCGCCAAACGTGATTGTCTGATCACCTGCAGTGAGTCTACCAGTTGTACATACGAAACAATCTAACTCTGTGTACGTAACTTCCACCTCAGTGCCTTCAGGTGCACACAAGGTAACTTGCTCACAGCGAGAAACCGGAATCTCTGCGCTTGTAAACATCGTTCCATTTGGTAATGTGACGATAATTGTTACAACAAAATTCTTCTGTATCGTCAGCTGTTGAAGGCATACAGTCTTTCCATCGATGCAAAATGGTCGATCTTCACGATGTAGGATGATGATTGGATTCGATGCAGCGGGAGCTACGTCGCATGTAACGGTCGCACCTTCTAAATTTGTCATTGCGGTTACTCTTGGGAAAGATTGAGCACCCGTTGGGGAAAGATCAAACGAATTTTCTTTCACAATCCAATCATACACCTTGTCGACATTGATACAAATTAGTTCTTTGCCATCACACGGCTGTTTATCTTGCATGCTTGCAGACACCTCCAAATTTTTTGTCTTTCTGTCGTAGCATATGATGCAAAGAAATTCTTGTATGGGCGCGGAAATACATTATCGAAACTTTTTTCTTGCACATGCAAGAGAGCAGACGATAAGTAATCAGTGCCACCGACATCGAAGGAGGTAGATCCGGAGAATCCGGTACTGTATCTTATTGTCATCTAATGTTAAGGGTGTCAATTTGTCACGTACTGAAAATGATATCAATAGAATAGTACTGTACACAAAGGGGTGAAAAGTGATGGAGGATGCTAAGGTATACACTGTCGAAGACATTGAAAAACTGAAGCAGAAAGTTGCGGCCTATCGAGACACTTTAACCATGTTGAACACAAGAAATTCAGGGGATGACAAACAAGGTACACAGATGGAGGAGTATGAGCGGAAAATTAACCATTTTTCAGGGCAAATGGGTGATCTTAATCAAACTGTAAAGGAGTTGAATCAAGATCTTTCATTAATAATAAATAAAATGACACAGCATAAGAGTAGCGTTGAAAGCGAAACAATAGAGGTGATGGAGGGACAAAATTCTATTGTCACTGCTGACGGGGAAGTGGGGGAAAAGACGGGGATGATAAGGGGGGAGGTTGCAAATCAACAACCGAACCAATCACCATCGTATCAGCAACTTCAAAGTCTCTTTGGAAGGGCTAGTAGGGCTAGTGCCATTCAAGAGCCATTAGAGCGTGTAACACCTATAGAAAGCATGGATTTGCAAGAGAAGTATTCAGAGGAGCAGCAGGGCTTTAACAAAAAAAGCTTTCCTGCAATCGGCACTCATCCGTCCCAAATCTATAATGGTCTGTACAAAAATGTTCATGCAAAATCAACGATTCACCTTAATAAGCGTGTAAAAAATCAAGTGACTAGCGTCAATGAGATTTCCACTAGTCCTACTTCTACGAAGAGTCCTGAACCTGAAAAAATGCAAGAAGTAGAAAAATATTTGGATAGTCTGCCTACTATTACTTCGATTGAGGAGGAGAAAGTGGTAATTGCGAAGGAAGAAGTCTCAATTGAGGAGGAGAAAGCCCTGATTGAAAAGGGGGAATCCCAGAGTGAAATCACGGATGAAACACAACAACAACAAGAGCATAAACCGAAAGAAACGTTATCGATTTTCAACTTTTTTCGCAAGAGATGGTAGGCTCTATCTAGATAAGTTCTTCGGGTCAACAAATCTAATTCTTAATTTACGGCCACTCTGACTGATTGTCGGGGCGGCCGTTTTTAGCATGGGGATGATGGAGTCTAGCTAGTTAGACCGGAGTCCGGCGAAATTTATATGCCATTGGAGTAACTGGAAAACTGTTCAAGAAAATGGTTGATAGCCCGTCCGCCCTGCTACCACCTTGAATAGGATAAGGAGGAAAGGAGGTGTTAATATGACTTGTAATCATGGATGTAATTCAGGAGCTTGTGGTTCTAAACGCCATGGTAAGGTGAATTGTAAGAACTTTGGGCCATTCAATGCGATCGATGCAGCTTGTATCTTACCACCAGCTATTAAGGGTTCGGTTATCCCATTCGCTTCAGGTTTGACTCCAATGGTCTTGACTTCAGTTTTAAATGATTTAGTGAGTACTGGCTCATTAGTCGCATTCGGTACGAATATACCAACTGCAGGTGTTCTTGGCAATACAATCGATTTGACAGGAGCGATTGGTGGTCTATTAAACGAATCATTCTCAGTTCCACGAGCAGGCACGGTAACATCTATTTCGGCAACGTTTACACCAACAGTTGCCCTCGTAGTGACTGGAGCGACAACGGTTGTTGCACGACTTTACCATGCACCAGCAGGAAGTGGAGTTTTCACTGCTACAGATGTAGCAGTTAATCTAGCACCGAACATCAACCTCATAGCTGTAGGAGGTCTAGTTGAGGGGACATCATCAAATTTTGCGCCATTAGCTGTAAATCCGGGAGATCGTTTGTTAATGACGTTCTCGACAACTTCAGCTGGTCTAGCTAGTGTAGTAACAGGTACTGCGAGTGCAGGTATCACGATTGCGTAATTGGCAATTGTTCTAGATATCAAAATCGAGAGAAAGTATTCAAAATGAATCATTTTTTGGTGCAAACCAGCTCTTTTCATTTCAACGATGGAAAGGGCTTTTTTCTAATGAATGAAATTTTATAACGCTACAACAGGGCAACTGTTTTTTAGTCAAGCCCCTGACAAAATAAAGGGTTTGAATAGGATAGTGGAGAAAGGAGAGTTTAAGATGAATTCTAATGATTCCTTTAAAAGTTTTCGTGATCGATGCCATCACCAATCGCGAAATGTATGCAAGGCAGTTGGACCTTTTACGGCCCCTCAAGCTGCCTGTGCGCCCCCTCCAGTTCGCATTGGTACGATGATTCCCTATGCATCTGGTAAAACGCTTGTCAATTTGTCTACTAATGCAATCGGATCAGCTTTAAATTATGCTTTCATCGGATTTGGTGCGGCTATTGACGTGGTGGGTCCGCTTTTCGGCTCGATAGATGTTGCGACTGTATTGGACGAAGCCTTCTCAGTATCCCGAGCAGGCGCTTTAACAGCTATTTCTGCGTCTTATACTGAACCTTCTACATTCAACCTTGGGAATCGAATATTTATTGTCAACGCAAGAATTTATCGTGCAACTGCAGGAAGTACTAGCTTCTTTGCTACAAATGCAACTGTAGATTTAAATCCCTTAACAGGTAACATTATCGCAGGCACTACAATTCATGGAGAGAATGACAATTTCCCACCGGTACTCGTAAAGGCGGGAGACCGTTTGTTGATGGTATTTTCATTGACTGAGGTAGGGGCAGTTGGAGTTGGTAATCTTCAAGGGAGAGTAAGTGCAGGATTAACTATCGAATAAAGACTGTTGCGATCGACATAAAGATCAAGAGGAAGTAGGTAGGGAAATCAGCCCTTTCATTTAAGTAAGCAATCTGAAAGGGCTTTTTGGATTTGGAAATTTCCTGTATTAAAAATCCATTTATTTTCCATTTGAATCTCTGTTTTAAATGATGTATAATCAATTTACAAGCTGCATTGTTCGTATAAACATTAAGTTTTAACCTTTAAGCTGTAAAAGGGAGTTTTATCTAGAAACTTGAATGGCAGGCCTCATTCTTTCGATAATGAGGACAGACAGGACTGTTTCTGCGAACACCCACTTTGAGGAGTGGTGGTTTAAAACTTCATTGTAATACTATACGGCAAAGGCGGCTTATACATAAGAACCATTGAAACTAATAGGTTTTCAGACAAACATCATCCTGTAGTGGATGGTGTTTTTTTGGTTAAGTTTTGGAGGAAATAGTTCGAAAAGGAGATTAGCATGACAGGGAACACCCACATCGTAGGCGGTATTGCAGCAAGTCTTGCTTATGCACAATTCACAAATCATGATCCGATTATTATGCTAGCGGCAGGTGTCGTAGGCGCGCTACTTCCGGATATTTGTCACACGGGTAGTAAGATTGGGCGAAAATTGCCGCTGTTAGCGAAATTGGTCAATAAGCTGTTCGGCCACCGAACATTTACACACAGTTTGCTATTTTTAGTGATGATGGCGGCGATACTAAATGCGTTCATGCCATTTGAAGCGGTGACAGCAGGGATATTGGTAGGCATGGTGAGCCACTATCTATTGGATATGGCGACGAAAAATGGTATTAAATTATTGTTTCCAATTAAGCTGACGGTTCGTTTGCCAATTACGACGAAAACAGGAAGCAAAGTGGAGACAATTGTATTCAGCGCATTGACGCTGTTGTCTTTTTATTTTGGGTATGAGGCATTTCGTTTCTATTTATAAGCAGTAATGGGAAGGTTGAAATAGGGGGATTTATAAAATGGGTGGACAAAAATTGGGGAAAACAATTGTATTTGAATACATACAAATTATCTTTGGAGCTGCACTAGTCGGTTTGGCATTCAATATCTTTCTATTGCCGTCGAAACTGGCAGCGGGTGGCGTCTCGGGGATTAGTACAATCCTCCATGAACTATTCCAATTCAATCCGGCTTATGTGCAATGGGCTATTAATTTGCCATTATTGCTACTGGGCGTGATTTTGGTCGGCAAGGAATTCAGTTTAAAAACGTTGGTTGGGACAACTTTTGTGCCATTTGTCATTTGGTTGACGGCGGATATGAAGCTTGGCGTTGATAATCCGTTATTAGGTGCAATTTACGGGGGAATTATGCTCGGTGTTGGGCTTGGTATCGTTTACCGTGGGAATGGCTCGACGGGTGGAACGGCTTTGATTGCACAATTGGTGAAGAAATTCACGGGCCTTTCCAGTGGTTTTTCACAATTGCTGGTCGATGGACTTGTTGTTTTGACTTCAGCATTCGTCTTTAACTTTGAGTTGGCACTATACGCGATGATCGCGATTTACGTGACCAGCAAAGTGATTGATTTCGTCCAATTGCAAACATCACCGACTAAACTGGTGCTCATCATTACCGATAAAGAAGAGGAAGTCCAAGCCCTTATTAAAAATGAAATCAACCGTGGCTTGACGAAAATCAAATCGATTGGTGGATATGCCAATCAAGAAAAAACGATGATTTTATGTGTTGTTGAACAATCAGAGGCCGTCTATTTAAAAAAGTTGTTGCAAACATATGAACCGACATCATTTGTCATCTTCCTGAATGCATCTGAAATCCTTGGCCGAGGATTTTCACGGGCACAATTTGATGAGGATGAAGTGAAATAGAAGCATAAAACAATCCGCTGTGTGATTACAGGCGGGTTGTTTTTGTTTATAGAAGAATGAAGGTTATTCCAATGCGATTGTTGAAGTTAACTATATATTGCAATCATTCGACAGGGGGAATCGGTATGGCGTTTTCAGTAGTACGGGTTGAGGATTTACGGGCGATTGAAATTGCTCGATTAGTGCAGGAAAGTGAAGCGGAAGGCTACCGTTTTTTATCACGCTTGGTCAATGATTTTCAAGATGGTACAAATCGATTTAACAAGCCGGGGGAAGCGTTGTTTGCTGTTCAAAATGACGATCGTGATGTTGTAGCCATCGGGGGTGTTAATCAATCGCCGTTTGCCAACAATCCGCAAGCTGCCCGCTTACAACGGTTTTATGTATTGGACGATGTGAGGCGGCAAGGAGTTGGTTCACTTTTACTTAAAGAAATTATCAATCATGCGTGCGATACATTCAATGAGATGACGGTACGGACAGAATCTTCGAAGGCAGATGCCTTTTATCGAGCTAATGGATTTGAGTTGGATGATACTGCGTCTGAGACGACGCATGTGATGAAGTTGAGGTAGTGGCATTAGTGGAAATGGAAAGCAGATAGATCAGAGTATTGATGTGAAACTCCGTTTCGTAACTTGAGAAATGATGTTTGTCAGTTGCCAAACGGAATAATTCTTATGTCGTATTTTTTCAAACGGGGTGAATACATGAAAAGAACTAATCATGCGCTCGTTATCGGGGGGACTGGCATGCTTGCAGGGGTTTGTGTTGATCTTGCATGTGAAGGCTATTCTGTTTCAGTTATTGGGCGTACGCAATTGAAGTTTAAAGGGCTACAATCGGGCAGTCCACCAAATTCTATCTTTCCGCTTATAACCGACTGTGACGGGGATGCGGTGTTTCGTGAAATTGAGAAGGCGATTAAAGAACGCGGTCCGTTTAATCTGATTGTCAGTTGGACACAAAATTACAGCACTCTTGAACGTATTTGCGAAATGAATATAGGAGACAAACCTTTTCGTCTATTTCATATAAAGGGGAGCCGGCGGTATTTCGAAGATGAGCCCATCCGAATTCCAAGTCAGTGTATCTACCGGAAAGTTTTTTTAGGTTTTGTCGTGGAAGACGTTGGTTCACGCTGGCTTACACACGAAGAGATTGTAAATGGCGTCATCAAACAAATAACGATTGATGAGGCGGAAGGAATAATAGGTCAAATTCATCCCTACGAAGCGCGGCCAATTTATTAACAGGCGGGATTGAAAATCTGTATAGACGGTGTTATCTTTCGAACGGTTAACACTGACTTTTAAGCACGAGATAGAAAGGATTAGATGTAATGTTCATTCGAAAAGCAAAGATAGAGGATGTTACTGCAGTCGCAAAGGTACAAGTAGACAGTTGGAGAACGACCTATAAAGGAATTGTTCCGGAGGATTATTTGAACAGTCTTTCTTACGGGGAACGGGAGGTCATTTGGCAAGGGGCTATTCAGGAAAATAATCTATATGTAGCGGAAGATGGCCTAGGACAGATTATTGGCTTTTCAATAGGTGGCAAAGAACGAACTGGGAAATATGATGCGTATACAGGGGAATTGTACGCTATTTATATTTTAGAAGCATACCAAGGAAAGGGAATAGGGCGACTACTTGTTCAATCTGTTGTGGATGATTTACAAGAGAAAAAATTGAATTCGATGCTCATATGGGTGCTAACGGAAAATCCAGCTTGTCGTTTTTATGAAGCGTTGGGGGGGAAAACGATTGACACGGAGGAAATCGAAATTGGGGGTAAGCAGTTGAGTGAAACTGCGTATGGTTGGGCCGATATTTCTTCGTGCTTTTAAAAAATATACGATGAACTTGTAATAAGTAGATAGTAAGGAGTAATGAATTGACGATGCAAATTCGAAATAAGGATGATATTCTTGCTTTTATTCAGGAAGACAAGTGGATGATGGATATATTGGCAAGTGTAAAATTGCTAAATTTACCGGATTGGTGGGTTTGTGCTGGATTTGTTCGTTCTAAAATTTGGGACGTGCTGCATGATTTTGATGAGAAGACACCACTGCCAGATATTGACGTAATTTATTACGATCAAGCAATAGTCGAAGAAAAGGAAGAGAAGAGACTCGAAGAGCAGTTGAAGGATTTAATGCCTACAATCCCTTGGTCAGTGAAAAATCAGGCAAGGATGCATATTGAGAATGGCATCCCCCCTTATACTTCAGCTGAAGATGCTATCGCAAAATTTCCAGAAACGGCGACCGCTTTAGGTGTCAAGCTAGATGAAGGGAATCATGTCATCTTGACTGCGCCTCATGGAGTACAAGATATTGTGAATTTAGTCGTCAGGCCGACGCCTTATTTTTTTGAATCAGAGGAAAGGATGCTGATTTACGCAGAGAGAGTTCGGAAAAAGAATTGGCAATCCATATGGGGACAGGTTGATGTTATAGGTTGGGATGTTAATCGGATTTAATGAATCTACATAAACCGTAAGAAAGGTGGAGACCTATGTATTATCCTTATATCCAACAACTGACACCCCCGAAACGTCGGGTGATGACGGTTACAGGGATTAGTAGCTTATCACTTGCACCAGACACCGTTCAAATTCGCTTGGAGGTCAGTACCGAAAATACAGAGCTACAGAAAGCGCAACAGGAAAATGCGCAAGCGATGAATCAAGTGATTGAATCGCTCTTACAATTGGGGATTGTTAGGGAGGATATCCAAACCGCTTCTTATACCGTTTTTCCGCAATACGACTTTGTTGAAGGTAAGCAACTACTGCGGGGCTATGAGGTGACCAATGCGATTAACGTAACGATGAAGGCGATTGACCAAGTCGGAAATGTGATAGATGTTGCTGTTCAAAATGGTGCAAACAGAATTTCGAATGTACAGTTTACAGTGGAACATGAACAATTGCATTACCAACAAGCATTGAGTCTCGCGCTAAAAGACGCATTAGCGAAGGCGCAAACGATGGCTAAGACGATGCAACTTCCGCTTGATCCGACGCCGATTAACATTGTTGAAGAGTATAAGAGTGAGCCTGTTGTTGCAGCACCGCGTATGTTCGCAGCAGCTGCAAACAACTCAACGCCGATTGAACAAGGACAGATTATGATTCGTGCAACAGTAAATGTACAATTTCAATATTGAAGGGAATGACTGGTATGAGAGAGGCAGACAGTGTGGAAACTGAAAAAACGGTTGTCTATCGATCACCCATTGGAAGGCTATTTGAAAAATTTTCTCGGCATAAAGATGTGTCGTTGGTGTATGGTGAGCCCATTGAATTGGAACATAAACGCGTCCTGCCTGTAGCGAAAGTTCATTATATGGTTGGAGGGGGCGGAGGATATTCCAGCGATTCTCCATTTGCACAAGGTGAGGGTGGCGGAGGTCGGATTTCGGTCAAGCCTTTAGGTGTGTATGAGATTGATACACATAGGGTAACGTTTAAACCGATTATAGATTTGAAATTTATTCTTACACTTGCAAGCGTTTTAACGCTTGGTCTTGTTTGGATACTCAAGAAATCCCGTTGATGCTCTATTTTATGACGACAATAATTCCCCGCATCAGTATTTCCACTGTGCGGGGTTTGGTTTTAGGTATTAACGACGGAACTTCAAATGCGTCATTTTCGCTTCCGTTCGTTTGGATTCATACGCTCTCGCTTAGGGCGGAGGTTACTCAATTCATCGAATTCGCGAGCTATCTCCTCTCTCATATCACTTGGTTTAATTTTTTGCGTTTTCGGTGTTTGGGGCAATGAACGTGAATTGTTTCCAGCACCTTTATGATCGTCTCTTCCCATAGCAAAAGCTCCTTTCAACCATTTAGTACTTCGTTAATATGTTACCCAAACATCGATTTTATTCGATGAAAAATCTTCAAGTGAACACAGAAAACATGTTTGTTTGAATTGACGTATTTTTCGCTGACAGTTCGCACGTTTTCACTGACTGTTCCTGCAAGTTCCCTGACAATCCGCGTTATCGCCGACAGTTATCCGAAAAAAGAAGGTTTACAATTATAAGTTTAATAGTATAATGGAATCTAATTGAATATTCTTATCAAGAGAAGCCGAGGGAAATGGCCCGATGACGCTTCAGCAACCTCTGACATTGTCAGAAAGGTGCTACCTCCAACAAGATTTTTTGTCTTGAGAGATAAGAACTGAGCGCCTAAAGCGAACCCTCTTTTCTTGTCATATCGAAAAGAGGGTTTTCTTTATGCCCAATTACATAAATCAATGAAAAGGGAGAGAAGACGCATGCCAATTAACATACCTAAAAAATTGCCAGCGGGGGAATTACTGAAAGAGGAAAAAATCTTCGTTATGGATGAGGAACGTGCGACATCTCAAGACATTCGTCCGATGAATATTATCATTTTGAATTTGATGCCGGAAAAAGAACGGACAGAGTTGCAGCTTTTACGTTTGCTAGGCAATACACCGTTACAAGTGGATGTGACGTTTATGAATATGGCAACACATGAATCGAAAAACGTGAGTAAATCACACTTAGACCAATTTTACACGACCTTTGAGCAGATCAAACACCGTCGTTTTGACGGCATGATTATTACAGGTGCTCCAATCGAACATTTGGAATTTGAAGATGTGAATTATTGGGAAGAGATGACGTGTATTATGGATTGGACGAAAGACAATGTCACATCCGTTATGCATATTTGTTGGGGTGCGCAGGCGGCATTATACCATCACTACGGCATCGGAAAATTTGAGTTGCCGAAAAAATGCTCAGGTGTCTTTACGCATCGTTTATCGGACCCAACCATTAATCTGTCACGTGGTTTTAATGATGAATTTAGAGCACCTCATTCGCGCTATACATCGGTTTCTATTGAAGATATTGAAAAAGATCCTCGCTTGTATGTGCTTGCAAAGTCAGAGGACGCAGGGGCATTTATTATCTTATCAAAGGATAATAAACATATTATGATTACAGGTCATTTAGAATACGATGCGACGACATTGGCGGAAGAGTATGCTCGCGACTTGAAAAAAGGCATAGACATCGATGTACCAGCAAATTATTTCCCGAACGATGATCCGTCTCAAGAGCCGTTGAACACATGGCGTTCACATACGCATCTATTATTTTCTAACTGGCTCAATTACTATGTGTACCAAGAAACACCATATGTTTGGGAATAACTTGATTCAGCAAACCCCAGCTGAATCAAGCTAAAGAAGAAGGCAACCTAGGTACGCCACGTCCTGTGGCGACGGTTGCATGACCGACATTCTGTCGGCCCGCGGATGTCACAGATTTTCAAAGGAGCTTTTCGAGCGGGCTCGAAAAAATCTGGACACAATTACGCCATGGCGTAATTGATTAAGAGACACCCTTGTTAGTGTTAGCATAGGATAATACGACAAGGGGGAATCGAAGGCGTTGTTTATGAATCATCAAGAGCATCCAGATGTTTATCAAAACATGGCCGCCACGTCAGTGACTAATCAAACGAGTTCCCAAACTGATACGTTCTCGGAATGGATGAAGGAGCAACAAGCAGTAAATGATACAATCCATCGGCAGCTTAACCTATTAGAAACGCTTATGAATGAACAGAAAAGGGCACAATCGAGTCAATTAAAAACAATCCGAAATCGTCTGTTTACACTGCAAAAAAGAGCTGACCATCAAGCGCATTTTGAAAAGAAGACGCTTGAATCGATGGCAATACTAGCGACTGATCACCAATCCTTACAGCAGATGTTGACAGACGAACACTCATTGAATCAGCAGCGAAGTGTGGAGATTCAGGACTTATGTGCATCAACGAAGGACATTGCAGAGCGCCTTGAATTATGTATAGCGACTGATGAAGAACTTGCGAGCAAGGTCAGTGAGCAGTTCATCCACCAACAAGCATTATCCGAACAATTAGCGCAGCAGGAAGACGCCCAGCAAGCTGTTGTGGGCAGATTAGACGCTCAACAGGGAACGATGGTCAAAATGCTAGGGCAAGTGGAACAGCTACGCTCTATACTTTACGAGCGTACAAATATGTTGACGAAGAAAATCGAAGATACGATGTCTGCCTATTTAACGAAACGAATGACAGGATTAGAACAACCGATGACTCACTTTTGGATGAATCCAAAACCGGAAGAGAAGCAGGAGAAAATAGATTGAAACACATAGAGTTATATCTCGAAGCAAGCGCCTGGCGATAGATGTCTGGTGCTTGTTTCTTTTGGAATAGGAACCTATTTTCCGTGGATGAATAGTATGTAAGGATTACTGAATTGGAGGGAAATGGGTGACGAATCAGCATCGACATAGCGAGAGCGAGTACTGGGCAAATCATTGGCAGAATCCACGATATCGGAGAATTTCAATCGAACAGGCGATGGCGATCGCAGTTGGAAGAGTGCCAGGCCAAGTCGTGAAGGCGGAGTTGGATTATGAAGATGGAATGTTAGTGTATGAAGTAGACGTTCGGACGGCTGATGGTCGGAAGTATGAAGTGCGAGTAGATGCGAATACAGGCGCGATTCTAAAAGTAAAACTTGATTGAGTTAAATAAAGAACGGTTTAAAAGGTTGTCTCTCTCATTGTGAGTGGGGACAGCCTTTTATTCGTGCGTAACTACAAGAAACAATCCTGATGTATAGGCATTCGGTAATGGTGGAACACTTTCCGTATAACGGAGGTGTGAGTTCGGATGGGTACGGATGAATTACTGGAGATTCATTTCTGGGAAACATTATTTAGAACGACAATGGCATTTCTTGTTTTATTGATTCTTGCAAGGGTGATGGGGAAAAAGCAAATCTCACAGTTAACATTTTTCCATTACGTAACAGGAATTACAATCGGTTCGATTGCAGCAGAAATCGCAGCCCAGTATGAAACCGCATTTGTAGATGGAATTATCGCAATGATTTGGTGGGCGGTGCTGACGTTATTGATGAGCTATATAGCACTTAAATCTAAGAGGGCTCGTGTACTTTTAGATGATCAGCCAACAATTGTGGTATATGAAGGGAAATTAGTAGAGAAGGCTATGAAGAAATCACGACTTCATTTGAATGACTTGAATATGATGTTGCGGGAACAAAGTATTTTTTCGATTAAAGAAGTGTATTATGCCATATTGGAAACGAACGGAAATTTGAGTGTTTTGAAGAAAGCGGATCAAGAGCCAGCGACAAAGAAAGATGTCAATGCTCCAGCACCTGAGCCTAAGTATATGCCCTCTGAAATCATTTCGGATGGGAAAATCGTGAAAAAGAATTTGACTGAACTAAATTTGACCGAAGAGTGGGTTTACGACCAACTGAAAAAACAAGGCATTGGTCAAGTTAAACAGGTGTATTACGCAGAAATACAGACGGATGGCAGTCTTCATATTGATGTGCAGCCTGAGAAGGAATAGGGTAAATGCCGAGTGAACAAGTTCCAGTTATATATATAAGCACGCCTGTTGATTAACCATTTACTTGCATAAAACATTGATGAGAAATGCTTTACATCTTCATTTCTACTGAACTATTTCCGTTCCGCTTTCGGGGAGGAATCAAATACAATTCCTCCTGTTTGAAGGGTAAGTGTGTCTAGAAATGACTGCGTCATTTCTAGACACACTCGTTTTCATAATGCTGTTGCGAATCATTACCTGTCGCGACTCTCCAATAGTTAAGTGAAAAATGTGGTTGCTTGGAAAGAAAAGATAAGATGACTTTCTATAAAGAGTGCCCGAAGATACAATTTCGGGCACTCTTTCCCATTGAACAATGCGTTCCTTTTTTACTTGTAGCTAGGCTTAGGCTTCTGAATATAGAAAATCTAGTAGAACAGTGAAGCTTCCTACAATAACAGCAGAAAAGACCATTGCAAAGGCTTCTGCGGCCAAAATTGTATCTTTGGCCGCCACCCTATATAAAAAGCCAACAATTCTTTTTTCCAAAAAAGCATGCGCACTTTGTATACCCATGTCTTTGGAGAGCGACGGATGAACAATCACCATACGATTATCGAAGAAAGTGTGAAGGGATGTGACAAGGTCACATCCCTTCACACAAAGATACCTCGATAATCGTATAGAAATTGTTCGATCCAAAGCAATCCGAAAACAATTGTATACAAAGTGCCTATTTTGGCTAATCAATAGACGTGATATATAAGGAAAAAACTGTCCCAGAAAGGTCGTCTTCACTGACTTTCTGGGACAGTTTTTGAGTCCATGTAACACCCCTACATTTTACTGGACTACGCATTCCTTAATTTCTGATACACCTGATTCAATTGCGGCTTCAGCTACAGCGTGTGCAACGACTTTAACAACGCGCTCATCGAAAGGATCTGGAATGATATAATCATCCCTTAGGTCAGCCTCATCGATTAAAGAGGCGATGGCGTATGTTGCTGCCAACTTCATGCTTTCGTTGATTTCACTTGCACGAACATCGAGAGCCCCTCGGAAAATACCAGGGAACGCAAGGACGTTGTTTACTTGGTTTGGATGGTCTGAGCGTCCTGTTGCAATGATACGAACGCCATATTCTTCAGCTTTGTTAGGTGCAAGCTCTGGATTTGGATTCGCAAGCCCAAAGACAATTGGATTAGCATTCATACAATCGATGAGCTCTTTTGTTAATAGATTCGCAACAGATACACCAATAAAGATATCCGCACCTGTCATGGCATCTTGTAATGAGCCAGTTAAACCGTGAGGGTTTGTGATTTCGGCGATTTCATGCTTTGTTGCATTCATGCCGTTTGGTCGCCCTTTATAAATGATCCCCTTAGAATCACAGATAACGATTTGCTCAAAGCCAAGATTCCGAAGATGTTTGACGATTGCAATCCCAGCGGCCCCAGCGCCATTGACTGCAATCTTCACGGATTTCATGCTTTTATTGACGACTTTTAATGCATTTAACAAACCAGCACCGACAACGATTGCAGTTCCATGCTGGTCGTCATGAAAGACGGGAATGTCACATTCTTCACGCAGTCTTTGTTCAATTTCAAAGCAACGTGGAGCTGAAATATCCTCCAAATTAATAGCACCAAATGTTGGGCTAATATTTTTAATCGTTTGGACGATCTCGTCGACATCAGTTGTGTTCAAACAGATTGGAAACGAATCGACGTTGGCATATCTTTTTAATAACAGTGCTTTCCCTTCCATTACTGGAAGAGCTGCTTCAGGACCGATGTCCCCTAGACCCAATACAGCGGTCCCATCGGTTACAACTGCTACTAAATTCCCCTTGATGGTATACTCGTATACGGCAGAGGGGTTTTTGGCGATTTCTAAACATGGCTCAGCTACTCCCGGAGAATAAGCTAAACTAAGATCCACTCTGTTATCGAGCGGAACTTTAGAGATGGTTTCCATTTTCCCCTTGTGAATCCCATGCATCTCTAAAGAAGTGTTATACCCTCTTGTCATTGAACATACCCCATTCCACACAGATTTTTTTGTGTATAGTTATAAATTATTAACATGTTTTCTCTAAAAACGCAAGTGTTTGAATTCTGTTAAATCAGAAGATTGTAATAAGTTAAGCGTTTTCATTCCCTTTGTTATCATGTTCATAAAAGAAGACAGCTATGTAAAAAAAATTTGAAAACACTGTCTAAAATTATTGCTCTTGCAAAAATAAAAGCACTCCTATAAAATGAATGACAGTCAGTCAGTTGGAGCGAGAGGGGAATTGGGATGAATAAAAAAGAAGCGATTGTGCATGCAGCGATTGCCGTTTTTCGCGAACAAGGAATTGAAAAAACGAAGATTTCGGATATTGTCAAAGCAGCAGGCATTGCACAAGGTACCTTTTATTTGTATTTTCCATCTAAACTGTCATTGATGCCCGCAATTGCGGAAGTGATGGTAGAAAAGACGATGGCGATTGTACAGGAGTCTGTACAAGAGGATGCAACATTTTCTGTGAAACTTGAACAGCTTGTGGATGCTATTTTTCTTGTCACACAGGAATATCACGAAATTCAAGCGCTTATTTACTCGGGTCTTGCTTCAACGGAACATTTAAAAGAATGGGAAATGGTGTATGCCCCTTTTTATAAATGGATTAGCGAACGTTTACAAGAAGCGAAGGATGCCGCAGTTATCCGACAATCGATTCATGTAGATCGTACTGCGAAGCTCATTATTGGCTTAGTTGAATCAGCTGCTGAACAAATTTATCTTTACGATTCGGAGCAAGAGGATCAGGCGCGCATTCAAAAGCAAGAGCTGAATGACTTTTTAAAACATGCACTCGGCATTCAATGCTGAAGTCGCTTGTTTTAGTATAAAATGAATGACAGTCAGTCACAAGGTAGGAGGATTATGTATGAGCAAGTCGTGGTTTTATGTCGCGATGACAAGTTTTTTTGAATTGGTGTGGATTTTTGGTTTTAACGTGGCGAGTGAGTGGTGGCATTGGATTTTTATCGTTGCTTTTATATTTATTGATTTTCATTACTTAACGAAAGCGTGTGAAAATCTACCAACAGGTACCGTTTATGCTATTTTTGCGGGAATCGGAACGGTAGGTACCGCTTTGATGGATGTATTCTTTTTTGGTCAAAGTCTGAGCGCGGGAAAAATTTTCTTCATCGTGATCCTAGTAGTTGGCGTAATCGGGTTGAAAATAGCGGATGAAAAAGAAGAGAATAATGCGACGAAAGGAATTGCGTAAACATGGGTTGGTTATTTGTATTCTTGGCGGCAGTCAGTGAAATCTTGGGCGTTGTTGGGCTGAAAAAATTTAGTCAGAAAAAAACAATCGGTAGCGGTCTTTTATATGCGGGCGGATTTGGTGGCGCTTTTGCATTTTTGTATATGTCCTTTAAGTATTTACAAGTGAGTACTGCATATGCGGTGTGGATTGGTATCGGGACGGCTGGGGCGGTTCTGATCAATATGATTTTCTTTGGAGAATCAAAAAGCGTGGGACGTATAGCCAGTGTGGCATTGATTGTTGTCGGTGTCATCGGTTTGAAAACATTGTCTTAATGCATTTATATAGCAAGAAAACGAAGCCATTTAGCGGCTTCGTTTTTTGTCTAGATATTGACTTTTATAAGATAGCCCATTGACGTTCTTGCGCAAACGCCTGTAATCGTGGTTCAGGTCGTACAGCGACAGGGTTTCCGACGAGTTCAAGGACTGGAATGTCTGAAAAGCTGTCTCCATAGGCATAACTATTTTGCCAGTCGATGTCTTTGCCAGCAAGTGCTTCTTTAATTTTTTCATTTTTTCGTTTGCCGTGGACGTGGTAAACAGGTGTTTGTCGATCGATGTGTTGTCCGTTTAATGGGACGTCTGTACCGATAATTGTATGGAAACCTAATTCTTTTGTGACGGCATATAAGAGAGGTGTATAAGCGCCAGAAACGAGCATAATGTGAACATCGTCAGCAACATGCTGTTTCAAACGGGCAACGACATCTACGTTAAAGCCTTGTCGCACCGGGTCGGCCAATTCCTCGAAATAGCTATCGAGTTGTTCTTTGGATAATGTATCGAGTGCATCTAAGTAAATTTGCATGGAACGTTCTTTCATTTTAGCTTCAGGCATCAGTTTCATTTTGTGACTAATATAAGGCCGAAGGATCGCTCTGTAAAATCGTTTGTATTTTGGATGGTGGACGGGATGGTTTTTTAAATGGTCCATTAGCAGTTGAAATGTCTCGTTTGCATATAATGTTCCGTCGAAATCGAATATTGCAACACGCATAATAATCACCTTTTCTCGAGTATTGAACTTTATGTAGATAATTCTTGGGATAAATGAAATTAATTCCTTTACGCAATCATACAGGGTTTGTATTGTGGAGGCAATTTGAGGATAATGAAAGATGAGAGTGAGGAGTTTTAACTATGCAAAAAAATCGTAAAAGCCCAGTAAGTAAAAAAGCGGGTACATCCGTTTATACAGTGAAAGAACCAATGGAGTTACTGCCTTTTTTATTGGAAAATATGAAGAAAAATAGCCGGAATTCGGTGAAATCCATTCTGACACGTGGACAAGTGTCTGTAGACGGCAAGATGGTTAAACAGCATAATCATCCGCTTCAACCTGGTCAAAGCGTTAGCATCATGCAAAATCAAGCAGCCATAAAAGAAAATACACTAACAGGCGTCAGCATTTTGCATGAAGATGAAGACATCATTGTCATTAACAAAGATGCAGGGCTACTATCTATGGCTTCGAAAAACGAAGCGGAAATGACTGCGTATCGACAAATTACCGATTATGTTAAAAATGATAACCCACGCAATCGCATTTTTATCGTTCATCGACTGGACAGAGATACGTCAGGTGTTATGCTATTTGCCAAAAGTGAAGAAGTGAAAGAAGCATTGCAGGCGAATTGGAATGAAGTCGTCAAGGAACGCACATATACGGCACTCGTTGAAGGCGTGGTAAGAAAAAAAGAAGGGACCATTTCTTCGTGGCTAAAGGAAAGCAAAACCTTTAAAGTCTATTCCAACCCGACGGATAATGGTGGTCAGCATGCGATTACCCATTACAAGAAAATCCAATCGAACAAACTGTTTACATTGCTAGAGGTTCAACTCGAGACAGGACGTAAAAATCAAATCCGTGTTCATATGGAAGACATTGGCCATCCAATTGTTGGCGATAAAAGATACGGAGCGACTGGAAATCCCATTAAGCGACTTGGGCTTCATGCAACTCGATTAGCATTGCTACACCCACGTAGTGGCGAACTCGTTCGTTATCAAGCGGACGTGCCGAAGGCGTTTTCTGCGAAAGTGAAATAACGGAAGTAAATTATCTATTCGATTTTGGACTAATCGATGTCACATAAAAAATCAGGTCTCCACTAAGTATGCAGTGGGGACCTGATTTTTTTATTACTTAGGAAATTATAAAATCTCGTACTGTGGATAAGTTAGCATATAGAGATTTCTCGTCTAGGCTCCAGGCGTCAGATGCTTGGAGGCTCACAGGATATGAGTCATGCAGTCGTTGCCGCACAGGACGCGGGGAACTTAGACTGTGTTCCTTGAAAGGCAAGCCGACTCTGTGGCAAAGACCGCCACGCCGTCGACTTGCCTTATGCCTGAGGCCCGCACGATGCGGCAGGACGTCGCGAACTTAGACAGCGTTCTTCTAAAAAGCAGGCGCCCTGCGTTTTTGTTTTCGTCTAGGCTCCAGCGCCATTCTTATATTATTGAATCGTATGATTAGGCATTGCGGGCTGACCAACTGTAGCGAATGAATTCAACAATTGCTGCATATCCTGTTGACCGAGTTGTGGCACTTGATAATAATGATGCTTATTTTGGTAAATCGCCAGTTCGTAGGCCATTTCAATACAGTTGGGAATCGAGTCGGCGAGTACTCTCCGAACGACTGGATTGCACGTTTCAAGCGCAGCAGTCGCTTTTCCTGTTGCGCCTTCTTTAGCAGCGCTCAGTAAAAAGCCTGAAATGATTTGGTCAGATATTTCTGCTGCAGACTGAATCGGTTTTGTCGGTGGCGTTTGCTTCATCCCATAGACAAAATCATTGCCTGTTGCCATTTTATACGTTTGAGTCGGATGAGAAGGGTCTTGTCCTGTTTTAAAACATTCGACTGTAATATTATATTCGTCCAATGTGAAGCGGTATTGGCGATCTAAGATATCCAATAACTCGGGATCCTTGACATGTTGGCGAAATAATAATGCTTGGTTAAGTGCAGCAACTGTACAAGATAATGCTTCATGAATATCAAACAGTTCGTGACCACCATGGTTCATGTGTTGTGAGACGGGCCCACTTTGCATATTTGCATGTGTTTGATCGAATGGATTTTGCGTCACTACATATCCTCCTATTGTTGATTATTTTTAATCGACAGTAGTATGGATGATGAAATGGGATTCATACCGTTTTTTTAGAATTGTCATAATTCCTTTCTAACAAAAATAGGCTTAGAGAGAGGACATTTTTGTCAATGAAAGGCAGATGATAAGTATGCAAATTCATGTAGTTCAAAAAGGACAAAGTCTATATGGTATCGCACAAGCTTATGGTATCACCTATCAGTCGATTGCAAATGCCAATGAAATACCTGATCCTTCACGCCTTGTTGTGGGGCAAGCATTGGTTATTCCAATTACGGGCAGTTATCATTGGGTACAGCCAGGGCAAACGCTGACGGTGATTGCACAAATGTATGGAATGACGGTCAACGAATTAGCTACAATCAATGGTATATCGCCTTCAAGTATGTTGCAGATTGGACAACGCCTCTATATTCCACCCAAACCGAAAAAAACGGCTGAATCATTGCTCTATGTGGAGCCACGAACGCCGGTTAGTCAAACGATGATTGAAGAAGTAAGACGAAGGGTCGATGCGCTCACATATCTTGCCATGTTTAGCTATGAAGTGCAGCGAGACGGCTCATTGAAAGCGCCGTCGATTGCTGATATACCAAATATTGCTCGTTCTGCTGGAGCGGCGAATGCGCTTGTTGTTAGTAATTTAGAGGATTTTGCTTTCAATGCGGACCTCGCACATGTCATATTTACAAACGAAGCGGTTCAAAATCGTTTGTTCGATAATTTGCTGCAAGTTGCTAATGAGGTCGGTTATAAAGATATTCATTTTGACTTTGAGCTTCTTCATCCAGAAGACCGGGAGCTTTATAATAATTTTTTACGCCGTGCAAGAGATCGTTTCCATCCAGCAGGGCTGACATTGTCGACAGCACTTGCGCCAAAAGCGAGCGATATTCAGACAGGCATTTACGGAGCGCATGATTATAAAGCGCATGGAGAAATCGTCGATTTTGTTACCCTTATGACCTATGAATGGGGATATACTTACAGCGAGCCACAGCCGGTCAGCCCAATTGGTCCCGTTCGAGGCGTTGTGGAATATGCAGTTAGTCAAATTCCGAGGGAGAAAATTTTCTTAGGGCAAAATTTATATGGCTATGATTGGTCGGCACCTTTTCCGCCACAAGGTGGTGCACCTGCGAAGGCACTGAGTCCACAGCAAGCACTGGCGATTGCGGTTAGACATGAAGTAGACATTGACTATGATTATGTCGCACAGGCTCCGCATTTCACGTATACAGACGATATGGGGGCACACCATGAAGTGTGGTTTGAGGATGCGCGTAGTATCCAAGCGAAATTCGATTTGCTTAAAGAGTTTAACTTACGCGGTATCATGTATTGGAAGCTCGGTCTAGCATTCCCGCAAAACTGGTTATTGTTGACCGATAATTTTTCGATTCGAAAAATCTAGTTAGGCTGAACTTATGATTTTTATCTATTATCCAGCGAAAGCACCTTACAAGCGGTCGCCGAAGCGCCGAGCGTTGTTAGTGGGATTTTTTATTTCCGTTTATCTAGTTAGAAAAGTGTCTGAAAACTAGCCGTAACCAAAAAATGAACCGCTGTGATTTACCACAGTCGGTTCATTTTTAACTAGTTAATCTCGATTTAGATAGTTAATACAGTTTTGAAAGAATTCAATGTCGGGGTTCACAAGCAGGACGGGTAGGAAAGTGAAAGTCAATATGAGTATTCCAACTCCACCTAAGGATCCGCGAACCATTTTGTTGATTTTCATAATACTCTCCCTCTTTCTGTCAGCAAGTAATTTTCAAACATTTGCCCCGGGGTGAGCTATGTATGGCGCTCCCGAAAATCAACCTGTTCGAATAAACTAATAATACCCCCTATTCAGAAATAAGTAAACATTTTTTTTCTTCTCTATACATAATTATGACACAATGTAGTATAATTATTGACTCACAGATAAAAATTGGTTGTATATATTCATATTTTCAGCGATAATACTAAAAAATGAATAAATTTTCTCGCAATATCAATAGTTGATTGATAAAGGAGATTCTCCTTTAACATATAGTATTTTTTTACGAAAGGGATGAGTGCGAATGACTAAATTGGAGTCAGTTCATACAGATAATAAAAAAAGGGCTAATCACTATGTTCATGAAGTTTATGAATTAGTGAAGATGAGAAATCCAGACGAAAAAGAGTTTCTACAAGCAACTCGAGAAATCTTTGACTCCCTTCGCCCTGTATTTTCCCAACATCCCGAATACATTGCAAATGGCATACTAGAGCGCATTACAGAACCGGAACGCATCATTACATTCCGTGTTGCATGGGAAGACGATCAAGGAAAAGTCCATGTGAACCGAGGCTTCCGAGTTCAATTTAATAGTGATTTAGGGCCTTATAAAGGCGGTATTCGTTTCCACCCTTCTGTTAATAGCAGTATTATGAAGTTCCTTGCGTTTGAACAAATCTTCAAAAATGCGTTAACAGGTCAACCGATTGGAGCAGGTAAAGGGGGATCTGATTTCGATCCGAAAGGGAAATCAGAACGGGAAATCATGCGCTTTACACAAAGCTTCATGACGGAACTAAGCAAGTATATTGGTCCAGACCAGGACGTTCCAGCGGGCGATATCGGGGTTGGAAAGAGAGAAATTGGTTACATGTTCGGGCAGTATAAACGCTTAAAAGGCGGTTATGAAGCAGGTGTTTTGACTGGAAAAGACCCAGCGCATGGCGGAAGTCTTGGAAGAAAAGAAGCAACAGGTTACGGAACTGTGTACTTCGTTGAAGAAATGTTAAAAGAAAAAGGGTTGCGTTTTGATGGGCAAACGGTTATCGTTTCGGGTTCCGGAAACGTTTCAACATATGCTATGGAGAAAGCGATACAATTAGGTGCGAAAGTCGTTGCGTGCAGTGACTCTAGTGGCTATATTTACGACAAAAATGGCATCAATTTAGATACGATCAAGCAATTGAAAGAAGTAGAGAATAAACGGATTTCGGAATATGTAAAAGAGCATATGGAGGCGGAGTATCATCCTGATTGTTCAGGAATTTGGTCTGTCCCGTGTGACATTGCGCTTCCTTGTGCGACGCAAAATGAGTTAGATGAAATTGCAGCGCATCGATTGGTTGCCAATGGCGTAAAGGCAATTGGTGAAGGAGCGAATATGCCTTGTACGCTTGAAGCGATGGCATTATTCCAAGAGAATGGTGTGTTATTTGGCCCAGCAAAAGCGGCTAATGCTGGTGGTGTTGCTGTTTCTGCAATGGAAATGTCGCAAAACAGCATGCGATTAGCATGGACGGCAGAGGAAGTTGATGAGAAACTTCATGTCGTTATGAAAAACATTTATGATAGCTGTCTGGATGCGGCAGAACGTTATGGCCATCCGGGGAATTTAGTAGTCGGTGCGAATATCGCGGGCTTTTTGAAAGTCGCCAATGCAATGGTTGCGCATGGTTTGAGTTAAGTACGAATAATATATGGAAAACGTGCCTATGGGGATTATTCCTGTAGGCACGTTTTTGGGTTTGAAAAAGTTGAAAAAAACCGTTGTGTTAATTTGAAAATATGTTATTATAAAAATACAAATAGATGCATAAACATTCATCCGGGCGAGTGGAAGGGGACATATGTGATGGAAAAGAAAAAAGTGGTTTTAGCCTATTCAGGTGGTTTAGATACTTCGGTAGCGGTGCAGTGGTTGACAGATCAAGGGTACGCAGTCATTGCCGTATGCTTGGATGTAGGAGAAGGGAAAGACTTGAGTTTTATACAAGCGAAAGCTTTGCAAGTCGGTGCAGTGAATAGTTATGTCATTGATGCAAGAGAAGAGTTTGCACAAGAATATGCGTTGCTAGCACTTCAAGCCCAGTCTTACTATGAAGAGAAATATCCGCTCGTATCCGCATTATCACGTCCGCTCATTTCGAAAAAACTCGTTGAAGTCGCACATAAAGAACATGCCACAGCAGTTGCGCATGGTTGTACGGGCAAAGGAAACGACCAAGTGCGTTTCGAGGTAGCGATTAAAGCACTAGATCCATCATTAGAAGTCCTCGCGCCTGTTCGTGAATGGAGCTGGTCACGCGAAGAGGAAATTGCTTATGCCAAAGAGAAAAATATTCCGATTCCAATCGATCTTGATAGCCCATATTCAGTTGACCAAAATCTTTGGGGCCGTGCCAATGAATGTGGCATTTTGGAAGATCCATGGGCTGCACCTCCAGAAGACGCCTATGATTTAACGGTTTCTCTAGAAAATACACCTGACACAGCGGATATCATTGAAATTGACTTTGAAAAAGGAGTACCCATTAGCATTGATGGCGTGAAATACCCATTGAGCGAGCTCATCCTGAAGTTGAATGACATCGCTGGTAAACATGGTGTTGGAAGAATTGATCACGTAGAAAACCGTCTTGTAGGGATTAAATCACGTGAGGTGTATGAGTGCCCGGGGGCCATCACGCTATTGAAAGCACATAAAGAACTAGAAGATATTACGCTTGTGAAAGATATCGCTCATTTCAAACCGACGATTTCACATAAGCTAAGTGAACTAATTTATAATGGTCTGTGGTTTTCACCGTTGCGCAATGCATTAGAAGCATTTTTAAAAGACACACAGCAATACGTGAATGGAACGGTTCGTGTGAAGCTGTTCAAAGGGCATGCCATTGTTGAAGGAAGAAAGTCAGCAAACTCTCTTTACAATGAAAAGCTGGCAACGTATACAGCGGATGATGAGTTTGATCAAGCGGCAGCAATAGGCTTTATCAAACTATGGGGCTTACCAACGGAAGTGCATAGTACGGTGAATAAGAAAGAGCGAATTGAAAGTAAGCAATAATTAACGAGAGGGTCTTCTGCCATAATTGGTGGAAGGTCTTTTTGGTAGTTTTGTAGGTATAAGGTGTTGGTGATAAGTAATCATTTGTAAGGATTGGTCGTATTTTTCCGTTCTTATTTTAATAGCTATGATAGTATGGAAAAATATGAATGAAGGAAAATTCTAATTGTATATCTGTCATTCAAGAAATACCTGCAAGGAGGAAAAGTAAATGGAACAAGTAGCAACGAAGAAAAAATCACCTATGCTATTAATTATTTTGGCGGTTGCGGCGTTAGTCGTCGTAGGTGGTAGCGCATCGGCATTTTTCATATTAAATAAATCACCGAAAGTACAGTACTTTTTAGCAGAGTCTAAAACCGTTGAAGAAATGAAGACTTTATTTGACGATCGTTATAAAAATGAGGTGAACTGGTCGAAGGTTCAACGAGAGAAACCAGTTGAAACAACGTACGATCTTTCTGCAGAGTGGAATGATCCTGCTGCTGATTATGAGATGCAGGAAATTCAAAGTATTATTAATAGCGTTGCTTTGTCTATGAAACAAGTAAAGGATCCTGTGAAAAAAGAGCTGGAATTTGAATTGGGTGGGGAGTTCGGAAGTGTGTCTACGAAACTTGTAACACTGTTCGGGACACCAGAGAAAGTCTTGTTTACATTCCCATTTATGGATGATTATATTCAATTTAATGATGCGGATTTTGGAAAGCTGATGAAAGAAGCCGACGAGGATTACGATGGTGATGAAAAATTAGGTCTTTCCTATTTATTTGATGATAACTTTCTAGCTGCTGAAGAGTTACGTACATATATCGGGACGGAGTATGTGGAGTATATTGTGAAAGAGATTCCGGAAGATGCCTTTTCAAGTGAGAAAGAAGAATTGGATATTTTCGGACAAAAGAAAAAGACAACAAAAGTTGTGATGGATTTATCTGAAAAACAAGTCAAGACACTGTATAAAAAAATCTTTGAAAAAGCAAAAGATGATGAGAAATTGAAAGAAGCTATAAAAGAGCAGATCGCATTTAGAACGTTTGGTGAGGAAGTTTCGAGCTTGGCAGTAAAAGATACGATGGAAGAGTTCGATGACTTATTGGCAGAAGCCATTGATGGAGTGGATGCCGCTAGCATTCCGAACGGGGTTCAATCGACGATATGGCACGATTCAAATATCATTGTCAAACGTGAATTTACGTTCTCTGCGGGAGATGAAAAGGACGACGTAGAAACCTTGACTGTGGAAGGTACGCAATTGCTTGAAAAGACGAATCAGAAATGGGATTATACCTTTACCTTTGAAGATTCTTATGGTGATGAGGAAATCCTGAAAACAGAAGGCGATTTGACGTGGAAAGACCAAAAGTCGGATGATACGATTTCGTTGACGATGGATGATATGAAGTTCATCTATAAAGGTAAAGAAGCATTAAAAGGGAAGAAGCGGACATTTACACGGTCATTTGGCTTTACAGATGGAGACATCGACCCTGCAGTTATTTGGAGCGGTACAGCTACGCACGAAAAGGATTCTGTGAAAGCGAATCACGAATTTACTATTAGTGAAGAAAGTATTGGCGAAAATATGTTCAATCTCATCTTGAAGCAACAAGGAAAAGTTGTGAAGAAAGTAGAGATGCCGAAGGAAACTGAGGATACAGTCAATCTCGGTGACATGGATATCGATGAGATTATGAAGTACTATGAAATCAATTTCATGCCGAAGTTTGAAGGCTGGATGTATGGAGTAATGGGTGAAATCCAAGGGGAATTATCCGATCTTTAAAGGATGGAAGTGAGTACTATGCTATCCATTAGAAGAATAGCGTTTTTTATAGGTCAATACAATCGTCAGTTGAAGAAGAAGTGGGGGACACTTCTTCTTCTTTTTCTATTTCCAATTGTGTTAATCGGTTTATTGTTGAGCTTGGTAGTTGGGTTATTGTTACCTGAGGAAACGTCTCCTATGCGGGTTGCGTTGGTGGATGAGGATAGAACGAAAGAGTCTGTTCTATTTAGCAGCTTGCTAGAAGAAACGGCTTCGGTCAACCAATATCTTCAGATTGTTTCGCTATCAAAAGAGGAAGCGGTGCAATTAATAGAGGAAGATGAGATCAGTACTTATTTTTTATTTTCAGAAGGTTTTACGGCGGATTTGTACGAGGGAGAGTCTGTGACCATTCCTATTGTCGGAAACCCTTCGAGACCTATCGAAAGCTATCTTGTGAAAGAGTTAGTGGAAAGCATGGCACGTTATATTGCAGCGGCGCAGGCAAATATACTGACAATCAATGACTATGCTAAAATGACGCCGATGTCAAAAGAGGAGCGTCAGGAGCTGATGTTTCAGCAGTTTATGGATTTTACACTGTATACACTAGGCAAAGATAAGTTGCTCGATGAAGAGGTGCTGACTAATATTGCGACATCCTCGCCGATGCATTATTACGTAGTAGCAGGCTGGTTTATCGTCTTATCCGTTTGGTTGCTTGCGTTTTATATGGTGTTGGGAAAAGAGGAACATCCAGGGATGCTTGTCCGCATGACGTTGTTCGGTGTGACGATGTGGCAACGGGTCATTGCGCGTATGCTTGTGGCATGGAGTGGTAGTCTTGTGCTTGCGGCTATGCTATTTGGCATCATCAATCGTTATGCCGACTTTGGCTTGTTTACAATCGATTATTTACGCATTGGCTTGTTTACAGCTCTTTACGCATGGCTGTTGCTCATAGGGATTGCCATGATCGATGTATGGGTTTCATCCCGAAAAGTGACGCTGTTAGGGCAAAGCCTATGGATGTTGTTGTTAGTCCTAATGAGTGGTGCGGTGATTCCAACGCTCTATTTTCCACTGGCAGTCCAAGCGGTTTTGCCGTATGTCTTTTCTTACGAGAGCATGAATTGGTTGATTGATATTATCTTGGAGGAACGTAATTATGCGAATTTTACCGTCTTAGCAGCCTTTGCTGTAGTGGGTTCGTTGCTACTCTGGGTGTCAACGGTCTGGAAAGGGAGGTTGGTTCAATGAAGGTCCTGCTAGCTACCCGTCTGATGCGTTGGAAGAAGGAATGGAAAAGCTTATTGTGCTGGCTTTTGTTACCGATCGTGTTGACATTGTTCGTGCTACAAAGTGTTGACATTTGGCAAGCAGAAACGAAAGTGCCGATTGCGCTTGTGGTGGAAGAACAGACAGACATGGCGGCACATCTTGTGGAGGCCATTGCAGAAACAGAACTCCTACATATTGAATTTATGGAGCTGGAAGATGCGCTACATAAACTGGAACAGCATGAGTTAGATAGTGTCTTTGTTATTCGTCAAGGCTATGAGGAAAGCATTTTGTCGGGGCGGCGCAATCAATTGATCGAGGCGTATTCTTCTAATCGTTCGTTTGCTTATCAAGCTGTTGTAGAAACGGTTACTTCTTTTGCCCAGCAGGATGCAGCCCGATCGAAAGCGGCGTTCGTGATTAAGGCGTTATTTGAAACGCATCATATGGAAGAAAAATGGAGTTATACAAAGGTTATCGACAGTAGTCGAGAGCGACAACGAGAGGAGGCTTTGCTTCAGTCGAGTTTCACATATTATGATAAAAGTGAGGATGGTGTCGGACAAGCATTGCCACTATTGCAAGTCTGGGGTGTTTGGGCATTGTTTGCGATGCTGACAACCTTTTTCTTATTTGACTGGATGCTGAAAGAAAACCGGCCATCGATGCAACCACGTTGGGCTTTTACGACGCTTTCGTTTAACAGGTATGCGCTGGGGACATTTGCGTTATATACAGTACTTTTAGTAGTCGTGGATTTACTGACAGCAGTTATATTTCAAGAAAAGCTAACGCAGCTTGTGCTGGCACTTGTCGCTTTCCGATTTACCATCAATCTGTGCGCTTTTTTACTTGCAACGGTTTATCGACAGCTGTTCTTCTATTATATAAGCGGTGTTGCATTGACCTTATTGCTCGTTGTTGTTGGCGGGGCTATTGTGCCAGTGGAGGGTCTTGCAAGAAAATGGCCGTGGATAGAAGTGCTAAGCCCGGTGCATGCCCTCCTAACGGGGACTGTATCAGTACCGTGGCTTGCTATGCTTTTATTCATCCTAGTCTTATGGCTGTGGAAAGGAAGGAAATCCTATGCTTGAAGTATCGAATCTTCAGAAGAAGTATAAAAAAAGGCTCGTTTTGGAGAATATATCTTTTCAAATGAAACAAGGGGACATTGTTGGCCTTGTTGGTGAGAATGGTGCGGGGAAATCGACGCTCCTACAACTATTGGCAACAGTTATGCAACCAACGCAGGGTGAGATTGTCTTGGATGGACTGTCTTATGCTAGTGATATGAAGAAAATTCGAAGGAGAATTGGCTATGTTCCACAAGAACTTTCTATTTGGGATGAATTCACGGTAGAAGAGAATATGCGATTTTTTGAAAAGCTCTCATGGAAAAGGCGAACGAAGGAAGAGTGCCGACAGCTCTGTTTAGACATGCAGTTAACGCAGTGGAAAGAACCGGTTCAGTCATTATCGGGCGGTATGAAAAGGAAATTGAACTTAGTGATTAGCCTGCTCCATGACCCGGTTTTGTTATTGCTCGATGAACCGACAGTTGGGATTGACCTTAAGTCTAAAACGGAAATCGGTTCCTATTTGCATAGCTTGGCAAAAAAAGAAGGCAAAATGATACTGTATACTTCTCATGATATGGATGAAATTACGCATATTTGCGACCGAGTGTATGCAATTGGAAAAGACCCATTTTACACAAATCTATTGACTGAACATAATCTGATTGTGGAACAGTTGAGGTGAGGGATGAGGATGAAGAAAATAATGGGCTTATGTTTGTTTGGGGTGATTTTGGGTGGTTTGTTTTGCTGGTGGCTAACTGAAAAGTGGATGGCTGATGGCTTGGAACCGAAGGCAGATGGTACGAATGACTATGCTATTGTACTGGGCGCAAAAGTGAAACAAGATCGTCCATCGCTGTCATTGCTCTATCGCATGGAAGCGGCGTTGGCCTATGCAGAGGCGTATCCTCATGTGACATTGATAGTATCAGGGGGACAAGGTGCGGATGAGCCGATGAGTGAAGCGGAAGCGATGCGACAATTTTTAACGGACAATGGCATTGCCGAAGAGCGGCTCATTATAGAAGATCGTTCTACTTCAACCTATGAAAATCTGTTGTTTTCGAAGGAGTTATTACCATCTACAGTTGACTCTGTCACGATTATTACGAGTGATTTTCATCTCGCACGTGCAAGAAAACTTGCTGCCCGTCTTGAAATACAAACCGACGGAGTGGCGGCAAAAACGCCGCAAGTCGTGGAGGAGAAACTCAAGATGCGAGAGCGCCTTGCGCTTGTGAAAACGTATATTGTGGGGAAGTAAGAGGGGACTGTCGGTGAAAAAATAGCGATTGTCAGTGCAAGTTCCGAAACGGTCAGCGCAAAAGGCGAAACTGTCCTCTCAACTCCAGTATTAATTCATTCCACATCAAAGAACCACTTGATCTACGAAATTATTCGACAGATGAAGTGGTTTTTGATTTGCGAAAGATGAGCCACTGAATAATTGTTCACAACAAATTGCTAATTGGTTGAAAACTCGGTTTTTGATTGTCAAATGTCGTGATATACTTGAATCCTATAGATTGCAATAATTCAAGCGATTCGCGGAATTGGAAGGCGATGTCGTCTGGTTTATGGGCATCGGATCCAAGTGTGATGATTTCACCGCCGCATTGTTTGTACAGTTTTAAAATATCATCGCTTGGCATGCCACTTGTTAACCCATAGCGCACACCAGATGTATTTAACTCGATGCCTTTTCCTTCGGGAATGATAATGTTGAAAATTGCCCGCAGTTCATCATGGAAGGGATTGTCGCAATGTTGTTTTGTATATCTTTTCACAAGATCGGCATGGCCTAGGATATTAAATTGTTTGTAATTTTGCACGCAATCTAAGAGCTCGCCATAGTAAATACCATATGATTCTTCAAGTGTTTTATTTTCGAAAAATTCGCCGTAATGTAAGCCTTTTTTCTCGACGGTGTGCATGGAACAGATGATGAAATCGAATGTCTCCCGATCCATGAGGGCTTCGTATTGATCAAGTATATGAGGCTGTACGCCGATTTCAACGCCTTTCTTAATGCGAATTTGCCCTTCATACTTTTGTTGTAATTCGTGCACCTTGTTTGCATAGGCCTGTTTATCAAAATCAAAAACAAGGGTATCTGGGTATTCGTAGTCAATATGTTCTGTGAAGCAAATTTCCGTCAGTCCTTTTTGGATGGCACTTGCAATCATTTCCTCCATTGGAATCGAGCAATCGGCTGAAAAAGAACTATGTACATGATAATCAAACATAAAAAAGTCATCTCCTTGTGTTGACATTTCGTAGATATACCCTTATAGTACTAAATAACTTTAGTCTAGTAAAGTAATAAAGTAGAGGTGTTGGATTTGGTCAAAAACGAAGTGTATCCTGAACGTATGTTATACGATAATGAAAAAGTGGAACGAATCATTAAGACCATTAATAAGCGCTTTACAACGTACGGCTACAAACGCATTAAAACGTCAGCTTTCGAACAATATGATTTATATTCTAAGGTGAAAAGTTCGATTAATCAAAATGAAATGATTAAAGTGATTGATCAAACAGGGCAAGTGCTCGTCTTGAGGCCGGATGTCACCATTCCGATTACACGCGAATTAGCGGAAAATACGCCTGAATTGGCAGACGAGCTTCGTTACTTTTACGTGCAAGAAGTATTTCGTCAACCAACCGATCGTAACGACAGTATCGAAAGTACGCAAGCCGGTGTTGAATATTTTTGTCAAAGCTCGGCCGAAGCGGATGCAGAAGTCATTGCGCTCGCTTGCCATACGATGAAAGACTTAGGATTCTTGGACATTAAAATCGAAATTGGTCATGCTTCCTTTTTCCATGAACTTGTGCAAGATCTCCCTCTATCAGACCAACAAATTGCACAGTTGAAGACGCTTATTCAAGCGAAAAATGTTGTGGAAATTGGCCCGTACCTTCAACGTCTCGATATTGATGCGGAAGTGCGAGAGGCGATTGAACGGATTCCCTTTTTATATGGCAATCCGGCTGAAGTGAGTGAACGAGCGAAGGGAATTGCCTTAACGCAGAAAATGCAAGAGACGCTCGATTATTTAACGGACGTCTACGACATCTTAAAAATGTACGGCTTGGAACAGTATATTGTCAGTGATTTAGGGTTGATTAATCATATGGGCTATTATTCCGGTGTTATTTTTCAAGGGTATGTTGAGAAGTTAGGCAAGCCGGTCTTGATGGGCGGACGTTATGACCGTTTAGGGGATGAGTTTGGTTCAGCACTTCCGGCTGTTGGTTTCGCATGTGAAATTGAATCCATTGTCAAAGCTACAGAAAGTAGAGAAGTGCGTTCGCGCTTTCCAATTGATGTAAAAATTATTTATGACGATGCACGATTGGAACAGGCGATTGCGATTGCCAATGAATTGCGTGAACGAAATTATAGTGTTCTATCATTTTCGACATCTAAGGAATGTGTGAATCGTCAACAAAGCGTCTACACCATTCAGCTAGCAAAAGAGCGAGGGCAATTACAATATAAAGAGAAAACGATTCCTTTTTCAGATATGAAAGAGGTCTTGGCGTTACTTGTTGGGGTGAAAGGAGCTACATAAATGAATTATCTTACAGTCGCTATGGCAAAGGGGCGTACAGCGGACAAAGCGCTCACATTATTTGATAAAGCAGGTGTCCGGTTTTCCGACTTTCATGATGAGAGTAGGAAGTTGGTCATCTATGATGATAACAATCAAGTAAAGCTCATATTTGTAAAAGCGGTCGATGTTCCGACCTATGTAGCAAATGGGGCGGCAGATATTGGGGTTGTTGGAAAGGATACACTGATGGAAGACCCTGTTGATGTGTATGAATTATTGGATCTTGGTATCGGTAAATGCCAACTAGCCGTAGCAGGTTTTCCAGGTAAAGAGTTTTCAAGTAGCACAGCATTAACGGTCGCATCGAAATATCCAGCTGTAGCCAAAGAGTATTTCGATAGTAAAGGTATTCGGGTGGAAACGATCAAATTAAATGGTTCAATCGAATTGGCGCCGCTTATTGGTATGTCGGATGTCATCGTTGACATTGTAGAATCTGGTGCGACGTTACGAGAGAATGGCTTGGTCGTTTTGGAGACGATTGCTGATGTCAGTGCACGATTGATTGTCAATAAAGCGAGTTACGCAACGAAAACAAGCCAAATTCAGCAATTCATCTCGGATTTAAAAGCAGCATTGGAGTGATAGGGCATGCGAATTGTAACAGTGGAACAATATGCAAATGAACAAGCACAAGGAAAAGCGGTGCAACATAATGACTTGGAATTCGATAAAACTGTGCTTGAAATTATCGGAACAGTACGTGAACAAGGCGATGAGGCGTTAATGAGCTATACGGAACAATTTGATGGCATTCGCCTTGATTGTTTGATTGTCAGTGATGAAGAGTTTGAGGAAGCACAGACGCAGGTGACGGAAGAGTTTCTTGGTGCATTGCGGACAGCGAAGCGTAATATTACGGCATTCCACGCGGAACAAAAAGAAAAGTCATGGTTCATCAATCAGGATAAGGGCATTATGCTAGGTCAGAAAGTGACGCCGCTGGATAGTGTCGGTATCTATGTACCGGGAGGAAAAGCGGCCTATCCTTCAACGGTCCTCATGAATGCCATTCCAGCGAAGATTGCGGGAGTGGGACGGATTGCCATGGTGACACCACCGCAGCGAAACGGCAAAGTGAATCCACATGTGCTTGTGGCTGCACAAGAGGCAGGCGTCGATGTTGTGTATAAAGTCGGTGGTGCACAAGCGATTGCAGCCTTGGCTTATGGGACGGAAACGGTGCAAAAAGTTGTGAAGATTACAGGTCCCGGTAATGCATTTGTCGCACGTGCGAAAAAGTGGGTATTTGGAGACGTGGCGATTGATATGATTGCAGGACCAAGTGAAATTTGCGTCGTTGCAGATGATACAGCGAATCCGACGTTTGTGGCGGCGGATTTATTGTCACAGGCCGAGCATGATGAGCGGGCGACAGCTATTTGTGTCACGACGAGCGCTACGTTTGCGGAAGCACTGCAAGTGGATGTGGCAGAGCAAATCGCCTGTGCTGATCGTAAGGACATCATCGAGAAATCCATTGCGGATAATGGTCGCATCGTGCTCGTTGACACATTAGATGAAGTATTCCAATTCGTCAACGAGCTAGCACCTGAACATTTACAGCTCATGGTAGAAAATCCGATGGAACAATTGCCATATATTCATCATGCAGGCGCCATCTTTTTAGGTAATTACTCACCAGAAGCGCTCGGGGATTATATGGCAGGACCAAACCATACTTTGCCAACGAGTGGAACATCGGCGTTTTCTTCACCACTAGGCGTTTATGATTTCATGAAAAAATCAAGCATTATTCAGTATTCACAGCAAGCGTTGCAAGACGTTGCAGACGACATCATAACAATCGCTAATGCGGAAGGCTTAACAGCGCATGCAAAGTCGATTCAAGTGAGAAAGGCGGAAAACAATGCGTAGTAAATCGATTGCAAGACAAACAGCGGAGACGAAAGTTCAATTGGACTTCGCGATAGATGGTAGCGGCAAAACGGATATTAACACGGGTGTTGGCTTTTTAGATCATATGCTAACGTTATTTACTAAACATGGTCGATTCGATTTAACGGTCGATTGTGATGGCGATATTGATGTGGACCAGCACCATACGGTTGAGGATATCGGCATTGTCTTAGGACAAGCATTTGCTGACAGCATTGGCACAAAAGAAGGCATCGAGCGCTATGCGACGATATCCACACCGATGGATGAAGCACTGTCGACTGTGTCGTTAGATTTGAGCGGACGTTCTTATTTGGTTTTCAATGTCGACGGCATGAAAGATAAAGTCGGCAACTTTGATACAGAGCTTGTGGAAGAGTTTTTCATCGCTTTTACAAATAATGCGAAAATCAATTTGCATATCAATTTACAATACGGCAAAAATACGCACCATATTATCGAATCAATCTTTAAAGGATTCGGCCGGGCATTGCGAGTTGCGAGTACCATTAATCCAGACGTGAAAGGCGTTCCATCTACTAAGGGAATGCTATAAAGAAAAGCGGGCGCCTGGAGTCTAGACATGAAAAGGGGGATACCATCATGATTTTATTTCCTGCAATTGATATTCGCGGTGGGAAATGTGTTCGATTGATTCAAGGGGATTACGATAAAGAAATTATTTACAACGATTCACCAACTGCCATGGCAAAAGAGTGGGAGGAGCAAGGAGCTGCTTATATTCACGTTGTCGATTTGGACGGTGCAAAAACGGGCGATTCGCTGAACAAAGAAGCAATTCAAGCGATTGCGGGTAGTGTATCGATTCCGGTGCAAGTAGGAGGCGGCATTCGTTCAATGGATATCGTCGACGCACATATTGCGGCGGGCGTGAGCCGTGTTATTATCGGGACAGCCGCTATTCAAAATCAGCAATTTCTAGCAGAAGCTGTGGCGAAATATGGCGACAAGATTGCAGTTTCCATTGATGCACGTAACGGCTTTGTGGCAACGGATGGCTGGACGGAAACGAGCGATGTCAAAGCGGTGGATCTGTTGCAAAAGCTAGTGGAAATTGGTGTGCAAACCGTAGTCTATACAGACATTATGAAAGATGGCATGTTGCAAGGGCCGAACTTATACGAACTTGAAATGATGAATAACGCCTCGTCGATTGACATTATCGCATCAGGTGGTGTTTCGACGGAGGAAGATATCGCAAAGTTGCGAGAACTGAATATGTACGGAGCGATTATCGGTAAGGCGCTATACGAAGGAAAACTATCTTTAGTCAAACTATTGGAGGACGACAACGATGCCAAGTAATCGAATTATTCCATGTTTAGATTTTGATAACGGGAAAGTCGTAAAAGGCAAAAAGTTTCTTGAAGTGAAAGAAGTCGCAGATCCGCTAACATTGGCTAAAAAATATGTAGCTGACGGTGCGGATGAGCTGGTATTTTACGATATCGCTGCTTCAACGAAAAATCGTGCCATGTTTCTGGATTTGATTGCAGAAATTGCGAAAGAAGTGCCGATTCCCTTTATCGTTGGTGGGGGCATCCGAACGATTGATGACATTCAAAAAGTGTTTGATGCAGGAGGCGATAAAGTCTCCATTAATAGTGCAGCGCTCACGAATCCTTCTTTAATAGAAGAAGCGGCGAAGAAATTTGGTTCTGAGCGTGTGATTTTATCGATGGATGTCAACGAAGTGGGTCCCTCTAAATGGTCGGTCTTTGCCAAAGGTGGACAAGAGGATACGGGCATGGATGCCATCGAATGGGCGGTACGTGGCGAAAAGCTTGGTGCAGGTGAACTAGTCGTCAATAGTATCGGTGAAGATGGCGTCAAGGACGGGTATAATCTTGAATTGACACGAGCCGTTGCAGAGGCCGTTACAATCCCGGTTATTGCAAGTGGGGGAGCTGGGAAACCTGAACACTTCCGCACTGTCTTGACCGAAGGAAAAGCTGATGCGGCACTCGCAGCATCTGTTTTCCATTTCGAAGATATTCACATTGGTGATTTGAAAAACTATTTAGCGGAACAAAATACATCTGTTGGGAATGACTGACTATGACAATTGACATTGATAATCTGACATTTGATAAAGACGGGTTAATCCCCGCAATCGTGCAAGATGATCGGACAGGCAAGGTCTTGATGCTCGCTTATATGAACGAAGAAGCATTGACAAAAACGATAGAAACGAAAGAAACGTGGTTTTTTAGTCGCTCTAGACAAGAGCTTTGGAATAAAGGCGCTACTTCAGGCAATCGTCAACAAGTTCAACGCCTGTTTTTCGATTGCGATCAAGATACCATTTTAGTACAAGTATTACCGCAGGGACCTGCTTGCCACACAGGTGAAGTGACTTGCTTCAACACGAAAGCGTTAGAAGTTACTACATCCAGTCGGGAAGTTGTACAAGAAGTGGTCGATGAAATTAAAGAGCGCCATAATAACCCTGTAGAAGGTTCGTACACAACATATCTCTTCCGCGAAGGCTTGGATAAAATCCTGAAAAAAGTTGGGGAAGAAACAACGGAAGTTGTCATCGGTGCAAAAAATCGAGACAAAGCTGAAGTGACGAGTGAGCTGGCAGACTTGACGTATCATTCCCTTGTTTTAATGGAAGAGCTTGGTGTTACAGTGGAAGATGTTAAAGGTGAATTACGCAAAAGACGTCCAAATCGTGAAGTGTTGCGCAATGAGTAAATTTTGGAGCAGTATGGTGAAACGGACGGAGCCGTATGTACCTGGGGAGCAAGTCATTCAGCCGAACATTGTAAAGTTAAATACCAATGAAAACCCATATCCGCCGAGTCCAAAAGTCATGGAAGCGATTCGTGGGGAGATGGAGCGCAATCTGCAATTATATCCATCACCAACAGCAGATGATTTGCGTGCAACGGTTGGTCGTAGCTATGGACTAAGTGCCGACGAAGTATTTGTCGGCAACGGCTCAGACGAAGTATTGGCCTTTTCTTTTATGGCGTTTTTTGAGCCTGGGCAGGCAATCCGTTTTCCGGCCGTTACGTATAGTTTTTATCCGGTATATGCCAAGCTTTTTGATATTCCATATGAAGAAGTACCGTTAAATGACGATTTTACATTGCAAGTTGACCAGTTCTTTCAGTCTGAAGGTGGTGTTATTTTACCGAATCCGAACGCACCGACAAGTCTGTATACTGAACTTGAACATATCGAGGCTATTGTGAAAAATAACCCAGACAAAGTCGTTATTATCGATGAAGCGTATATTGATTTTGCATCGAAATCTGCGGCGGAACTCATACAGCAGTACGATAATTTACTCGTTGTGCAGACGACATCCAAATCACGGTCATTGGCGGGCTTACGTGTCGGCTTTGCGATGGGGAATACTTCGTTGATTGCTGCACTAGTTCGCATTAAAGATTCATTTAACTCCTATACATTGGACCGACTGGCACTTGTCGGGGCTCAAGCGGCGTTTGAGGATGAAGCGTATTTTGCGGAAACGACAGGGAAGATTATTGCTACGCGTAATAAAATCCAAACGACATTGGAACAGCTTGGTTTTTCTGTTCCCCCTTCGCAAGCGAATTTTGTGTTCGCTAGTCATGAAACGGTCTCTGCAGAGTATTTATACAATGCATTGAAAAAAAGGGGCATCCTCGTTCGTTATTTCAATAAACCAGGAATTGATAACTATTTACGTATTACCATCGGGACGGATGAACAGATGAAGCAATTCGCTGTGAAATTACGAGAGATTTTAGAAAAATAAAAAACTGTAAACCCTTGTGCTTAAAGGGTTTACAGTTTTTTTGAAGGTGAGAAATTATCAGTTTTTCTACGTAACTTACAGTCTAGGCTCTAGCACCAAGGCGCCTGCGCTTTTCTTTAGTTCGTTAAATAGAGTGTCGCAAAATTATCATTTTCCATCGGGTGTGCTTCAAAGCCTTCTACATAATCAGCAAGACCAATTGGCGGTGTTGTATGTGCGATCGGTACCCACGGAGCATCTGCGTGGAACAGAACTTGCGCTTCTTGATATAACGCAATACGTTCATCTTGATCGAATGTAACACGTGCTTTTTCGATTAAGGCTTGGAATTCCTCATTTACATAGAAAGCACTATTGCTGGCAGGTTTTTCAACGTTGGTGCTACTTAAGTTCGGGTAGAGGAAGTTGTCGGGATCTGCCATGACTCCTGTCCAACCATACATCGCCATTGTATGTTCACCTGCACTCACTTTTTCTAAATAGGTCGCCCATTCATACGTAAGGATATCTGCTTCGATGCCAACTGCTTTCAAATTGGCTTGCATAGCTTCGGCGGATTTTAAAGGTTGTGGCATATACGGTCTTGGATTACTCATTGTCCAAATTTCCGTTTTAAAGCCGTCTGGATAACCAGCTTCTGCGAGTAATTTCTTTGCTTCTTCTACGTTAAATGAATAGTCTTCAATGCCATCATTGAATCCCCACAGTGATGGTGGAATCGGATTTTTTGCTACTTCAGCGTAGCCGCTAAAGAATCCATCGACTAAGCCTTTTTTATCAATGGCCATATTAATTGCTTGGCGTACCTTTACGTTATCGAAAGGCGCTTTTTGTGTGTTAAATGCTAGGTAGCTGATGTTGAAACTTGGGCGTTTAATGAGTTTCAAGTTTGGATTAGCTTCGACTGTGCCGGCATCACCTGGATTCATGCCATCGATGATATCTGCTTCTCCCGTCGTTAGTGCATTTAAACGCGCAGAATTGTCTGGAACGACTGTGAAAATCATCTTATCTAGCAGTGGTTGCCCCTTCACATAATAATTTTCGTTTGCTTTTAAGACGATTTTATCGTTTCGCGTCCAACTTTCGAATTCAAATGGACCTGTGCCTACAGGATGTTCATAAAAGTTATCCTTGTTTTTTTCGATGGCTGTAGGGCTTGCGATTCCGAACATGGGAATGGCTAGGAAACTAATGAAAGGAGCAGTTGGTTCGGTCAATTTGATTTCAACAGTTGATGGATCTACTGCTTTTACGTGTTCAATTTTATGGGTTGGATCACCTTTGAATCCACCATATAGAAACGGATAATATGGAAAGTCTCCAATATGGTATGGGTTTTCAGGATCCATCCAACGTTCAAAGTTGAAGACGACTGCATCTGCATTGAAATCGGTGCCATCATGGAACTGAATTCCTTCTTTCAGGCGAAGCTTCCATGTTACGCCATCGTCTGCAACTTCGTAAGATTCCGCTAATTTAGGCTGCAATTCTAGATTTGTATCGTATTCAAATAATGTTTCGAAAATCGCATGGGTGACGCGAATCGATTCGCCATCTGTAATATTGATAGGATCTAACCCAACAGAATCCGCACCACGGGCATAGATCACTGTGCCACCTTGTTTAGTTGTACCATCATCTTTGCTTGGTTTGTCGGCATCGCTCTTCTTATCCCCTGCACAAGCGCTTAGCAGTACGGATAGGACAAGTAAAATGCTCATAGTTATTAACGCTTTTCTATTCATGGAAACTCCTCCTCTGTGTCAATGAGATGTACGAAGGTAATCTTGAAAAATTCTTCGCACGAATCGCATTATTCGACAAAATTCACTATCGATATATCATATATTACAGAGGGTTATTCGTCAATGAAGGCTCCGAGTGATTTTTTTTTGGTTAATATCAGTAGAGGTGTTGCTGTGTAAATGGATTGCCTAAAAGTAAACAACATATATGGGAAACTGTTATACTTGTACTATTGTAATGGTGAAGAGTAGGGAGGTTTATCGTTATGTTAGGGTCAAAATACATTGATGTTGCACTTATTTTGTTTATGGGGTATTTTGCGGTTACGCGATTTTCGAGCGGACAAGTGGGCATTGGAATCTTTTTTACAGTGTTATGTCTATTGAATACACTCACACTTGTTGTAAAAGTTAAACGAGAAAAAGAAACAAAAAGTAACGCACAATGACGTGAAGAGAAGCAGCGAGACTAGGGTTCCCCTCGAATGAAGGGAGACCCTAGTTTTTTATCTTCATTCAGCAAATCTTTTTGTACTGAAAGCGAAGCGTCAGCTATAGAAAACTTCCTCCTCGGTAGGTGGCGAGATGAATGCGGTTTTGTTTTACTGTTCATCGGGTGTTCAAACGCCTGCTGAACGAAGACAAAGCCTCCGGCGGATGTCACAGATTTTTTAGGGGTGCTTTGGAAGGCAGTCTAAGTGCGCGACGTCCTGTCACGACGACTGCATGACCTACTTCCTGTAGGCCCCGAGCTCGAAAAAAATCTGGACGCAATTACGCCGAGGCGTAATTGATTATTGTATCGGTTTCACTTGATGGACATGAACCATAATTTGCTGGTCGAATTCATATGATGGATTAGTGCTAACATTTTGGGTTTTATTGAGGGCAGATAGGAGGTGAGGGGTATGGCGAAATCACTGCTGAAGATTTCTGTCGTCTATTTCATGATTGGGATTGCGTTTGGGTTATACATGTCGGTCACGCATGTCTTCAACATGACATCTGTGCATGTTCACATCACTTTACTCGGTTGGATGTCGTTGGCTTTAGTAGGGGTATTTTATCATTTGTATCCCAATTTGGGGAAGACCGGTTTGGCAAAAGCGCATTTCTGGCTGCATAATATCGGTTTGCCGGTGATGATGATTGCCATTGCTTTAGCCATTTTAGGCGTGAGTCCTGTATTTTTTCCAATTGCAACTGCTGGTGGCGCAGCGACACTGATTGGTATTTTCTGTTTTGGTTTTAATGTTTTGCTGAATCTTAATAAACGTTCGGCTTAAAAAATGGATGTCAATCAGCCTTTTATCGGAGCGGTGTCGATAAGGGTTGATTGGCATTCACAAACAAAATAAGTTGTTCCAATACCTCATTTCCTGTAGTATACTATGTGAATTGTATTTTTTGAAATGAGGAGTCATAATGAAGAATTCTATATATGGATTAACGATGGAGCAACTAACAGAATGGTTATTAGAGCGAGGCCATAAAAAATTCCGTGCATCCCAAGTATGGGATTGGCTGTACAAAAAACGCGTCACAAGTTTTGCGGAAATGACAAATGTGAACAAAGAATGTCTACAATTGTTGGAAGACAATTTTGCAATTCAGACATTGGAGCAAACTGTGAAGCAAGAGTCGGCAGATGGAACGATCAAGTTCCTATTTAAAATGCAGGACGGTAATTTAATCGAGACGGTATTGATGAAATTCCCTTACGGTCATTCGGTTTGTGTAACAACACAAGTCGGCTGTAACATTGGCTGTAGTTTCTGTGCAAGTGGATTATTGAAAAAGAGCCGCGATTTAAACGCAGGCGAAATCGTTGAGCAAATTATGAAAGTACAGTTCCATCTTGACGCAAAAGAGCAAGAGGATCGTGTCAGTCATATTGTTGTTATGGGCATCGGCGAACCGTTCGACAATTACACGAACTTGATGGATTTCCTTCGCGTCGTCAACGACCAAAAAGGATTGGCCATTGGTGCACGTCATATTACGGTATCGACAAGTGGGAACCCACATAAAATCAGAGAATTTGCCAATGAAAACATCCAAGTCAACTTGGCTGTGTCGTTACATGCACCAAACAATGACTTACGTACACGCATTATGAAAATTAACAAAGCGTTCCCAATCGAAGTGTTGATGGATTCCATTGATTATTATTTGGAAACGACTAATCGTCGAATTACGTTTGAATACATTATGTTGCAAGATGTCAATGATCATGTGGCAGAAGCGCAACAATTAGGGAAATTACTGGAAAATAAACGTCATCTATCCTACGTCAACTTAATTCCTTATAACCCAGTTGATGAGCATGACCAATACCGCCGTAGTACACCAGAAGCAATCGATGCATTTTACAAAGCACTTCGTAAAAAAGGCATCAATGGCGGTGTTCGTCTTGAACAAGGAACGGATATTGACGCGGCGTGTGGTCAGTTACGCAGTAAGCAAATTAAGAAAGAGAAAGCGAAATAATCGAGTGTAGTGAAACAGCGGCTAATCCCCATAATATGAGGATTAGCCGCTGTTTCCATTAGTTTATAGGCGGAGGAGACACTGAATTCTTAATAGCTCAAAAAATGTAAGCTTACCAATACAATGGGAATTGTTTTGGGGCTGAAGCATTTTTGTCATATTAAATCTCTTTTTTATAAAATGTACCGAATTTGCTCCACATTTCTTCCATCTTATTAAGGCGATTTTCGACTTCCTTTTCACGTTCTTTCCCTAAATAAACAATTAAAGCATTGATTAGGCTTAAAGGAGCGGTGAAAGAATCTATGAACGAAGGCATATCGCTTGAGGCGGTTAAGGTGATGTCTGAATGATGTAGTAGGGGAGACAGTAAGTTATCCGTAATTGCGATTGTGCTTGCTCCCATGTCCTTGGCAAAAGCGATTGTGTTAATGGTGCTGCTTGAATAACGGGCAAAACTTATTCCAATAACGACATCATCCTGATTTAAAGAGTAGAGTTGTTCGGAAATACTTTCAAAGGACCCTAAGATTTCAGAGTTCTCAAGAATAATGTTTAAATAATATTGCAGAAAGACACCTAGTGATGCAGCACTTCTATTCGCAGAGATATAGACCTTATTCGCATTTAAAAGAATTGTTGCTACCCTATGAAAAGACTCAATATCCAGATTCTCCATAGTTGACTTAATATTATCAATGTCATCATTGAAAATGTCATAAATGGCTTGTTCTTTATCATCGTAGACATGAGAAGACATTTTCAATCGATCAGTCGCCGTCAATTGCTCTTGGATCGAGTTTTGCATATACTGTTGCATTTCTGGGTAGCCAGAATAGCCCAAAGTAGTTGCGAACCTAACGACTGTTGCTTCACTTACGTCAGCTTTTTTGGCAAGCGTTGCTACTTTGAAAAAGGGAACAATATTGGAATTCTTTAAAATGTAGTTTGCGATTTTTTTATGTGATTTGCTCAGTTGGGTAATGTTTTCCGCAACATGTTGAAAAACATTTTTTTGACTCATCCAAATTCAATCCTTTAAATAGTATTTGGTTACAATTCTGGCATAACTAAATTTAGTAATTAATAGCCGGTGTACTTTTGGGTATCAAATTACGATCTAAATCGTCGAGGTAGGGAACATCAAACCTTGTTTTCCTAATAAGTGACAAATCCATATCATAAAGAAGAATATGTTCCTCATCCCTAGGCGACTCAACTAGTACCTTTCCATTCGGGGCTACAAGCTTACTTTTACCGCAACTACCTTCATGTACTGTATTTACGCCAAGCACATACACAGTATTATCTAATGCACGCGCAGGCAATTGAATATCCCATCTAGACTCGGCTGGAATACTCCATACTGAAGGACAGATAATTAACTGTGTGCCTTGTAAGGCTAGGATACGACTGGGTTCTGGAAATTCAATGTCTGCACAAATAAGAACACCAATATTACCGACCGAAGTAGGAATGACGTTATAATTTCTTTCACCAGGCGTAAAGACATTTTTTTCACGCCCCCATAGGAAAGACTTTCTGTAGGAGGTAAGTAATTCTCCATTATTCTCTATAACTGCACTAGCAATGTAAATGTTTTCGCCTTCTTCTTCGACAAATGGCACGACAAGCACAACGTTCAATTCTTTGGCGATTTTTTGGAATAGAGATATTGTCTTTCCAAGGGGTTTTTCACCAAAAACATCAAATTCCTCACGTGATAAATAATACCCGCTAATCCAAAGTTCTGGTAGTACAATTAATTTTGCACCTTTGCTTGCTGCTTCTGTAATCATTGAGATTGCTTTTGTTGTATTTTCTTCACCAAGGTTAGGTTTTGACTGCATTTGTATAGCTGCGATTTTAACCATTCCAAACACTTCCTTTTTTCTATAATGATTATAACACTTTTCTTAAAAATGATTTTGTTCGCTCGTTTTCGGGATTGGTAAATATTTTTTCTGGATGACCTTCTTCCATGATAATTCCTTGATCGAAAAAGATGACTCGATCACAAACATCACGGGCAAAAGCCATTTCATGTGTAACAACGACCATAGTCATTCCGCTTTTTGCTAAATCTTTCATGACTGATAATACTTCTTCTACTAATTCGGGATCAAGGGCTGAGGTAGGTTCATCGAACAACATGATTTTTGGATTCATAGCTAAACTTCGCGCGATGGCTACACGTTGCTTCTGCCCACCAGACAGTTTATCGGGATATACATCTGCTTTGTCTGCAAGTCCAACTTTATCAAGGAGTTCCATCGCATTTTGACGTGCATTTGCTTTTTTTACTTTACTCACAATCATCGGAGCTAATGTAATGTTTTCAATGACCGTCATGTGAGGGAATAAGTTGAATTGTTGGAAAACCATTCCTACCTCGCTGCGGACTTTGTTAATGTCGGTGCTTTTGTCAGTTAAGGACACACCTTCAATAACGATTTCGCCGGAGGTAACTTCCTCTAGCAAATTTAAACAACGAAGAAATGTACTTTTTCCAGAGCCTGAGGGGCCGATAATGGAAATCACTTCTTGTGCTTTTATATTGCAAGCAATACCTTTAAGAACTTCCAAGTCCCCATAATGTTTGTGTAAGTCATTTACTTGGATCATTTAACTTGCATCCTCCTTTCAATAAAACGCAAACCGAAAGAAATCGATAACGTCAAAATTAAATATAGAATGGCAACTGCCGTGTACACCTCGACTGCACGGAAGTTAGACGAAACAACTATAGTTCCTTGGCGGGTCAGTTCTCCTACACCAATAACGGTCAGTAAAGAGGTATCTTTAAGACTGATAATAAACTGATTTCCCAGTGGTGGTATCATTCTTCTGAAAGCTTGGGGCCATGTAATACGATATAAAGTTTGCAATTTTGTGAGACCAAGTGATCTACCAGCTTCTATTTGACCTTTGTCTATTGCTTGTACGGATCCACGTACGATTTCGGCAATGTAAGCACCTGCATTTATAGCAATAGTAGTAACTCCGGCTACAAGTGGATCGATTTTAATACCAAATATCATTGGCAGTGCAAAGTAAATATAGAGAGCTTGTACCATGATAGGGGTACCACGTATCATTTCTACATAAACAGTAGAAAGGCCAAAAAGAAACTTGTTTTTAGAGAGTCTCCCTAATCCGATAACGATTCCGATGAGAAACCCAATTAGAATACCAATAAATGCAATTAATATAGTATATTTTATTCCTTGGAGCAAGAAAGGGAGTGCATCAATCGCATATCCCCAATCCAATTTAAATCCATTATCCATAAACTATCCCCACTTTCATCTAAATTCCCACTTTTAAAAGACTATAATGACTAGTAAATAGTGAGGGAGCACTCCTATATTGGGTGCTCTCTTTTCCTTGCTCATTTTTGTGGGGGGGCTTCCCCAAACCATCTTTCGTATAACTCGTCATATGTCCCATTGTCTATCAACGTTTTTAAAGCTGCATCAACATCATTTTTTAATGTACTTCCTTTAGGAAATGCAATACCAAAAGATTGTCCTTCCAATAATTCACCTATTGTCTTTACTTTACCTTCGCCACTTGTCTTAATGTAATACTGTATGTTAGGTAAATCGAAAACTACAGCATCTGCGGAGCCTTTTTCAAGTTCCATATATGCTTGGTCGATGTTTGGAAAGGGGACTAACTTTTTAAGACCATCAATTTTAGATGCATAGTCATAACTGGATGTCCCCTGTTTTGTAGCTACAATTTTACCTTTTAAATCATCAACGTTTTTTATATTTTCTTCATCTGCTCTAACAAGAATTGCTGTTCCAGCATCATAGTAAGGTGAGCTAAAATCAATTACAGCTTCCCGTTCTGGTTTTATTGTTATTCCTGCAATTGCTAAATCTAAATTTTTTGTTTGAAGTGCAGGGATAATACCTGTGAAATCCATTGGTTTGAGTTCGTATTCAAATCCTGCTTCTTCTGAAACCGCTTTCAATAAATCAATGTCAAATCCAACATGTTCACCTGATTGCTGGTCTAAAAATTCAAAAGGTACATAACTTGTATCTGTACCAACTGTTAGAATTTCTTTTTGCTCATCTGCTTTTGTTGCATTTCCAGAACTGCATCCAGCAGCAACCAAACTACTAAATAAGACGGCATAGAGTGTCCATCTTCTTAAAATTCCCCTTTGCATTTCAATTCCTCCTTAAAAGTATTACTTTCATACTCATAATATTTGAATACAAAGAATTATGCAACAAGTATTTCATTACGGATAATAAAAAAATATTTTTATTTCATATAGATGCTTGTTTTTGCGAGGTGAAAGATAATGAATAATTTAAAAGATTCTTGTAATAGGTTTGCAAAAGGTTTTACGTTATGTATAATTGAAATAAATATTTCATTTTTATTGTAAATGAAATAAAAAAATCATTAAGAGGTGGAAGAGATGACGCAAAGTAAAGTTCTTTCTGGAATTGAAGAGTATATTAAAAAAACACCTATATCACTTGAGTTTTCAAAGACTTCTAGGAATATAATGCCTGGTGGAGTGACTGCCAATATCAAATTCTTTGAACCGTATCCGGTAATTATGAAAAAGGGAGCCGGAGCTTATTTAACGGATGTTGATGGGAACGAATATATTGATTACTTATTATCCTATGGTGCTTTGATGACGGGTCATGGACACCCAAAAGTAATGGAGGGTATCCAACGTCAATTAACTGAAGAAGGGACACTTCTATTTGGAACTCCTCACAATTTGGAAGTGAAGATGGGACAGAAAATCCAAGAATTATATCCAAGTATGGAGAGAGTGCGCTATACCAATTCAGGTACCGAAGCCACATTACTTTCAATTAGGATGGCATATGCATATACAGAAAAATATAAAATAGCAAAATTTGAAGGTCATTATCATGGCGGCTATGACCAAGTGTTGCTCAGTGTTAATCCACCCCTTGATGAGGCTGGACCAGCCAACAATCCAAATGCAATCATAGAATCAAAAGGTGTCGATCCTTATCATTTAGAGCATACAATTGTTCTTCCTTTTAATGACTTAGAAGCAACAACTGAAATTCTAACTAGGCATAAAGAGGAGATTGCAGCAGTAATTCTCGAGCCTATCCAAGGAGGGTTTATTCCCGCTGAAAAAAGCTTTATGGAAGGTTTACGTAAGGTTACTGAGAAGTTAGGGATACTACTGATATTTGATGAAGTTAAAACTGGTTTTCGTTTAGGATTGGGAGGAGCACAGGAGGTTTATGGGATAAAACCTGATCTAACAGCATTAGGGAAAGTTGTTGGAGGTGGTTTTCCGGTAGGGATTATCGGCGGAAAAAAAGAAATAATGGATATAAGTGCACCTACTGCAGCATCAGACGTTTTTGATAACAGTCAAAGTAAAGGATCAGGAGCTAAGGATGTATTATTCCACAGCGGGACTTACAATGGACACCCAACAATCCTTGCAGCAGGCTTAGCGACGATTGAAGTGCTTGAAAAGGAAATTGAACAAGTATTCAATGCTACTGAACAATTGAAGTCAGGGATTTGTGACTTGTTTGCGGCAAAAGGAATTAATGCACAGACTATAGGGATGGGGTCCATATTTAATATAGTTATCACGGAAAAAGACCATGTTCGAAGTTATCGTGACTTACAAGAATCTAATTTTGGTCTTAGAAAAGAAATTGATTACCACTTATTATCGCAGGGGATCTACACCAAACCTCTCAATCGATTTAGCTTATCTACTGTACATGGAGAAAAAGAAGTCGAACGGACACTCGAAGCATTTAGACACACATTAAACATCCTGTTTTAAGAGGAAGTAATGACGACACTTCCGTATTTGACATATACATTACGCCCATCTAGAAAAAGTAAGTCTACGTGGGCCTTTCTATTGTTCAGATTTATTATGAATCAAAAGTTTATACTTTAACTATTTTTACAGGGGGTATAAGATGAAACCGATTTATTCATCTGCAAAAGAGGCAGTTAGGGACATTCAAGATGGCGCGACTCTGATGGTTGGAGGGTTTGGGCTTGTTGGAATTCCGGAGCAACTTATCTTGGCACTGGTTGAAAAAGGTGTGAAGGATCTAACGGTCATTTCAAATAACTGTGGAGTCGATGAGTGGGGACTTGGTCTTCTATTGAAAAACAAACAAATTAAAAAAATGATTGGCTCATATGTAGGCGAAAATAAAGAGTTTGAGCGTCAAGTGCTCACTGGTGAAATTGAGGTCGAACTAACGCCACAGGGGACGCTCGCCGAAAAGATTCGTGCAGGCGGGGCGGGGATTCCAGCATTTTTCACCCCAGCAGGCGTTGGCACGCCAATAGCGAAAGGGAAAGAAACGCGCGAGTTTGACGGCAAAGAATATGTGCTGGAAGAAGCGCTTCATGCGGATTTTGCATTGATCCGTGCGGCGAGGGCAGATAAATTCGGGAACCTTATTTACAATAAAACAGCTCAAAACTTCAATCCAATGATGGCGGCAGCTGGAAAGTTCACGATTGCAGAGGTCGAGGAAATTGTGGAAACAGGCGATTTAGAACCGGCAATCGTTCACACGCCGAGCATCTACGTGCAAGGAATTCTACAGGCAGCGCAAGAAAAACGAATTGAGCGCCTGACGACTCGATAAGTAAGGAAAGGGGATGTGTGAATATGGGGCAAGTGAATGTACGGGAGCGAATTGCAAGACGAGCAGAAAAAGAGATTGAAGACGGAAACTATGTCAATCTCGGGATCGGAATGCCAACGCTCGTCGCTAACTATATTTCGGACGATAAAACAGTCGTCTTACAGTCTGAAAATGGACTTCTTGGCATCGGACCTTATCCGACGGTGGAAGAGGTCGATCCGGATTTAATTAATGCGGGGAAAGAAACGGTCACATCAATTCCAGGTTCTGCCTACTTTACGAGTGCAGAGTCATTCGCGATGATTCGAGGGGGGCATGTTGACGTTGCGATACTTGGAGCGATGGAAGTGTCCGAAAAAGGGGACCTTGCTAACTGGATGATTCCCGGTAAGATGATCAAAGGGATGGGCGGTGCAATGGACCTCGTTCATGGTGCGAAGAAAATCATTGTCATCATGGATCACGTTGCCAAAGACGGTTCTTCAAAAATTAAAAAAGAATGCTCACTTCCGCTTACAGGTAAAGGTGTCGTCCATAAAATCATTACGGAACGTGCATTAATTGATGTAACACCTGATGGATTGGAGTTAAAGGAAGTATTTGAGGGATTTACAATTCAAGATATTATAGATTCGACGGAAGTGGAACTTATAATAAAAGAAGTTAGAGAAAATGTTTCTTAAGTGCCGATGTGTTTACAAATGATTTACGGCTGGATTATAGTCAAAATTGAAGAAATAGGCATTGACGCAGTAAGCAAATTAAGAAAGAGAAGGCTAAGTAATTCAATTCAATTACATTACATGGATTAAAGAATAACAAAGACGCAACCGGATAATAAAGGATGCGTCTTTTTGTTGTCCAAATTTTAGTCGCCAGCTTATGAGTTTAGTTTTGCAATGGATGTGGACATAAATTGAAAAGCGCGTGTCATTCCTAGTCGAGGAGTTGCACGCGCTTTCACGTTATTTGCTTTTCCGTGTAAAGATGACAACGGCTTGAACCATAAGGCCAATACCCAATCCGAACGAAGTGATGATAAAGAGGCTCAAAATCCCTGCTAAGTCGCCAAAACCACCTGTGTTCATCAAGAAGCTGCGGAACAACTCCGCAAACCCAAGAATGAGTGCTGCCATAAAAATACGAAAAGCGATTTTTAAGTTGTAAAATAATAATAAGGAAGATAAAATACCTGCAATTAGGCCAAATGCGCCGAATGCGATATAGTTTTTCCATACAAGATCTTGGCCTAAAACCGTGCGTACACCGAGTATTAGAAGCACGAATGACGTGAGTCCGGTGAAAAAGCCAATTTTCCACAATTTATTATCCATAAAACCGCACCTGCTTTCAGTATCTATCATACCGAATGAAGGGCGGTTTGCGCTACTGAATACATTAAAAATCGAAATCCCATTCTCCTAAGATGGGTAGTGGGATTCGGCAGAGTGTTCAAGGAATTTAGAACGATAGCTATTCGATTACATCAAACCACAATGGATTTTTATCTTCGACATCTTCATTGTAATTTATTGTAATCTCTTCCCCTTCTTTAATATCATTGAATGCATAAAAATCGATAGATAGATTATCTAGATTATTAACGAATGTCGCATTTGGCATATAGGAGTGGTTAAATAGTGATCCATAGCCTAAAGCGATTGCGGTATGCTCATAATTATTCCCCCAAGTGAAGCAGTAATCAAAAAGTATTGTCTTCTCGAGATACTTCCATTCATCTTGACATGATACTAAAACAGGTGATGCTTCAATGAGTTCCCCTTTTTTAATATCACGTGTCGCATAGACCCCTCTCCCATACTTTCCCGTATCTTTTATGCATATCGGTAACAGAGTAGTTTCTCCTCTTCGCGTATTTACATTAGTCAAAATCCACTAGCTGCTTTTTCAAATAGCAACTACGGTCGCGAATAAATTGACAAATGAATTTGGGTTCATGATCAAATTTACCAAGTATATTCTTTTTATAGGGATCTGTAAGAACATGTGGGCGCAGAGCTTCATGCAGAGAAATTATGTTGTTTTCCATATAGTCAACTGTGAATTTTGTTTCTAAAATCTCCTCTAGGATGCTTTTGTAAAGCTTACGAAGCTCTGGAACACGCATTAGGAGATAGCAAAGGTGGTTATTTTTCTTTCCATCAAGAGGAACATAATTATGCCGCATGATTTCACCTTCAACGTTCCGCCCCCACGTTGCATCATAGTCCCAGGGAATGATTTCGAACAAACTGGACTCACTATTATGGTACAGCGCATAGTTATGTGTGAACCCGTCATTATTCATTGTGCAAACAGCTCCAGCTAGCCAACGTAAAAATTTATCTATATTGATACACTTGGAAATTTCATCAGCGAAATTAGCAAGAGGTATGGTGTTAATTTTACTGATCAAATCGAGGAGAAGGTCATCGTCTGATGAGCTTCCAAATGCTCGTCGATAACCGGAAAGAAGCGAATTTTTCATAGTTTCGTCTTTCATCAAAGAAAAGTTGGCGTTATTGTTTACGGCATAATAGATGGGGCCGAGAGGAAGTTCTCTTGTTTGCAAGAAAAACTCGTCAACGGACTCTAATTGTAAATAGAGGCCTTTATGAGTACCATTGCGGATTAAATTGATATGCTGACTTTGTGGTGCTAAAACACCAAGATCATGGAAGAAGTCAAAAGAAAGTTTATTGCGGATAAAAGAAGGATCTTTGTATTCTGCATTGAGGTGTATTTCTCGGGCATCGCAAAATGATTTGGGATTGATGAACTCAATCCGATAAGATTTTTTGCGAAGTTTCCGCGTAAAAGATCCTCGGTAGGCAATATCCACGTCATATGTGGTGTCTCCTACCTTTAAATCGGCGGGAACGGGGTCGTCATTCCATAAATCTCCCCGTAACTCCTTTAGGTTCTCTTCTTCGATGCTCAACAAATAAGATGGAATTAGATAGGACATAAAATCTCTTTCCTTTCTATATATTTAGTCCGTCTATTATTGTTTGAGATTGTTAATGACTCTGGCTTGATCAGTGGGTAATTGATCAAGCCAGAGTCATTTGATTTATCTTCGGGAACGACGACCTTTACGTGCTCCAGTCTCCTTGTTACCTGTGGAAGTATGACCTTTCGAAGCATTGCCTTTTGAAACATGGTCTGTTGAAGTATGACCTTTCGAAGCATCACCTTTTGAAATATGGCCTTTTGAAGTATGACCTTTCGAGGCATCTCCTTTTGAAACATGGCCCGTTGAAGTATGACCTTTCGAAGCATCGCCTTTTGAAACATGGCCTTTTGAAGTATGACCTTTCGAGGCATCTCCTTTTGAAACATGGCCCGTTGAAGTATGACCTTTCGAAGCATCTCCTTTTGAAACATGGCCTGTTGAAGTATGACCTTTCGAGGCATCGCCTTTTGAAACATGGCCTGTTGAAGTATGACCTTTCGAAGCATTTCCTGTTGTTGTACGACGAGTACGAGCTTTTTTTCCCTTTGGCATAGAAAAACCCTCCTTTGAATAAATGTTTCATACCATTGTATTCAATAATCTTTTTACTGTGTCGGCAGTTAAGTTACGGCAGTGTAGCGTACACTTGGTTGCATTATTTAGCAGGTGGAGATTCTATTAGGTCTCTATAGTACTGAGGTACTGTTAACCAAAAGAATATTATCAGGTGCCTGCATACATTATGATACGGATGAAAAATGCTTGTTTAACGTCAATTGGAAAATCGGATTTTAAAAGTACTTGACTAATTAATCTAAAGTAGGCTAATGACCACTACTCTCTCTCCCTAAGGCACATATAGATACTAGGATACTAAAAATGGAGGTTAGATGACTATGAATCAGGAAATGATACTGTCTTTAGTGGATAGAGTAGTTAAAGTCGATAGAGGAGGACCGGAATCCCGAGTTGGAAAGCTATTGGCAGCAGCTGAAGATCACTTTACATTACTTACCGAAGACGATGGGGTTATTTATTATAATACCCACCATATCAAGAGCCTGACTGTTAATGCGAAAAATGAACCGCAATTGAACTTTGACATTCCGAGGAGCTTTGATTATATAAAAGCTGAAAATTTTAGGAGTGTTGTGGAAAAGTTAAGGTATCGATGGGTGAAAATTAACCGTGGTGGACCAGAAACACTGGAGGGTGTAATGGATGTGGTTAATGATGATTTTATAACAATTGTATCAAATGAAGAAATTGTAAATCTCTCTATGTTCCATGTTCGTAACATAAGCTACGGAATAAAAGTTGAAAAAGGAAATAAAGCTAAGGGAAATAATCAAGAAAAGGAAAGCAATAAACAAAAAGACTCAAAATAGCTATAAGATGTATTCGTCGCTTCTGTTGGTAAGAAGCGACGATATTCTATGAAGGAGGCGCCCCAAAATTGCAAGAGCAAAACTTTAAAAAAGCAGTAGGCGACCTTAAAGACATGAAGATTGGTTTGGTCCTTGGTGACAATCAATTAATTGAAGGAATTTTGTTAGATGTTAAAGAAGACCATATTGTTGTGCATGTGAACCAAAACGTTTTTTATTTTGCACTCCAGCATATTCAAGCACTTTCAAGGAATGCTAAAGACTTTTGCATTTCGTCCGAAATTGTTCCCTATCTTAACAAAAATTACTTAGTAGATGTATTGAGAGCCTTTAGGTATACCTGGGTGACCATTAATAGTTTAAGTAATCTGGAGATTACCGGGGTGTTAAGTAGAATATCTGAAGATCACGTCATGATAATAAACAATGCGGAACAACTTTATATCCCAAAGTCCTATATAGCCAACATTTATAGCACAATATCAGAAGAGGATATCATATTCATAAATAATCAGGAACAATCGGCAACTCAAAATTCCACCATTAGTAAGGGCTTACTTGAAATAAATGAACAACATGCAACGAGTGGGGAAGAAGAAGCCATTCAAGAATCCGACACTAATTTGGATGATGAAGCAAAAGAGCAGTCTGACTCTTCTCTGGAAGAAAAATTACTAGCTGTCCTACAAGCGGAGCAGGGCGCTGACAATCATATAAAAACAACAAACAATAGTGAAGTAGAAGAAAATAGTAAAGCTCCTATGATAGAGACGTTTACAGGAGAAATACTAGAAGATGAAAAGAATGAATATGTGAAAACTGGTCACAAAAAAAGTATTCAAGACTTCATTTCATTAATAAATGAGAAATCTAAAGAGTGGTTGGATGTATCGTTAGAAGAAGACTTGCAAGAAATATGCCGCGATGAGAAAGTGGATTACGAGGGTGTTTTAGAATCTGCTAAAAGTACTAGTAGCGAAGAGCAACTTACCTCTACTGAATCCCAGCCTAGGCATAACGAGAAAAGAATACTTCTAACTGAATGGAGCACCATTAAAGATGAGCAACTAGCAATGATGGATCAAAACAATTCCAATGAGGAAAGTGATCCTCCAATACATGGCGGCGAGTCAATGGAGATGGAAAACGATGAGGACTTTTGCATTTTAGATGAAAAATCTGAGCTGATTGAATCAACTAGTACCAATCCAATCACAAAAAAAAACAGCCTAAAAGAAGAAAAAGCAATGTTAGAGAAACAATACTATGCTCTAATGAAGCATGCGGAAGAAAGTTCGATTCGGATGGAACATCGTTCTGAATATAATCAATCATACCTAGAGACAAACATTGAATTTGAGGAGAAAAACAATGTTCATATACTTGAAGGGGAAATAAGCTCACAAGAAGAAAGAACAATGTTAGAAAAACAATATGCTGCGCTAATGAAGCATGCAGAAAAGATGTACCAGCAATTGAGAGACTGACGATAAACTAACAATTTAGGCAAGAAGAATTAATCTCTACATCTCATCATTGCAGCAGTAATTTTGAAAATAAGTTAGAAAGGAGTTGTAGGCTTGAATACAATTATTCAAAGTCTAATTAATGAAGTGATTCAAATTGAAATTTCCGGAAAGAAACTAATTAGCGGTACTGTTCTTGACGTAGGCAGCGACATGATTGTGCTTTTTAATGGGGCAGATTTTGTATACGTCCCCATCGTTCATATCCAACGTTTTTGGGCTGATCGTAACAATGAAAACGATATAAAGGCCCCAACGGAGTTCCCGAGCATCGTTGCAGAAGAAAGTAAAGAGGCATTGTCTTTTGGAGAGGTTCTTACACAAGCAAAAGGGAAATTTGTTGAAATCTATGTAACAGGTGCTCAACCTTTACATGGATATATTACGAGTATTATGGATAACTATGTTGTATTTCAATCACCCATTTATAAAACGATGTATATCTCATTAAATCATCTTAAATGGTTAATTCCATATGCGCAAAATGAAAGACCTTACGGATTGGATAACCAGAGCTTCTCATTTCAGCCGAATGATGAATCGTTGGCAAATACCTTGGAAGTTCAAGTTGGAAAGATCAAGAATAAAATCGTTGTATTAAATATTGGTGGGAATAAAAGCTATGTAGGAAAGATAAATAATGTCGAAGCACAAATTGTTGAGGTTCAAACAGCAAGAACACAGTCTATTTTTTTGAACATAGATCATATTAAAACGCTACATCAGGTGTGAATCCATTGTGATCATAAAATGTTGAACAATATTTAACTTGGATTTAATTTATGCGGAATAAATAGGAAAAATATTTACTTGAAAGGAAGACCTCTTTTCAGGCTGACGAGAAATTATCGACAGCCAACTTTTTTTAGGACTTGCTTAACAAGATTGAATGAATGTGATTTGTGGGAGTCTCGACAATATGAACACGTAAAAAGCAGCATGACATATGTCAGGCATCTTTTTACGTGTTTATTTTTGCATAGAAATATAAGGTGATTTCAATAAAAAAATTATGGCATGAACAAGTATACATTTTAGTCTGGGTGGACAAACATCTCGTTCCTTGTTGCTCGATGTGAATATACATACAAGGAAACGGACAATCAACGAACAAGCTATTATTCAATTGAGAAGAAAGGAAATGGTATATGTATGAGTTATCAGGTTGTAATCTCAGGTTTGGTATTCCTTACGACTATGTTAGTCATATTTTGGAGACCTAGAGGAATGAATGAGGCGTGGCCAGCGGCAATTGGAGCTGCAATCATTCTGTTAGCGGGGATCGTGTCACAAGCAGACGTCATGGATATCATCAGTAAGATTGGGGGGGCATCCATAACCATTATCGCAACGATTGTCATGGCTGTTATATTAGAGAGTTTCGGTTTTTTTCACTGGGCAGCCGCAAGACTTGCGAGTTTGTCGAGAGGTTCAGGTCATCGTTTATATTGGTATATCCAGTTACTCTGTTTTTTGATGACACTATTATTTAATAACGATGGAAGTATCTTAATTACGACACCGATTTTAATTTTACTACTAAAAAATATACAGTTAAAACCGCATCAACAAATTCCGTACTTACTAAGTGGTGCACTCATTGCAACCGCGTCAAGTGCACCTATTGGAGTTAGTAATATTGTTAACCTGATTGCATTGAATATCGTTGAAATGTCGCTCTGGATGCATACAGCAATGATGTTTGTCCCAGCGACCTTGGGATTGGTATTTATGTCTGGGTTGATGTATATCGTAGTAAGGAAGAAACTACCGAAAACTTTACCAGATTCCATAATGGATGTGGAAGAATCCTTTTTCACGAAAAGTTTTCACCCATTAAAAACAACGATTTCTGTTGAGAAAAAACAACAACGTACTAAATTTATGTTGAAGGTATTGCTGTTTGTTTTCGTTATGCGTTGTCTCCTTTTTGTTGCATCGTATGTCAACATTCCCATTGAAATTGTTGCGGTTCTTGGATCGGTCGTTTTGCTCGTATGGAGATGGTATCATTTGCGGACGAACCCAGTGGACATCTTAAAGAAAACCCCTTGGCACATTCTTATTTTTGCCTTCTCTATGTACGTGATTATATTCGGTCTGCATAACGTGGGACTTACAGCGTTATTAGTGAAATTGTGTGAACCTATTGTGAATCAGGGGCTATTCCAGGCGAGTTTTATCATGGGAGGATTAGTTTCGGTACTGTCTAACCTCTTTAATAATCATCCGGCTTTAATGATTGGGACGATTACCTTAACGGAGATGGGGTTAGATCCGATTACATTAAAGACCATCTATCTTGCAAATATTATTGGGAGTGATATGGGATCATTGCTGTTGCCAATTGGGACACTAGCTTCTCTTATTTGGATGCATATTCTAAGGAACAATAAGATAAAGATTGCTTGGAAAGATTATTTAAGCGTCTCCCTGATTGTCATTCCAATAACAACAATCGTCACATTGACATTGCTTTATTTTTGGGTGCAAATGATTTTTGCCCAATGAAATATCGGGATATCCAATTTTATCAGAGAAGTTAAGCGGGAAATGTTCAGAAAAGAACTATTTCCTGCTAACATTATGAATTTTTTCCCGGAGGATCAGTACAGGTTTCCATCTATTATAAAGTTCTAATTAAATCTTATGGAGAGTCTAGAAATTAATAAACGAACCTAATATTAATAACGTCTTATGTAGTCCGCCTAAGCTGCAAAGAATCATTTATTACATTACATACATATCGGCTTTACGAAAAGACGGGAAATCCCAAATCCCATTCGCCTAGGGAATGGGATTTGGTAATTATGGGTTATTTCTTCGCAACGATGATGAGTTTACCCTGATCGAGTTCTTCTTCAGCAATCGCAGCTTCGGCCTTCGATAAGCCCGCTACTTCCATTTTGCTGCGCAGCTCATCGCCGCGGGAAGTAAACATATTTTTCATGCTTTGGAAGAAGCCTTGGTCTTTCATACTGACAGTTTCTGTGTCGAGGGCATCGGTAATGTGATTGCCTCTTTTTTTATCATGTGCAAACAGGTAGATATCGTCATGGGTATAGCCTTGCGTGACCAAATCTTCAATTTCCTTTTTTGCTTGTACTGCATTTTCTACAGTTTTTTTGATTGTCATGTGAAAATCCCTCCCAATGATGTGTCGTATCTATCTTTGCCATGTAAGATACGATATAAAACACTTTGAGAAGAGAAATTAGCTGCGTAATTTTTTGTACGCTTGAATGAAGGTGGACGGATTAGCCTCGACTTCAAACATAAATACGCCTTGGCTCGTATGCAAATAAAATAATCCAGCCCCACTGGAGAATGGTTTATAGGACATATCATGCACATGTTCTAATTTGAATGTGTTTTTGGCGGTTGAAATTGTATCGGTATATAACTGAATACGATGTACTGTACGATTTGTAGTTTGTCCATACCACCCTGTAATTTTTTCGACTAAATGATACGTGAGGGTGCAGACAACTTGATGATTTACTTCATGCATAGTGGATCCCTCCGCTGTTAAGATGTCCAAGAAGGAAAATAGATATGCATAGTATAACAGGTTTGGTGGATAAAGAATGCTAATATCTTCATTTCACTGAACGGTTTCTGGTCCGCTTTCGGTATATGATTCATGACAGCTTTAGGGAAGGAATTAATTCCTCCTGTTCGAGGGGCGATTATGTCTAGAAATGACTGCGTCGTTTCTAGACATAATCGTTTTCATAATGCTGTTGTGAAGCGGTACCTGTTGCGTCCCTCCAATCGTTAAGTAAAAAATGTAGTTGCTTGGAAAGAAAAGAATAGATAATTTTCTATAGAAAATGTAAGTGCCCGAAGATGAAATTTCGGGCACTCTTGTACATTGAACAATGCGTCCCTTTTTTAACTTGTAGCAAGTTTTAGGCACCTGAATATAGAAAGCCTAGTAGGAAAGTGAACCCTTTCCTACAATAACAATGGAAAAGACCATTACAAAAGCTTCAGCTGCCAAAATTGTATCTTTGGCAGCCGCTCTAGGTAAAGAGTCAGAAATTCTTTCTTCCCAAAAAGGATTTGCACTTTATATTCTGAAGATTTTGAAGCGCGACGGATGAGCAGGCGCCATACATTTTTCTCGATAATCGTATAGAAATTGTTCCCTCCAAAGTGCTTCGTACATAATATAATTATTTTTTGACTAATCGACAGGCGAGTATAATTCACTTAATAGGGAACTTTTTTTGATAGGTAGCGTTTTTTAAAGGGATGAATCTATATTTCTACACAATTTTATACTGAATGCCATAAATAATAATCTTGTCCTTGGACAATCTTGAAGCCGATTTTTTCGTAGAGTCCAAGAGCGTGCATGTTTTTGGTCTCGACATCAAGTAAAATGCTGCGCCCAGCTTCGTGTTCTTGCTTGACGATATTACAAAGGGTTTTGCCGCCGTAACCTTTGCCTTGATATTCCGGTAAAATAGCAAACCCATAAATATAGGCTTCTCCGTCCGTATTGCTAACACGGATTTTGCCGATGTCTTGGCCTTCAGCGACGATGATAAAGTGTTGTTCATTCGGTCCGTCTTGAATTTCTTCCTGATGAAGTCGTGCATCTGCTTCGCTCATATTGAATGCGAGCATATCAAGTTGTACTGCAAAGTCGGTGTCCTCTAGCCGGGATTTCCGTAACAGGACGTCGTTGCTTGCTTCAATCGGTTGTTGGTGCCACTTCAGTTGAAATTCGGAAAAGTCGTATGTGCATGATTGCGCAGTCAACCATGCTTTGGCGGACGTAGAAGGGGCGGGCGCATTCAATAGAATTTTGCTAAATCCTTTTTCTTCAATTGTTTGACGTGCTGTTTGCCAAAGCGTAGAAAAGTGCTGCCTCCTTCTTGCGCTTGGCTTGACCATGCCACATACTTCTACTGAAGTACCAAATCCATAAAGAGCCAGGTAAGCGATGAGTTCGCCGTTCTCTTCATAGAAGAAATCCATAGAATGATCATCCCTTTGGCGTAGCATGTCCCAGTTGAGCTTTAGATGAAGATCATCGGCTTGTTGACATTCTTTTTGAAGTGCTGCAATTGCATGTAATTGCTCGTTCGTTAGCATGTTTTCCCTCCATTATCATAAGCTACTATTACTATATACAAAAAAATGAGGACGTGGTTAGTTCAAAGGTGGGATTTATGGAGATATAGGAGGAAATACTTTGGTTGTTTCGTGACAACTTTCAAGGAAAGAAGTATGATGAATAAGGTCAATTCAGTCAGATGCTCTGACGAATAATATTGAAAGAGAGTACATATATGACAATCATTCAGAACTTAATCAGCTTTATCTTGCATATCGATCAACATTTGGTCGAAATTATTCAACAGTTTGGTTCTTGGTCGTACGCGATTTTGTTTTTAATCGTTTTTGTTGAAACAGGGATTGTTATTTTTCCTTTTCTACCGGGAGATTCGTTACTGTTTGCAGGAGGAGCGCTCGCTGCGCTTGGCGCGTTTAACATTGTGCTTCTTCTCATCGTCCTCTTTTCGGCGGCTGTCATAGGGGATACGGTGAATTATCAAATCGGTAAAAAAGTGGGAACTTCGATTTCTCCCAACAGTTTCATTGGGCGAGTCATCGATCAAGAGAAAATGAGGAAAGCAGAGAATTTCTTTAATCGACACGGCGGTAAAACAATTGTCATTGCCCGTTTTATGCCGTTTGTTCGTACATTTATCCCTTTTGTCGCAGGGGCTAGCCGCATGAACTACGGTTATTTCTTATTTTATAATATTGTGGGTGCTGCTCTCTGGGTAGGAATTTGTACGATGGCAGGTTATTTTTTCGGAAATATCCCGATTATTAAAGAGAATTTTTCAACAGTTCTGCTATTAATTATTTTTATATCTGTGCTTCCTGCGATTATTGGCTTTGCAAAGGCCCGTTTGCAGAAATAATAAGAAATATCTACCTGTAAAGGTTAGAATAAAATAGCCCTTACGCTCTTTTTTATAAAAGAGTGTAAGGGCTATTTTTGCATGCCGCTTATTATTTATAGCATGTCTGTTGATTAGCCAAAGAATAACTAAATTATGCACTAGGCACTTTGTATACAATTGATTTCGAATCGCTTTGGATCGAACAATTTCTACATGATTATCGAGGTATTTCTATGTGTAGGGATGCGACTTCGTCACATCCCTACACATTTTTTTCCGATAATCGTCTGATGATTGTTCATCCGTCGAGCTCCAGGGAGATAAGTACACAAAGTGAGAATGCTTTTTGGGAAGAAAGAATTACTGACTCTTTACGTAGAGTGGCGGCCAAAGATACAATTTCGGCCGTTAAAGCCTTTGTCATACTCGCCCTTCAAGCAGGAGGAATTGATTCCTTCCCTAAAGCTGTCGTAAATCATGTGCCGAAAGCGGACTGGTAATTATTCAGTGAAAGTGAAGATGTAAAGTATTTCTCACTAATAATGTTTTATACAAGTAAATGGTTAATCAACAGGCGTGTATTTATAGACGACCATTGCTAGAACTTCTTAATATATGTAGGCAAAAATCTAAATCCTCTTGAAGGTGGGATTCCATTAATTGTTTCGCTTTTTCCCCGTCCCTAGCTTTAATCGCCTCATAAATTTCCTCGTGTTCATCAATTAAGCGTGGGCGATTGTAGAGCACAACGGTTTTTCGAAAAAGATAGATAATGGATTTCATGCGATCAATTGTATCGATCATTAGGGAATTGCCGCTGGCTTGAACGATAATTTTGTGAAAGCGTTCATTGGCCGCCATTATTTCCTCTGGTGCGCCATCTCTTCCTATTTGAATGCAATTAGAAAGTGAGGTTAAATCTTCCACGGGTAAATAGGTTGCTGCTGATTTCGCTGCGGAACCCTCTAAAAGACTTCGTAATTGAAAAAGGTTACGGAGATCTTTTTCTGTAGGTTGGACCACTTTTTTATTGACGACAAGCCCTTCGTGACCTAATTGTCGTAGGGCTTCTCTAATCGGTGTTCGGCTAATCCCTAGCTCTGTTGCTAATTTTTCTTCTACGATTTTTGTACCGCCCGGTAAATCACCATTTAAGATTCGATCACGAATTACTTCATATGCTTGGTGGGAAGCAGAGCGAGACTTATTATTGTTTTGAGTCACTTTGTTCACTCCTATTTCGTTCAACCTAATTACATTAACTTATCAAAAATACTGGGGGAATGAAAGGGAAACTTGTTTTTAATGGATTTTTGTACACAAATAAAATTAAAATGTATACAAAAATAAGTTATTGGTATACAATCAAATTGTTAAAAACGTTGAAAACGGTTGCAAGGGAAATAAACGTATCTCACACGATAAATAGGTAAAACTAAGTCGATTAGGAGGAGTTATGATGGTGAAAAAAGTTGGTTTTATTGGTTTAGGGATCATGGGGAAACCTATGGCGTTGAATTTGGTGGCTAAAGGCTATGAAGTAATGGTGAACGATTTAAATAAAGAGGCGGTACAAACTTTAGTTGGTGTGGGGGCAAAAGCAGCGGATTCTGCAAAGAGCATCGCCGAGAATAGTGACGTTGTCATTACGATGCTACCAGCTTCTCATCATGTGCAACAAGTTGTTTTAGGTGAAAATGGTGTACTTAGTGGCGCTAAAAAAGGCACAGTGATTATTGATATGAGTTCGATTTCGCCAGTTGTGTCAAAAGAGATTGCGGAAATCGCAGAAAAACAAGGAGTAGAAATGCTAGATGCTCCTGTTAGTGGTGGAGAACCAAAAGCAAAAGATGCAACACTTGCAATCATGGTCGGTGGAAAAGAAGAAGTGTTTGAGCAAGTGAAGGATGTATTAGCTGCGATGGGATCCGAAATCACATTAGTCGGTGGAAATGGAAGCGGCACGACTGCGAAATTAGCGAACCAAGTCATCGTAAACTTAAATATTGCTGCTATGTCTGAAGCTTTGGTATTAGCGGCAAAATCGGGCATCGATGTAGAAAAAATGTACCAAGCGATTAGAGGCGGATTAGCAGGAAGTGCCGTGCTAGATGCAAAAGTGCCATTAATTCTTGATCGTAACTTCGTGGCTGGTGGAAGAATTGATATTAATTTGAAAGACATCACAAATGTAATGGAAACAGCGCATAGTGTTGGTGTTCCAATGCCTCTTTCTAGTCATTTGTTGGAAATTTTCCATGCGTTAAAAGTGGACGGTAAAGCTGCGGATGACCATGGTGGAATTGTTCAATATTATGAAAAACTAGCAAACGTGACAGTTGGGAGAGTTTAATACATGACTACAATTGGCAGTAAAGAAAAGAGATTGGTCCAAGAGGTTTTAGGGAATATTCAAGCAGTCGATACACAAGCTGTGCGAAAGATGCTTACGAATGAACTCGTTGATTTGAATAAAAAAATCATTGTGCTAGACGATGATCCAACGGGTGTTCAAACTGTTCATGGCATTTCTGTTTACACAGATTGGTCAGTAGAAAGTTTGGAGCGAGGGTTTGAAGAAGAAAACGCCATGTTTTTTATTCTGACGAATTCTAGAGGATTTACGGCTGCTGAAACAGAAAAAGCACATACCAAAATCGCTACAAATATTGTAGAAGCGGCGAAAAAACAGAACAAAGAATTCATTGTCATTAGCCGTGGAGATTCGACGTTAAGAGGTCATTATCCTCTTGAAACAGAAGTGTTGAAAGGGACGATTGAAGCTGCTTTAGACATCCAATATGACGGTGAAGTGATTTTGCCATTTTTCAAAGAAGGAGGTCGCTATACAGTCGACAATATTCACTATGTGCAATATGAAGAGTATTTGGTGCCTGCTGGTGAAACAGAATTTGCGAAAGACAGAACGTTTGGCTATTCATCGTCTCATTTAGGTGAGTGGGTTGAGGAACAAACAAAGGGTGCATTTAAAGCTGAAAATACGACGTATATTTCACTGGAAAGCTTAAGAACGCTTGATATTGAAACAATCACAAACCAATTGCTTCAAGTGAGTGATTTCAACAAAGTAGTCGTGAATGCAGTCGACTACGTAGATGTGGAAGTTTTTGTTATCGCCCTTATTAAAGCTATGAAGTCCGGGAAACAATTCATGTTCCGAAGTGCAGCCGCGCTTACGAAAGTAATGGGTGGAGTAAGTGATAAAGCACTATTAAAGAGAGAAGAATTGATTCAAGAAGAAACGAATCATGGTGGATTAATTCTTGTGGGATCGCATGTTAAAAAGACGACGGAACAACTCGAAGTATTGAAAACAGGTGATTTCATCGAATTCATTGAATTTGATAGCCATCTTGTGCTACAACCAGACAAGTTCCAAGAAGAGATAGATCGAGTGATTGAAACAACCGAGAATTTTATTCGCTCTGGTAAAACAGTTACGGTGTACACAAGACGTGAAAGATTGGATCTTGGTGAAGGCAAAAAAGAAGAAGAGTTAAAACTATCCGTAAAAATTTCAGATGCGGTCACAAGTATCGTGCAACGCTTAACTGTACGTCCTAATTACATTGTTGCCAAAGGCGGCATTACGTCTAGTGATATTGGAACAAAAGGGCTGCAAGTAAAAAGAGCAACAGTAGCTGGTCAAATCCAACCTGGAATTCCTGTATGGGTGACGGGAGAAGAAAGCAAGTTCCCAGGAATGGCGTATATTATTTTCCCGGGGAATGTCGGGGCGGTTACAACATTGAAAGATACGGTTGATATTTTGAACAACTAATCCATTGTTTATCAAGTTCGGCGAGGGGGCCATTTTACATGTTAATCAATACGAAAAAGATTTTACAGCATGCGCAGCAAGAAAAATACGCTGTAGCAGCCTTTAATGTATACAATTTAGAAACGGTTCAAGTAGCAATACATGTTGCCGAACGGGAAAATCAACCAGTCATTATCGCGTTAGGAGAACGTTATTTTCCAACGGTTGATGTGGAAGGGTTTGCAGCTTTTGTGAAAGCATTGGCTGAAAAGTCTGCTGTCCCTGTAGCGCTCCATCTGGATCATGCATATGAAAAAGAATCGATTATTCGTGCCATTCGTTGTGGTTTCACGTCTGTTATGTTTGACGGGTCGGCCTATGATTTAGATGAAAATATTCGCCGTACAAAAGAAATAGTGGAAATTGCTCATATGGCAGGTGTGTCTGTTGAGGCTGAAATAGGTTCTTTAGCAAAAGGTGATTTTTCCGACGAGGAAGAGGGAGACGGCACATTGACGGATCCGCAGTCCGCGAAAGACTTTGTTGACACGACAGGTGTAGACTTTTTAGCTGCAGCTATCGGTACTGTTCACGGAATGTACAAGGGAGAGCCTAAAATTGATTTGCCTCTTTTAGAAAGAATTCAGCAGGCTGTTGATGTTCCACTTGTCCTCCATGGAGGATCGGGCACACCTGATTCAGTTATTACACAGGCTGTCCAACTCGGAATATGTAAGGTCAATGTGAACACGGAAGTATCGATGGCTGCCGTGTCCTATTTACAGCATGCTTTTGAAAACAAACAAATGGTCCACCTTTCCACTGTAATGGCGGACATGCAACAGGCTATGGAACCTGTAATGACTAAATTCGTTCGGTTGTTTGCAAATCGCTAACAACAATCATCCGGTTTACATAGTACGATTTGAAGACGTAAAAAACTAAACTAAACGAAATGGGGACAGAGTAAGATGCCGATAGTATCTGTCTGTGTAGGAGTTGCTCTCTTACTTCTATTAATGATTGTTTTTAAATTAAATGCGTTTATCTCTTTAGTTCTTGTTGCACTAGCAGTAGGGATATTAGAAGGAATGCCGCCACTTGATGCAATGGCATCCGTCCAAAGTGGTTTAGGCGGAACACTCGGAAGCCTGACGATGATTATCATTTTTGGTGCGATTCTTGGTAAATTGATGACAGATTCAGGCGGGGCACAACGAATTGCCATGACGCTTATCAAATCATTCGGGAAAAAGAGAGTTCAACTAGCCGCTGTACTGACAGCTTCGGTTGTCGGGATTGCACTGTTTTTCGAAACAGGAGTGGTCGTTTTAATACCTTTAGTATTTACGATCGCTACAGCAGCTGGAGTGCCTGTCTTGTACATTGGAATGCCTGTTATTGCAGCTCTTATTACAATGCATGGGTTTGTTCCGCCACACCCAGGACCAACTGCGGTTGCTAGTGTATTTGAGGCGAATATCGGAAAGACATTGATTTATGGAATTATCATAGCGATTCCTGCCATTATTATTGGTGGCCTGTTATTTACGAAGCTGTTCAAAAAAGAAGATTTGGAAGTTGATATACCTAAAGGGTTATTCAATCCGAAAGAATTTAAAGAGGAAGAAATGCCAAGCTTTGCTACGAGTCTTTTAACATCTTTAATGCCGGTCATTTTGATTGCTTCTCAAGTAATTGTCCAGATTGCTATGCCAGAATCAGCAATGATGCCGTTCTTTGACTTTATTGGTAATGCCAATGTCGCATTGCTACTGTCTGTAATTCTTGCATTCTTTACATTTGGTCTCAATCGAGGAAGAAAAATGCAAGAAATTATGCAATCTGTTACGGAGGCTGTCGCTGGAATTGCGATGATACTCCTTATTATTGCCGCTGGTGGTGCATTTAAACAAGTGCTTATTGATAGCCACATTGACCAATACATTGCAGATATCATGGCGGGCTCGACGCTATCTCCGTTACTGCTAACATGGTTAATCGCTGCGATCTTACGCGTAGCGGTCGGTTCTGCTACTGTTGCTGGTATGACTGCTGCTGGTATTGCAGCACCTCTAGTTGGAATGACTGGCGTTAGCCCAGAACTAATGGTTTTAGCCGCTGGTGCGGGTAGTATTACGTTCTCCCATGTAAATGATGCAGGATTCTGGATTTACAAAGAGTACTTCAATCTTTCAATCGGAAAAACGCTTAAAACATGGTCAGTCATGGTAACGATTCTGTCCGTAGTAGGATTAGCAGGGGTTTTACTTCTTAACATGTTCATATCATAATTAAAACACCTTCGATAACTATTCAGTTATTGGAGGTGTTTTAGTGTTTTTGAGCAAATCAATCGTGGAAATATCTTTAGTGGTTACTCGCATTAGGATTTACTCATTCTTTTGATGTCACGAATCATGTCATCGACATATGCTGGCTCGATGTAATTGTATTCTTTGACAATACGCCCATCCCTATCAATTAAATAAAAGTTCGTGCCATGTAGCACTTGGTTGGAAGAGGCTGGTTTTTGCACAATGGTTTGAAATTGCTCTCGCGCAAATGTATTAATATCTTCTTGGGAATAGCCCGTCAACAAGTTCCAGTTTGATTCGTCGTCTGAAAACTGTTGGATATATTGTTTGAGTACGTTGGGTGAGTCGATTTGAGGGTCGACTGTGAAGGACACGAACTCGACGTCGATGTCCTGCTCTTTTAAAGTCTTTTGCAAATTTGCCATTTCAACTGTCATTGGTGGACAGACAGTATCACATTTTGTGAAGATAAAGTCGGCAATCCATACTTTTCCTGCTAACTCATCCGTACCAAAAGGTTGTCCATCTTGATTGGTGAATGAAAAGTCGGCAATTTGCTGGCTATGTGGAGATTGGGAACTACAGGCGGCCAGTAGTCCGACTAAAACAAGAACAGCGCCTACATATAGTGTTTTCTTCATATTATACACCTTCATTCGCATCAGTTGATAAGCCGGGTAATTGGATGGTGACGGTTGTACCTTGCTTGGCTTCACTTGTAATGGAAAATGAACCCGCGTGTAGCCGAATGATTTCTTTGACGATTGACAGTCCGAGTCCCGTTCCGCCTGTCGTTCGTGTTCGGGCTTTATCGGTGCGGAAAAAACGTTCGCCAAGTCGTTCAAGGTCTTCTGGTAGAATAACTGTTCCATCATTTATCACTTGGAATTGGACAGCATCGTTCTTCTTCGTTAAAGCGATTGCCAAGTGTCCACCCATTTCAGAATATTTGCAGGCATTGTCAATCGTGTTGTAAAAAACTTGCTGAATACGCTGAGCATCACCTAATAGAATGAGTTCTTCCTCAATCGCTAACGTTAGGACCAGTTGCTTTTCAGCGATGTGGATTGTGAAAAGTTCAAGTGTGTCCAGTAATAGTTGTGCAATTGCGATGGGCTGTTTATCGATGGTATACAAATCTTCTTGTAGATGATTCAAATCCGCCAAATCATTGATCAACTTTTTTAGCCGTTCCGCTTCTTTTTCAATGGTTGCTACGTAGCTTGTTATGTCTTCGGGGGAAGAACCGATTTTAGTTTTCAACATGTGCGTATAGCCGCTAATATACGTGAGTGGTGTCCGCAATTCGTGGACGATATTGGACGTGAATTCTTTTTTTCGTACTTCTTGTTGTTCCAAAGACAGGCTCATTGTATTAAAAGCCTTCGTGAGTTGACCGATTTCGTCTTCTTTTTCCGTTTGAATCCGATTAGAATAGTTGCCTTTCGCTACTTCAACAGACAGTCGTTGCAGTTCTTGCAGTGGCCTAAATAAGGAATGCCATACGCGATTGACGACTAAAAAAAGAATGAAGAAAAATACGGTACCGGCTACAATCAGTAAGGGAATGCTTTGTTGGAAGACATCTTGAATCGCTGCTAAAGGAACATAAATATAAATAAAACCGACGAGCCCGTTTTCACCCTTAATCGGAAAAATGGCACCAAGAATTTCCCGATCTAATTCTTGTACAAACCCTTCTTTTAAGACATATGCACCTTTTTCTAATGCTGCTTGATCATCTGCATCGACAAGTGTTTCGTAATTGATTTTGTACGGAAAATAAGAAGACAACTTCTCCAAGTTATCGACGACAATGATTTCATATTCAGAAACAATATTATACCACTGGATTTTGTCGATAATTTCGTCACTTAATTCTCCGTAGTGATAGTGGGAGACGGTGCGTTGACCTTGATAAATAATGGATTCCTCAATACTCGTCAAATACAATTCGGAATATAAATAGTGAATGAAGAAAAAGGAAAATAGGATGGTAAATCCAATGCTTGAGATCAGAACGATTAAGATCTTTTTACTTAATGTGAGTTTTTTCATGTTAAACCTCAAATTTGTAGCCGATTCCCCAAACAGTTTCAATCAATTCACCATCTGTACCCATTTTGAGTCGTAAGGTTTTAATATGTGTATCGACGGTTCGTTCACTACTTTGATGATCTTCTCCCCATACGGCGTGGAGCAATTGTTCACGTGTGAACACCCGTCCTTTATTTTTGGCAAGAAGGTGAAGCATGCCGAATTCTTTTAAGGTGAGTGATAAGGGTGCTCCGTTCAATGTCACTATATGTGAGTGATTATCAATGAGGAGTGGCCCTACGTGTAAAATGTCAGTGGCGGGCTTATGCAGATAGGCACGTCTTAGGACGGATTCAACTCTTGCTAGTAATTCGCCAGGGGAAAAAGGTTTGACGATATAGTCGTCCCCGCCTAGTTTTAATCCTTGGATTGTATCCCATTCTTCTCCTTTAGCTGATAGGAAAATAAGTGGGGTTGTGGATGTACGCTTTACTTCTTTAGCAAAGGTAAAGCCATCCATGAAAGGCATCATGACATCGACGAGTAGTAAGTCGGGTGCTGTTTCGTCTAATAAGGACAATGCATGCACGCCATCTGTTGCTTCGACAATGGAATAGCCTTCTATTTCTAGAAAGGTTCGTATTAACTTCCTCATTTGTGGTTCATCATCTATAATCATAATGGTGGATGGCAATGGAATACCTCATTTCTACACTAAATAGTTGGTTATCATGATTGTCCTTGAAATATGTGAAAAACCTGTGAAATAGGGAACTTCACAAGGATTTCTAATTTATCTTCTACAATCATACTGGACTTATCCTAATACGTTAAGCAATAAGACAATGGAGGAATTGATAATGAAGAACATACAGAGGTTACTCGTAATGGCAGTAGTGCTCGTTCTAGCAGCTTGTGGGAAGGAAGCACCACCAACGACTACGGATGCAGTCCCTTTGCCACTAACTGTTGACCTAACGGTGACAGAGCAAGTGGAAGTGAATGACACGGTGGAAATGGCAGCAGTTGTGACGCAAGGCGATGAAAAAGTGGAAGACGCACAAACCGTGGAGTTTGAAGTGTGGGAAGAGGGCAAGAAAGACGCAAGTGTTATCATCGAGTCTGTAAATGAAAAAAATGGTTTGTATACAGCAACCACAACCTTCGATCGTGATGGATTATTCCATGTACAAGTACATGTGACGGCAAGAGATATGCATACGATGCCGAAAAAAGAAGTGACGGTAGGTACAGGTATGACGAGTGAAGAAGGGCATGTGAGTGAAGATGAACATGCGCATGGCCAGACAGATGGCTTCACAATGCATTTTGCAAACCCGGAACGAGTGAAAATCGACGCTGCAACGGAGTTGGTTGTACACTTACAACTAGATAATAAGCCACTAGAAAAAGCGAGAGTTCGTTATGAAATATGGCAGGAAGCCAATCCAGATCAACGTGAATGGGCAGAAGCGAAAGAGGTAGCGGCTGGTGAATATACGGTGACACATACGTTTGCTGAAGAAGGCGCGCTAACAATTCAAATTCATGTTGAAGATGATAATGATTTACATGAGCACGAAGCGTACCAAATAGTAGTAGAAAAATGAAATCGAAAAGAGCCCCTACGGTAAAATCACTGTAGAGGTTCTTTTTGATTGTAGTAGCGAAAATATTTTTTCGTTGATAGATATGGATAAAATCGTGTTTTTAATAAAATATTTCGCTATATTATAATTTTGAGAATAATTACTATAGACTGAAAACCTAGTTTGTTTTACAATGGGGATGTGTAGAGAATCGTAATGATACTTTCCGCATATCAAAAGGCTGTGAGTTGCTCATGTACACATTTGTCTTGAATTGTCGGAAGTATCAAACAACAAAAGGGGGCATACAGATGAAATTGAAAAAATTTGCGGGTATTTTTGCCGCCACAACACTGGCACTCGGCGTACTAGCAGGGTGTGGAGCAGACGGTGGAAAAAGTACAGATGGCGCCAGTACAGGTGGATCTAAGGATAGCGACGCTATTAAAATCGGTGTGAACTTAGAGCTATCTGGAGCGGTTGCATCTTACGGAACATCAGAAGCGGATGGTATTCAGCTTGCAATTGACGAAATCAATGCCGCAGGTGGTGTTGATGGAAAAGAACTGAAAATCATTAAAGTCGATAACAAGTCAGATGCCGCTGAAGCAACGAACGCAGCGATTAAATTGACAACACAGGATAAAGTCGTAGCAATTATTGGGGCAGCAACAAGTGGTGCTACTGTTGCACAAGCGCAAATTGCAAATGATAACAAAACACCTCTTATTAGCCCGTCTGGCACAAGCCCAACGGTAACAGTACAAGATAACGGCGATGTAAATGAGTTTGTATTCCGTACATCGTTCATTGATCCTTTCCAAGGGACGGTAGCAGCGAACTTTGCAGCGAACGACTTAAAAGTAAAAACTGCAGCCATCTTCTCTGATAACGCGAGCGATTACTCAAAAGGTCTTGCAGCTTCATTCAAAAAAGATTTTGAAGCAGCAGGTGGTAAAATTGTCCTAGAAGAGTCTTATTTGGCGAAGGACTCAGATTTCCGTTCAACATTGACAAATATCAAAGGGGCAAATCCAGAATTCATTTTCATCCCTGGTTACTATGAAGAAGTGGGATTGATTGTTAAACAGGCTCGTGAAATGGGTATTGACGTACCACTAATGGGAGCAGACGGTTGGGATTCACCGATTCTAATCGATTTGGCGGGTAAAGAAGCGCTGAATAATACATTCACAACAAACCACTACTCTTCTGAAGATCCAGATGGCAAGATTCAAGAATTCAGCAAGAAGTTTGAAGAGAAGTACGGTAAAGCACCAGATGCGTTTAACGCTCTTGGTTACGATACGGTATACCTTCTTGTAGATGCAATTGAACGCGCAGGTGGTCCAGATTCAGTGAAAATTAAAGATGCTTTAGCAGAAACCAAAGATCTTGAATTGATCACAGGTCTGTATTCAGTTGATGAAAATCATCACCCAATTAAATCTGCGACAATCTTGGAATACAAAGATGGCGAAACAGTGTTTAAAACAAAAGTGAATCCTTAATTCAATTCACTAGAGGGAATGAGGGGGAGGGTTGTCCTCTCATTCCTTTTTTATCTTAAGTTATGTGCTATTTAAACTGAAATAAAGAATTCCACTAACAACGCTCGGCGCTTGTGGATGCCTCCCGCCATAAGCCAGGCAGAAAACCACTGCCAGTCTTACGGCTTTGGCAACCGCTTGTAAGGCGCCTTTGCTGGATAGTAGATGAAAATTATAAGTTCAATTTAGTGATGAAAATTGGGTTACTAAGCTAGGGGAGGAGTGAAAGATTTATGGAATGGTTACAACAACTGATAAACGGTATTTCACTCGGCAGCATCTATGCATTGATTGCACTGGGCTATACAATGGTGTACGGCATTATCAAGCTCATTAACTTTGCACACGGTGAAGTGTTCATGATTGGGGCATTTATCGGATTTTATTCCATTGCAGGGTGGGGATTTGGATTTATCCCTGCGTTATTGTTATCGATGACAGTCTGTGCAATTATCGGTGTCATTATCGAGCGGGTTGCGTATAAGAGATTGCGGACGGCAACACGAATCGCAGCACTCATTACGGCGATTGGGGTATCCTTACTGATTCAAAATGGTGTCATCTATATGCGTGGAGCACAGCCAGAGGCCTATCCAGAAGTATTGGCGAATAAATCCTACAACTTATTTGGTGCACAAATTAGTAGTCAGGCAATCTTGATTCTTTCTGTTGCGCTTGTGTTGATGATTATCCTTCAATTTATTGTACATAAATCTAAAATCGGTAAAGCGATGAGAGCGGTTTCTTACGATAGTGAAGCAGCTAAACTGATGGGGATTAACGTAGATACTACCATTTCTGCGACGTTTGCGATTGGATCTGCATTAGCGGGGGCAGCGGGCGTTATTTTCGGTATTTATTATACAAAGATTGACCCATTGATGGGGGTTATTCCTGGTTTAAAAGCATTTGTTGCGGCCGTACTTGGGGGAATTGGCATTATCCCAGGAGCGATGGTAGGCGGGCTAGTGCTTGGGGTTGTTGAGACATTTGTTAGTGCGCTCGGGTTCTCGTTATGGAGAGATGCAGCAGCATTCGTTATTCTCATCTTAATTCTTATTTTTAAACCATCGGGCATCTTTGGTAAAAATACACGCGAGAAAGTGTAGGTGAAACAACGTTATGAAAAAGTCAAAACAGTTTTGGGCATTTATAGGCACATCCATTGCCGCTTATGTGATCATTCAAATTCTTATTAATGCAGGTATGTTAAATGTTTTTTATTCGAATACGCTCATTTTTATGGCCATTAATATTATGCTGGCTGTCAGTCTCCATTTAGTCATTGGGATTACAGGGCAGTTTTCACTAGGGCATGCTGGATTTTTAGCCGTTGGTGCCTATATCTCAGCCATTGTGACGATGAAGCTACAATTACCATTTCCGGTTGCGATTTTAGCGGCAGGGGTTGTGGCGACGATTGCTGGGCTTATTATCGGGATTCCGAGTTTGCGGCTAAGAGGGGATTATTTAGCCATTGCGACGCTTGGGTTTGCGGAGATTATTCGAATTGTTTTTCTGAATATTGAATATGTAGGTGGCGCGGCGGGGATGCAAGTGACCCACTTGACGAATTGGACATATACATTTATTTGCCTATTCCTTACGATACTTGTCATTGTCAACTTTACAAATTCACGACACGGTCGAGCGTGTATATCCATACGTGAAAATGAAATCGCGGCAGACGCGATGGGTATTAATACAACGTATTACAAAGTATTGGCGTTTGCGATTGGTGCCTTCTTTGCGGGGACTGCGGGTGCATTGTATGCACATAACTTCTATATTATTCAACCGGCAAACTTTGGTTTTTTAAAGTCGATTGATATTTTAATATATGTAGTACTCGGTGGTCTAGGCAGTTTATCGGGTGCGATTGTTGCGACGGTTTTGTTGACGATTGTGTCGACTTTCCTACAGAACTACCCAGAAACACGGATGATTATTTATAGTTTGGTACTGATTATTGTCATGCTGTACCGTCCGAAAGGATTAATGGGTACGATGGAAATTACCGATTACTTCAAGTTGTGGAGAGGTTCGAAAGGGGGCAGCAAAAATGGCCAGTAATCCGTTACTTCAAGTGAAAGACGTAGGCATCCAGTTTGGTGGGCTAAAGGCTGTCTCAGGCTTCAATATGGAAATCAATCAAGGTGAATTGATTGGATTAATCGGTCCGAATGGTGCGGGTAAAACGACAAGTTTCAACTTGTTGACAGGCGTTTATGCGCCGACAGAAGGCGATGTAATATTTAAGGGGGAACGCTTGAATGGCTTGGCTCCGTTCCAAGTGACGCGCAAAGGCATTAGCCGTACCTTCCAAAACATTCGCTTGTTCAATGAATTATCGGTATTGGATAATGTTAAAGTAGCGTATCATTCATTGGCTAAGCATTCTGTCTTAAGCTCAATGTTTCGTTTTCCTTCACATTTCTCGGGTGAAAAAGAGATGGAAGAGAAAGCGATGGAGTTTTTGAAGATTTTTCAGTTGGATCAATATAAAGATGAAGATGCAAAAAATCTAGCTTATGGGAAACAGCGTAGGCTGGAAATTGCGAGGGCGCTAGCCGCAGGGCCGCAGTTGTTGTTACTTGATGAGCCTGCCGCTGGGATGAACCCACAGGAAACGAAAGAATTAATGGAGCTCATTGCTTTTGTTCGTGAAAAATTCGATTTGACGATTTTGTTAATTGAGCATGATATGAACTTAGTAATGGGGATTTGTGAGCGTATTTACGTATTGGACCATGGTGTGCTTCTTGCTGAGGGGACTCCTGAAGAAATCCGTAATAATCCAAAAGTAATTGAGGCTTATTTAGGGGAGGAAGTTCACGATGCTTAAAATTGATAATTTAAATGTCTACTATGGCAGCATTCATGCCCTTAAAGGGGTTTCGCTAGAAGTTAATGAAGGTGAAATTGTCACATTGATCGGCGCGAATGGGGCTGGAAAAAGTACATTATTAAAAACGCTATCGGGTTTAATCAAACCGAAAGAAGGTACGATTGACTATTTGAATGCCTCTATTGTAGGGAAGCCCGCGCAAATGATTGTGAAAGAAGGCATTTCCCATGTGCCAGAAGGTCGGCGTGTGTTTGCGGAGATGAGTGTAGAAGAGAATATTGAATTAGGGGCTTTTTTACGCAAGGATAAAGCAGGAATTCAACAAGATTTTCAAAAAGTTTACGAGATTTTCCCGCGTCTCCACGAGCGACGCAAGCAATCCGCTGGAACACTCTCGGGCGGGGAGCAACAGATGTTGGCGATGGGAAGAGCCATTATGGCAAAACCAAAGTTACTGTTGCTCGATGAACCATCTATGGGCTTGGCTCCGTTAATGGTGAAAACGATTTTTGAAGTGGTTAGAGATATTAATAAAGAAGGAACAACAATTTTGCTCGTTGAACAAAATGCGAATATGGCGTTATCCATTGCAAATCGTGCGTATGTCATCGAGACAGGACGAGTCATTCTGTCGGGAACTGCGGAAGAGTTACAAGCGAGTGAAGAAATTAAAAATGCATATCTTGGTGGGCATTAAGTAAAGGGAAGAGCGGATGGTTTCTCGTGAGGAGAAGCCATTCGCTCTTTTGCGGTATAATAAAAGAATAATATGTTTACTGGAGGGATTGACGATGGCGGAACATCTTTTTCATCTCACAGCAAATTGGCCGGGTTTGCGCAATGATGTGGGGACTATTGAGGCGGGCAATTTGAAGACAACAGTATCCATTCCACCTGAGATGGATGGGCCAGGAGTAGGCACAAATCCTGATGAAATGCTGTTAGGTGCGGCGGCAACTTGTTATATTATTACGCTGGCTGCCATGATGGAACGTAGTAAGCTAGAGAAAGAAGCATTGACGATGGAGTCTGTTGGTGTAGTTGACGTGACGAATGGCGTCATTACCTATAAGAAAATTATTCATAAACCACAGATTGTATTGAAGTCAGATGCAACGGAAAGAGAGAAAGCCCTTGCACAAAGACTCGCTGAAAAAGCAGAAACGTCTTGTATGATTAGCCGGGCACTTCAGGGGAATGTTGAGATTGAGTTGGAAGCGACTGTAACGAAGTAGCGGATTGGGAATCGAGAGAGTCGTACTCATTGGGGTACGGCTTTTTTGTCGTTACCCCAAGAGCCTGTAGCTATATTGCTATAAAAAAGTAATGATGTTTGCTGAGTTATTGACTAATTTATAGATGAAATGTATATTTGTCTATATAATAATGTTATATGTGGAAGGGTGTTTATGTTTTATGGATATATTGCAAGATGCTACGATGGAGGAAATGAAAAAAGGCTATTCAGAGGATCAGCGGAATTATAGTTGTTTATTTTGTGACAAAAAGGTTCCAAAAGGTGTGATTTACCCTGTGAACGATTCGCTGTTTGAAGACTGGCGCTATATGGAACAGCATATCGAAGACGTGCATGGTTCTGTTTTTGGCATGCTACTTTCGACGGGAAAGGATGGCACGGGTTTATCCGATCAGCAGTCAAAATTACTTGCGCTGATGTACGAAGGAAAGACGGATAAAGACATACAGCAGGAGTTAAAGATTGGGAGCATGTCGACCATTCGCAACCATCGTTTTGCGTTGCGCAAAAAAGAGCGACAAGCGAATACATTGCTTGCATTAATGGAGTTATTGCATCAACAAGAGGCACAAGTAACGGTGAAACCGCAGCAAGAGAAAGTCGTTCAAAGATCATTTGTACCTTCGGCGAAATTGCAGCGCTACTTTTCAGAAGAAGATGGTCGACTGATTTCTTATAACTTAAAAGAGTATGAAAGAGAGCAGTTGGTACAAGAAGTCGCCTTGTTATTTAGACCGAAAAAGGTCTATACGGAAAAAGAAGTCAATGCTATTTTACAAGAAGTATATGAGGATTATATGTTGCTGCGGCGAGAGATGGTTGACCGTGGGATGCTGGCGCGAAACGCTGAAGGTAGTGAATATCGCATTATAGACAAAAGGGAAGAGGAAAGTGAAATGGACTATAAAAAAGAGCTGAAATTGAAGGCAAAGGAAGAAAAAACGAGTTACGGGATTTATCAAATTAAAAATCGAGCGAATGGAAAAATGTTAATCGGTTCGACAAGGAATTTTAAAACGCTTAACGGTATTAAATTTAGTCTAAACAATAATGTAAGTACGAACAAAGAGTTGCAAGCCGATTGGAATGAATATGGGAAAGAGCAATTTGAGTTTGTGGAGCTAGAGGTAGTGGATGAAAAGGACTGGAAAGGTATGAGTAGCAAGCGGATATTGGAGAAGTTGTTGGAAAAATGGCTAGAAGAGTTACAACCGTATGGAGAGAATGGTTATAATGAGATGAAGGTGAAATAATGAATTAAGCTTGCAAAACTTCATTTTTACTAGTCTATTTCCGGTTCGCTTTCGGTACATGATGCACGACAGCTTTAGAGGAGGAATTAATTCCTCCTGCTTGAAGGGCGAGTATGTCTAGAAATGACTGCGTCATTTCTAGACATACTCGTTTTCATAATGCTGTTGCGACTCAGTACCTGTCGCGCTCCTCCAATCGATCAGTGAAAAATGCTACTGCTTGGAAAGAAAAGAAGAGCGGACTTTCTTTAAGGAGTGTAGTGCCCGAAGATACAATTTCGGGCACTCTTGTCCATTGAACAATGCGTGCCTTCTTTACTTGTAGCAAGGCTTAGGCTTCTTAACGTGACAATTCCACTAGAAAGTGCAACTTCTGAACGATAATAAAAGAAGAGACTATTACGGAGGCTTCAGCGACCAAGCTGGTGAAGAATTTGAAACCGTTACGAAATATCGCGGGGATGTCCTGCGCATTATCGATAAAAACGGTGCAACAGTCGCGACCTATGACCCATGGGGGAACCTTCTATTACCTGAATCGAGGGACAGACACGTTAAAGGACAATAGAATCGAATATGATAGCAGGAGCGGAGCGCATATTAATGTTGGGGCCGAGAAAAAAAGGTCCGCCTTTTAAATTTAGCGTTTCTAAGAAAACCGTAAAAAAATCCAAAAACGTTTTAGATAAAGAAGGTGATTTTTTTGAGTAGTTATGATGATGAACTAGTAAAGGATTTAGTACTAAATAAGCTAAATAAGTGTGTTAAAGTAATAAAAAATCCAGAAACTTATCTAGATTTAATAGAGCGGAAATTCGAATTTAATGGTTCGAAAATAGATTGGTTGCAAACGAATAAGCACTATAGTAAAGAGTCGAATAATGAATCTTTGCTTACCGATACTAGTCTGTTTATTGCTAAACTAAAAGAAAAATATTTAAATAATAACGTTCGAGTAATATATATAGGTGATAATCTTACAGAGTCTGGGTATCAGTTTGAAATAAAGGATATAGAACAGATATTAGTCTATTTATTAGACATTCCACAGCACCATTATTTCTTATCTATAGAAGGTGATTGGTGTCTTTGTATATCGTATGAAAACTATTTAGATTTCGGATTCAGTCTAAGTGGGGATTAGTATCAAGAGGCAATCTGAAATGATTGATGACAGTCACCCATTCACGAAAAGCTTCTTCTGAAAAGTTCATTTCTGTTAGTATATAAGCCATAGTTTTGGTTAATTAACGTCGTTATCGCATAATTAGCAGCGGAGTCATTGTTAAAAGTAATTAGGGAAAACCTTGTACAATGTGCAAGAGTGCCCGAAATTGTATCTTCGGGCACTAATCTCTTACTAAAAAGTCCTCTCTTCTTTTCTTTCCAAGTAACCGCATTTTTTACTTAACGATTGGAGGGGCGCGACAGGTAATGAGTCACAACAGCATTATGAAAACGAGTGTGTCTAGCAATGACGCAGTCATTGCTAGACACACTCGTCCTTAGAACAGGAGGAATCGCATTTGATTCCTCCCCTAAAGCTGTCGTGAATCATGCACTGAAAGCGGACTGGAAATAGATTGGTGAATAATGGAGATTTTTGAGTCTTTTTCACAAGTATTTTATGTGAGTAAATGGTTAATCAACAGACGTAGAAAAACCACTGTATCTACCGGTTCAAATACCCGGCGGATACAGTGGTTTTTTATTCTGATGCCTCTTTTTTCTTCATAGGGACAAGATTGAAAATGTCATGATCCTCAAACGCGTCGATTAGGCGGTCGAGCCATTCGTAATAATCACGCATGTACAGCAATTTCTCTATATCGATTGTTGCTTCATCTCTAATATCATCACTTGTTGAAGGGTCTGCTACTAAATCTTCCAGCTCAGTCAATGATCTGCGAATCGCGTTGGAATGTTGGGACACAGACTTTCGCCACTTGATTGAAAATAAGTCGATAAAACTTTGATACCAATCATCTGTTACTTGATACAGATCTTTACGGACGCCCCTTTTCCAAGCGCGTTCGACTAATTTTAAATCGGATAATGCCCTTACAGAAGTGCTCATGCTCGTTTTGCTCATACCGAGCTCTTCCGTCATGTCATCTAATGTCAACGGCTCATTATGAAAAAACATCGTGCCGTACTGTCTTCCGGTAGAAGGTGTTAGGCCATAAAGATGTATATTTTGTGCGATGGATTCAATGATCCGCTCGCGCGTTTTTTCAAGTTTGTCTTTACCGCTCATGCTAGTATTCCCTCCACTGTCATCGACCTTCGAAAGTCGACCCAGTTATTTTCTTCTAGCGTATTATATTCATCACAAAAAAGCAATTTATAATAATTATCGTTCGTACAGTTTTTTCCGTACAAACAATTTAATTCGTGTTAACGGTTGAAATGAGATATTGATAGGGTTATACTAGTAGACATTCATAAAGTTTTGAAATCATAAGGAGTGTACGTATGAGTGATCAAATTGCCCCGTATAAAATCGAAGTGAAGAACACCACGAAGATTTTCGGCAAAAACAGTAAGCGAGCAGCTCAGCTGCTTAAAGAAGGTAAGACAAAAGGTGAGATTTTGAAGGTGACCGGCGCAACTGTCGGTGTGAACAAGGCAAATTTTAACGTGTACGATGGTGAAATATTTGTCATCATGGGTTTGTCCGGAAGTGGGAAATCGACGCTTGTTCGATTGTTGAATCGTTTGATTGATCCGACGATGGGCACAATCCTGCTAGACGGTGAAGATATTGTCAAGATGAACAAAGAAGAGCTTCGTGAAGTACGCCGTAAAAAAATCGGCATGGTCTTTCAAAACTTTGCGCTGTTCCCTCATAAAACAATTCTTGAGAATGCAGAGTATGGACTTGAAATTCAAGGAGTTGCAAGAGAGGCACGTCAAACGAAAGCGAAAGAATCACTGAGGCTTGTAGGCCTTGCAGGTTATGAAGAGCAGTATCCGAACCAATTGAGTGGGGGGATGCAGCAACGTGTCGGTCTTGCGAGAGCGCTTGCAAATGATCCAGATATCTTGCTGATGGATGAATCCTTCAGTGCGCTGGACCCGCTTATCCGAAAAGATATGCAGGACGAGTTATTACAACTTCATAATGATATGGGTAAAACGATTATTTTCATTACCCATGACTTGGACGAAGCACTTCGTATTGGCGACCGTATTGCATTGATGAAAGACGGTGAAATTGTTCAGATTGGGACTCCGGAAGAAATCCTGATGAGCCCGTCAAATGAATATGTCGAACGCTTCGTCGAAGACGTGGATTTGTCCAAAGTATTAACAGCGGGACATATTATGAAAAAAGCCGATACCGTTCAAATCGATCGTGGGCCTCGGGTTGCACTACGTTTAATGAAACGACTTGGCATTTCATCGATTTATGTGGTTGATAAAGGGAATCGTTTGCTTGGTGCAGTTACAGCACAAGACGCGGTAGAAGCGGCGGAATCAGGCAGAACATTACAAGATGTGCTAATTTCTGATTTGCCGATGATGGCAGTGGACACGCTCTTAATCGATTTGTTTGATATCGTTTCAACTGCATCTATTCCTGTTGCTGTTGTCGATGAAGGGAAGAGACTGCAAGGAATTATTATTCGCGGTGCATTGATTGGCGCATTGGCAGGCGACAATCAGTTTATTAATAATGATGGTATTGTCGATTCTGTTGAAGAGACAGATTCGGAGGTGAAGTCACATGAATAATTTATTACCACGACTTCCGTTTGCCGATTGGATTGACGATGGCGTCGATTGGCTCGTTTCAACATTTGGTTCGGTGTTCGATGGCATTTCGGATTTACTAACGGGTATTGTTGAAGGGTCTGTCGAGTTGCTTGATATGGTGCCATCGATTTTACTTGCAGTACTCTTTGCTTTGCTGGCATGGTTCATTTCAACAAGGCGCATTGCGCTGTTTTCATTAGTCGGTTTGTTGTTCATCGATTACTTGGGCTATTGGTATCCAATGCTACAAATGCTAGCCCTTGTCATTACCTCTGTCTTTTTTGCGATTGTCATTGGGATTCCGATTGGAATTTGGGGATCGCAGCAGGCGAAAGTTCGAAAAATCGTTAACCCGATCTTGGATTTGATGCAAACAATGCCAGCTTTTGTTTATTTACTGCCGGCGATTTTCTTCTTCAACATTGGTGTTGTGCCAGGTGTTGTAGCATCTGTTATCTTCTCGATGCCGCCAACGATTCGTTTGACAATGCTTGGGATTGAACAAGTACCAAAAGATTTGATTGAAGCAACGGAAGCATTTGGTTCGACAACGTGGCAACGACTAACAAAAGTCCAAATTCCACTTGCGAAACCAACAATCATGGCCGGGGTCAATCAAAGTATTATGCTGAGCTTGTCTATGGTTGTCATTGCTTCAATGGTCGGTGCACCAGGTCTCGGTGAAGAAGTATACCGAGCTGTTACCCAATTAAAAACAGGCGTTGGTTTTGAAACAGGATTATCGATTGTGATTGTGGCTATTATTTTGGATCGCATTACACAACACGCAGGTAAGAAAAAATAAGGGGGAAACACATTATGAAACTTTCTAAAAAATTAGTAGGACTTGGCGCAGTTGCTTTACTTGCAGTCGGACTTGCAGCATGTGGCGGCAACGATGATGGTGGGAAAGCAGATAAAGACGCGGAAAAATCGGTTGGCGAATCACTGAATTATAAAATCACGGGGATTGACCCAGGCGCAGGGATTATGGAAGCGACTGAAAAAGCGATTAAAGAATATGGTTTAGAAAAAGATTGGGATTTGACTACTGGTTCAGGTGCGGCGATGACGGCAGCTTTGAAAAAAGCTTACGATAAAGAACAACCAATCGTTGTAACGGGTTGGACACCACATTGGAAATTCACCGAATACGACTTGAAATATCTTGAAGATCCAAAAGGTGTGTACGGTGAGGAAGAACAAATTCGTACAATTGGTCGAATTGGTCTAGAAGCAGATCTGCCGGAAGCCTACCAAATTCTATCCAACTTTAACTGGTCTGAAGCAGATATGGGTGAAGTGATGATTGCAATTCAAGAAGGCGAAAAAGAAGATGTAGCGGCACAGAACTGGATTGATGCCAATACGGAGAAAGTAGCGGCATGGACAGAGGGCGTAGAAAAAGTAGATGGCGATAAAATTAAATTGGCTTATGTAGCATGGGATAGTGAAATTGCCAGCCATAATGTGATGAAATTAGTGTTAGAAGATATGGGGTATAATGTAACATTGGTTCAAGTTGAGGCAGGTCCTTTATGGACAGCGGTAGCGGATGGTAGTGCGGATGCATCACTTGCAGCATGGTTACCATTGACACATAATACGTATGCTGAAAAATTTGCAGGTAAATTTGAAGAACTTGGTATTAACATGGAGGGTGTTAAAACTGGGCTAGTTGTGCCACAGTATATGGACATCGATTCGATTGAGGATTTAAAGAACTAATCAGCGGAATTCCGGTTCCGTATATGTAAAATAATCAGGATGATAAACCCGGAAAAGCACTGGAAATTACAGTGTTGTTCCGGGTTTATCTTCATTCAACAAATCTTTTTGTACTGAAAGCGAAGCGTCAGCTACAGAAAACTTCCACCTCGATAGGTGGCGAGATGAATGCGGTTTTGTTTTTGGGTGTTCAAACGCTGGCTGAACGATAGAGGTACGCAGGCTAAGGTCGCCACGTCCTGCGGATGTCACAGATTTTTTTAGAGGAGCTTTGGAAGGCAGTATAAGTACGCGACGTCCTGAAGGGAGGTGCCTTAATTTCTGCAAGAACACAGAAATATGGCAAATCGAACCCTTCGTAGTTCGATTAGCAACGACTGCATGACCTACATCTTATAGGCCTCGAGCTCGAAAAAAATCTGGACGCAATTACGCCGACGCGTAATTGATTTATAGAAAAATGTTTGGATGGTATGGGTATTTTTGATAGAAAAACAAGGGGGAATTATCATATGAAAATCATGAAAAAAGTAGTAGGACTTGGGGCGGTTGCTCTACTGGCAATAGGACTTGCGGCATGTGACAATCGTGGCGAAAAAGAGAAGAATGATACGGAAAAATCGGTTGCAGAGTCATTGGATCGTCAAATTATTGGTATTGATCCGGGTGCTAATATTATGACGACAACAGAAAAGGCAATTGAGGAATATGAATTGAAAGATTTTAAATTGATTTCTGGTTCTGGTGCAACGATGACAGCAGCTTTAAAAAGGGCTTATGATAAAGAACAGCCAATTGTTGTCATCGGTTGGACACCGCATTGGAAGTTTGCAGAATTTGATTTGAAATTCCTTGATGATCCAAAAGGCTTATACGGTGGAGCTGAGCAGATTCGGACGATTGGTAGACAGGGATTAGCGGACGATCTACCAGAAGCACATCAAATTCTTTCACGTTTCAATTGGACGGAAGAAGATATGAATGAAGTCATGAAAGCGATTTATGAAGGGGAAAAAGAACAAGATGCTGCACAAAGCTGGATCGATGCGAACTCGGATAAGGTTGCAGAATGGACAGATGGTGTCGACAAAGTAGATGGCGACAAAATTAAGCTCGTTTATGTAGCATGGGATAGTGAAATTGCCAGTCATAACGTTATGAAACTGGTATTAGAGGACATGGGCTATCAAGTGAACTTGATGCAAGTAGAATCAGGCCCGATGTGGACAGCGGTAGCAGACGGTAGTGCGGATGCATCCCTCGCAGCGTGGTTGCCATTGACAGCTAAAGCATATGCCGATAAGTTTGAAGGGCAATTTGAAGAGCTTGGTGTCAGTGTGGACGGTGTTAAAGTAGGACTTGTTGTGCCGGAGTATATGGATATTGATTCGATTGAAGATTTGAAGAACTAACATAGAAAATACTCAGTCCTAATAATTGGACTGAGTATTTTTTTGCTTAAATCGAAGTAGTATGTTAACTTAGCATCAGTACGTTATTGAAAAACACTTCGGGGCAAGGTGAAATTCCTTACCGGCGGTGATCGAGCAAGCGCTCGTCAGTCCGTGACCCGTCCTTCCACCTTGGAAGGCGGTGGAGCTGGTGAAATTCCGGCACCGACAGTTAAAGTCTGGATGGGAGAAGTTGTTTGGATATGCGTATAATGCTTATTTAGCTCTGCCCTTTCATAAAGATTGAAAGGGGGAATGCCAATGGACCCTTATGATTATATGAGACTTGCTCTGAGTCTGGCAAGCAGTGCACAAGGACAAACCTCGCCGAATCCACTTGTCGGTGCTGTTTGTGTGAAGGATGGCCAGATTATTGGAACAGGCGCGCATTTGAAGGCGGGAACGCCGCATGCGGAAGTGCATGCCCTGAGAATGGCCGGGGCGGAAGCGAGTGGCGCTGATCTTTACGTGACACTTGAACCGTGTGCCCATACAGGAAAAACACCTCCGTGCACAGATCTCATTATTTCGAGCGGTATTCGCCGTGTTTTTGTGGCGTCCATCGATCCGAATCCTGCCGTTAGCGGACAGGGACTCGGGCTTCTTAAAGCTGCCGGAATTGAAGTTGTTACCGGCATTTTACAGGAAGAGGCAGAGCAATTGAATCGAGCATTTTTTCACTTTATACAATACGGGAAGCCGTATGTCACCTTGAAAGCCGCCGCAACTCTCGACGGTCGTCTTTCAACGCAGACTGGGGACAGCAAATGGATTACTTCGGATGCTGCAAGAACCGATGTCCATCACCTCCGCCATACCCATGACGCTATTTTGGTCGGCGTACAAACCGTACTTCATGATAACCCTTTCCTCACCACCCGTTTGCCCCATGGTGGAAAGAATCCAATTCGAATTATTGTAGACCGGCATCTCAGGACGCCATCAACAGCGAATGTCGTTACAGACGGCGCTGTCGAAACCATTATTTTTACCCTCGATTCCGAGCAGTCGAGAACTGCCTTTTTTGAACATCCCCTCGTATCGATCGAAAGGATTTCAGAAAACGCATCTTTTTTGGATGAAGTACTGACAAGCCTTGCGCACAAAGGCATCATGACACTCTTTGTCGAAGGTGGCAGTCTCGTTCATTCCAGTTTCATCAACGCAGGTCTTGCAGATGAAATCTATTTGTACATGGCACCCAAATTAATTGGCAATGGTGCTTCTTTATTCATGGATAATACTCGGAACCTGATGGCGGACAGTCAATCCCTCCATTTTTTAGATGTGCAAAAAATTGGGGAAGATATCCGACTCCATGCCAGGTTTCACAAGGAGGATCAGTGAATTTGTTTACGGGAATTGTAGAAGAAATCGGCACGGTTTCAGCCGTTAAGCCAGGGCCGAATTCATTGCAACTGTCTATCCGCTGCACAACTGTTCTCAGTGATGTCCAAAAAGGTGACAGCATTGCGGTAAATGGTGTTTGTTTGACAGTCGCTGAATTCTCGAATACGCAATTTGTTGCAGATGTCATGCCGGAAACCGTAAAAGCGACAACGCTGCAAGTCCTGCGTACAGGAAGTGCTGTAAATTTAGAGCGAGCGATGGCTGCAAATGGCCGTTTCGGTGGTCATTTTGTCAGTGGTCACGTTGATAGCACGGGCGAAATTGTTTCCGTGCAACAACGGGAAAATGCCGTGTATATGGAAATTAAACTTGCAGCTGAATTTTTGAAGTATGTGATGCTGAAAGGTTCGGTGACAGTAGATGGCACATCACTGACTGTTTTTGACGTGACAGCTAAAGGGTTTGTTATCTCACTCATCCCCGTCACGCAACAGGACTCCGTAATTGGACGAAAACGCATCGGAGATCAAGTGAATGTTGAATGCGATATGTTAGCGAAATATATGGAACGGCTACTAGAAACGAAGAGCGAGAATTCAATGGGCGGCCTGACAATGGATTCGCTTGCAGCCAATGGATTTCTCGATTAAGGGGGAATAGCAATGTATACAACAGTAGAAACAGCAATCGAAGAATTGAAAAAAGGCAAAGCGATTATTGTTGTGGATGATGAAGATCGGGAAAATGAAGGCGATTTTCTTGCGCTAGGTGAATTCGCCACACCGGAAATGATTAATTTTATGGCGACAGAAGGACGCGGATTGATTTGCGTGCCCATAGAAGAACAAAAAGCGACTCAGCTCGATTTAGCTCCGATGACAGCACATAATAGTGACGCGCGTAGTACAGCATTTACGGTAAGCATTGATCATGCGGCATGCAGTACGGGTATCTCGGCGTTCGAGCGCTCGGAAACTGTTCTTGCCATGCTCGGAAAAAGTGCTAATGCATCAAATTTCATTCAGCCAGGTCATATATTCCCGCTGATTGCCAGACCAGGCGGAGTTTTAAAGCGGGCAGGGCATACGGAAGCTGCTGTCGACCTTGCGAAACTTGCAGGGGCGGAGCCGGTGGGGGTTATTTGTGAGATTATGAATGTTGATGGCACAATGGCAAGAGGCCTGCAGCTAAAAGAGATTGCAGAACGATTTGATCTTGTTATTTTAACGATTCAAGACCTCATCGCTTATCGTAAGGAACATGAACAACTGATTGAGCGTGTCGTCGCAGTTCAGCTGCCTACGGATTTCGGTCAGTTCGAAGCTGTCACATATGTGGAGAAGTTAACGGGACGCGAACATATTGCCTTAGTAAAAGGGACTATCGACAACGCTGAAAATGTCCTTGTCAGGGTACATTCGGAATGTTTAACAGGTGATGTCTTCGGTTCAAGTCGCTGTGATTGCGGCCCGCAGCTTCATGCTGCACTCGCGCAAATTGAAGAAAATGGGGCAGGAGTCCTGTTGTATATGCGTCAGGAAGGGCGCGGCATTGGACTCGTCAATAAAATGAAAGCCTACAAACTACAAGAGGAAGGTTATGACACAGTTGAAGCGAATGAAAAACTAGGTTTCCCAGACGATCTTCGCGATTATGGCATAGGTGCACAAATCTTACGCGATCTTGGGTTAACATCTATTCATTTGTTAACGAACAACCCGCGTAAAATCGCAGGATTAGCGGGACACGGGCTAGAAGTAACCGAACGGATTCAAATTGAAATGCCTATAAAGGATGAAAATAAAGCGTATATGGAAACGAAGAAAAATAAACTGGGCCATTTATTGCACAGTTAAGGGGGATTTAATAATGGGAATGATTTATGAAGGTCATTTAGTTGGAACAGGATTGAAAGTTGGTATTGTTGTTGCACGGTTTAATGAATTTATTACAGGGAAACTGTTAGGTGGAGCGGAAGATGCTTTGCGTCGACATGGTGTAGATGAAGGGGATATCGCCGTTGCTTGGGTGCCAGGTGCTTATGAAATTCCACTTATTGCGAAGAAAATGGCGGCTTCAGGTAAATATGATGCGGTCATCACATTAGGCACAGTAATTCGTGGCTCGACACCTCACTTCGATTATGTTTGTAATGAAGTATCGAAAGGCGTTGCTGCTATCAATATGCAGGAAGGCATTCCAGTCATTTTTGGTGTATTGACAACAGACACCATTGAACAAGCTATTGAACGTGCCGGAACGAAAGCGGGCAATAAAGGATGGGATGCCGGGACAGCTGCCATTGAAATGGCGAATTTGATGAAACAATTGTAAGTCCTTTTTGAACAAATTGCTGTTTAGACTCCAGTTGTTCGGATCATAAGCTGTTTCGACTGCGAAGGTAAAGAACGCCTCTCAATCAAACCATCTTATGCCTGTCGCGGGCTTACAGGAGATGGCGCATTTAGACTGTGTTCCTTTATTCAGGCGCCCTGCGCTTTTCTTAAATTGTGACCGATGCGTGTAGAGAAGAGCGCATCGGTTTTATCTTCATTCAGCAAATCTTTTTGTACTGAAAGCGAAGCGTCAGCTACAGAAAACTCCCACCTTGATAGGTGGTGAGATGAATGAAATTTTGGTTTACTGTTCAGTGGGTGCTCAAACGCCCACTGAACGAAGATAAAGCCTCCGGCGGATGTCACAGATTTTTTAGAGGAGCTTTTCGAGCGAGCTCGAAAAAAATCTGGACGCAATTACGCCGAGGCGTAATTGATTGTCCAAAAAAACTGTCAGCGGAAATGTCGCAAAAGTTGTCGAAAATAGTTATGATAAGGTAGAGAACAATTGATGAAATGGAGCGATTTATATGACTGGATTTCCTGAAAAAACATGTTCAATTGAACGATTGGTGACGATACCAGAAGACGTACAAAAAGTATTGAATGGTGAAAAAACAGCTACGCGCCGCAATGGTGTCTATGCGTACCCTGGCGAAATTATGGTGCTGGATGGCAAAGAGTTTACGATTGATGCGCTTTATAGACAGACACTTGGAGAACTGACGGACGAACATGCCAAACAAGAAGGTTATGCGGATGTAGAAGCGTATAAACAAGCGATGATGGGTATGCATGCACACGCAAAAATGCCTTGGCTTCCAGCAATGAAGGTTTGGGTACATGAATATAGCCCGGTAAAGAAGTAAGTATTAGATGAAGCTGGATATCTATGGCGTTATGGTTTTTATGCACGTGTTCAGTGCGATACTTTCCATAGGTCCATTATTCCTATTAATGCCCGTCATTAAGCGGGTGCGTGGCGTTGGTACAGAAGTGGAACAAGCGTATATGTCTGTCATCAATGTCATTATCCGCATCGTGATGCATGCGGGGCATCTACTTGTTGTCACGGGGGCCTTATTAGTGTTTCTCGGACCTTGGCCCTGGTATACGTCATGGGTTATCGTGACGCTTATTATTCTGCTATTATCTGGGGTATTTCTTGCAACAGGATTTACAAGGGTGCTGCGGAAATTCAACAAGCCAGGTGCTAACAAAAACGAAATCCTCAGACGCTTGAACCGTACTTCTTGGGGCTATATTGGCTTGATGCTGATTATGCTGTGGCTGATGGTGCAGAAACCGATGTTGTGGTGAATATGGTACATAGAGAGAGCTGTGCATCTGATGGGTGCACAGCTCTTTTGGTTTATTATTTTTGAGTTAGCTATTGTTGAATCATTTATTTGTAACTATTTTTGGTGTTTGGTAGGAGAATTGAAAAGGCATGTAGAATAAGACCTATAATTAAGATCTATAAACTATCATTAGTTATAGAGAGAATTTGTAGATTCGAGGTCGTCATCTATGAAGAAAGTGATTCTTTGGATTGTAGGCAGCGCGATAGTCGTACTGCTTTGTGTAGTTGTCCTAGTTACTTTAACAGGATTTTGGATTGTGAAAGAAGCTAAAAATTACACTGGCCATTCGAATGATGATTTAATTGCGTACGTTGAGGAAAAGTATGATGTGCCAATTGAAGTAATAAGTAATGACGGACGTATCCCGTCAAGCTTTGGTGGTCTTAAAATGTCGGATGCTTATGTCAGGACATTGGATGAAAATCGTATTTCTTTTGATATTCAGATTGATGTATTTGGACATATTTCTGGTGATAATTATGAAAAACAAAAGCAACGATTTGATTTGAATAATGAGTCAGGAAATCTGTTGGTTTTAAAGGAAATAAAGGATTTTGGTTTTCAAAATCTTTCATTTGGAGATTCGGAAAATGATCCTGAAATTCGTATGGATCTACCCGGAAATCTAACTTTTCAGGATCAGGCTACTTTTGATTTGATTTATCGGGCGTTACCTGAACTACAGGAGCTTCAGAAAGAAGTTTCAAAGAGGAAGTACCGCATAGAAAGTGTTGTGATAGGCGGTGTATTACTGAATATAAACCAGACCTATACTAATGCAGAACATCTTCGAAATAAACTCGCTAGCAGCAATGTCGAGGTGTTTTCCTATTATTTATTTGAAGAGGATTTTGGGTTGCTGAAGCCGCTATTGCCATTAATGGAAGAGCAAGGTTTTAGCACAGATCGGGATATGAATTATACTTTTTCTTGCTATGAAATGATTGTACATGACAGATGTGAAGCATATTCGTTTACACTGTATACGTACGGGAGAATGGAATCTGGTTTTCAAAGTGAATTCCGATACGATCGTTTAGAGGATAAGGAAAAGTTATTCAAGGTTATACAAGAAATTCAGAATACGCATTTACCAATTAAACAGGTAATGGTAGACAATCTGTATGTCCCTCAATCAAGTGAAGATCAGCATATTACTGAAGAGGAGTTAAGAGAACGAGAAAACAGCGTTCATTTTATTAGGACTACGGTTGAAGTGTCTACTAATAAGAAACTTCGAACGTTAGATGACTTGCAGTTTGTCTATTAAACGATTGTGGGAAAGGGAATGAAAGCACGCAGAAAAGTCACACGTGTTTTCTCGACGGTCTGTAAGTGTATGAAAATCATTTAAATAATAGTGTTTACAGTTTGGATGAATACCTTCTGAAATAAGCTTTCGGAAAGTGTTAGGAATAGCATAACAAAAGGCTGATTGCCCCTTGATTGTGAGCAATCAGCTTTTTTATATTAGTTTTTTATTCACCCTTAAATAGCGGTTTTCTTTTTTTCACAAATGCTTGTATGCCTTCTAAATGATCGGCTGTTTGCCGCATTTTTATTTGGCCGTTTTTTTCAAGTGTCAATATTTTGATGAGCTCATCACGATGTACTTCGGTCATAATCTGTTTCGATTGAATAAGGGCTTGTAATGGTTTTTGTAGCCAATCATCGACCTTTGCTTGCACGGCTGTTTGTAAATCATCCGCTAGTTCATCAATTAAACCGATGTCAAAGGCTTTGGTGGCAGGGAGTACCTTTGCATTCCAAATCAATTGCTTGCTCTTTGCTTCACCTAGTTTTTGAAGCAAGAAGAAGTGTGCCCCAACGTCGGGAATTAAACCAATGCCGTTAAAGTTCATAGCGATTTTGCTTGTTGTTTGAGCGATGATGTAGTCAGTTGCTAGTGCTAAACTTAAGCCACCACCCGCGGCGGCACCATGTACGGCGGCGATTGTGATCTTTGGCAATGTGTATAGGGCGACAGCGATGTCACTGACAAGATCCATTAGTTTGGCGATGTCCAAATTAGGTGTCATCGTTTTAATATCTGCGCCGGAACAAAAAGCGTTGCCATTGCCTTTGAAAATGACAATTTGGATGGTTTCGGAAATACGTATTTCTTGTAATAACTGATGAAAGTTATGAAACATCTCTGGGGTAAAAGCATTCATAGACGCGGGCCGATTAAAAGCAATGGTAGCCACTTTGCCTTCAATGGCCACTTCAAGGTATTCTGTTGTTGAAAGGGTTGTAATGGACACGATATTCATCTCCTTAGATCTATTCGCTAGCCTAGTTTTTTCTTAACTCACGTTTTAGTATTTTTCCAGAAGGATTTCGTGGTAATGCTTGGATAAAATCGACTTCTTTAATACGCTGGAATTTTGCTAGTTTTTTATTGCTATCATGGATCATTTCTTCTTCGCTGCATGATTGACCTTCTTTTAACACGATATAAGCTTTGACGGCTTCTCCCCACAACTCATCTGGAATGCCTATTACAGCGACTTCCTGTACAGCAGGGTGTAGCTGCACGACTTCTTCGATGTCTTTTGGATAGATATTGACGCCGCCGCTAATTAACATGTCCTTTTTTCGATCCAAAAGATAATAAAAGCCGTCACTATCGATTTTTCCCATATCGCCTGTGCAATACCAGCCACCTGGAAGATGGGAGTCTTGTGTTTCTTGAGGTGCTTTATAGTATTCGCTAAACAGATAGGGGCTGCGGATGGCGAATTCGCCATCTTCGCCAGGGGAGACATCGTTGCCTTGGGCGTCAATCAGTCGAATTTCGACAACTGTTTCGTCAATTTTCTTTCCGATACTAGCGGCTTTGTCAATCACATCTTCTGGCCTTAAAATAATATAAGCCGATGTCTCTGAACTACCGAAAAACTCCGTTAATCTACAATTGAATTTTTCGGTAATTTGTTTTTTCTTTTCGGCGGATAAAGGAGCAGCTGCTGCAATTAATAATTGTAAGGATGATAGCTGATAGTGCCTTATATTAGGCACTTGGAGTAAGTGATGATATTGTGTTGGGACAAAAAATGCATGTGTAATTTGATGATCTTGTATCCATTGCAACGTAAGTATGGGATCAAATTCGCGCATAATGACGAGCTTACAGCCGAACAATGGCAAAAACCAAGTAAAGGTAAGACCTACACTATGATAGATAGGCACAGATATGAGTGTAACCGTCGAAGAATCCATCTTCCACTCATTCCCAAAACTTTGCGTTCGTTTAAAGACAGTATCCCCATCGAAGACAATTCCTTTGGGTAGAGAAGTTGTGCCTGAGGTGAATAAAATGTTAAAGGTAGCGTCTGGGTCTACGAGAATAGTTGGATCTTCGATAGAGCTCTGCTGAAGCATTGATTCATAATGGTTAACAGGGGTTTCTGATGTTGAACCGACGACGATAATCGTTTGGCTCGAAATATACGTTAAGCGGTCTTGAATCGCTTCAATTTGTGACAATTGGTCTTCCTCTACAAAAACGTATTTAACATCGGATGCATTCAATAGATTCGTAAGGCTGTCTCCTACTAGCATGTAGTTAACAGGGAGACAGACTGCACCTACGGCAGAAATTGCGTAGTAAATTTCGGGCATTTCCAGCCGATTTCGCATATAGACAGCGATATGATCGCCCTTTTGAACGCCTAATGCCACTAGTGAATTTGTTAAAGCATTGACGCGATGATAAAGATCTTGGAATGTTAATGATTGCCCATATGAGGTAATTGCTACTTCATGTGGCTTTTGTTCAGCAAATACTTTTAAACCCATCTGCATATTTGTAATATTCAAGACTACTTCCACCGTCCTTTTATTTGCTTGTTGTGTTTGTTAGGTACATAGCCGATTAGCGATGAGTAAGTTGGTAGGAATGAGTTTCGCCGTAGCCTCCTTGTCCTTTTATTTTATATGCCTAATCATTTTGCAATATTCGTGCCAGAAAATACGTTTCCTGAAAGAAAGTCCTTAATTGAATAGAGATAGGGTAGATACTAGTGTGAATAGCATCTACCCTACTGACTTAGGTGCACATTGTTTGTAGTTATTATATTTTGTGTCCTCTTTAGAAGCTTTTATTGAAGTCGCAAATTCTTCTTTAATTAGTTTCATCAAATGTTTAGATTTCATACAAATTGAAAAGCCTGTGTCCTGATTTCATACGGAATTAGTTGTTTGTTAGAGTAGAATGGTATCTCTCCGCAACAAATGCCAAGTCCTGCAAAAATAAGGCGTGTAAATTAGGGCGACGCCGAACGGCAAGTGGATGATAAGCGACTGCTGTTTGATAGCCGTGGACATCGTGCCAATTTCCACGCAATGTCTTCACTTCGGCTTCGGGTTTTTGGAAAAAAGATTGTACAGCTACGTTCCCTAAGCACAAAATAAACTTTGGTTTATTCGTTTGAAGTTGTTGTGCTAAATGACGTATACAAATTTGGCGCACTTGGTCTTTATCATAAGCGCGTACAGGTTTTCTTTTTAAAATAAAAGTGACATATAAGTCATCCATTTTTAAACCGACGTCATGAGTAGCTTGTTGCAAGGTTTGGCGTGTTCCACAAACCATTCCATTGCCAGCACGATCCTCCCGGGCCCCTGGATTATCGAGAATAATCATAATGGGTGCATCTGGATTTCCTTCGCCCCAGATCATGCGCGTGCCATGTTCATAAAGACCGCATTCGCGACAGTCTTGAACGTTTTCAGGTGTTGGTTCTTCCGACCATAATACCGGGCAAAAATCGGACATTACTATCAGCTCCTTCTTATATGTTTTAGTGTCTCCATTATGGGGAATATTTATGAAGCATGTTTAATTTCAAATAGGCAGATGATACAGTAGAAATACCAATCAGTTTTTGTGAATTGGCGATAGAAAATGAAGGAGTGACGGAAATGGCTGTTAATGTATATTTAAATTTTAATGGAAATTGTCGTGAAGCGGCGGAGTTTTACGCAGAGGTATTTGGGACGGAAAAACCTCATATTATGACTTTCGGAGAAGCGCCACCTAATCCGGAATATCCACTTCCCGAAGAAGCAAAAGATTTAGTCATGCATACACGGCTTAACATCAGTGGTAGTACCTTGATGTTTTCGGATACTTTTCCGGGAATGCCATTCATTCAAGGAAATAATATTAGTCTTGCGTTCGTCAGTAAGGATGTAGAGGCAATTAAAGCTGTATTTGATAAGCTGAAAGAAGGCGGTAAAGTAGGCCTGGAGCTTCAAGAAACGTCTTGGAGTAAATGTTACGGTCAGATAACGGATAAGTTTGGCATAGAGTGGCAGTTGAATGTTGAAGATGACGAAATGATGATGTGATTTGATGGGGTAAAGGATAGGAACATTTTCTTCTTGGGGAGAGGTGTCCTATCCTTTTATAAATTGTTTTCGGGGGAATGGGAATGGATTTTAAACAGTATTCAAATGCGCATGATTTTGCGGTCAAGGCGGAGCCGATTTTAGCAGAACGGGAAGATGTTTATAGTCTGTTTTTGGGTGTCCTGCAAGCGATTAAAGCAGGTCGTTACGACAATCCATTGATGGCGACGATTGAAGAGGATGGGGAAGTGTTGGCGTTAGTCCAAATGACACCCCCACATCCATTAAATTTGATTATTGTCGATGAAAGCCGTTTGGAAGCAAACATGGATGTAGTCATTAAAAATTTGTTAGCGCTTGGAACCGAAGTTCGTTCAGTTGTTAGTTTGAAGCCATGGGCATACTGTTTTGCTGAGAAATGGGAAGCGGAAACGGGTAAGACGAGGCAATTGCTAATGGATCAAGGATTGTATCGATTAAACGAAGTGAATGAGGCATTAGATCCAAGTCCTGGTAGTTGGCGTTTGGCGGAGGAAAGGGATTGTCCGCTTATTGAGAAGTGGTTTACCCTATTTGAAGAGGATACTGGGCTTCCGATTAGCCCGGCGTTAGATGTAAAAAAACGTGTTGCATTATTTATCGCGGAGCGGGAAGTATTTTTGTGGGAATATCATGGAAAAGTCGTTTCAATGATGAAAAAGGCACGTCCTACAAAACATGGTGTTACGGTATCTTTCGTTTTTACACCGAAAGAAGAGCGCAAACGTGGTTATGCACGGACGATGGTAGCGACTTGTTCGATAGAGCTATTGAAAAGTTATGATTTCTGCGTATTATATACAGATCTTCTCAATCCGACGTCAAATAAAATCTATCAAGAAATCGGCTTTAAACGCATCGCTGATTCTGTCCAACTTGGATTTGAAAAGTAGGGGAAGAAGCAGTTCCAGTTGTATGTTCCCCGACTGTTAAGTACGGCATATACTGTAAGAAAGCTAGACAGAAGTAAAGGCAAAACAGCTTAGAGGAGCGATGGCATTGTGGCAAAATACGCCGATTGCTAACAATAAGAGCGCAACGAATGATGACCCGCTAGACAGGGGCGCTAAAATTTCACTTTTTGGGTCAGCTATTTCAACGTTAGGTGATGCCTTACAAACGATTGGTGGAGCAATTTCAATAGAAGAGGGACGGATTTCTGATGCACAACAGCAGCAAGCGCTCGACAAATTGCAAAGCCAGATTGATGAATTGAAGAAGGACAATACGCAGACGACTACGAGTCCAGATATTGATAAGTTGAACAAACTATTAGAGAAGCTTGTGGAGCAATTAGATAAAGGATACATGTAGGAACTCGGATAGTATCTGTTAATGAAAGGATCGATAGGGTACATCAATTGAAGAGAATGTGAAAAGATTATCCATATGGTTTGGATAGTCTTTTTTGATGGTAAAGAATAATATACTCTATCAATCGAAATGGATAGAAGGGGGCTGACAAAATGAACGTTATCGAGGTGAAGAACTTGACAAAAAGGTATGGCAAAGCGAGGGGGATTTCGGATGTCAGTTTTACTGTTCGAGAAGGAGAGATTTTTGGTTTTATCGGCCCGAATGGTGCTGGGAAGTCGACGACCATTCGAACGTTATTATCTTTAATTTATCCAACGAGTGGGAGTGCTACGATTTTTGGCAAAGATATTATTGCCGATGCGCCGGAAATTAAAAAGGAAATCGGTTATTTGCCTTCCGAAGTATTCTATTACGACAATATGAAAGTGAAGGATTTGTTGAAGTACTCTGCAAGTTTTTATAAAAAAGATTGCAGTCAACGCATGAAGGAGCTTGCAGAGCTTATGGAATTGGATCTGAACCGTAAAATTGATGATTTGTCGCTAGGAAATAAAAAGAAAGTTGGTATTGTGCAAGGCTTATTGCATGAGCCTAAACTGATTATCCTCGACGAGCCGACGAGCGGTTTAGATCCGTTGATGCAGCATAAGTTCTTTGATTTGCTGAAAGAGGAGAATCGAAAAGGGGCGACGATTTTATTTTCCTCTCATATTTTATCGGAAGTACAGCGATTATGTGATCGTGTGGCTATTATTAAAGAAGGTAAGCTGATTAAACTTGAGAAAATGAGTACTTTAAATGAAAATAATTATAAAAAGTTTCATGTTGAAACGTCTACTGAAATGAAGAAAGATTATTTCAAGATGGAAGGTGTGACGGATTTAGTTGCGGATACACACAAAGCGACTTTCCTCTTTAAAGGAGATATGAATGCAGTTATACAGAAAATGGCGGCTGTTCCTATTTCAAATTTAGAGGTGGAGGAGCCAGATTTAGAAGAAATCTTTCTACATTTCTATGAAAAAGAGGAGGTGTAAACGATATGAATATGTATATGCATGAGGTGAAGAGTTACCGAAACAATACATTGCTTTGGACCGTAACGCTCGTGCTAGTTGTTGGATTATTCATGTCGATGTATCCTGCTTTTTCAAAAGATGTCGCGGCGTTTAAGGGGATGTTAGAAGGATTTCCCGAACCTGTTCGGAAGGCCATCGGATTGGAACTGGATCAATTTTTTTCGTTGTTAGGTTTTTATTCCTATCTATTTTTATACATTAAACTGCTTGGATCCATTCAAGCGATGACAATTGGAATCGGTATATTATCAAAGGAACTACGCGCTAAAACGGCTGACTTTTTATTGACAAAGCCGGTGAGTCGTGCGGAGATTTTACGGGCGAAAATGTTAGCAGCCTTTACGTGTATTTTGGTTACAAATGTGGTTTTCATCAGTAGTGCGGTGCTGATTGTATCCATTGTAACAACAGAATCATTTCATCTAGCAACGCTTCTTGTCTTATCGTTGACCTTATTTATGCTTCAACTATTGTTTCTAAGCTTAGGCTTTCTGATCGCGGTTGTTGTGCAGAAAATAAAAGCGGTTCTCCCTGTATCGTTGGGAATTGTGTTTATGTTTTTTCTCATTAACTTACTCGGTTCTGCGACAGGGGACAGGTTGTTGCGCTATTTGACTCCGTTTCAATACGTTGAACCGATGTATATTTTGAAAAATGATGCCTATGAGCCTATTTTTCTGTTGCTTGGATTGGCGCTTCTTCTCATTTCGATAATCGTCAGTTATGTCGTATACACGAAAAAGGATATCCCATCTGTCTGAGTCGTTTAAGGAGATGATATGAATGAATGTCTTTAAAAGGGAAATGAAAGCGAGTTGGAAATCGCTCGTTTTTTGGTCTATCGGTCTGGTGTTCATCGTTGGTAGTGGGATGGGCAAGTATGCGGCATTAGAGGGTTCGGGGGATTCCATCAATGAATTGCTAGGACAAATGCCGGCATCGTTGCGAGCGATATTTGGCATTGGCTCGTTAGATGTATCGACTGTGGTTGGCTACTATGGATTGCTATATTTGTACCTACTAATTATGGCTGGCATTCATGCTGCGATGTTAGGGTCAACGATTATTTCAAAAGAAGAGCGTGATAAAACAGCAGAGTTTTTGTTTGTGAAACCCATTTCGAGAACAACCGTCATTTCGGCAAAATTGGCTGCAGCTGTTGCCATCGTCATTATTTTTAATGGCATAACGCTCATTAGCTCTATCATTTTTGTTGATGGGGTTAATGAAGGGGCGCCTATTACGTCTGAAATCATGTGGTTAATGGGCGGGATGTTTATGCTACAGCTTCTTTTTTTATTTTTTTCGACCGCCATTGCGGCATGTGTCAGAAATTCGAAGTTGGCGATTCCGATTTCAACGGGTGTGTTATTGGTCACATTTCTATTGTCCGTCGGGATGGAGCTAACAAGTAAGCTGGATAAGTTAAGGTATGCAACACCTTTTAAATATTTTGAGGCAAAAACGATTTTGCATGATGGAGGATACGACATGTCTTTTGTCGTGTTGTCTTGCTTGCTAATGGCTGTTTTTATGGTCATGACATATGGTTTTTATCGGCAACGAGATTTATCTTTATGAATGAAAAACTGACGAACTGTTAGAAGTCCGTCAGTTTTTTTGATTATGAAAACAAGTTCAGCTTTTCAATACGTGCGATGGCTTCTTTCAAACGATCTTCTGTCTCCAAGAGCCCCACGCGTATATAACCTTCGCCTTTTTTGCCAAATGCATGCCCCGGTGCAACGGCTACGTCAGCTTTTTTCAATAACAGCTCGGTAAAGGATTCGCTTGTATAGCCAGTTGGAACGGGTAGCCATGCAAAGAAAGAAGCGTTTGGTGCGACTACATCCCAGCCAATTCGTTGACATTCGGCGATTAGCACATTTCGACGACTTTCGTAAAGTGCGATGAGTTCTTGAACACAGTCTTGACTGCCAGATAACGCTTCGGCAGCAGCGAGCTGAATGGCTGGGAAGATATCGATGAATAAATGATCTTGCAATAATCCAATCGCATTGATAATTTCAGCATTACCAACTGCGAAACCGACACGCCAGCCGGCCATATTATACGTTTTTGACAAAGTGTACATTTCGATGCCGACTTCTTTTGCGCCTTCAGCTTGCAGGAAGCTGATTGGCTTTTTGCCGTCAAAACCAATTCCACCGTAAGCGAAGTCATGCATAATGGTGATGTTGTTCGCTTTAGCTAAGGCAACGGTTTCTTCGAAGAAGGGCAATGTAGCTGTAGCACTTGTTGGGTTGTTCGGATAGTTTAAATACATCAATTTGGCCTTTTTTTGTTCATCAGAAAAAGTTGAGTAGTCGGGTAGAAAATCATTTTCTGCTAACAATGGAAACGTATCATATTGAATGTCCGCTAAGCTTACGCTGGACAAATAATCGGGATAGCCCGGATCAGGTAATAACAGTAATTCTCCTTCATTCATCAGGGCGAGGGGGAGCTCAACTAATCCCGGTTTTGTCCCAAATAGCACCGCCACTTCTGTGTTAGGGTCGATGTCGACATTGTATTCTCGTTTGTAAAAGTCGGCAGCAGCTTGTTTGAATTCAGCAATGCCTCTGAAAGGCGAGTAGCCATGGGTGGCTGGATTCTCAACCGCTTGTTGCAGTGCTTTAACAATATGCGGTGGTGTCGGTTGGTCAGGATTGCCGCGTCCTAAATTAATGACATCTCGCCCTTCGGCAAGAGCATCTTGAACATTTTTGACAAGAGATGAAAAGAAATGCGGTGGTAAATTTTTGAGTCGATTTGAAAGTGTCATGAGATACCCCTCTTTTTCTACGTAGTGAATTAATTATCTGTTAGTATACAGGAGTTATCAACGTAATAGCAATATTCGCTAAAACCTTAATAATATAGAGAAGGTTGACAATCCTATTATTTCAGATTACTATATAAGCTATACTTAAAACTGCATAGATAACTTATCAAGAGAGACCGAGGGATAGGCCCGATGACGTCCAGCAACCCCTTGTATGGAACAAGGAAGGTGCTAACTCCTACAGAGTGAATTTCATTCTGAAAGATGAGCTGAAACGAATTTATTCGGTGCTTCTTTCTAATGATGAAAGAGGCGTTTTTTTTATATGGAAATAATAACTAGTTCGGCGCTTTTATCTTCATTCAGCAAATCTTTTTGTACTGAAAGCGAAGCGTCAGCTACAGAAGACTCCATCTTTATAGGTGGTGAGATGAATGAAGTTTTATTTTCTTGCTCAGTAGGTGTCCAAACGCTAGCTGAACGATAGAGGTACGCAGGCTTAGGTCGCCACGTCCAAAAAGCGGTGCCTTAATTTCTGCAAAAAACACAGAAATACGGCAAATCGAACCCTTCGCTGTTCGATTGGCAACGCCTACATGACCAACATCCTGTTGGCCCAAGCCTCCGGCGGATGTCCCAGATTTTGAATCGAGCTCGCTCGATTCAAAATCTGGGACGCAATTACGCCGAGGCGTAATTGATTGTTATAGAAAGAGGAGAATACCCATGATTCAAATTCAAAATGTATCGAAAGTATACAAAACAAAAGAACGACTTGTGAAAGGTGTAGACGATGTATCCCTCGACATTGCCACCGGTGAAGTTTTTGGGATTGTTGGCTATTCAGGGGCGGGGAAAAGTTCATTGATTCGCTGTTTGAATCTCTTGGAAAAGCCGACGAGCGGTACGATTTTAATAGATGGCGTCAATTTGACCAAGTTAAGGGGCAAAAGTTTGCGGCAAGCCCGGTTGAAAATCGGCATGATTTTTCAACATTTTTATTTAATTAGCCAAAAGACGGTGTATGAAAATATTGCGTTTGCATTGCGCGCTGCAAAAATGCCCGAAAATAAAATCAGTGGCCGAGTGACTGAGCTTCTCGAGATGGTAGGGTTGGCTGAGAAACGAGATGTCTATCCGGGGCAACTGAGTGGAGGACAAAAGCAGCGTGTCGGGATTGCTCGAGCACTGGCAAATAATCCCTCTGTGTTGCTATGTGATGAAGCAACATCCGCATTGGACCCAAACACGACCTTGTCGATCTTACGCTTGTTGAAAAAAATCAATCGCGAGTTGCAAATCACCATTGTGCTAATCACTCATGAAATGCATGTCGTAAAAGAGATTTGTGATCGCATGGCGATTATGCAGAACGGTAGGGTGATTGAAGAAGGACAGGTTTATGATATCTTTTCAGCTCCCAAAACAGCGTTGACAAAAGAATTTATTAGCAGCGTGGTATCCTTTGATGTCCCAGAAGCTATTTTAGCGAATTGCACAGGGCGTATTGTGAAATTGCTGTTTAAAGGCGGTGTGGCTGGGGAAGGTGTCATTTCTGATATGATTCAGCAGTTTCAGGTGCAAGGGAATTTCTTGCATGGCTCGATTGAGTATATTCAAGAAATGCCGCTTGGGATTTTTGTGATGGAGCTACTAGGGGAAACAGCTGATGTCGAGCAAGCGATTGCGTATCTGTCATCTCGCCATGTACATGTGGAGGTGATTAAGAATGGGAATTGATATGCAGCATATTATCGAATTGTTACCCGATATGACAAAGGCATTTGGTGAAACGCTTTTCATGGTAGGGATTTCGTTGGTGGTCGCGTTGATCATCGGGCTTCCATTGGGGATTTTACTGTTTGTGACGGATAAGGGATTATTCCTAGAAAATATTGCAGTGAAGTCGGTTCTTGGTTTTATTGTCAATATGGTTCGTTCCGTCCCATATATCATTTTACTAGTGGCACTGATTCCTTTGACGACATTTCTTGTTGGGACGTCCATTGGTCCAACAGCGGCTAGTGTCTCCTTATCGGCAGCGGCCATTCCATTTTTTGCACGAATTGTGGAGACTTCGCTTCGGGAAATTGATAAAGGTGTCATTGAAGCGGCAATTTCAATTGGGGCAAGCCCTTGGATGATTATCCGCAATGTATTATTGCCGGAGGCTAAGTCCAGTATTATTCAAGGACTGACGTTGACGGTCATCAGCTTAGTTGCCTACTCCGCGATGGCGGGGGTTGTCGGTGGGGGCGGAATTGGAGACTTGGCCATCCGCTACGGTTACTACCGTTATGACAACACGATTATGGTTGTGACGGTCATTATTTTGATTGTGCTTGTCCAAATTATTCAATTGGCAGGGGACTGGATTTCAAAATCAGTCGATAAACGATAATAGAGGAGAGAATGTATGATGAAAAAGTTGTTACTGACTTGTATGATGATTGTTCTTGTAGCTGCATTAGCTGCTTGTGGAGGAAAAGACAAAAAAGATTCGGCAGATGAGAAGTCTCTAATACTCGGTGCTACAGCGGGACCGTATAGTGAAATGTTGAAAAAAGCAATCATCCCTGGATTAGAGGAGAAGGGCTATAAAGTTGAATTGAAAGAGTTTAGTGATTATATTCAGCCGAACCAAGCACTGAATAATGGAGAAATCGATGCAAACTTATTTCAAAACACAACGTATTTAGACAACGTTGTTAAAGAAAATAATTTCGAATTATCGAGGTTGATCATCGTACCAACAGCGCCAATGGGGATCTTTTCGAACACATTCAAGTCGATTGATGAGATTAAAGATGGTTCACAAATCACATTACCGAATGACCCTGTTAATGCGGCTCGTGCGTTAATTGTCCTACAAGATGAAGGGCTAATTGAATTTGACCCGAATATCGAGTTATTAAAAGCATCTGAAAAAGATATCACAGTAAATGAGAAAAACTTGAAGTTTGTACCAATTGAGTCAGGGCAACTTCCACGTTCGGTCGAAAGTACAGATTTAGCAGCAGTACCAGGTAACTTTGCATTGTCAGCGGGAATGGATTTACTAGATGCATTGGCATTAGAAAACATGCCTGATCAATATCGCAATGTCGTAGCAGTGAAAACTGAAAATCTAGAGAAGCAATTTGCGAAAGATATTATTGAAATTGTTGAATCTGAGCAATTTGAAAAAGTAATTGATGAGGAATTCAAAGGCTTTGGGAAACCAGAGTGGATGCAATAATCGATTGAATAGCGAAACCATCCAAGTGGGGAGTGACTTGGATGGTTTTTCTGATTTTATGAAGGGGTTCTGGTTTCGTTGTCAGTGAAAGCGTGGATTGTCCTGGTATTTGCGTGAACTGTAATCGAAAGCCGCCGAACTATTAGTGCAAAAGAACAGCCCAACCCATTGTGCAGGTCGCAGCATAGGGGTGGGCTGTTGTTCATTGAAGCGTATTTTATTCGCCTGCTTCGATTTCCTCAGTCAGTACTACAAGTTGATCAATCAACTCGCCGATATAGGCGATGGTATCGCGTAGCGGTTGGTCGGTTGTAATGTCGACACCTGCCATTTTGGCGAGGTCGGCGGGTGATTTTGTACCGCCTGTTTGTAAGACTTCAAGCCAGTCATCGACAGCTGATTGTCCTTCTGCTAGGATGCGTTTGGATACTTGTGTGGAAATCGTCAGTCCCGCACTGTATGTGTATGGATACAGGCCCATGTAATAGTGTGGCTGGCGCATCCATGTTAGTTCAGCACCCTCTGAAATATCAACGTCTTCTCCCCAGAATTCTTCCAGTACGCTACGTTTCAAGTCATTCAAGATAGTCGCATTGACGCTTCCGCCAGCATCGATACGCTCATAGACTTTGCGCTGATAAGCAGCTTCTAGTAAATGCGTGACGAAGTTGTGGTAGTAGGTACGTGCAACGATGGACGAAATGACCCAACGTTTGAATTTCGGATCATCTGAGTTTTTCAGCAAGTGATTGGCGACGAGCATTTCATTCATCGTTGACGGTGCTTCGATGAAGTAAAGGGACGGTCGCGCATTGAAGATATTTTGCTCACGGTTGGCATTGTAGAAATGACCTGCATGTCCTAGCTCATGTGCAAGGACGAAAACATCTTCCATGCTACCTGTCCATGAAATAAGGATATAGGGATGATTGCCATAAGGGCTTGAACAGAAGGCACCTGTTGATTTCCCTTTGTTTTGCGCGAAGTCAATCCATCGTTCTTCATAAGAGCGGTTGACCATGTTTAAATAATCGTCACCCATAATCGCCAGTGCATTGTCGATATACTGCTTGGATTCTTCGATTGTAATGGTAGGCTCATATGTTGGATCAAGCGGAATTTTCAAGTCAGCAAAGGTCATTTTATCGAGCCCATGGATTTTTTGAAGCAGCTTGGCATACTTGCGCATATGTGGTGCTAGTTCTTTGGTGATCAAATCGATTTGGCGGTCATACATGGATTTATCGACTTCTTGGTTGAACAATAAGTAGTCGAAAATCGTATCGTAGCCACGTACATCAGCGGTTGTTTTTTCAATTTGCAAGTGCATATCATACGTTTTTGCCGTTGTATGCTGATAATCTTTTAATGTTGCAGAGAAAGCTTTAAATGCGGCGCGACGTTTAGTCGTATCCGCTTCTGACTCCCAATCGCCTTCGAAGGAAACATAGCTGAGTGGATACGATTGGCCATCTGCTTCAAAATCATCGAATGCCATATCGACCATTTTGGTTGTGTTGTATAAACCGTAAGGCCCGTTGAATGTTGAAGAAAATGCCGCTAGCGTTTTCTCGACTTCAGGATGTAATTGATGCTTTTTTTGACGAATTAATTTCTCTAAGTAATTTTTAAAGTCAGCGCATTGTTGCATCGCTTCTTTTAACGTTTCAACTGGTAACTCGGCAAGTTCGCTGTCGACGAAGGACAGTTTGCTATTGATTTTGGCGGCGGTTGAGCCGTATTTGCTAGCACGCATTTGTGCTGCGTCATCCGTTTGGTCTGTACTAGAAGATAAGCTTGTATAGGTACCGATGGGAACGATTTGCTCGTAGATGGCTTCATAGCCTTTTAATGCATCAGTGACCGAGGTAGCATCGGTTATTTTTCCGTTGAATTTTTCTGCAAATGCATCAACGGACGCCTCAAGTGCAACAATTGCTGCATGATAGTCTTCCTCTGTTGCAAAAAGATCTTGTAAATTCCACGTTTCTTCTACTTTTACATCTGACCGTTTTGGTAAACTTTTGACCAATGCAATCGCTCCTTTATATTACGGGTATCGAACTAAATACTAGTATATAGTAGACTAGGAGAAAAGTAAAAAGACGAATGGGAATAGTTAGTCATTATTTAGGCAGTCGTTCTATTGCATCTGCTACGACAAAAGCTAGGTCTTCATTGCCGAAAAGTTGTAGCACATCGAGCATCGTTTCGTGGTCAATATGAATAGGCTCTTCGTCGTCATCTTCTATAATCAACTGCATGGCCGCATTTACCGGTTGTTCGGGGTAGGCGCGCTTGTACAATTCGTGCGGATCAAGCTGATGATTGGCACACCATTGTACAAATAACCGAATCATCAGCTGTTCATCCTCTTGATATTTTTGAATGACTTGTTCGTCGATTGTTTTAAAATCCATTACTGTTCACTCCTTTATCTTTAGTATATAGGAGTTGAAACTGAATGGTAAATAGAACGTAAATGTAGTAAGTACGTATGTTGGGAAGGGGAGGTTGGCGTGAAGGGACTTCTGATAGTTAGTATCATTCTTATTCCTCTGTTGTTTGTTGGTGAGCGTTTATTAAGAAAAAAGATTACGATTACTTCGGAAAACAACAAAAGTAAACGCGTAAAGGTTGTTGAAGGGAGTGTTATTTTTCTCTTACTTGTTGGTTTAATAATCGGAATGGGACTGGAATCCGAGTCATTGAAGATGTTCTACTGGTACATCTCTTTCTATTACGCATCCTCGTTGTTTAGAGTATTTATGGAATGGCAATTTAATAGAGCTGCAAATCGGTGGTTCTCGGAATTGTATTCGATTTTTGTATTGACACTTATGTTTCTAACGGTCTATTGGTCTGGTATTTTACCTTGATTTAAATACGATTGTGCATGAAAAATTGTACAAGCCAGTCAACATCTAATGGGCCGTCAACGATTTCGTAGTACAGCGAAGCGTTTTGGATAATGAGGTTTTCATTGACCAAAATGGTGATGCTGTTATTATTTGCATCCTGCAACTGAATGCTGAAGTGTTCAATGTTATCATTTACTACAATCTCTTCAGGCTTTAATTTCCGAACGTGGTAATCTTGAAGAAAAGTTAGCAAGTTGTCGATTTCCGCTGCATTATCAATAGTCCATACTTCTTCATCCGAACCAAAGGTAGATGGCTGGGTGAAAATCATGGAGATGAAGGGCGGCTGTGTGGCATCGAGTAGCGCTATAAAGTTCTTCTCATCATAGTCATTGGCTGATTGCATCAGCGCATAGGCACCGCCAATCATAATCGCAATGAGTAGGAGTGCTCTTGTTTTCATATTCTATTCCTCCTGCAAGTCGTTTCTGTAGTATACGCAGGTGATGCTTGTTCGTAGCGTGATAGTAACTTTAAATCGTATGCTTGATTGCTTGAAAAAATTTAGGTTAGGAGGACGACTGCTTGTTTTTGAAAAAAGTCACACTTTTATATGAAGAAGATGTATCGAAAGAGACGTATCCTTTTTCGATTCCAGCCATTCAGTCCATGACGGAACTGGATTTAACGTCAAAGGTTACCTTTTTTGTTGGGGAAAATGGCTCGGGTAAGTCCACGCTACTTGAGGGGATTGCAGATTTATGTGGATTTAATCCAGCTGGTGGAGGCAGGAATAATACATATGATGTAGATGCGTCAGAAAGTGCGTTGAGTGATTATCTTCGTTTGTCGTGGATGCCGAAAGTGACAAATGGTTTCTTTTTGCGAGCGGAGTCATTTTATCAATTTGCTTCACATGTTGATGACATGGCGCAGCAAAGAGGTGGGTCTTATCAAGCTTACGGCGGAAAATCCTTGCATCATCAGTCACATGGAGAGTCGTTTCTGTCTTTGTTTCTGAATCGCTTTCAAGGCAGGGCGATTTATTTACTCGATGAGCCGGAAGCCGCCTTATCACCTCAAAGACAATTGACGTTTTTGCGTGTTATGCATGATCTTGTGCAGGAGGAAGATTGTCAGTTCATCATAGCCACGCATTCACCGATTATTTTAGGCTATCCAGATGCGACAATTTTGAGTTTTGATGATGGAGAAATTAAAGAAACACGATATGAAATGACGGAGCACTATCAAATCACGAAGTATTATTTAGATCATCGGGAGAAATTTTTGAAGGATATTTTGGGAGATTAATGGTTGTCGGAATGTTATAATGATTGTGGAATGGGGGATGATGAGATGACAACAGAAGTAGTGTATGCAATTCAAGATGACTATCCAGCTGATTTTGCATGGTGTTTCGGGTGTGGGCGCTTAAACGAAGACGGCTATCATTTTCGGACAAGTTGGAACGGCGAAGAGACGGTAACGTATTATGAGCCGTCGGACAAGCATATTGCGATTCCAGGGTTTGTCTATGGTGGATTGATTGCCTCGCTTGTCGATTGTCATGGGACGGGATCATGCGCACTGGCACTTCATCGGAAAAATGGGCATGAACCGGGGAGTGAAGAAGAACCGCCGCGTTTTGTGACGGCCTCTTTGAATGTGAATTATGTAAAACCCACGCCACATGGGGCTTTGTTGAAGGCGGTTGGGAAAGTGGAAGAAATTCATCCGAAGAAATGGAAAGTATCTGTAGAAGTATTTGCAGACGACACGCTATGCGCAACAGGGGAAGTCGTTGGCGTTGTTATGCCTGCCACATTTGCGAGTAAATAATAGTCGTGTATAAACAAGTCGATTGCCATGTGCAGTCGGCTTTTTTGTCATGAAAAAATGAATATCATCTGAATAATTGGGTAGACTGGTTGGGATTCCTGCGGAGCACATGTAACAAGGAGGGAAAATGTGATGAAAATAATAGTTGAAATATTCGTAGCAATATTCATGATTGTCATGGGTGGAAAACGTGAGAGTGATTTGATTCATTTATTAGTGGAGGAACGAATCAGATAACAATTGGTACATATAGGTGACCCATAGATAAGAAGCTGAATATGAGTTGACATGAAACCATTTGGTTGCGTATAATTCGATATGCAACCAAATGGTTTTGTGTTTGATTATTAAGGAGGAAATAATATGTCCATTCAAGAAAATGTTGCTGAGGTACGAAAAACGATTATGATCGATGCACCAATCGAAAAAGTTTGGGGATTTGTCGCGACGGCTGAAGGCATTGGGGCTTGGTTTATGCCGAATGATATGCAACCGATTGAAGGAAAGGAATTTATCTTACAGGCAGGGCCGTGGGGCAATTCAGCGTGTAAAGTGGTGGAAGTGAATTCACCAAACCGCTTATCTTTTGAGTGGGGAGCGGAATGGCTCATCACATTTGAGTTGGCAGAACAAGATGGCCAAACTGAATTGACCTTGATTCATGCTGGGTGGGATGAGGACAAGCAGACGGAATTTGGCGAGCCACATGCAGAAGTACGTTCACGTATGTCGAGCGGATGGGATGGACTTGTGGCAAAACTGAAAACGGTTGTTGAGGCCTAAATGGCTGATGAGTCCCAAAAGTACGATGTTTTTCAAGCAATCGCTGATCCGACGCGGCGTAAATTGCTTGAATTGCTTGCAGACAAAAAATTATCGATTACGATCATTAGCAGCCACTTCACAATGAGCAGAACGGCAGTAACCAAGCATCTTCACGTGTTAGAATCGGCGGGGCTTGTCACGTCACAAAAAGTCGGGCGTGAAAAGCTATTTTGTTTAGAAGCACAGCCGTTGCAAACATTGCAGTCATGGCTTGAATTCTTTGATCAATTTTGGGATGACAAATTGTCTGTCCTTAAAAAAGTTATTGAAAATGAAAAAGCTGAATTTGTTGCGGTTATCAAAAACAAGCATGATTAATGTTTTTATCATGCTTGTTTTTTAGTGCGAAATATCAATTAGATACTTTCATTTTCTACAATCGATAATCAATTACGCCTCGGTGTAATTGCGTCCAGATTTTTTCGAGCTTGCTCGAAAAGCTCCTTTAAAAAATCTGTGACATCCGCCGGAGGCTTTATCTTCGTTTAGCAGGTGTTTGAACACCCACTGAACAGGAAACAAAAACGCATTCATCTCGCCACCTATCGAGGTGGGAGTTTTCTGTAGCTGACGCTTCGCTTTCAGTACAAAATAATTTGCTGAATGAAGATAAAAGTATGCCCAATTATTTTGGAAACACTCTTTCGGAAGGGAGAAAGAGCGAGTAAAATAGACATTGCAGACTATTTAGTGAATGGGGAGTGATTGGATTGTTTGAAGGGATTATTATCGTGGCGATTGTTATGAGTATACCGATTACAGCAATTATCACAGATCATAAGCGAAGAATCGTGAAAATTAAAGCTGAAATGATTCGTGAAGAAATCGAATTGGAAAAATTAAAACAGCAAAATTTTATTATCGAAACAGAAAAGATGAAACTCGAATTGGAAAAAATGAAATTGGATTATACAACTGGGCAGAATCATGTTTTAGAATTAAAAAAGTGAAACTTCCTTTTCTCTCATCCGTATAATAAGGTATTAGAAAGATTAGGGAGGTTTGTTATATGGAAAGTAAAAATTATTCTATGGAGAATACAGGATTGAAAGTGTTGGTGCATGCGAGTGCTTTCTTCATGCCATTCTTAGTCCCGTTTATCATATATCTTGTGATTAATGATCGAGAAGTGAAACGGGTAGCGATACAGGCGGTATTATTCCAACTTGTTATGGGAGTACTCATCACAGTTTCGGCCGTGTTAAGTTTCATTCTAATTGGTATTCCATTCCTCATTGTGTTTATTTTAATGACGATTATTATTCCAATCATGGGCATAATCAAGTCTTTGAGTGGCGAAACGTATAATTATCCGATTGTAGGTAGATGGTTTTAAGTAAACAATAAAATAAAGACGCATCCTGTACTGTGGTTTATACGGGATGTGTCTTTTTTATCTTCATTCAGCAAATTATTTTGTACTGAAAGCGAAGCGTCAGCTACAGAAAACTCCCACCTCGATAGGTGGCGAGATGAATGCGTTTTTGTTTCCTGTTCAGTGGGTGTTCAAACACCTGCTAAACGAAGATAAAGCCTCCGGCGGATGTCATAGATTTTTTAGAGGAGCTTGGGAAGGTAACCTAAGTTCGCCGCGTCCTGAAGGGAGGTGCCTTAATTTCTGCAAGAACACAGAAACAAGGCCAATCGAACCCTTTGGAGTTCGATTGGCAACGCCCCCATGACCTACTTCCTGTAGGTCCCGAGCTCGAAAAGAATCTAGACGTAATTACGCCGAGGCGTAATTGATTTATTCATGTTAGGGTTCGAAATTGTATAGGATGAAGTAGGTGAAAAAAGAAGGGAGAGAGATATGAAAATCAAGTTCAATCTTGTGACCCAAATTTTTATCGCATTTGTCTTGGCAATCATTTTAGGTAGTATTTTCGGTAATTCGATTGATTTCCTGAAACCGTTTGGGGATTTGTTTTTACGGCTCATTAAATTCATCATTGCGCCGCTGATTTTATCGACATTGGTCGTTGGGGTTGCGGGGACATCTGATCCGAAACAGCTCGGTAGAATTGGGGTGAAAACGGTTGCCTACTATTTAGCGACAACGGCAGTAGCAATCGTTATTGGTCTTGCGGTTGCATTTTTAATCTCCCCAGGTAAGGGCGTTACGCTATCGACAGAAGGTTTGAGTATACCTGAAGCGGCTGCGCAAGAACCGCAAAGTGCCATTACGACGATGTTGAATATTATTCCTGAAAATCCGTTCACGGCATTAGCAACAGGAAATGTATTGCAAATCATTTTTTTCGCCTTGTTCATCGGGATAGCTATTACGTTAGTTGGGGAGAAAGCACAACCCGTCTATCGATTTTTTGAAGGGTTTGCAGAGGTCATGTACAAAGTTACGGGGATTGTTATGAAAGTGGCACCCATTGGTGTTTTGGGTCTACTCGCGCCAGTTGTCGGGCAGTATGGACTTTCTGTGTTATTGCCGCTTGTCAAAGTGATTATCGCTGTGTACGTTGCGTGTATTCTTCACGCTGCGATTGTATATTCAGCTGCTGTGAAGACGTGGGGGAAAATGAGTCCCGTAAAGTTTTTTAAAGGTATTTCGCCAGCAGCCCTTGTCGCATTTAGTACCGCGAGTAGTTCAGGCACATTGCCTGTCACCATTAAAAATACGAATGAAAACCTCGGTGTGCCGAATAAGATTTCAAGTTTTGTCCTGCCGTTAGGGGCAACGGTTAACATGGATGGAACGGCGATTTATCAAGGGGTAGCGGTGATTTTCATTGCCCAGTTTTATAATTTGAATTTGTCATTTACACAATTGCTTACGGTTGTTTTAATCACCATTTTGGCGTCAATTGGTACAGCAGGAGTTCCTGGGGCGGGCA